>NZ_JABFHO010000001.1:0-600000 GCF_013404085.1 Winogradskyella helgolandensis | reverse complement strand
AATATAGATTTTAGATCAGTTTATTCTACAATTCTCTCACGCTGGATGGATGTTTCTGCCGAAGGGATTATTCCTAGTGAGCAAAAATTACTGGATTTCATTTAAAAGCATAAAAAAACCTTGTTTCAATTTAGAGCTTTTGGCTTTAGAGAAACAAGGTTTGGTAATTGATTAATAGCACTACAAATATGGATAATATTTTCTATGGCTAGCAAAATTTATGATGAATGGTCGAAAAAAATGTATAATCAGTATTGTTTTGGTGTATCTTCCGATAAAATACCAAAAAACGGGATGAAAAATCTATTATTTCCGACTAACTAACTATATCTTACTTTTCTTAAAATACGCATGGTTTCTTTGTAAGAATAGTAGAGCTCTAAATTGTAGTCCTTTATATATGGTTTAATGATGTCTAATTTTATTAAGGCATCTTCAAATCCGTTGAGATAACATATTAAATAACTAGCTGCTAAATTTTTTAAATCATCAATTTCATTTTTTGATAAGCCTCGCTTTTTTTCGAGTTTTTCTAAAACTGCATTATTAGCATTATAAATATGATGCAACACTTTTTTATCAAACTGTGGTGGTTCAAAAATAAGGTTGACTTCAATAGAGTAGTTCCCATTATTTTCAAAGTGAATAATGGTTTCTTCAAGTTGGTAATATTTATAAGATTGATGCAAACCAAGCCTAACATATTCGATTATTTTAAAAGTATCTTCAGTATAAGAAATGGAAACTTCATCTAAGGCCGAATAAAACAAACGAACTTGTTCATTAATTAATTCGATATCTACCCTAGAAAAGAAGAGCTCATTTTTTACATGTTTTTTGGCACCAGACCAACAGAGTACAAAGTATTCCTTAAAGACTTTATACTGTGGGCTAAAATCCTGACGCTTATTCATAAAATCGAAAACACCATCGAGCGTTAATTCAATGCTATTTTGTGCGTGGTTTTCTATGGCTGCCACAATTTTAGAATTCACATCTTTAATTTCAATATCAAAAACCTTGGGCATGCTTATGCTACCATCTCTAAAAAAGACGGAGCCACCATAATATTTCCAAATATTTTTTTTAAGTGATGTAATGTCGTCAATGGGTCTAATGGTGACTAAGCCAACTACTTTATCATCTGATAAATGCGGAAACGGAATATTTTCGTATTGTACAATTGGTGGATTGTTGAGATAAGCATTAATAAGATTCTGAATTTTGCTGTCATCAAAAAAATCGACACCAATTATCGTATTATCTTCATCCTCTACACCAATAACAATAAATGAGTTGTTTTTAGGGTTGCTGTTAGAAAGCGCACACACATGCTTTAGGAACTTAGCTTTTCCTTCTTTCTGACTAATATTGATTTTTCGCTTTTTGTCATAAAAACTGTTCTCATCGTTGTGAGCAAGTAGGTGCTTTATGAGTAGTCTTTTGTTAATCAAGGACTATTGTCTATTAATTATTGTTATTATTTATTAGGACTTAATCGAACTTTGGCCCTTTTCGATTAGATTTTTTTAAATAATTTATAAATTTTGAAAGTTGCTCAATAAGGTTTTCGGCTTTCGAATTAAGCTCAGTATATAATTCGACAGTAATATGATTTCTGTTTTTTACACGCAATAATTGTGATTTGGTTTCTGCACAAGAGCCGCGTGAAAAACTCAAAAACATAATAAATTCTTTATTTCCGCCTCTGCCGAATCCTTCAGCGATATTATCCATAATTGAACCAGAAGAACCATTTATTTGTTCTCTCAATTTATAATCTTTTTGTAAAGGTGTATTTATAATGATATCCCAAATAGCATCACAAAATGTTGTAGCATTTTTGTAAACTTCTAAATCTTCAAATGAACGATAATGTGCCATGATGTAGAAATAAAAAATAATTAATAAGAATAAATAATATTCAACAACAGTGAAGAAACTATAAAGATTTCTTTACTGTTGTTGAATTGGCCTGAGCTGTACAAAACATCAACACATCTGCAATATTCACATGAGCAGGTCTAGAGATCGCAAAATAAATGACTTCCGCAATATCTTCTGCCTGTAAAGCTTTATAGCCTTTATAGACATTATCGGCTGCTGCATCGCCTTTAAATCTAACTTCAGAAAATTCCGTTTCTACCAAACCAGGATTAATGGCGCCAACTTTAATTCCGAAAGGATTCAAATCAATTCGCATGCCTTCCGTTATTGCTAAAACAGCATGTTTACTGCCGCAATATACATTTCCATTTGGGTACACTTCTTTTCCGGCCGAAGATCCTATATTAATTATATGTCCAGAGTTGCGTTCTGTCATACCAGGAATAATCGCTTTACTCACATAGAGCAATCCTTTTACATTAATGTCCATCATAGCATCCCAATCGTCTAAATTTCCAGCTTGGATGGGATCTAAACCATGTGCATTTCCTGCGTTGTTGATTAAAATATCAATCTGCTGAAACTCTTTTGGCAATGATGCAATCGCTTCTAAAGTTTGAGTTCTATCACGAACGTCAAAATTCAACGTGTGCACATCTACTTCTTTAGATAAGGCTTTTTGCACACTATCTAAGCGTTCTTGTCTGCGACCACATAAAACTAAATTGATACCATGTTTTGCAAATTCGTGAGCCGTTGCTCTACCAATACCGCTTGTTGCTCCTGTGATTAATGCTATTTTTTTCATAGTTCTGTCATTCCTGCGAAGGCAAGAATCTTTACAATATTATCGTGTCGAGTAAGTCACTGAAAACTGCGTCTTAGATAGTAAAATTGTTAAGGTACCGTACACCCTTGTGTGGCCTCTAATATTAAAAACCAATCTTCCAATTCCAATTTAATATCCGCTGCCTCAACGGCGAGTTTCAAGCGTTCTTTAGTCGTCGTTCCAACTACAGGATGAATATGTGATGGATGTTTCATAATCCAAGCCAATAGCAACTGATCTTCCGTTGCATTGTATTTATCCAGTAACGCACCTAGTTGCTTATGGATACGTCTGGTTTGTTCATTGTCGTTTTTAAATACTGACCCTAGAGGAGACCAGGCCATTGGTTTTATGCCATTAGTCATCATGTAATCTAAGGTGCCATTGTGCATAGCAGAATGTTCAGTTAATGAGAATTCTATTTGATTTACGTCAATATCCATGCGTAAACCAATCATGTCCATTTGCGATGGTGTAAAATTAGAGACACCAAAATCTCTAATCTTTCCATCTTTCTTTAAAATGGTTATCGCTTCAGCAATGTCTTCAGCAACCATTAATGGACTTGGTCTGTGTAGTAACAATAAATCTAAATATTCGGTTTCTAGATGCTTTAGAGAGTCTTCAACAGACCAAATAATATAATCTTTACTGTAATTATAATGTTTAACCTTGTTATTTCGATTACCACATTGCTCTTGAATACCACATTTTGAAATTAACTGAATGTCTTCACGCTTAATGCTAGAGCCTTTAAATGCTTGGCCAAAATCGGCTTCTGTAGTGTAGGCGCCATAAATATCTGCATGATCGAAAGTGGTAATGTGGTTGGTAATACAGAAGTTCATTAAAGCTTCTATCTCTTTTTTTGAGAGCTGTTTACCCCAGCTTCCCCAGGTCATTGTACCTGCAATTAATCGAGAATATTTCACTTTTTTTTCAGTTTATATGGTTTTTTGTGCAATTCATGCATAAAAATACTCAAAACATACCGAATGAAGTATCATTGTTCTGTAATTATTCAATACCCCAAATCATGAAACATTTACAAACTATCAAATTTTTAGTATTTACATTTATCATTTTAGTAAGCGTTACTAGTTGCTCTAAAGATGATACGGATAGCAATGCACAATTAGCAGCAGTTTCTGTTAGTTTAAAAAGTACAACACAAGACCTTAATCAGGTTTACTTAGATATAGCAGATGTGCAAGTACGAGTAAAGCAAGAAAAAAGTACTACAGATGCTTGGGTTAGCTTAAATGCAATTAACACAGGTACTCATAATGTTAGTGCGCTTAATGATGATGCACAATTATTACTTGTAGATTATTCTGAAATTGAATCAGCATACATTTATGAAATTAGAATCGTCTTAGATGACAATAACTTCATTAATATCAATCAAACATTATTCAGTTTGGATGTTGCAGATAAAGGTAATTCGACACCTTCAAACATAGTAAATTCAGAATTTGAAGCAAATCATTTATATGATATAGTAATAGATCTAGACCTTGATGAATCTATAAGTTTTAATACCTCTGATAATATGATGGTATTAAACGCAAAAATATCTACAGAAATAAGAGACATTCAATATTAATTATTCTAATCCATGATTAATAGAACTCGTTTAGGCGAGTTCTGAACTTTAAATGAGCAATACTTCGGTATTGCTTTTTTTTTAACCAATTGTTAACAGCAACTAAGAAAAAATTTTAACACTTTGCATGCTCTAAAAAACACGAAGCCATTTCTTATTAAAAATTATTTTAAAATGAAATTGGTGTAAAACATAGTTTTGTTCTTAAACCCTTAAATAATGGAAGAAACGAGTACAGTTGATATTAAATCAATTAACGAAAAGATAGAAAGAGAAAGTGCATTTGTAGATTTACTAACCTTTGAAATGAACAAGGTTATAGTTGGGCAAAAGCATATGGTAGAGCGATTACTCATCGGTTTATTAGGTCAAGGTCATATTTTATTAGAAGGTGTACCTGGTTTGGCAAAAACATTAGCTATTAACACGCTTTCAAAAGCAATTGATGCTAGTTTTAGTAGAATTCAGTTTACACCAGATTTATTACCTGCTGATGTGGTTGGTACATTGATTTTTAATATGAAGGAGAATGACTTCACTATTAAAAAAGGACCAATCTTCGCCAATTTTGTTTTAGCAGATGAGATAAACAGAGCACCAGCAAAAGTGCAATCTGCTTTACTTGAAGCAATGCAAGAAAAACAAGTCACTATTGGTGATGAAACGTTTATTCTAGACAAGCCATTCTTAGTAATGGCAACGATGAACCCAGTTGAGCAAGAAGGAACTTATCCTTTGCCAGAAGCACAAGTGGATCGTTTTATGTTGAAAACAGTTATAGATTATCCAACCATAGATGACGAACAGCAAATTGTAAGAGCCAACTTAAGAGGGACTTATGAAAAAGTAAATCCTGTGGTGTCTATTGCTCAGATTCTAAGCGCACAAAATGCCGTTAGAGAGGTTTATATGGATGAGAAAATTGAAAAATATATCCTAGATATTATTTTTGCAACACGTTATCCTGAAAAATATAAACTAGGAGATTTAAAACCTTTAATTTCTTTTGGAGCCTCACCTCGTGGAAGTATAAACTTAGCAACCGCTGCTAAATGTTATGCGTTTATTAAACGAAGAGGTTATGTGATTCCAGAAGATGTACGTGCTATTGTTCATGACGTTTTACGCCACAGAATTGGAATAACTTATGAAGCTGAGGCAGAAAACATCACTTCGGAGGATATTATCAATAAGATTGTAAACGAAATCGAAGTACCATAAATGGTGGTCAATAAATCAGTATTCAGTTGGCAGTGGCTAACTCTAATTCTGATTTATACGTAACTGCTAACTGAAGACTGCTCACTGCAAACTGAAAAAATGGATACTAAAGAACTTCTAAAAAAAGTACGAAAAATTGAGATTAAGACACGTCGTTTGTCTGATCATATATTTGGAGGAGAATATCACTCAACCTTTAAAGGTCGTGGTATGACGTTTTCTGAAGTACGCCAATACCAATTTGGTGATGATGTTAGAAATATAGATTGGAATGTTACGGCAAGAACCAACCAGCCGCACATTAAAGTTTTTGAAGAAGAACGTGAGCTTACCATGATGCTTATGGCAGATGTTTCGGGAAGTGAGTTGTTTGGAACAAAAAATCAGTTTAAAGATGAAATAGTTACTGAAATCGCAGCAACATTAGCGTTTTCAGCAACTCAAAACAATGATAAAATTGGGCTAATTTTATTCTCGGATCAAATAGAACTTTACATTCCGCCTAAAAAAGGACGTTCTCATGTGTTAAGAATAATTCGCGAATTGTTAGAGCACGAGTCTAAAAGTAAAAACACCAACATAGCAGAAGGGCTTAAGTTTTTATCTAACGTTATGAAGAAAAAGGCAATTGTTTTTGTCTTGTCCGATTTTGTTGGAGATGATTACAAGCAGAATCTTAAAATTGCATCTGGCAGGCACGATATTACCGGAATTAGAGTATACGATAAGCACGAAGAAGAAATTCCAAATATAGGAATGGTGCAAATGGAAGATGTAGAAACAGGTGAAATGATGCTTGTAAATACGGCTTCTAAAAAAGTAAGACAGAATTACAGTAAATTTTATAACGAAAAAGTGAGTTACTTTAAAGACAGTTTTGCGAAATCTGGCGCTGGAGTTATTGATTGCCGTGTTGATGAGAGCTATGTGAAAAAACTCTTAGGCTATTTTAAACACAGATGATAATTACTAGGAAGTGAAAAGTAAAAAGTATAAAGCAAGAAACGTAAAGTGAAAAGTTTAAAATATATAAGTAGCATATTAACTAAAAATAAGGACGCATCAGTCTTCCGTCTTCGGTCTTCCGTCTTCGGTTTGTTTTCGATGATCTTTTTTCTTGGTTCTTTTTTCTCTTCAGCTCAAGTTTCAACGGAAATAGACACGACTAAGATTAGAATTGGTGAGCAAATCAACTATAAAATTAATGTAGAAGCAGATTCATTGGCTTTAGTTGTATTTCCAGAAGGCCAAACTTTTATGCCTTTAGAAAATGTTGAAGCGTTAAAAATAGACACTACAAAACGTGAAGCGAAGTTTCTATTATCAAGAATTTATAAGCTAACACAATTCGATTCTGGTGCTTATACAATTCCGAGACAAAAAATTATAATTGGTGATCAACCCTTTTTTACAGATTCTTTAAAAGTTGAAGTAAACACCATAGAAGTTGATACAACCAAACAGAAACTCTATGATATTAAACCTATTATCGAAGTCGAAGAAAGTGGAAGTGATTGGTGGAAATGGGTTTTAATTGCATTGTTAGTTATTGCGCTAGTTGCATTTTTACTGTATTGGTTTATTTGGAGAACAAAGCCGTTAACTGAGGAAGAAGAAATAGCATTGTTACCACCTTATGATCGTGCAAAATTAGCATTACAGAAACTCGATGAAAGTCAGCTTTTAATGCGTTCTGAAGTCAAGGAATATTATTCGGAACTTACCTTTATCATTAGAAAATATTTAGATGAAAAGGTGTATGATCGTGCATTAGAAAGTACAACATCAGAACTTGTTGCTCGATTAAAGTTGTTGAAAGAAGGGAATCAAGTTCCCCTTTCAAAAGAAACCATCTTACATATCGAATCCATATTGCAACGTGCCGATTTAGTTAAGTTTGCTAAGTCTGCACCAGATACTGCACTTGCAGAAATGGATAAATCTACTATAGACAAAGCTATTGATAACGTTAAAGTAAGCTTGCCAGAACCTTCCGAAGAAGAAAAATTATTAGATCAAAAATATAAAGAAGCACAAGAGCGCAAAAAGAAGCGTGTAAAAATTTGGATTACCATTGGTATTTCGTTATTTCTAATCATTGCAACTTTTGTAGGCTTTGGTGTAAAATATGGCTTTGGTTATGTAAAAGATACTATTATTGGACATGAAAGTAAAGAATTGTTAGAAGGCGATTGGGTTAAAAGTGCTTATGGCTTTCCGCCAGTTTGGATTGAGACCCCTAGAGTTTTAAAACGTGTAGAATCTCCAATTCCTGAAGAGGCTAAGGAGCAACTCAACATGACGACTTTTGCATATGGCACCATGTTAGATGTCTTTAGTGTCGTTATAAATACAACAACGCTTAAAGTGCCAAAACAAGCACCACAAGCTGAAAGTACAGATAAACCAACATTCGATTTGTTAAAGGTGTCTGAAGAATCCATTAAAGGTTTTGAAGCAAAAGGAGCTACAGATATTACGGTTAAAACGGATAAGTTTATTACGCCTAATAATGCCGAAGGCCTAAAAACATTTGGTACCTTAAACCTTAAAGCACCTGGAACAGATGATGTAATAAATGCAGAGTATCTGTTATTATGTTTTTCTAATGAAAATGTATTGCAACAAATTGTAATAACATGGTCTAAAGACGATGATTATGCAGATGAAATGATTGAACGGATTACAAACTCTATAGAGCTTAAATCTGAAGATACTGAAGAAGAGAAAGAATAATGTTAGAGAATATACAATTTTTAAATAAAGAATTTTTCTGGTTGCTGTTGCTTTTACCAATAGCTATAGTTTGGTATGTTCTTAAACATAGTAAACAAACCGCAGAGTTAAAAATGTCAAGCATTAAAGGATTCAAAGGGGCGTCTTCTTTTTGGATCAATTTTAGACATCTACTTTTTGTCTTACGCTTAATTGCTTTAGCGCTCTTAATTGTAGCCATAGCAAGACCAAGAACAGTTGATGTATCTACAAAAACCAAAACTACTAGCGGAATAGACATTGTAATGGCAATTGATGTTTCGGCAAGTATGTTAGCAAAAGATTTACGTCCTAATCGATTAGATGCTTTAAAAGAAGTGGCTGCCGATTTTATTGATGGTCGTCCTAATGACCGAATTGGTTTAGTAGAATATGCTGGTGAAGCTTATACGAAGACACCAATTACAAGTGATAAATCAATTGTGAAAAGGTCTCTAAGAGATATTAATTACAATTCCATCATTGAAGGAGGAACGGCAATTGGTATGGGTTTAGCAACGTCTGTCAACCGCTTAAAAGATAGTAGAGCTAAAAGTAAAGTTATTATTTTACTTACGGATGGTGTCAATAACTCAGGGTTTATAGATCCGAAAATTGCGAGTGAATTGGCTGTAGAGTATGGTATTAAGGTTTATGCTATTGGTTTAGGTACAAACGGAATGGCATTATCTCCAATTGGCTTTAATTCTAATGGAACCTTCAGATATGGTCGTATGCAAGTAGAAATTGATGAGGCCTTATTAAAAGAAATTGCGTTAGAAACTGGTGGAAAGTATTTTAGAGCCACAAATAATGATAAGTTAGCCGAAATTTATGACGAAATCAACAAGCTCGAAAAAACGGAAGTTGAAGAAACAAAATATTACAATTACGACGAAAAATATAGACCATTAGTACTATTGGCAGGATTGTTATTATTAATAGAATTAATATTGAAATACACAAAATTTAGAAGCTTTGTTTAGATTAGATGAAAACATATGGTTTTGGACGTTATTGGTAATTCCAGTAATCATTTTACTGTTTATAGCGCTTCAGATTTGGAGGCGTTCTGTACAGAAAAAATTTGCAGATTCTGCCTTGTTAAAGCGTTTGAGCCCTAATCAATCGTTATTTAAAAGTGTTTTAAAAGTTTTTGTGCTTTGCTGTGCTTTTGCTTGTTTGTCATTGGCATTAGTAAACCCCAAGATTGGAACCAAGTTAGAAACGATTCGGAGTGAAGGAGTAGATGTGGTTTTTGCAGTAGATGTGTCAAAAAGTATGTTGGCTGAAGATATTGCGCCTAATCGTTTAGATAAATCAAAACAGTTAGTGACGCAAATTGTAAACAGTTTAGTGAGTGATCGTGTTGGGATTATCGCTTATGCAGGTAAAGCATTTCCGCAATTACCAATTACAACAGACCATGCGTCGGCAAAAATGTTTTTACAAAATATGAATACTGATATGATGTCTTCTCAAGGAACAGCCATCAGTGAAGCGATTCAACTTTCAAAAACATATTTTGATAACGAAAACCAAGCCAATCGTGTTTTAATCATTATTTCAGATGGAGAAGATCATGATGGAGAAGCTATAAGTATTGCTGAAGAAGCAGCAGAGCAAGGAATAAGAATTTTAACTATAGGTGTTGGTGATATTAAAGGAGGTCCAATTCCTATTAAACGTAATGGTGTTGTTTTAAATTATAAAAAAGACAACCAAGGGGAAACGGTAATTACACGATTAGATGAATCTACTTTAAAGGAAATTGCCGCAGAAGCTAATGGAATTTACATTAATGGAAGCAATACGGCAGAGGTTGTTAATACAATAAAAGAGGAATTAGATAAAATGGACAAACAAGAATTTGAGTCGAAGCAAATTGCAGATTTTAAAGATCAATTTCAGTGGTTTTTGGCTTTCGGAATTCTATTACTCTTTATTGATATCTTCTTTTTAGAACGAAAAACAGCTTGGTTAACGAAGTTGAATTTATTTAATGAAACATATATCTAAAAGAATAAATTGAAAGGTTATGTATTGAATATGTTCAATGAGACTTTTTTGAAAAAATAGAAGCGAACGAATTAGAATTTTTAAATTTTTTTTAACGCTAAGTCTGTTAGGGCTTTAGTAATTTAGAGGTCGTTTTCATAATTAAGAGATACATATGAAATTTTATATACTACTTATTACAGTTTTAGTTGGAAGTTTTGGGTTTTCCCAAGATCTCAATAAAGAACAACTAAAAGCCGATAGAAACGCCACTAATTTGGTTTATAAAGCCAATGAATTGGTCAGTGAAGATAACTATGTAGAAGCCGAAATGGAATATAGAAAAGCCATTTCAGAGGCGCCAAACAAAGCGACAGGAGCTTATAATTTAGCACATTCGTATTATAAAAAAGGGAGCTTTGACGAAGCCTTATTTAGAAGTCAAGAAGCCGCAATTAATGCCACCACTAAAGATGAAAAACACAGAGCATTTCATAATATTGGTAATATCTTAATGCAAAATGAGCAATGCAAAGAAGCGGTAGAAGCTTATAAAAATGCTTTAAGAAACAATCCATTTGATGAAGAATCGCGCTATAATTTTGCTTTAGCAAAAGAATGTGCTGATCAACAAAAGGATGATGGTGGAGGTGAAGATGATAAAAAGGACGAAAACAAAGACCAAGAACAAGACAAAGAAGACGAGCAAAAAAAAGAGGACGAAAACAAAGACAATAAAGATCAAAAGGACGACCAAGATAAGAAGGACGAAGGAGACCAGGATAAAAAAGACGGAGATAAGGATAAGGATGAAGACGGAAAACCAAAGGACGATAAAAAGGATGATGGTAAAGGAAAGGAAGACAACAAGGATAATAACCAACAACCTAAACCGCAGCCTGGACAAATGTCTCCTCAGCAGATAAAGAATATTTTAGAAGCGATGCAAAATCAAGAACAAAAGGTCCAAGAAAAAATGAATGCCGAAAAACAAAAAGGAGCAAAGGTTAAGACGGATAAGGATTGGTAATGATTGGTTAAAAGTATTCAGTCGTAGTTAGTATGCTAAATTATAAATGAAATTAATAAGAAACATATCCATAGTATTCCTAATACTTGCCACAAGTATTGCTTCAGCGCAGGTTAAATTTGAAGCAAAAGTCAGTAAGAATAAACTAGGAATTAATGAACGTCTACGTATCGATTTTGAAATGAATCAGGATGGAGACAATTTTGTGCCTCCAAGTTTTACTAATTTTAATGTTGTTGGTGGACCAAATACGTCTGTTAGTAATAGATATTCAAATGGAAAACGTACATTCTCTAAAACATATAGCTATTTTTTAGCACCAAAAAAACAAGGTAATTTCACAATTAAACAAGCTACTATAGAAATTGATGGCGAAATTTATAAAACATTTCCTGTTACTGTTACTGTGACTAAAGCCGTAAGTGCGCCGAACGGAAATGCAGCGGCTTCAGATGTTGCCACAGAAAAAATTCATTTAGTCGCTGAGGTTTCAAATACAAACCCTTATTTAAATGAAGCTATAACAGTGGTTTACAAATTGTACGTCTCCAAAGAAATCGGAGTGAGTAGCAACTGGAGAGAAAAGGAAATTCCTCGCTTTAATGATTTTTGGAGTCAGAATATTGAAATAAAAGGACTTCCTGTTCAAGAAGGTAAATTTAAAGGTGAAAATTACCGTTACGTTGTGCTTAGAAAAACAGTGCTCTATCCCCAAAAAACTGGAGCTCTGAAAATAGAGCCGTTAGTTATGGATATTACAGCAGAAGTACCATCAGATAAAGTAGATATTTTTGGAAGACACTTAATGACCAACATTCCAAAAGAAGTAACGGCAGGTAGTAGAATAATTAATGTCAAACCACTTCCAGAAGAAGGTAAGCCATCCGATTTTAAAGGTGCTGTGGGTAATTTTAATTTCAAAGTTTCTACATCTAAAACACAGTTGAATGCTACAGAATCACTCCAGGCAAAAATCGAAGTTTCAGGAAAAGGAAATTTAAAACTGTTTGAATTACCAAAGCTAAGCGTACCAAGTTCATTAGAGGTATACGAACCAGAGCATCAAGAGAATATTCGTACAAATATTAATGGAATGCAAGGTGATATTTCGGACACTTACACTATTGTACCTCAATATAAAGGAAAATATCCTGTGCCAACGATTTCATTTTCATATTTTGATTTAGATACAGAAAGTTACAAACGCATTACGTCATCAGACATTGTTATTGATGTTTTAGAAGGACCTACAGCAGCTAGTGATAATGCTGAAAGTCCAACAACTGATACCAAACAATCGGTTAATCCCAATACCAACACATTTGCTTTTATAAAAACAAATTCAAATTGGTTGCCTTTAAAATCAGAGCCCTTTTTTAAGTCTACTGGGTTTTGGTCATTGTTATTGTTACCGTTTTTAGCCATTCCTTTAGCTATTGTAGTAAGACGTAAAAAGGATGAACGTGATGCAGATGTGCAAGGCAATCGTATTAGAAAAGCAGACCGTTTAGCTAAAAAATATTTAGGAGAAGCTAAAAAAGCGATGGGACAAAAAGAAGCTTTTTATTTGGCACTAGAAAAGGCACTTCATAATTACTTAAAAGCAAAATTAAATATTGAAACGAGTGATTTTAATAAAGAAAAAATTGAAAGTCTATTACAAGAACGTCAAGTTCAAACTGATGTGGTTTCAAATTTTATTTCAATATTAGAAAATTGTGAGTTGGCACGTTACACTCCAATTACTCAAGTGACGATGCAGAATGATTATGATAAGGCAGCGAAGACAATTTCATTAATAGATAAGCAACTAAGATAAAATGAGAGCTATTACCTTTATACTTTTATGTTGTTTTAACCTTATTGGTTTTGCGCAAAACGATCAGAGTTTTAGTGAAGCCAATACCTTATATAATGATGGTAAATTTGCAGAAGCTATAGATAAATATGAATCTATTTTAGATGCAAAGCAACATTCTGCGGAGTTGTATTTTAACTTAGGAAATGCTAATTATAAACTCAATAATATTGCACCTAGCATTTATTATTTTGAAAAAGCATTACAATTAGCACCTAATGATAAGGACATACAAAATAATTTGGCATTTGCGCAAAATATGACGATTGATGCGATTGAAAAAGTTCCGACCGTTGGTTTTTCAAGAATTTTCAATAATATAGTCAATACTTTTAACACCGATGCTTGGGCAAAAATTGCAGTAGGTGGTGTGCTTTTATTTGTTATTATATTTTTAGCTTATCACTTTTCTTATACCAGTTCAAAAAAACGAATTGCATTTGTAACGAGTATTATAAGCTTATTTGTGGCTTGTATATCGGTTTTTATGGCATTTAAAAAGGACGACTTAAATAAAAAAGATAATCCGGCAATTGTTTTTGCGCAAGAAAGTAGAGTAAAAACAGACCCAAACCCAACTAGTGAAGAGGTTTTTAGATTGCACGAAGGGACTAAGGTACAAGTCTTAGAGACCTATGAAGATTGGAACAAAATTCAACTGTCTGATAACTCTATTGGTTGGATTCCTAAAAAAGACGTCAAATTATTGAAGATTTTTTAGAACGAATTTAACAGTTTGTTAATGTCCTACATATTATATTTGTCGCTTATGCAGAAAAGCTCCAAATACAGAATAGCTGTTTTTTTAACCATAGTATTTATTGGGCTTATTTCTGCACCCACAATTATCATGTCTATTGATGACTCTATTGATGTCGCATGTTTTTTCAGTATTACTGAAGAAGAAGAGAACGCACATGCTAAGCTTCTGTTTGATAAAGATCATCAAGATTCAGAATTTATAATTGAAGAACAGGAAATTACTCATCTTGAAGGGTATAGATTTAAAAACTATCCTAAACCACATCTTAATTTAATATCTCCACCTCCCGATTTTATTTAATTTTTTTTCGTTCGACATTTATTGTCCCTAAGAATCATTAAAAATTAACTATTGAACTCTATTCAATAGTATAAAATCATTATATAAAATGTTTAAAACATTAAAAAACGACTTGCCTGCAAGTGTCGTTGTATTTTTCGTGGCATTACCATTGTGTTTAGGTATTGCTTTAGCCAGTGGAGCTCCATTGTTTTCTGGTGTAATTGCTGGTATCATTGGAGGAATTGTAGTTGGATCCTTAAGTGGTTCTAAATTGGGTGTTAGTGGGCCTGCGGCAGGTTTAGCAGCCATCGTTTTAACCGCTATTACAACGTTAGGAAGTTATGAGAATTTTCTTGTTGCTGTAGTTTTAGGAGGAATTATTCAAATAATTTTCGGAGTTTTAAAAGCTGGAGTTATTGGATATTATTTTCCTTCATCTGTAATCAAAGGCATGTTAACCGGTATTGGTATTATCATTATTTTAAAACAAATCCCAAACTTTTTTGGTTATGATGAAGAATCGGCTTGGGATTTAGAGTTTTTTGAAATTGACGGTGGTAATACATTTTCTGAATTAATCAATCTTTTGAGTAATATTCATCCAGGTGCTTTGTTAATTGGAGTTATCAGCCTAGTGTTAATAATGGTATGGGACAATGTGTTAAGTAAGAAAGCTAAATTATTTGAAGTTATTCCTGGGCCTTTCTTAGCGGTTGTAGGTGGTATTATTTTCTTTACTGTTACGCAAGGTAATGAGTTGTTATCCATAGGGCCAAAACATATGGTTAGTGTGCCAGTGCCAGAAGATCTTTCTTCTTTTGTAGGGCAATTTAGTTTTCCAAATTTTGAAGTTGTATTTAACCATGAAGTGTGGATAGTTGCTTTTACTATTGCCTTAGTTGCAAGTATAGAAACATTATTATCTGTTGAAGCTTCTGATAAAATCGATCCAGATAAAAATGTAACCCCTACAAACAGAGAATTATTAGCACAAGGTGCTGGAAATATAATTTCTGGTTTAATAGGTGGTTTACCAATTACTCAAGTAATTGTAAGAAGTTCAGCTAATGTACAATCGGGTGGAAAAAGTAAATTATCAACTATTATACATGGTTTCTTGCTTTTAATATCAGTAATTTTAATACCCACTTTACTTAACATGATTCCGTTAGCCGTGCTAGCAGCCGTATTATTATTAGTTGGTTATAAATTAGCTAAACCTTCACTATTCAAGAAAATGTATAATTTAGGGTGGAAACAATGGTTACCATTTATTGTAACAGTGGTTGGTATAGTTTTTACAGATTTACTTTCTGGTATTGGTTTAGGCATGCTAGTAGGAATTGTAGTTATTTTATTAAAGAGTTACCAAAACTCACATTTCCTTCATATAGAAGATAATAGTAACGGAAAACACAAAATTAAAATGGAGCTTGCTGAGGAAGTTACTTTCTTTAATAAAGGTGCTATTTTAAAGCAATTAGACAGTTTGCCAAGAGATACTTATTTAGAATTTGATGTTAGGAAAACACGCTATCTAGATTATGATATTATAGAAATTCTCGAAGATTTTGCTTTTAAAGCAAAAGAGCGAAATATAGATATCAAATTAGTTTCCAAACGTGGAGTTGTTGAAAACCCTGAGAGTTTTATTGAGTTTTTTCAGCTTAGACCAAAGTCTGATATTAGTTTGAGTTAAAATTTCAAATAAATGTATTGGAAAAGAATATTAATACTTTCAAATTAAAAAAAAACTTAAGGGAGTTTTGGAAGTGCCACAAACTATATTCTTAAAACTCATAAAGTCTTAATGGTGCCCAAATACATCATTAAGGTCTTTAAAATTATCATCAACTAATCATAAGTATTAAAATTTTACTAAAATTAAATTGAAAATAGTGGTGAACATCGGTAAGACAAATTTGAATTCAATTACTGCGTGCTTCTCATTCTTATAAACAATCATATTTTAATTAATAAGCATACGCGGGTATAAAAATTATACCTATAAGAGAAGTGAAAGTTAGTGACGCGAAATGCTAATGACGTTTAATAGTATGTAATTAATGCTATAATCTAATTGCAACACATTTTTAAATAGAAAAAGAAATATATGAAAGCACATACAAGAGAAACCCAAGCTACAATGACACCAGAAAAGTCATTACAATATTTAAAGGAAGGTAATGTAAGGTTTCAAAATAATTTAAAGGCAAATAGAAATTTATTAGAACAGGTAAATGATACTAGTGAAGGACAGTTTCCTTTTGCGACAATATTAAGTTGTATAGACTCAAGAGTATCAGCTGAATTGGTTTTTGACCAAGGGTTAGGAGATGTTTTTAGTGTTCGTATAGCCGGTAACTTTGTAAACGAAGATATTTTAGGTAGTATGGAGTTTGCTTCTAAATTGGCAGGAACAAAATTAATAGTGGTTTTAGGACATACTAGTTGTGGCGCTATTAAAGGAGCTTGCGATAATGCTAAATTAGGGAACCTTACCAAGCTAATTGAGAAAATTAAACCTGCTGTAGAAGCGGTTAAAGAGCCTAAAGAGGCTGATTTGAGAACCTCTAAAAACTTAGAGTTTGTAGATAGTGTATCTCATATGAATGTAGATTTAACTATCGATAGAATACATGCGGAAAGCCCAGTACTTTCTGAAATGGAAAAAAGTGGTGAGATTAAAATTATCGGAGCTATGTACGATGTTAATTCGGGAGCCGTTACTTTTTATGAATAAATAAATTCAAAATCATGCTATTTGAAGAGCAGCATTGACAATATTGTTAGTGCTGTTTTTATGTTTAGAGATGATATATTTATTTTTAAATTAAAGATAGAAGTAATCTAGTAAGACTGTATTTTCACTAAATTTGATAGAAATGTAGTTTTATGTTAATGATCTAATACAATTTTATGATATTAAAAAACGTATTTGAAAACAACGAACAATGGATTAAGGATAAACTTGCTGTTGATTCAAATTATTTTGAAGATTTAGGAAAAGGCCAAAATCCAGAATTATTATTTATTGGCTGTTCTGATAGTCGTGTTACAGCAGAAGAATTAATGGGATTAGGTCCTGGGGATGTTTTTGTTCACCGTAATATTGCTAACATGGTGGTGGGTACAGATGCCAATGGTATGTCAGTAGTAAATTATGCTGTTACACATTTAAAGGTAAATCATGTAGTTGTTTGTGGACACTATGCCTGTGGAGGTGTAAAAGCAGCCATGCAATCAGCAGATTTAGGAGTATTAAACGGTTGGTTACGTAATATTAGAGATGTTTATAGAATGCATCATGATGAGCTAAATGCCATTGAATGTGAAGATAAAAAGTATGATCGTTTAGTAGAACTTAATGTACAAGAACAATGTGTGAACTTAATTAAAACAGCAGCCGTACAAAAAGCGTATAGAGATAGAGGTTTAAAAGTCCACGGTTGGGTATTTGATGTACACACAGGGAAACTAATAGATTTAAAAATAGACTTCGAAAAATACCTTAAGGATATCATGGAAATTTATCATTTAGATTAAGAGTATTCGACCTACAAGGTTTTATGTTGGCTGAGCGAAGTCGAAGTCAAAACCTTGTAGGTCTTTATTATAAAATTATGATTCTTCTTTCTCTCTAACGATAGGTTCTTCTCCACTTTTAATTATACTCGGAAAAATTATAGCAGCTAAAGATTTTACAGGTTTATAAAGCATACTTTTTTCCAAATCTTCTTCTTCCATAAAAGGTAATGTATTATTCATTTTATGAAAAACACCCAATAATACACTAAGAATCAGTCCTATTTTAAGGGCGCCAAAAATACCACCTGCCAATTTATTAATAAGTCCTAAAGCCGCGAAATCGGCGAGTTTGGTTAATGCTTTTCCTGCCAAGCCAATGACTAAAACAATCACCACAAAAGTGATGGCGAAAGCAACAATATTAATTGTTTTTTCGTTCCAATCTACTTTTGATTCTAGAAAACCTGCAGCAAAGCCACTAAAGTGAATGGCTCCCCAAACACCTAACACTAAAGCCAATAAAGAGGCGACTTCTACAAAGAGTCCTTTAAATAAGCCACGTATAAATCCAAACAATAAAAGGGCAGCTAAAATGATATCAATAATACTCATACAACTAGTGGTTTAGACAAAAGTACATGATTTTTACCATTTTAATATAATAACACAAATGATGAGGCTTTAGTTTGTTAACTTTGAAAACTTAAAATAAGTTGAAACTTTGAACTCATAATGAGAATTTTTAATAATTAAAGAGATTTCCGTTTTTACGGGAAATGAGCATGGCAAGAGATGAACAATTAAAAGAACGATGGGATTTAGTAGTAGAAAAACTCTCTAACCAATTTGCTGATGGAGATAAATTAGATCTCGATTCTATTATATACCTTATTGGTGTACAGGAGCTTGGTCAGTTACATCGCGAATATAAAAAAGATCACAAACTCGATTTGATGCATATAGCAATTTGTAAGGTTTTAACACCTTATGGTTATTATGAATTCGATTATGTAGATGACGAAGGTTGGCCCCATTATAAAGTATTAGCGCAGTTGCCTCATTTAAAGGCTGGCGAACAAAGTGTGCTGATGAAAGAAGCAATCGTAAATTACTTTGTAGAGGTAAATTATATTGATTAATTTTTATTTTGAGTTTTGTTAAAAAATGTTAATTTCGGCAGCTAACATTAAAACTTGAAAACTTAAGTATGAAAAAATTAATTTTACTTTTAAGTGTTTTTGCACTTGTATTTACGTCTTGTAGTAGCGATGATGACGGAGGAAATTCTTAAGACCCTTTTATTGGAAGTTGGAAATATTCTGAATATCTCGAAGATGGAGTTTCAGTTCCTTTAATGGACTGTGAAGATTTAACTACGGTTATTGTATCTTCAAATGGAACTTTTAGTACAACTAGTTATTGGGATTTTGGAAATGGATGTGAGGTAGATTACCTCGCAACTGGTACATGGGAGAATTTAGGTTCTAGTGTGTATTCTACAACAGAAGATGGAGATACTTTTACACAAGAGATTAGTTTTGATGGTAATGAAATGTATTTTGATTTTATCGACGAAGGGGTTATTTATACAGATGTTTTTGTAAGACTGTAATTCGTTTTTTAAAATAGTTTAAAACGCCTTCAATCTGAAGGCGTTTTTTTTGGATAAAATCGTTAAATTTGCCACCTACTTTTAGAAACCATGATAGACAAGATAAAAGAACTTATAGCAGAAGCGGAAGCTTTTAAAGCACAGTCAAAAGAGGAAGTTGAAGCCTTTAGAATAAAATATTTAGGTTCTAAAGGACACTTAAGAGCGTTTTATGGCGAATTAAAAAATGTAGCAAACGATCAGAAACGTGAATTCGGACAAATCATAAATGAGCTTAAAAACACAGCTGAAGCTAAAGTTAATCACTTAAAAGAAGCTTTAGAAAGTCAGGAAGAAGACAAAGGGATTTACGGAGATTTATCGCGTCCGGGAGAACCCATTGCTATTGGTGCGCGTCATCCTATTTCTATTGTGAAGAATGAAATTATTGATATCTTTTCGCGTATTGGTTTTAATGTGAGTGAAGGACCAGAAATTGAAGACGATTGGCATAATTTCACAGCATTAAATTTACCAGAATATCATCCGGCAAGAGATATGCAGGACACCTTCTTCATTCAAACGGATCCAGATATTTTATTACGGACACATACCAGTTCGGTACAAGTGCGATATATGGAAAATAATCAGCCTCCAATTCGTACAATTTCACCAGGTCGTGTATATAGAAATGAAGCAATTTCGGCGCGTTCACATTGTTTTTTCCATCAAGTAGAAGGATTATACATTGATAAAGATGTGAGTTTTGCAGATTTAAAACAAACACTTCAGTACTTCACAACAGAAATGTTTGGAAAATCTAAGATTAGATTGCGTCCATCATACTTTCCATTTACAGAACCAAGTGCTGAGGTTGATGTATATTGGGGTTTAGAAACTGAAACAGATTATAAAATCACCAAAGGAACAGGCTGGTTAGAAATTATGGGCTGTGGTATGGTAGATCCTAATGTATTAGAAAATTGTGGTATAGATTCAAAAATATATTCAGGTTTCGCTTTCGGAATGGGCATAGACAGAATAGCTATGTTACTCAACCAGATTAGTGATATTAGATTGTTAAGTGAAAATGATGTACGGTTTTTAGAGCAGTTTAAATCTGCTTTATAAACTTCAAAAAAATATACTCTAAAGCCGACTATTCATAGTCGGCTTTTTTATTTAACAGCATTTTAACTTCGTTTAGTTCGGTTTGTTCCGAACCAATTATATATATTTGCCAAGAATTTTACTGTACATGATATTTTCATAATCAAAATCAGTAATAAAAAAGTTTAACAATGAAAGAGAATGTCTGCAAAGAAAAAATGGCCTTAGTTGAAAAACTAGGTGTGCATTTAGAAAAAAGAGAGCATTTGGCACCTGTTGCAGCACGTATTCTGTCTTATATCATACTTACAGGTAAACAAGGAACCACTTTTGAAGATATGGTAAAGATATTATGCGCTAGTAAAAGCACCATTTCAACACACCTTAATCATTTACAAGATTTAAACAAGATTGTGTATTTCACTAAAACAGGAGATCGTAAAAAATATTTCATTATCAATAAGGATATGATCGTTCAGCATATCGATAATGTGATTAATGAATGGCAAGAAGTTAAAGTGTTGCATTCAGAAATTAAAAATTATAAAGAGAAAATCAATAACCACAAAATCGAAAATGAAGATGAAAAGTTCGAATTAAGTTTCCATAATGATTACATCCAATTTTTAGATGAAGCAAGTGCATCAATAGAAGTATTAAGAAAAAAATTAATAGACAACCAATTCCATATTTAAAGTAAGATTACAAATGAAAAACAATAGATTAAATTATATAGCAGCCCTAAGTGTATTCTTGGTCATTGTAAGTTGCGGTAACAGCGAACAAAATCAATCTGCAGCAGCGCCACCTCCAGCTCCGTTTCCTGTAACACAAATACAACAAAAAACGGTGACAGGTTACACCGATTACCCAGCAACTATTGAAGGTATTGTAAATAGTGATGTACGCGCCAAAACATCTGGTTATATTGAAAAAGTATATGTAGACGAAGGAGAAAAAGTACGAAAAGGACAAATGCTTTTCAAACTAGAAACGCAGTCTTTAAGTCAAGATGCTGGTGCAGCACAAGCTCGTA
This sequence comes from Winogradskyella helgolandensis, assembly GCF_013404085.1. NCBI lineage: Bacteria > Pseudomonadati > Bacteroidota > Flavobacteriia > Flavobacteriales > Flavobacteriaceae > Winogradskyella > Winogradskyella helgolandensis. Next base: position 578,507 of record NZ_JABFHO010000001.1, on the reverse strand, counting down.
TTAATGTCGCGCAAGTAGAAGTTGATAAATTGATTCCACTTGTAGAAAAGAACATTATTAGCGCAGTACAACTAGAAACTGCAAAAGCCAATTTAGCACAAGCAAAAGCGAATTATAGTGGAGTTACGGCAAATATTGGTTACGCGACGATTAAAAGCCCAATAGATGGTTATGTTGGTTCTATTAACTTTAGAGAAGGTGCTTTAATTAGTCCTAGTGATGCAACACCGCTAACTACCGTAAGTGAAATTGACCAAGTCTATGCTTTTTTTAGTTTCAACGAAGCACAATACATTAATCATTTACAAAATGCCGAAGGTAAAACGAAAGCCGAACGTATTAAGAATTCACCAGATTTAAGCCTGATTTTGGCTAATGGGACAGAGTATTCTGAAAAAGGCCGTATTCAAACTAGTACTGGTCAAATCAATCAGAATACAGGAACTATTAAAATTAGAGCGGCTTTTGATAATCCGAATGAGATTTTAACCAACGGAAATAGTGGTAAAATAAGATTTCCTATAGAATATAAAGACGCTATTGTTGTACCACAATCCGCTACGTTTGAACAACAAGGTAATGTGATGATTTTTAAACTTGTTGAAGGTAATAAAGTAGAAACTTCTATAATTAAAATTCAAGGAACCGTAGATAATTTATATGTTGTAGAATCGGGTTTAGATACCAATGATAAAATTGTAATATCTGGTGTTGGGAAACTTAGAAATGGAACGGTAATCGCACCACAAGACACAACCTTTGAAGAGGCCATTAAGCCAATTACCCCTTTATTCAGAAATTAAATAACACCAAACATTTTAATTATGTTAAAAACATTTATTGAAAGACCAGTACTTTCAACAGTAATCTCTATCATTATAGTTTTACTAGGAGCTATTAGTATTGGTACTTTACCTATAGAGGAATATCCAGATATTGCGCCACCTACAATTAAAGTATCCGCAACTTATACAGGTGCTAATGCAGAAACCGTTTTAGAGAGTGTTATTATTCCTATAGAAGAGCAAATTAATGGAGTAGAAGGAATGACATATATTACCTCTACGGCATCAAATACCGGAACGGCAGAAATTACAGTCTATTTTGATCAAGATATGGATGCAGATATTGCAGCTGTAAATGTGCAAAATCGTGTAGCACGAGCAACTCCATTACTACCACAAGAGGTAACGCAAACTGGTGTCACCACACAAAAACAAGAAACAAGTGCATTAATGTTTGTTTCGATGTATTCTGAAAGTGAGAATTATGATGCGACATTTATTCAGAATTATTTAAAAATTAACGTTATTCCTGCCATGCAACGTATAAGTGGTGTTGGTGATGTTAGTGTATTTTCACAACAAGATTATGCCATGCGTATTTGGTTAAAACCAGATAAATTAGCAGCTTATAATCTAATTCCTTCAGATATTTCAGCGGCTCTAGCAGAACAAAACTTAGAAGCGGCAGCAGGGTCTTTAGGTCAAAATAGTGGTGAATCATTTTCATATACGTTAACCTATAGTGGTCGTTTTAAAGACGAAGCACAATACAGTGATATTGTAATTAAAGCTTTAGGAAATGGTGAGTTTTTGCGCTTAAAAGATGTGGCTACTATTGAATTAGATGCACAATCTTATGCGGCTAACGCCATGAGTTTAGGTCACCCAGCGGTTTTTATGGGGATTTTTCAAACGAAAGGTTCTAATGCACAAGAAATTATTGAAGGTATTAAAACGACTTTAGATGCGGTAGAAAATGATTTACCGGAAGGCTTAGGTATTTTTGTACCTTATGATACGAGTTTATTCTTAAACGCATCTATAGAAAAAGTAATTCACACTTTATTAGAAGCTTTTCTATTAGTATTCTTAGTGGTGTTTATTTTCTTGCAAGATTTCCGTTCAACATTAATTCCAGCGATTGCTGTACCTGTTTCTATTATTGGTACGTTCTTTTTCTTGAATGTTTTTGGGTATTCCATTAATTTGTTGACGCTATTTGCATTAGTTCTTGCTATTGGTATTGTGGTCGATGATGCCATTGTAGTTGTGGAAGCCGTCCATGCTAAAATGGATGAAGGTGAAAAAGATCCAAAGAAGGCAACGTTAACGGCCATGAATGAAATTTCTGGAGCAATTATTTCAATTACATTAGTCATGGCTGCTGTATTTATTCCAGTAACTTTTGTAACTGGTCCAACAGGTGTATTCTACGAGCAGTTTGGAGTCACTTTAATTATTGCGATTTTAATTTCTGCTGTAAATGCCTTAACATTAAGTCCGGCTTTATGTGCACTATTATTAAAGTCACACAACGATGATGAAGAACTTAAAGGAAAAAGCCCATTAAAGCGTTTTTACGCACTTTTTAATCGTGGATTTAATGCTACAATAAACAAATACGGAAATTCACTTCAATTCTTATACAAGAAAAAATTCATATCGGTAGTCTTACTAATGATAGCCGTTGTTGGTATTTATTGGGCAGCAAACAACACACCTACAGGTTTTGTTCCTAATGAAGATAGAGGTATTATTTTCGCCAATATTGAATTACCAGCTGGTGCATCTTTAGATAGAACAGATGCCGTAGCCAGAAACCTATACTCTAAAATAGAAGGTATGGAAGGTGTTATTGGTGTAAATGTTATTAAAGGTAGAAGTTTAATTAACGGTTCTGGTTCCAACTATGGTATGGGAATTATTAAGTTAGAGGATTGGGGTGATCGTGAAGATCCATCATTGTCAGCACAAGCTATTACAGGAAAATTATTTGGTATTGCTGCAGGAATTCCAGAGGCTAAAATTATTTTCTTCTCACCACCTAGTATACGTGGATTTGGTAACTCAGCAGGATTTGAAGTGAACTTATTAGATAAATTTGGAGGTGAATTCACCGATTTAGATCAAGCTAATAAAGATTTCACAATGGCTTTAATGAGTCATCCTGAAATTAAGTACGCACAGTCGTCTTTTAATACGAGCTATCCACAATATGAGATGGAAGTTAATGTGCCTTTAGCAAAAGAAAAAGGGGTCGATATATCGAGTATTTTTTCAACATTACAAGGCTATATAGGTGGCATATATGCATCCGATTTTTCTAAATTCGGAAAACAATTTAGAGTATATATTCAGGCATTACCTGAGGACAGAGCAGATGTTAGTGCTTTAAATAGCATGTATGTAAGAACAAATACTGGCGAAATGACGCCAATTACACAGTTTGTAAACTTAGAAAGAGTTTATGGACCACAATCGGTAACGCGTTTCAATTTATTAAATTCAACAAGTATAACCGGTGCAACTAACGAAGGGTTTAGTACAGGTGATGCTATTAGAGTTATAGAAGAAGAGGTTGCCAAATTACCAAGTAATTATACGGTTGCTTATTCTGGTTTAACTCGTGAAGAGGTTAGTGCAGGAAACCAAACGACGTTTATTTTTATCTTAAGTATTCTGTTTGTGTATTTCTTATTAAGTGCACAATATGAAAGTTATTTATTACCATTCGCTGTAATTCTATCATTACCATTTGGAGTCTTTGGCGCTTATATAACCACGAATCTTTTAGGATTAGAGAATAATATTTATTTCCAGATTTCCTTAATTATGCTTATTGGTTTATTAGCTAAAAATGCCATACTTATTGTAGAAATCGCACTACAGAGACGACGATCGGGCGAGGATATTGTTGATGCAGCTATCACTGGTGCAAAAGTACGTTTACGTCCAATTTTAATGACGTCATTTGCTTTTATATTAGGATTAATGCCATTAGTACTAGCTAAAGGTGTTGGGTCTGAAGGAAACCGATCTATAGGGTCTGGAGCCGTTGGAGGCTTGTTAATCGGAACTATTTTAGGTGTTTTCGTCATTCCTATCCTATTTATATTATTTCAGTGGTTACAAGAAAAAATTTCAAGTAAACCAGCAGTACAAACTATTGAAGATTAAGAACTATGACATCAATTATAAAACATAGAAATTTTAGTAAAGGAGCACTATTGCTAATTGTTGCAATCACATTACAAAGTTGCTTTGTAGCACAAGATTATGTAAGACCAGAATTAGACTCAGAAACGGAAGCACTTTACAGAACAGATAATTTGCCAACGGACAGTGTGTCTATGGCAGATGTATCTTGGAAATATTTATTTACAGATCAATATCTTCAACAATATATTGAAGAAGGTCTTCAAAATAATATGGATGTGCGCATCGCATTGCAACAAATGTTAGCTGCTGAAGCTTATGCAAAACAAGGTAAGTCTGGATATTTACCAACGGCAAGTATTGGTGCCAATGCAACACACCAAGAATTGTCAGAGAATAGTCAGTTTGGTGCATTGTTTAGTGGAGGTATAGATACTTATGATATTACGGCAAACTTAGCTTGGGAAGCCGACATATGGGGGAAAATAAGAAGTAATAAACGAGCAACACAAGCAGGTTATTTACAAAGTGTAGCAGGACATCAGCTGATAAAAACGCAGCTTGTGTCTAGCATTGCCAACACGTATTACAACTTACTAGCTTTAGATGCACAGTTGGAAGTCACTAAACAGACCATTGCCACTAGAGAAAGTGGTGTAACAACTATTAAAGCATTAAAAGAAGCTGGCCAAGTAACACAGGTTGCAGTAGATCAAAATATCGCGCAATATAATAGTGCAAGAGCTTTACAAGTTGATATTGAAACCGCTATTTTTAAAACTGAAAACACCTTAAGTATTCTATTAGGTAAATCGGCACAACATTTTGAAAGAAGCAGTTTAGATATTCAAAAAATTGATGAAGATATAAAACTAGGTTTACCAGCCACATTGCTTAGTAATAGACCAGATGTTATGGCTGCTGAGTATGGTTTAATTGAATCTTTTGAGTTAACCAATGTTGCGAATAGTAGCTTTTATCCGTCTTTAACATTAAGTGCTTCAGGAGGCTTGCAAAGTTTAGAGTTAGATAAATTATTTAATGCTAATTCTTTATTTGCGACGGTAATTGGTGGCTTAACACAACCCATTTTAAATAACAGAAAACTAAAAACTCAAAAAGAAGTTGCACTTGCAAATCAAGAAGCTTCACTTTTAAATTTTAAGAAAACCTTATTGGTTGCAGGTAATGAAGTGTCTAATGCGTTGTATTCTTATGAAGCGGAGATGAAGAAATTCGAATTTAGAAAAAATGAAGTCGAAGCGTTGCGTACTGCTGAAGCCAACTCGGAAGAATTACTTAAAAATGGTTACGCTAACTATTTAGATTTATTAACCGCAAGACAAAGTGCCTTGAGTGCAGAGCTTAATATCATAGATAGCCAATTACAACAATTAGTGTCTATCGTAGATTTATATGAAGCTCTTGGAGGTGGTTGGAAATAAAATAATGTAAACATGATTACTAAAGCTACATTGTTAAAATGCTCTATAGAACAGTTTACCCAATACGGGAGTAAGCATGTGACATTAGATGATTTAGCTAGAGAGCTCGGCATATCAAAAAAAACAATTTATTCATTTTTTAAAAATAAAGAAGACTTAGTATCCAGTAGTGTCGAAAGTATTATAAATGAATATAAAGAAGATATCGATAGGATTATTATCAGCAATGCTAATGATCCTGTTTTGAGTGTTATGTTAATTTACAAAAGAGGGTTTCAGTATTTACAGTACTTTAAACCCTCTTTTATTTTTGGAATAGAAAAATATTATCCAAAAGCCAATAAGCTTTATAATGATTTTATTGAAGCGTTAGCAAATAGCATTGTATTAGACTTATTAAAAAAAGGTAAAGCACTAGGTGCTATAGAAAAAGATATTAATCTAGAATTGGTAGTGAAACTCTATTTTTATAGAGTAGACCATTTAATATTTAAAGAGAATAATTTATTTGAATCCCATTCAGAATCTGAACTCTTTAAGCACTTAGTCACTAATAATCTTAGAGGTATAATTGCTAAGGATTATTCTAATTCATATTTTGAATAGTTTACTATTTTTGCACTATGAAAAAAGATATTAGAATTCCAGAAGTAAATGATGTACACGTTGCTGTAGTACAAGAACAACATATAGAATATAAAACTCTAGATTGGAACGCTTATATTATTAACAATAGTGATAATGATTTAGAAACGGTCCTTATCGTTTCTAGAGGGTATAATGAAAAGAAATTAACACCATTAATGCGACACACCATCGCAAAATTACCAGCAAGAAGTTACGCTAAGATTGAATACCTACAAGAAAAAGTTTTAGAGCTTAATAACGAATTTAAAATCACATTTTTTGAAGGCAATAAAATGTTTGATAAAACCTACTTATTCAGAACGAATACGATTAACGAAAAGGCTTTACAAACTGTTCCTTTGATGCAGTTGAAAGGGGTTTTGGTAAAATAGCTCTTAGCCTTTTGCTTTTGGCTAACAGCTAAAGGCAAATAGCCAAAAGCTAATCCAACTTATCAACTAATTTTTGAAACACTTTTTTAGCATCTTTTCCTTCATATAAAATATCGTAAACGGCATTTATTATAGGAAGCTGCGTTTTTTTCTTGTTCTTTTTATTTAATTCAAAAGCACTTTTTGTGGCGTAATAACCTTCTGCAACCATATTCATTTCCATTTGTGCAGATTTTACGGTGTAGCCTTTACCAATCATATTTCCAAACATGCGGTTTCTAGAAAATACAGAATAACCCGTTACTAATAAATCACCCAAATAAGCCGAGTTATTAATATTACGTTTCATCTTATGCATCTTTTTAATGAAGCGTTTCATTTCTCTGATAGAGTTACTCATCAAGACACTCTGAAAATTATCGCCATAGCCTAAACCGTGAGCCATTCCGGCGGCGATAGCATAAATATTTTTCAGCATTACAGCGTATTCTATACCAATAACATCATCACTTGTTTTGGTTTTAATGTAATCGCTCGATAAATTATTGGCGATGGCTTGTGCCTTTTTTTTATCATCGCAAGCAATGGTTAAATAGGATAACCGTTCTAAAGCAACTTCTTCTGCATGGCAAGGACCAGCAATCACAGCAATGTTTTCAAACGGAATATTATATTCATCATGAAAGTGCTCACCAACCAATTTCCCTGTTTCTGGCATAATACCTTTTACAGCAGATACTATGGTTTTCTTGCTAATGTCTGTGGTGAGTTTCTCTAATTCACCATGGATAAAAGCAGATGGAATCACAAAAATAAGCACATCTGCCCAATCTGCTATGTCGTTAATATCGTTACTCAGTTTTAATTGTTCAGTTTTGAATTCAACAGAACTTAAATAACTAGGGTTATGTTGTTCTTTTAAGATGTGTTCTTTAGCGTAAACGCTTCGCATATACCAACCCACTTCCTCTAAGTTTTCGCAAAGCATTTTTACAATGGCTGTAGCCCAACTTCCTGCTCCAAAAACGGCATATTTTGTTGTATCACTCATAGAGATTAAATCAGTTTTGTATATCAAAGTTACGGAAAATTTATAGAATTATTCGAGCTAAAACCATGTTAACACTTCGTTGTTTAAAGACTTTATAGATGTGGAAATAACTAGAACAAATGTGGTTTTGGAAGCAATCAAAATAGCTTCAGAATATTTTTTGGCACAGGTTTTGAAACTCTCATAAGTAATAACCATAAAACCGTCGAATTATGAAGACTATAAAACTACTATTAGGATTTGCATTTATGGCAACAGTGTTTACATCATGTTATGTAGAGGACGCTTATTATATAGACGAACCAGAAATTTCATTACATCAGTTATTGAAATCTTACGATTTATGGTATGTTGATATTAATTCGACACAAGGCTATGGGGAAACACCATTTTTACAAATTGCATTTACGGTGTCGTTTAATAATGGTCGTTTGTATGCTAATAATAATTTGGTTGGCTTTGGGAGTCAAGGTAATGGTTATGGTGTTCAAATTGGGAATTATGATGCCTACGATATGATATTGGATGTCGACCATATTATTGATGGTTATGATAGCTTTGATGTGTACCAAGTAGATAATAATACCATTGAATTATATAATCCTTTTAATGATACTTCATATTTTTTAGAGGGTTACCAAAAATCTAACTTTGACTATGATTTTATTTTCTATGATAATATTCATTATTTCTTACAAGAATATGAAGCTTGGGAAAAAACATATACCAGTAATTATGGAGCGCTAAATGATTTTGATAATGAGAATTATTTACAGTTTTTATCTGGTGGAAACGATGCTACATTTAGAAGTTCTCAAGATCAAAACGTCCATAACACAAATAATATTTATTGGGATTTTATAGGTGATTATGGAGTGGGAGATGTCTCTGGAAATAGGTACTTAAAAACATTAACATTAGATTATGATTTCTTCGACAATGAATACTTCGAATTGAGCGTTATTAATGATAGTACGGTAGAGCTGTTTCATGCAAATTCTGGAACATTATATGAATTTAGAGGCAATGGATACATTCAGTATTATAGAAGTACCGATACTGAAGGCAAGTCCACAACAGACGTCGATAGATTTAAAAAACGTAAACAAAATACAAAGAAAGTAGAAAATAAAAGATCAAACACTCGAAACACTTTAGAATCAGTTTCGATGATATAAAAGAAATGAAACTAAATTTGGTTGGTTATTTAGTTTCAAAACGCTCAGTTAAAACACTTGTTTTTGCTGGGCGTTTTCTTTTTAATAAGACGTGTTGTCATCCGAATTATTTTTCCATTTAATAAGTCGAGATATCACACTGTCGTCTGTGCCGTATCTTCTAAAAGAACCCGTTAGATCATCGGCGAATAGGTTCAGAATTCTATCACTTATTTTATCAATAAATAAGAAGTTACTTAAGTCTTTAATAATGGTAAATGGTGTTAATAGAAAACCTTTAATCGACCACCAACCTGCAAGTAAAGTAATTATAATAGCATTAAATTTGGCTTCTTTACCGCAGTTTTTGCAAAGAATTTGTTCATTTCTAGACGTGCTAGTTACAATTAAAAATGATTTTACGGTGTGTGTTTCAAAACCATAAAGTTTACTTTTTTCAGAACATTTTGGACACTGTTGATTTTGAATTTTTCGAATAAGATTTTGACGCTCTAAACCATTGAAAGATTTAGTTTCTGCATCAACCCAATTAATAAGGCTTGGATTTAAATGTCGTCTTGTAATTTCGTCCTTTAAGACATTAAGGATCTCTTTTCTTAAACCTTTAGATTCGTTTCTTGCGATATTTTCAATTTTCGCATCAGTAAAACGTTTGTAGTTTTCTCTTACTTCTTCAATACTGTACATGTAAATTTTATAAGCCCTTCAATAAAACTTCCAATTCCTCAAAACCATAAGGCTTAGCGATAATTGTTTTTGAAGCATCTAAAATAAAATACATTGGAGTAGCTGAAATACCATAGGTTTGTACAATTGGGTTATCCCATTTTTCCAAACCGATTTGATGAATAAAATCAGGATAGTTTTCTTTTTCTTTTTCCCATTTTCTTGCATTATCTTCTAACCCATAAGCAACCACTTTTAGATTGGGTTTGCTTACTACCATGTCTTTTACTTTTGGCAACTCGCTTAAGCAATGACTACAACCACTACTCCAAAAGATTAGCAAGTAGTTTTCTGCGTTATTTAATTGATGTAAGCTTGTTGTTTTGTTACCTATGGTGATTTCAAAATCTGGTGCCTTAGACCCAATAGAGGTGTTTTTAAAAGAAATAACCATATCTTCTAAAACTTTATTGTTAGTAGATTTGGCTAATTCTAACAAATAACGGTCTGTAATATAATTGGCAAGATTATTATTTTCTAATGCTACAAAACGCTGCCAAAGCATTTCTAAAAGACTCGTTTTAATACTTAAATCGTCATTATTAATAGCTGCGGCAACATCATCAATATGCTGTTTATAGGTGGCTTCACTAGGATCTGCAACCATGTTGAAAACATACGCTGTAACTCGATCTATTAAATATGAAGAACTCTGTAGCAGATAATCTCCAAAATCAACCTGACTTAAATAATGCTGCTTAAGGTTTTGCGAATAAGTGCTAATGCCTTCATATTGTGTTGGAATATAAGGTCTATTTGCTTTAATAAAATTGAAAACCAATTTGTCTTTCGCTAATTCTTCGTAAGCCATTTGTGTATCTCTTAACGTTTTGAAAATAGCAGTAAAACCTTTTTCGTCATTATTGTCTTTAGAGTAATAATTACTAATGGTTTGGTTGACCATTTCTATACTTTTTAAGTAAGATGTCCAAAGTTTATTTTCTTCAGACTGAGTGAATTCTACACCTTTGTCATTGCTAAAATTAAAAGCAACGGTTTCTTTGCCATCATATATAAAATCGAAATTATTCTCTTCTGGCGGAATCGCATATACTATTTTATAAATACCTGGTGTTACAGTTGAGTCTAATTGAATTTCAAAATTACCAATGCTATCTAATTGTCCTCTATTAATGTAATTGGCACTTTCTGGTGTTGCTTGATATAGAAATGCATAGGTGAAATCTTCAGCTGGTGAAAAGGTGCCTGATACACTTTGAGCAAAAGTAATTAGTGGTAATACGATTAATAAGACTATGATTTTTTTCATTTGTATATACTGTTTTATCTTTTAATGAGCTTCAAAAATTAAGCCATTTTAATTATCCTATTTCTTTTTTGATCTTACACTTTCAATTACAACGGTAGCCAATATTAAAGCACCTCCAACAAAGGTATGTTTTGTTGGTATTTCATTTAAGAAAAAGTAGGCGATTATAATTCCGAATACAGGTTGCGTGCTTCCAATAATACTCGCTGTACTGGCTTTAAAGTATTTTAAACTATTTACAAACATGGTGTGTCCAATAGTTGTGGTTACTATTGCTAGTAACAGAACGTATGGATACTGCGATGTGATATTAGAGGTATCCATAAAATATAATGTTGGGGCTAATACTACAGTTAGAATTAGCACTTGATAAAACATTAGCATTATCCCATTATACTTTGTAATATGATCTTTTAACATTAAAATTCTTAAAGCATAGCATATTGCGGAAAGTATGCCACACATAATGCCTTGTAATTGACTGTTTTCTAAATTAAATTCTGGTGCTAAAATGTAAATACCTAGAAGTACCATTACACCTAAAAGGATGTGAATAGGATCTAATTTTATTTTTGAAAAGAAAGGTTCTAAAAGGGCTATAATAACCGGAAATGTAAATAATGATATCATACCAATAGCAACATTGGATAACTTTAAAGCATAGAAATAAAAGATCCAATGGCCACCCATTAAAAGCGCTGCAATAAAAAAGGTGAACCGGTCTTTTTTATTGTTTATTTTTAAATTAATGCCCTTATATAAACAAAAAAAGAAAAGTATGAGAGCTGCTAAAATAGAGCGCCACCAGATAATTACAGGAGTAGGCATGTCTATAAAATTACCTAGAGGACCAGATGTACTTAGGCAAATGGTAGCAATTAAGAGTAGTAAAAGATTATTTAAATGACTTTTTTCGTTCATTGTAGATCTTTTAAAGCCAATAAAGCTTGTTTGGTGTTCTTAATTTTATCGAACGTAATTAATAAGCGTAACCCTTTTCTGGTTTGTTTTTCCTTCATTTTACATTTGCTAGCATTCATCTGCACAAACTGTAAAACTTTAGTAAATGCTTCACTTTGATAAAATCCACTTTGTTGATCTTGAACAAAATAACCAATCATTTTACCTTGTTTCATAATCAGTTTTTCAATTCCCATTTTTGTGGCAATCCATTTCAAGCGAACACTATCTAATAAATCTGAAACTTGAGTTGGCAATTCACCAAATCGGTCAATAACTTCAGTTTCAAACTTAGTAAGTTCTTCTTCTGTTTTTATGCCGTTGAGTTTCGTATAAAGATTTAAACGCTCGGTAATATTATTGATGTAATCATCTGGAAATAACAATTCAAAATCCGTATCAATGGTCATATCCTTAACGTATTGTTTCGGCTTACCATCGTCTTTATATAAATCTGAAAATTCAGTTTCTTTTAATTCGTCAATAGCTTCATTTAAAATTTTCTGATACGTATCAAAACCTATGTCATTAATAAATCCGCTTTGTTCACCACCTAATAAATCACCAGCACCACGGATTTCTAAATCCTTCATGGCAATGTTAAATCCACTTCCAAGTTCTGTAAATTGTTCTAAAGCCGAAATACGTTTTCTGGCATCAGCAGTCATTGCAGAATATTCTGGAGTAATAAAATAACAGAATGCTTTTTTGTTACTACGACCAACGCGACCTCGCATTTGGTGTAAATCACTCAGGCCAAAATTGTTGGCGTTATTAATAAAAATAGTATTGGCATTTGGAACATCTAAGCCACTTTCTACAATGGTGGTAGCGACTAACACATCAAACTCACCATCCATAAACGCAAGCATTAGGTTTTCGAGTTTCTTACCATCCAGTTGCCCATGACCAATACCAATTTTGGCATCAGGCACTAAACGTTGAATCATGCCAGCAACTTCCTTAATATTCTCAATTCTATTATGAATAAAATATATTTGTCCACCACGTTGAATTTCATAACTAATGGCATCTCGTATGGTTTCTTCTCCAAAACGAATGACATTACTTTCAATAGGGTATCTATTTGGAGGAGCGGTATTAATGACCGATAAATCTCGTGCTGCCATTAAACTAAACTGCAATGTTCTCGGAATCGGAGTTGCGGTTAACGTTAAAACATCTACGTTTTCCTTTATCGTCTTTAATTTTTCTTTTACTGAAACACCAAACTTCTGTTCTTCATCAACAATCAGTAATCCTAAATCTTTAAATTTTACGTTTTTACTAGCGAGTTGGTGGGTTCCGATAATAATGTCAACACTTCCTTTTTCTAAGCCTTCTAAAGTTTCGCGTTTTTCTTTAGCGGTTCTAAAACGATTCACATAATCTACCGTCACCGGAAAATCTTTTAATCGTTCCTTAAATGTGCGCGAATGCTGATAAGCCAAAATGGTTGTGGGTACTAAAACAGCAACTTGTTTGCCATTATCTACGGCTTTAAAAGCAGCTCTAATGGCAACTTCGGTTTTTCCAAAACCAACGTCACCACAGATGAGGCGATCCATTGGTCGTTCACTTTCCATATCAGCTTTTATATCTGCTGTGGACGTGATCTGATCTGGAGTATCTTCGTAGATAAAAGATGATTCCAACTCCAACTGCATATGGCTATCGGGTGCGTATTGAAATCCTTTTTTAAGTTTTCTTTTAGCGTATAATTTAATAAGGTTGAAAGCAATCTCCTTAACCCTAGATTTCGTTTTTTGCTTTAAAGTCGCCCAAGCTTTGCTTCCTAATTTATAAACCGTTGGTGGCTTGCCATCTTTACCGTTAAACTTGGTAATTTTGTGTAGAGAGTGAATGCTGAGGTATAAAATATCCCGTTCTCCGTACACCAATTTAATGGCTTCTTGTTTTTTGCCTTCAACATCAATTTTTTGTAATCCACCAAATTTACCAATACCATGGTCAATGTGAGTCACGTAATCTCCAATTTCAAGATTTGTGAGTTCTTTTAAAGTGATGGCTTGCTTCTTCGCGTAGCCATTTTTAAGATGAAATTTATGATAACGATCAAAAATCTGATGGTCTGTATAAACTGCGAGTTGATGTTCTGTATCTACAAAACCTTGGTATAACGAAAGCGTAACCGTTTTATAATGTACAGTCTGCTCAGCATCATCAAAAATATCGTGAAAACGTTTGGCTTGTTGTTCACTTACACAAGCGATATAGTTGGTAATACCGTTAGCATGATTTTCGTTTAAATCCTCAATTAATAAATTGAATTGCTTGTTAAACGTTGGTTGTGGTTTGGTGTAAAATGCAATAAGTTGCTGCGCGAAAAAAGCTTCAGATCCAAATTCAACCAAAGGATAGTCCAGAAATTGTCGTTTTAGCAAATCTGAATTACAGAATAATTCTTCAGGAGACGCATGTTTTATATCGCTAGATAAATTGTTAAAAGCCTCTTCAGCCTTCTTGTAAAAATCATCAATTCTTGAAAATGTGAGTGATGCATTTTTAGAAAAAATAACGGTTTTATTCGAAATGTATTTTAGAAAACTTTCGCGTTGTTCAGCAATCTGTTTATTAGCTACATTTGGAATAATGCTCACTTTTTTAATGCGCTCGGTAGATAATTGTGTTTCTACATCAAACGTTCTAATGCTATCAACTTCATCTCCAAAAAACTCTATTCGATAAGGTTCATCATGCGAAAATGAAAAGACATCAACAATACCACCACGAACTGAAAAATCACCAGGTTCTGTTACAAAATCGACACGCTTAAATTTATATTCAAACAAGACTTCGTTTACAAAATCGATACTTAAATCATTTCCTACAGAAATTTTAAGTGTGTTCTTTTCGAGTTCCTTTTTTGTGACTACTTTTTCAAAAAGCGCATCTGGATACGTCACAATAATACATGGTTTTTTACGCGAATTGATTCGATTTAAAACTTCTGCACGTAATAGGACATTGGCATTATTGGTTTCTTCAATTTGGTATGGTCTTCTGTAACTTCCTGGATAAAACAACACATCTTTATCATTAATGAGTTGTTCTAAATCATTAAGATAAAATGCGGCTTCTTCTTTATCATCAAAAATTAATAAAAAGGGTTGGTCTGCTGTTTTAAAAACTTCGGCGACCGTAATTGAAAATGAGGAGCCAACGAGTCCTTTTAAATGTGTTTTTGTTTCGCTTTGGGCAATAGTAGTTTGCAGATTTTGCAGTTGCAAAGTCTGTGCGAATGTTTGGGCAATAGATACTTTACTCAAGTTTCTTTGTTTGTAAGGTGCAAAAGTACATGATTTTATTCATTTGAATATTCAAAAAACTTAAATGAATAAAATTTATAGATTAATGACATAGTTCTTATCGTGAAGCTAATTTTTGAACTTTTTTGAAGTGTTAACTAACGTAAGTATATAAACTATTTCAGTGCTGTGAAAATCAAAAAGTTTAAATGAGGACACTGTTATTCTTTGAATAGAATTATATTTGTGCCCAATTTAATAATAAGATAATAAATACAATAGATATATGTCATTTTCAGATTTATTCGATAGCGGTTTTAAAAAACGTAACGAAGACCATTTTGCAGCAATCGTTAGAGTAGCTATGAGCGATGGTGTAATTTCAGATAAAGAGAAAGCTTTTTTAGAGCGTTTAGCTACGCGTTTAGATATTTCAGAGCTTGATTTTAAAGAAATTTTAGAAGATTATAATAGTCATCCTATCAATGCCCCACATTCTTATGATCACCGTTTAGAGCGGTTATACGATTTAGCTCGTATGGTCTGGGCTGATGATATTGAAGGACCAAATCAACATTGGTTATTAGAAAAAATATGTGTGGGATTAGGATTTCATTCTCAGAACGTAAAGTATATTGCAGATAAAGCCTTGGCTCTTGCTCATGATAAGGTAGACTCTGATACGTTTATAGCAGAAATGAAAAATATGAACAGGTAGTCGTTTACACATCTTAATTATATATAAAAAAAAGCAACTAGTAATAGTTGCTTTTTTTTATAATATGTATGTTGTAATTAGTTATTACGCATAAACTCTTCTGCTTTTTCTACCATATTTACACTGCCACAAATAAAAGGTACACGCTCGTGTAATTCGGTAGGCTGAATATCCATTATTCGTGTAAAACCATCACTCGCTTTACCTTTAGCTTGTTCTGCAATAAATGCCATTGGATTACATTCATACAATAACCGTAGTTTTCCTTTTGGATTCTTAGTGCTTTTTGGGTACATATATATGCCTCCTTTAATCATGTTTCTATGGAAATCTGAAACTAAAGATCCAATATATCTACTTGTATATGGTCTTTCTCCTTCATCTTGTTGACAGTATTTTATATATTTTTTTATGCCTACAGGGAAATCAGAATAATTACCTTCATTTACAGAGTAAATGTTGCCGTCTACAGGAAATTCCATATTTGGATGTGATAAATAATAAGATCCAATCGCAGGATTAAGCGTAAAACCATTAACACCATCTCCAGTTGTGTAAACTAACATAGTAGATGTTCCATACACTACATAACCAGCAGCAACTTGCGCACTTCCTTTCTGTAAAAAATCTTCAATTTTTACTGGTGTTCCAATTGGCGTAACACGTCTATAAATTGAAAAAATGGTTCCTACAGAAACATTAACATCTATATTAGATGATCCGTCTAGTGGGTCAATTAATACCACATATTTATTTTGATGATTTTCATCCTGACTGTTAATGGCAATAAAATCATCTTCTTCTTCACTAGCAATACCACAAACGATATTTCTTTTAGTTAGCGTTTGAATAAACTTGTCATTGGCATAAACATCTAGTTTTTGTTGATCCTCACCTTGGATGTTAGTATCACCAGCATTACCAATAATATCTACTAAACCCGCTTTATTAACTTCATGATTCACCACTTTGGCAGCTAACCGAATAGAATTTAGAAGTCTGGAAAGCTCTCCAGAAGTGTATTTAAATGAGGTTTGATTTTCGATGATGAACTCACCTAAAGTTTGATTGCGTTTTGACATGAAGTGTAATATTGATTAGTAGCTCACAAATATCGCATTTTTTAGCAAACTATAACGTTTTCGTAGTTTAAAAAATTGTTTTGTAAACTGAGTTTAGATTATCTTTGAATCTTTTATTCAAAAAATGAACGAACCGAGATTAGCACTTATTAAAGATATGCCAAGAGTATTAGAACTCATTCAAGAATTGGCAACCTACGAAAAAGAAGCAGATGCTGTAGAAATTACAATGTCTGATTTAGAAAATGATGGTTTTGGATCAAATCCAAAGTTTATATGTTTTGTTTGCGAAGTTAAAAATAAAATTGAAGGCATCGCCTTAGTATATCCAAGATATTCTACTTGGAAAGGTGAAATTTTGCATTTAGAAGATCTTATTGTGAGTGAAAAATGTAGAGGTAAAGGTATAGGAACTCAGCTTTTAGATGTGGTTGTAAAATATGGACAGCAACGCGGTGTAAAACGGATAAGTTGGGACGTTTTAGATTGGAACGAACCAGCTATAAATTTTTATGAAAGTAAAGGAGCAGATGTAAAGCGCGACTGGAATGTTGTGCATTTGGATGAACAAGGAATTAAAAATTATTTAAACCAATTATAATGCGGATTTTTAAGTTTGGAGGTGCATCAGTTAAAGATGCAGATGGTGTAAAAAACTTGGCGAAAGTTTTAACAACCACAGGTTATGATAGGACTTTAGTTGTGGTCTCAGCAATGGGAAAAACAACTAATAGAATGGAATTAGTAATTAAGAATTATTTTGAAAATAAAAGTGAATTACAAAGTTCAATTCACGACGTTATTAAATGTCATGATGATATTTTAGTAGATTTATTTGAGAATAAACGTCACCAAGTATTTACAGATGTAAAAGCGCTTTTCGATGAATTAAACGCATTTTTTAAAGCTAATAAATCTCCGGATTACAATTATGTGTATGACCAAGTTATTGGTTATGGAGAATTAATTTCAACAACAATAATTAGTAACTATCTTAATGAAATTGGTTTAAAAAATAATTGGGTTGATGTTAGGGAATTTATAAAAACAGATAATTATTATAGACGTTCAAATGTAAATTGGGAGAAAACGCAAGAGAATATTTCATCTCATTTAGATGCTAATATTTTAAATATTACGCAAGGATTTTTAGGAAGTGATTCCAATAATTTTACTACAACTTTAGGAAGAGAAGGAAGTGATTATACAGCAGCCATATTTGCATATTGTTTAAATGCGAATAGTGTAACCATTTGGAAGGATGTTCCGGGTGTTTTAAATGCAGATCCACGTTATTTTGAAAACGCACAATTATTACATCAAATATCCTATAGAGAAGCTATTGAGTTGGCTTTTTATGGAGCATCAGTAATTCACCCAAAAACTCTTCAGCCATTACAGAGAAAAGAAATTCCGTTGTACGTAAAATCATTTTTAAATCCTGAAGGAGCTGGTACATGTGTAAGTAAAGGAAAAGCTTTAGTACCAGAAGTGCCTTGTTTTATTGTTAAGAAAAATCAGACTTTGATTTCTTTATCATCTTTAGATTTTTCATATATTATGGAAGAAAATATTAGTGAAATTTTTAGTTTGTTACACTTATACAAAATGAAGGTTGATGTGATTCAGAATTCTGCTATTAGTTTTTCTGTGTGTATTGATAATTTATATGATAATTTAGAAAAATTACTTCAACATTTAAAGGCAAAGTTTAAAGTTGTTTGTCACAATAATGTGAGTCTATACACGATTAGACACTATAATGATACTGTCGTAAAAGAGCTGGAAAAAGATAAGGTAGTATTGTTGAAGCAGTTAGCTCAGGGGACAGTCCAAATTGTTACTAAGTAAATAGTTGTTACATTTGTTTTATGGGGAAATCATCTGATACCGGTTTAGTAACCGCAAAAGAAGTTGCAAAAGCAATTCATGCTGATAAGTATGGGTTTTTAGGTACCTTCTTTGGTTGGATGTTAATGAAAGTGCTTAAAATTTCTACAATAAATAAGTTTTATAAGCGTAATAAACATCTCAGTGATGGTGCCTTCTTAGATGCCATTTTAGAAGAGTTTCAGATTAAGTTTGAAATTCCTGAAGAAGACATGAAACGGCTACCCAAAGAAGGGCCTTATATAACAATCTCTAATCATCCACTTGGCGGGATTGATGGTATTTTACTGTTAAAGTTAATGATAGAACAGCGTAGCGATTTTAAAATCATTGCAAATTTTCTGTTGCATCGTATTGAGCCACTTAAGCCTTACATTATGCCAGTAAATCCTTTTGAGGGTAGAAAAGATGCGGCTAGCAGTATTGCAGGTTTTAAAAATGCGATTATGCATTTAAGAAATGGCCATCCGTTGGGTGTGTTTCCTGCTGGTGAAGTTTCTACCTATAAAGACGGAAAATTAGTGGTTGATAAAGAGTGGGAAGTAGCTGCTATGAAATTAATTCAGAAAGCTGAAGTCCCTGTGGTTCCTATTTACTTTCATGCTAAAAATAGTCGATTATTTTATAGACTCTCTAAACTAAGCGATACATTAAGAACGGCTAAGTTGCCTTCAGAAGTCTTAACTCAAAAACGTCGTATCATTAAAGTAAGAGTAGGTAAGGCGATTTCTGTTAAAGATCAAAAATTACATCCAACGCTTCCGGAGTTTTCAGAATTTTTAAGACGAAAAACATATATGTTGTCTAAAACATTTGAAGATAAACCTAAGATTTTAGATAATATACAATCACAATTAAAAGTAGCTAAAATACCAAAGCGTATTGTGACACCAATTGCTCCAAAAGTAATGATTGCTGAGGTAGATAAACTTAGAGTGAGCGATTGTAGATTGTTAGAAAGTAAAAATTACGAAGTGTTTTTAGCTTCGGCAAAAGATATTCCTAATATTTTAAGAGAAATAGGAAGGCTTAGAGAAATTACTTTTAGAGAAGTCGGTGAAGGTACTAATGAAGCGATTGATTTAGATAAATTTGATACCTATTACCATCACATGTTTTTATGGGATAACGAGAAAAACTTAATTGCAGGTGCCTACAGAATGGGCTTAGGGTCTAAGATTTATGAACGCTTTGGTATTGATGGTTTTTATCTTCAAGATTTGTTTCGATTTGAACCTGAATTGCATAAAATGATGAGCCAATCTATAGAAATGGGTCGTGCATTTATCATAAAAGAATACCAGCAAAAACCAATGCCTTTATTCTTACTTTGGAAGGGTATTGTACATATTACATTGCGTTTTCCTGAACATAAGTATTTAATAGGTGGTGTAAGTATCAGTAATCAGTTTTCGAATTTTTCTAAAAGTCTGATGATTGAGTTTATGAAATCTCATTATTACGATCCTTATGTAGCGCAATATGTACATCCTAAAAAGGAGTTTAAAGTAAAACTAAAAGATGCCGATAAAGATTTTGTTTTTGATGCTACCGAAGCCGATTTAAACAAGTTTGATAAAATAATTGACGAAGTAGAACCAGGAGCATTACGACTTCCTGTTTTACTGAAAAAGTATATTAAACAAAACGCTAGACTTGTAGCTTTTAATGTAGATCCGTTGTTTAATAATGCGGTAGATGGCTTAATGTATATAAAAATTGCAGACCTACCAGATAGCACTGTTAGACCTGTAATGGAAGAATTTCAGGCAGAACTAGAACGCAAGTTTATGGATAACAATGAGGATAAGTAAACTAGTTGTTTTAATCCTTCTATGTCCTTTTTTTTGTGTTTCACAAACGCTTACCGGTCGAGTAATTGATAAAGTTACTCAACAGCCTATTGAAACGGCTTCTGTTTTCTTTAATAATACAACAATTGGTACCACAACAAACAGTAATGGTGAATTTTCTATCACGTATTCAGACGCAGTACAATCTACTTTAGTTATTTCTTATTTAGGCTTTGAAAAGGTTTTGATTTCAGATTATAGAAGTCAAAATGAGATTCGAGTAGAACTCATTGAAGCTAATAACGCATTAGATGAAGTCCATTTAGACTACGATGATGGATTGACGAGGAAACAAAAACTGAGACTGTTTAGAAAAGAATTTTTAGGAACTTCTAAGTTTGGCAAGTCGTGTAAAATTTTAAATGAAGAGGCTTTAGTATTAAAATATGATAAACTTAATAGATCATTATATGCAAGCTCTAAAGCGCCTCTTAAGATTATAAATAAAGCTCTGCAATATGAAGTTGTATATGATTTAATGGAGTTTGAAACTCGCTTTAGATATGCAAATCTTGATGCCTTTAGGTTTACAGTAGACTATGTTACCTATTTCGGAACTTCATTTTATAAAGATTTAGATACGACTAAAAAGAAAACGCTAAAACACAGAATTAAAGCTTACAAAGGATCGACACAACATTTTATGCGTTCACTTTATTCTAAAAACCTTAAAGATGAAGGTTTTTGGATATTTAGTGAATCATTTAGAGTTGATGAATGGTCTTTTTTTACTGTAGAGGAGATAGAGGGTCAAGATTCTAAGCGCGTATCTTTAAAAGAAAAGGTGACTATTCTTTTTGATAAAAATGATCAATCTGAAATTCAATTAAAAATCCCAGAATTTTTTGTTGACGCTTATGGTAATTATACCCCTATAATTGGTGTGTATTTTAGTGGTGCAATGGGTGATCAAAGAATAGGTGATACCTTACCGTTAAGTTTTGGTTTAGTTAAAAAAGAGTAATTAAAAAACCCAGAAGGTTAATTCCGGGTTTTTATATATTGTGACTATTTTGAAACTATTTTAGAACCACGGTTTTTTGCCAACTTGGTAGGTGTTGTAAAACTCTTCGTCAGATTTCGTGAGGTATATTATGCCTTCAATTAAACCTACTAAGCCCGCAAGCCAAACAACAATAACTCCAATTCCTACACAAGATAACACAATACCTAATAGTGTTATTCCTAATAAAATTCCACCTTCTTTATTATAACCTAATATAAACTTATGCACACCAAAGGCTCCTAAAATAATACCTAATATGCCGGCTAAAACCTTCTTGTTGTCACCAGAAACGTTATTAAATGTTTCTTTAGCACTATCAGAAAACTCTTTAGCAGATTCCTTTGCTTCTCCTGCAAATTCAGATGCTTTTTCTTTGGCTTCACGTCCAAGTTCTTTGGCGTCATCCGAAAACTCATGAGCCTTTTGACTTATTTTATCGCCTGATTTGCGAGCATTATCCTTAGCATCGTCCAACATATCGTTAAGATCGTCGCCTAAATTTTTATTATCATCTGACATTTTTTTTAGTTTTTTGATTAGACCATAAAGTTAGTAAAATATTATGAACCTTATTAAATATTATGAGGTGATAAAACAGCGTTATAGTTATTTATCTAAACAACATAATTAGACCTCCAATAGTGGTAACTATTAAAATAAAACGCCTATAATTTACATTCGAAATGCGTTTTACAATGTTTATTCCTAATGTAAACCCAATTAGGACAGCCGGAATTAAAACGGAATTTAAAACTAGTGATTCTACGGTAACGGTTTCCCATATAAAAATATGAAAAGGGAGTTTAATTACATTTATAATAAAGAATAACCACGCGGCCGTTCCTATGAATTCATTTTTAGGAAAGCGCATGGTTAAAAAATAAATATTGGAAATAGGACCTGCTAAATTGCCAATCATCGTAGCAAAACCAGTTAGAAATCCCATGCCAACTGAAAAGAACTTATTATTGGGCACATCGCTAGATTTTCGCTTTTCAAAGTAAAACATTATTAGCACTGAAACGAGTATGATAATAGCCATTAACCTTTTAAAAACGAATTCAGAAATATCAGTTCCAACCCACACGCCAATTAAAACACCTATAATTATCCATGGAATCAGTTTTTTGATAACGACCCAATCCGCATGTCTGTTGTAGTAAATAACAGCTAAAATATCGGCACAAATGAGCATAGGAAGTAAAACACCTGTTGATGCTTTTTCTCCAAAAACAAACGCAAGTATAACGATGAGAATGATACCTACTCCTTTAATTCCGGATTTGGATAAACCCAATAAAAAAACAGCAAAAGCAATAGCAATCCATTGAAATACAGTTAAATTATAAGATTGAAGTATTTCTAAATAAGACAATGGTTAAGGTATAAATGAAGATTATAAAAATGCTTTATCTATAGGTTCCCAAAGTTCAATTTTATTACCATCGTTATCAAGGATCCAACCAAATTTACCGTAATCATATTCTTCCATGTCTCCGACTATAGTAACACCTTCTTCTTTTAAAGTGGCGAGTAACTCTTTTAGGTTTTCAACTCTGTAATTAAACATAAAGTCTTTTTTTGAAGGCTCAAAATAGTTTGAATCTTTCGCAAAAGGACTCCATTGTGTAGAGCATTCTTTTCCTTCTTTATCTTTCCACCAAAAGGTAGAACCATAATCATCGGTATTAAAGCCTAAATGCTTTTTGTACCAATCTTTAGCTGCTTTTGGATCTTCAGTTTTAAAGAATAATCCTCCAATTCCTGTAACTCTTTTTTTCATTTTATTTTGAATTTATGTTAGGATTTCAATAGTTAAGCTCATAACTATTATATTTCTCCTTGTTTCTACTTTTTCTTTAGGGCAGATTCATAAATGTTTATCCATTCATCACAAGTCATTTTTTGTACGAGATCTTCAATTAACTGATAAGGAATGTCATCTATTTTTTTAAATCGAATGCAGCTTTTACCCATGTCTAATTTTCGTTTGCAATGTTTTGGATATTCATTTACAAACCAATCGTGCAATTCAGGTTTGGCATAAATGCCACTATGATAAAGATTAATTGAATTTTTTTGAGAAGCAAAACTCATAAATGGCAATGGTGTTTTTGGATCACAATGATAGCCATCAGGATATACAGAATGTGGGACGTAATAACCAATCATGTTGTATTGCATGCCTTCTTCAAACCCCTCTGGTAAATTTGTTCTTATAACTTGCCTTAAAGTATTTAGAGCATCGTGGCGCTCTTTAGGTGTTTGGCGAATATAATCTTCTGGTGAGTTAGCTTTGATGATCATATATAAAATGGGATATTAAATTCTGTAAATTAATTAAATTTAACCTTTATCTTATCAACGATAGTTTGTGAGAGTTTAATATTACTTTCAACCGTCCAGCCTGCAACGTGAGGAGAAAGTAAAACGTTTTCTGATGCTATTAAATATTTGAAAGCTTCAGGCATGTCATTGGATGTGAATAAATTTTCAAACGATGATTTTTCATATTCTAAAACATCTAATCCTGCTCCTAGAATTTTACCGGATTTTAATGCCGAAACTAAATCTTGAGTCACGACGCTTTTTCCACGTGCTGTATTAATTAGCCAAAACGGTTTTTTAAACCCATTTATAAAATCAGAATTTATCATATTCAGCGTTAAATCTGTTTGTGGTATGTGAAGACTTAACACATCGGCTTTTGCTTTTAATTCTTCGAGAATAACTTGTTTAGCGTTGGCATCTCCAACATCTGTTTTTATGTCATAGCATAAAACCTCTACATCAAAACCTTTTAATTTTTTAGCAAATGCTTTTCCCATGTTTCCGTAACCAATGATTCCTACGGTTTTTCCATCTAACTCTAATCCACGGTTCTCTTCACGTAACCATTTACCTTGTCTGACTTCTTTATCTGCTTTATTGAGTTTATTGAAAAGTGATAACAACATGCCTAAACTATGTTCGCCAACGGCGTTTCGGTTACCTTCTGGTGCAGAAATGAGATAAATACCTTTTGTTTCCGCATAATCACAATCTATATTTTCTAAGCCTGCACCAACTCTCCCGATAAATTTTAGGTTTTTGGCGGCATCTAAAAATGATTTGTCAATGCTAAATCGACTTCGGATAATTATGCCATCATATTTAGAAATTTTAGCTTCAATTTCAGATTTTGAAGACTTGTAATCTTCATGATTGGTGAATCCTAATTCGTTAAGTTGATTTAGAAGTAAAGGGTGGTTAGAATCTAGGTGTAGTATTTTCATGGTAATGCCTACGAAAGCAGGTATCTTTTTTAAGTTTAGACCTGCTCGTTTTTTGAAACCTGCTAGGTCTTACAATATGTTGAAGTAAAGTTACAAAGTTTTGCGTTAGCGATTACTCATAGATTTTATTTAGAAAGAAATCGTGAATGCGTTAGCGATTGAAGTGAACATCCTTTTGCTTTTTTGTAAAAGATTGCAACGGAAAGCGCGACCCTTGTGGTAACGCCCAAATAGTTTTAAATACCAAGAATTAATTTAGCAATTAGAAAGTAAATTAATATTCCAAAAACGTCATTACTTGTGGTTATAAAAGGTCCGGTTGCAACGGCAGGATCGATTCCTCTTTTATCTAGAAAAATAGGAATAAAGGTGCCTATAAGAGCAGCCATTACAATTACAGCAATTAATGCAATACTTATAGTTATGGATACGATGTACGGTGTTCCGAAAATAAAATGTGTAATAAGAATGGCAACAAGTGAAATAGCAACTCCATTTACTAATCCTAATAAAAATTCTTTGAATAATCGTTTTAGAATTTTACCGTCAATAGTCCCATTGGCGATACCTTGAACGACAATAGCAGACGATTGTACACCAACATTTCCGGCAGTTGCTTGAATTAATGGTACAAAACTGAGCAACACTATAAAATTGCCCATATTATCATTAAACTGTTCTATAATACTGGCAGCACCAAGACCTCCAAACATGCCAATAAACAACCAAGGTAGTCTTGCTTTGGTCAATTTTAGTATACTATCATCGGCCTCAACATCTTGTGAAATACCAGCGGCTAATTGGTAATCTTTATCAGCTTCTTCTCGGATAACATCTATAATATCATCAATGGTAATTCTTCCTACAAGAATTTGGTCATCATTAACTACAGGAATGGCTTCCAAATCATATTTCGCCATTACTTTTGCTACATCTTCTACATCGTCATTAACGTGTGCCCAATCTACATTGTCTTTAGCTATATCCGCGATTTTTGTGTCGCTTTTAGAAATGATTAAATCCTTTAAGGACAATCTACCAATGAGTTTATCTTGCTTATCTACAACATAAACGGAATGTACTCTTGTTACATCTTTTGCTTGCCCTCTAATTCTGCGTAAACAACCGGCAACTGTCCAGGTTTCATAAACTTTCACTAACTCCTTTGCCATAAGTCCACCTGCTGTATCCTCGTCATAGGCTAAAAGTTCTTGAATTTCGTCCCTGTGTTCGTGGTCTTCTATGTACGCAATAACTTCGGCTTGCCGTTTTTCTGGAAGCTCGGCAATCATATCTGCCGCATCATCGGTATCTAATTCTTCAACCTCTTCGGCAATTTCTTTAGTAGATAGATTTTTAAGTATTTTTTCTCGGATATCCTCATCGAGTTCCATCAGGATTTCTGAGGTCATTTCAGAGTCGAGAAGTTTTATGACATAAACAGCATCATCATTATCTAAGTCATCTATAATTTCGGCAATATCTGCATGGTGATACTCATTTAATAAGGCTTTTAAATCTTTGTCGTTTTCTTCTTCGACAAGAACTTCTACCTTTTCAATAAGTTCATCAGTTAACTGAAATTGTATGTTGTCTTGGATCTCTTCCACTTGATTTTTAATACGCTTTTACTTTAAAATGTATTTCAACTGCGTTGTGAGTGACAGCAGATAAAATTAGTTTTCGTCATTTTCAATTAACGACGTAAGCTCTATAAACTGTGAAACACTTAGCTGCTCTGGTCGTTGCCCAAATATAGTATTTGCTTTTAAATTATCCGACAGATTGAAGGTTTTTAAACTGTTTCGTAATGTTTTTCTTCGTTGTTGAAAACCTGTTTTTACAACTCTAAAGAATAATTTTTCGTCGCATGGTAATGTAAAATTTTCTTTTCGTTTTAATAATAACACACCCGAATCTACTTTGGGTGGTGGGTTAAAAACGGTTGGAGGAACAGTAAACAAATATTCTGCATCGTAAAATGCTTGGGTTAAAACCGATAATATACCGTAAACTTTGGAACCTTCTTTAGAACAAATTCGCATAGCGACTTCCTTTTGAAACATGCCAGAAAATTCAGGAATTTGATGTCTTTGCTCTATGGTCTTAAACAATATTTGAGACGAAATGTTATATGGAAAATTACCAATGATAGCATAAGGTTTATCTTCAAAAACAAGATTTAAGTCATATTTTAAGAAGTCTTTTTCTATGATTCTATCCGCAAGATTTAGATAGTTGTTTTTTAAATAATCAACCGATTCTGTGTCTATTTCAATAACATGAAGCGTAGTGTCTTTTTTTAGAAGATACTTGGTAAGCACTCCCATACCTGGTCCAATTTCTAAAACATGATCGTAGCCTTTAAAAGATAAGCTATCTGCAATATCTTGTGCAATGGATTCATCTTCTAAGAAATGCTGACCTAAATGTTTTTTTGCTTTAACTTGGTGTTGATTTGCCACGAATACAGGACGGTTTTTAATTAGTAGTAATGCAAAGATACGTTGTGAGAGATTGAGAATGGCTGAATTGCAATAGAAACCTTAATTTATCGTTACCGAATACTCATCTACAACTTCCAATTCTGTTCTAAAGGATAATACTTTATCTCCAAATCGTTGTAATCCATCTTGTTTTAAACGCTCTGCATGCTCATCATAATATGAGTTTAAAGCTTCTCTAGAATGTGCTCTATATTGCACAGAGTAGGTGTCTGCTTCGTCATCATCTACCAAAACTTTGGTTAATTTAGCTTCTTTAAAATGACCAGTTGCTAAGACTTGCGGAATGTGCTCTTTTATCCATTCTAACCATTCTTTGGAAATACTTTTATCGATGTTAAGGGTAACGTTGTATATGATCATTTAATTTGTATTAATTATATGGATAGAGTTGTTAGTCACAAAAATATAAATATGAAAGCGATTATTAAGTTGTTTATAATTTTAATCGTTAATAAACGATATAGATAAGGCTATAAAACACATTCCACTGAGAATAGACATTCCTAGCCCACTAAATATCTTAGGGTGTAATTCAAATACAATGCTTAAACTTGCTGTAAGAAGAGCTACTAACATCACAACTGATCTAAATGTACTTTTGCTTTTATCATTCATTATTATAATTCTTTTCAAAAAAACTAATTAATACTATCACCACGCAACATCCTAAACTTCTTACGAGCTTCAATAAAATAAATACTGTCTTGGTGCTCAAATATTATTTTTTCGTAGAGTAGCTTGGCTTCTTCGGGTTTTGCTAGGTGGTTGTTATAAAGTTCAGCTAAATAGTAGAGTGTATCATCTATTAAAATATCCTCTCCGTAATCTTTGATGATGACTTGGTAGTTAGCTTCAGCCTTAGTGTATTGTTTTTTCTTTTCATAGAGCTTTGCCTGTTGATATAAAGCTTGGTCTGTGATACTTTCTCCTTTGTGCTCTTCTAAAATTTTGTCTAAAAGAGAAATGGCATCGTCAATTTTATTCTGAAACGAAAATAAATCAGCTTTCGCATAGTATTTTAATGCGGTTTGCGTACTGTCTTCATATTTATTATCCGAAATTAATAATTTTAAGTCTAAAGCATCATTTGCAATTAATTGTGATGTTGATGATTTTAGAATTTTAAGTTGCGATTCTGCCCAATCAAAATCACCTTTGTAATAACTTGTTTTTGCGACTTTAAATCGTGCTTCTTGAGCAATAGTGCTATTTTTTAGGTTGGCTTGAATCTGAGAATAGAAAATTAAAGCTTCATTAAATTTTTCTTGAAGCACCAAAATATCAGCCAATAGTAATTTTACTTTCGCTTCTTGAAACTTAGAAACATTAAGCTTTAAACTTTTCTTTAAAAATGTTGTGGCTGCTTCTGTGTCTTTTTGGTTAAAGGCTAAAAATTTACCATAGGCTAATTGTAGCGGTAAGGTTAATTCAGATTTCCCAAACGTTTTAAACAGGTTATTGTAAGTGGCATCAATCTGTTTTAGCATTTTATCGTCAGCATTTTTAGTGTCGATTTCTAAAATGTACTGATGAGCCGTTAAAGCCGTACTTGGGTCTTGCGTAATTTCAAGTATGTAATTGAAAATAGATTTTGCAGTGTCATCATCATTGTCCTTTTGAGCCGTGACAGCCAATTCTATTAAGCGATCTAAACTTTCTGGGTTACGTTTGTAAAGTGCTTTTTCTTGAATGAAAGATTTGTTATAGGCTTTTTCTTGAACATACAACCAACTTAACATTTCATACCAATAGGTTTCTGGATTTTGCTGAATTTTTTTTAAAAGCAGTCGTCGTAAATGGATGTTGTTTTCGTTATCCTTATTTTCTGAAATAAAATCACTGATAGATCGCTTAACATTATTGAGGTGATTAGGTTTGTAGTGAATATAATCTACGTAGTTTACAAACATTTGTTCTACATTGCCTTGATCGCCATAAATACGTGCCAATTGAATACTGTAGTTTCTATCTGGTGTTAGAGTTTTGCCTTTTTCATATATGCGAATAGCTTGATCTGATAGCGAGTAATCTTCAAATTTTTTGGCGATTATATAAATATAGTTGGGCTTATCATCAACAAATGCTATAGCTTCATCATAAAGTTTATTTGCCGTTGCAATACTATCTTTAAGCTGAAAGTTATAACCCAACACAACAACCAATTCCGGATTTCTTCTAATAGATAAGCGTTGTGTAAGAATATTTTCAGCGTCATCATACTGTTCTAATTGCTGATAGATGTCAACAAGCTTATAAATATAGTTGTAATTGAGAGGTTTTTCTTTTAGTAGATTTTTATAAATTAACTCTGCTTTTTTAAACTCCGCTTTTTTATAATAAATTTCTGCTTGTTCTTCACTGTTTTGAGCGAAACCATAAAAGCTTATAAATATAAAAAGTATGATGAAGAAACGTTGTTGCATGTCTGTTTTGGAGTATGTCTAAAAGTCACTGTAAGTGTAAATATAACAAATGCGCCAAGTAGATGTTGTGAAAAAAAGTATAAAAAAAATGCCTAAACGAAAGTTTAGGCAAATTACCAGCAAAATAAATGTGCTATTAACCATTATTTATGTAAAATATGATTCAATTATCTTGACTAAGTTTGTTGTATATATTACTAATTATTGAAGTAATTTATAACTTTTCAACTAAAAGTTTAAAAGCATTTCGGTAGTTAAAATAAAACTTTACTTACCAAAGCAATCAGTGAAACCAGTAATACGATTCGTTTTAAATTCTTCATAATTAAGTTGTTTTAATCTGGGATTACTAATCTCTAAAAAATCAACGAATAAAAAGAAGAAAGGCTATAATAATCGATATAATACATTAAATTTTAACAATTAGAATGAAATAAGTGATTTTACGCTGTTCTAAGAAATCATGTCAAATCCTGTATACGGCACTAAAACTTCAGGTATTTTAATACCATCTTCTGTTTGGTAGTTTTCTAATATGCCAGCTAAAACCCGAGGTAATGCTAAAGAACTTCCGTTTAAGGTGTGGCATAATTCATTCTTTCCTTCGCTATTTTTAAAACGTAATTTTAAACGATTGGCTTGAAAGGTTTCAAAATTAGAAACAGAAGAGACTTCTAACCAGCGGTCTTGTGCTGTTGAGAATACTTCAAAATCGTATGTTAAAGCAGATGTAAATCCTAAATCTCCACCACATAATCTTAAAATTCTATATGGTAGTTTTAAGTCTTGTAAAAGACCTTTGACATGATTTACCATACTGTCTAATGCTTTATAAGAATTATCAGGATGCTCAACTCTAAGGATTTCAACCTTATCAAATTGATGTAATCTGTTTAATCCTCTAACATGTGCACCATAACTACCGGCTTCACGTCTAAAACAAGGTGTGTAACCCGTAATTGTAATAGGAAGATCATTTTCGTTTAAGAGTGTATCTCTAAAAATGTTAGTTGCAGGGACTTCAGCTGTTGGAATTAGGTATAAATTATCTGCGGTAACATGGTACATTTGCCCTTCTTTATCTGGTAATTGACCTGTTCCAAAACCAGAAGCTTCATTCACTAAATGTGGTAGTTGGTATTCTGTGTAACCTGCTTCTGTATTTTTATCTAAAAAATAGGCGATTAATGCCCGTTGTAATCTTGCACCTTTACCAATATAAACCGGGAAGCCAGCACCAGTGATTTTGTTTCCTAATTCAAAATCTATAATGTTATATTTTTTTGCTAATTCCCAATGAGGTAAAGCACCTTCATGTAAATTAGGAATATCTCCTTCTTTAAAAGTTTCTTCGTTGTCCTCATCTGAGTTTCCTGCTGGTACAATAGGATTTGGCACATTAGGAATTCTGTACAATAACTGAGAAAGGGCATAGACTTTATCGCCAAGATGTTGTTCTAACTTCTTAGTCGTTTCTTTTAACTGTGTCGTTTTTTCTTTTAAAATATTGGCTTTTTGTACTTCGCCAGATTTAAAGAGGTTCCCTATTTCTTTGGATAATGTGTTAGATTCTGCTTTTGTATTATCTAATTTAGTCTGTATTGCTTTACGATCTTCGTCTAAAGCAATTGCTTCATTAATAATTTCTGTAGCATCAATATTTCGTTTTGCTAAACGTGCAATGATGTCTTCTTTGTTCTCTTGAATAAAAGCAACTTGTAACATATCTATTAATTTTGGTTTATGCCAATTGGCATGGGAAAAACAAGAGACAAAAGTAAAAAGAAAATGACCAGATAAAAATAAAAAGTTTCTATTTTATATTGTAAAATCTGATTTCATAAAAGTTGAAATTTTTAAAGCAAGAAATGACAGTGCTAATTATTCTGATGGTAATATCCAATCGTGATGTTTAAAGTGTTGCCATTTTTCATTTGCCAAATCAACTTTTGGATCGATTAATTGTTTAGAAGGCTTCCCGTTAACCCTCACATAAGAATTGACATAAACTTTGATTGGGATTCCCTTTGTAGCAAAATCCTTTTTAAGATGTTGTGCAAATTGCCAAATAATATCAGGTTTAGTTTGAGCTCCGCGTTGCTGTTTTTTAGTTAAATAATCGTTTAACTTAATAGGAATAGGGTCATTGGTATTGGCGTTGAAGACTTTATAAGTGGTTCTTCCGCTTTTGGCTCTTAGCATCATTCTCCAAGAAAGACGATGGCCTTCTTCGGTCCATAATACATCGTCTTTAAAAAAGTGATGTCTTAATGGTAAGGCTATTTGAATGATAAAATATATGGAAAACAACGCTAATAAAACTGTATTGTATTTTGGGATGATCACTTCATCAGCATCATAATAATCTTTCCGCTTTAAGAATATATTTTTAATCGTTTTAGGTTCAAAAAAGAACAAACTAAAGGCTAACGACATATAAGGGAAAATGCCGATATGAAAGATAAATGAATTAAATAGATGGAAGAAAATAGACGCAAAGAAGGCATATTTTCGAGTGCGTTTAATAAGTAATAATGGAATAATTAACCCATCAAACAAAATACCACCATAAGATAGTATGTAATGGACAGTTTTTTGTTGCAAGAGCTCTCCAACCACATAAAAATCAGCTTTACTTCGCATTAATATTTTCATTACAGAACCATCTAGCCAATCGGGATAAAACTTAGCTGCCGATGCGTAGGTATAAAGAATAAATAATTGAAGTACAAAAAACCATTTGCACCAACTAGGCATTGAATTACTTTTAAGAGCTGGATTCAGATTAACATCTATTGAGGCATACCGATTTGCTGGAAAAAACACCATTAAAAAACTTAATAGCATTAATAAATAATAATGGTTGTTGTATGAAGACTTTTGCATTAGGTACGTTCCTGTCCACATTACAGCAAACATTAAAACGCTCAATCTGTATTTGTAACCCAGCATTATAAAGAGTCCAAAAATTCCCATTACGGCGTAATATGCATACATCCAATCGCCAGGAAGTGGTTGTAGCCACTCAAAACCAATAAATGAAAAGGTAAATTCGGGTTCTATTAAAGTTCGTCTAATCCAACCTGTAAAAATGGCTCCTACAGCTTCTAAAAAACACAATAGCCCAAAAATGATTCTAAAAACAATGAGTCCTGAATTGTCTATATGTTTAAATAGAAACTTATGCATTTAGAGTTTGTATATAGTTTGACGCATTTACCATGTCTTTTTTTAATTGCATTTTTAAGGCTTCGAGATTCTCATATTTTTGTTCGCTACGCAGGCGTTTTAAAAACTCAATTTTTAATTCGGCATTATAAATATCTTGGTTAAAGTTAAAGAAATGAACTTCAATAGAACGTGTTTTACCATCAACAGTTGGGTTGGTGCCAATATTCATCATCCCAAAAACCGTTTTGTTCTCAATTATAGATTTAACAACATACACGCCATCACTAGGAATCAGTTTGTAAGTTGCGGTGATATTAATATTTGCGGTTGGGAAATCTATAGTTCTACCCAGTTCTTTGCCTTTAACAACTGTGCCAGTTATAAAGAAATTATAACCTAAATAAGAATTTGCTAAATCTACTTCTCCGCTATTCAGTGCGGTTCTAATTTTAGTAGAACTTACGGTAACATCCTTGAGATCTTGTGCTGAAATTTCTTCAACTTTAAAATCATAGAGGTTAGCAAATGCTTTAAGGTCTGTTATATTAGCACTTCTATTTTTGCCAAAATGGTGATCGTAACCAATGACGATTTGTTTAGTATTTAATTCGTCAACTAAAATTTGCTTCACGTAATCTTGAGCAGAAAGGTTAGCAAAGTCTTTTGTGAATTCTTTTACAATAACTTCCTTTATGCCCAGAGATTTTAATAATTCAATGCGTTCTTCAATGGTATTTAAAAGTTTAATAGAATCGTCTTTTTGAAGCACCATTCTTGGATGCGGAAACAAGGTGAGAACCACAGGAACGTAACCTTGCTTTTTAGCAAGAGCTACCACCTGTTTAAGGATTTTTTGATGTCCAATATGAACACCGTCGTAGGTGCCAATGGTTGTTACTTTTTCTGATTTTGAATTCAAACCTAAATGTATTGCGCTTTTACCAATGGTAAACTCTTAGAAAACAAAACTAAATTTTATTTTCCATTAAATTGGTTCATTGTTGTATTTACTCCGGCTAATGCAAAAGATTTTACCAATTCTGCCGAAATTTTTAAACGTTCTTTAAGTTGTGTGTTTTCGTCTTCGGTCCATTCTCCAAGCACGTAATCTATTTGTCGTCCTTGGCTAAATTCAGCGCTGATACCAAATCTAAAGCGATTATATTTTACAGTTTGTAATTTGTCTTGTGTGTCTTTTAGGCCGTTATGACCTCCATCACTGCCTTTGGTTTTTAATCTTAAAGACCCAAAAGGAAGGTTTAAATCGTCAGTAACCACAAGTAGGTTTTCTAAAGGAATTTTTTCTTTCTCTAACCAGTATTTTATGGCTTTTCCGCTGAGATTCATAAACGTACTTGGCTTTAAAAGAATTAAGGTTCGTCCTTTTATTTTTAGTGTTGTAACATCTCCAAGCTTTACAGTTTCAAAAGTTATGTCATTAGTCTCTGCTAAATAATCTAGGATTTTAAAGCCGATGTTATGTCTGGTATTGGCGTATTTTTCACCGATGTTTCCTAAACCAACGATTAAGAATTTTTTCATTGTATCTTCTTCTGTGTGTTCTGTTTTGTCACTAAAACCAAACCATTTTTTAAAAAACGTAATCATGATGTATTTTTAGTTGGTGCAAAAGTAAAAAGAAGTTGACTAAAACCTAACTTTATAGCTCTGGTCTTTGGGTTGTGGGTTTAGTTTTTGAAGATCAAATTTTTAAATAGGTGCTCATTCACAACATAATCTACAAATCTTGATATCATAACATCACTACTATTAGTGGTATGGGTCAAACCATCTTTCAAAGGACCACAGCCTCTAGAATAGTTATAATCATTTTGGTAGTGCGATTCAACAAGCTTCAAATTAGAAAATAACGAGGTGTTAAATGCGTCAGAATTAAGTTCAAAATCAATGTCAGTATTTAACATGGTAAACTTAGTATCGTTTTGTTGAAATTGAAAGGGTAATGGAGTTGTGATTTTTGTGAATGTAAATTCAGCCAATTTCTCATTTAAAAATACAGAAGAATTAAATTTCGTACTACTAAATTCCGATGTTTGAGTAAAGCAAAAAGAACCCATTGCCAATACAAAAACTAAAGTAATACGTAGTTTCATTTTAAATGATTTTTCTAATGCTTTAAAAATAACAAAAATTTATTGATATTTGTAGCACATGATATGAGCGCAAGATAAAATTTTGTAGCTCAGCGTATGATTTTAGCGCGAACAGCATGTGACCATAAAAGCATTAGTTTTAAACACATGACACCATTCTGGGCCAACATAAAATTGCATCTTCATTTCCTAATTAAAAGGAATCCAGAATAAACACGCCTTATTCTTGCGAAGGCAGGAATCTCTACAAATTTTGTACCTTTAAAATTGTAAATAAAGTGTCACCTTGAGCGCAGTCGAAAGGTCTTTGTAATATTTAAAACCATTCAAAAACATGCCATTCTATCATAAATTAGGAAAAATTCCACCAAAACGCCACACGCAGTTTAAAAAACCAAATGGCGATTTTTATTACGAGCAATTGTTTGGTACTATCGGTTTTGATGGTATGTCTACCAACAGCTATCATGAGCAACGGCCAACACAAGTAAAAGAGATAAAAAAGCAATACAGCGTTGCGCCTAAAGTAGCGAAGGAGAATAACATGCAATCGTATCGGTTTAGAGGGTTTCAAGTACCAGCTGAAAACGATTATTTAGAGAGTCGGAAAATTGTACTCACAAATAGCGATTGTAATATTATATTGGCAGCGCCAAAACACTCTACGGAAGATTATTTTTATAAAAACACGGATGCAGATGAGTTAATTTTTGTCCACAAAGGCACAGGGAAATTAAGGACCCATTTAGGAAATTTAGATTTTAAATACGGAGATTATCTATTAGTGCCAAGAGGTGTGATTTATAAACTCGATTTTGATACTGAGGACAATAGATTATTCATTGTAGAATCTAGACGACCAATTTACACGCCTAAGCGTTACCGTAATTATTTCGGACAATTATTAGAGCATTCACCATTCTGTGAGCGCGATTTAAGACAGCCACAAGAATTGGAAACTTATAATGAGTCGGGTGATTTTCTAATTAAAATAAAAAAGAACGACGACATTTTTGATATGGTTTATGCCTCACATCCTTTTGATGTGGTAGGTTACGATGGTTATAATTATCCGTACGCCTTTTCTATTCACGATTTTGAACCCATTACAGGTCGCGTGCACCAACCACCTCCAGTACATCAAACCTTTGAAACCGATGCTTTTGTAGTGTGTAGTTTTGTACCACGTTTATACGATTATCATCCAATTGCGGTGCCTGCACCATATAATCACAGTAATATTGATAGTGATGAGGTGTTGTATTATGTGGATGGTGATTTTATGAGTCGAAATGATATTGCGGCTGGTCATATATCATTGCATCCAGCAGGTATTCCACACGGGCCTCATCCTGGAACCATGGAAAAAAGTATTGGCAAAGTGAAGACAGAAGAACTAGCAGTTATGGTAGATACCTTTAAGCCTTTAAAAGTAACTGAAGACGCCTTAAAAATTGCTGATGAAGATTACTTTAAATCGTGGTTAGAACACTAAAATAGATTAAAATTAAATAGAAGATTAACAAAGGCTCCCTTCTCAGCAAACAGAGTCCCTTTTAAAGTAATGCCAATAGTGGTTTATACAGAAAGGTAAGGTTGAGAATTAAAAAATGAATCAGAATAAATTACCCGCAGATCCACTATCACTTATTTTAGGAATATTAGCCTTAGTTATTGGTATCGCTGGCTGTTGTTGTTATGGTATTACTGCTATTGTTCCATTAGCTATGGCTATTATTGGATTGGTGTCTGCAAATAAAAGTTTACGTGAGTTTGGTGAGAATCCGGAGGCTTTTAATCCACAATCAAGAAGTAACGTAAATACGGCTAAGATTATAAATATTATAGCTATTGTTCTTAATGGTCTTGTGTTCTTAGTGGCAATCGGAGTATTAGCTATTTATGGCACATTATTTTCTTCTGCTATTTTAGAGGGTTTAGAAAATGGAAATTTTGAAGATGATGACTATTATTACGAATCGGAATATGAAACGACCATAGAGCCAGAAAGTTCTGAGACTTGGGAAGATGATACCTATATTATCGAAGAAGAAGTTGATTCTATAAATTTAGATTCAATACAATAGAAGCACAATTAATTATATAACACAATTACAACTAATAAAAATCGAAGAAAATTAGAAGAATTTTATAAGATGACTATCGGTTTTCATAATAAACTAATAGAGTCACTTCTCTTTTTCTAATGTCTCGATTATAAAACAAATAATTATGGCAAAAGAAGTAGAAAATGTAAACTACGGTTTAGAAAAAATATTTGAAGGAGCGCAAGATTTTTTGCCGCTTTTAGGTACAGATTATGTTGAATTTTATGTGGGTAACGCCAAACAAGCCGCACATTTTTATAAAACGGCTTTCGGATTTCAATCATATGCGTATAAAGGTTTAGAAACGGGTTCAAAAGATTCTGTAAGTTATGTGCTGAAACAAGATAAAATACGTTTAGTGCTTACCACTCCTTTAAGCAGTAAATCTGAAATCAATAAACACATTGTAAAGCATGGAGATGGCGTAAAAGTCGTGGCATTATGGGTAGAAGATGCGCGTAAATCTTATGAAGAGACAACCAAGCGAGGTGCGAAATCCTATATGGAACCAACCGTTGAAAAAGATGAATTTGGAGAAGTGGTAAGAGCCGGAATTTATACCTATGGTGAAACTGTACACATGTTTGTGGAGCGTAAAAACTACTCAGGAACCTTTATGCCAGGTTTTGTAGAATGGAAAAGTGATTACAATCCAGAACCGGCAGGATTAAAATATATAGACCACATGGTTGGTAATGTAGGTTGGGGACAAATGAATACATGGGTAAAATGGTACGAAGACGTGATGGGCTTTGTTAACTTTTTATCTTTTGATGATAAGCAAATCCATACCGAATATTCAGCTTTAATGAGTAAGGTAATGAGTAATGGAAATGGACGAATCAAATTTCCAATTAACGAACCTGCTGAAGCCGCTAAAAGATCCCAAATTGAAGAATATTTAGATTTTTACGAAGGTTCTGGTGTGCAGCATATTGCTGTGGCAACCGATGATATTATTACAACAGTTTCACAATTAAAATCTAGAGGAGTTGAATTTTTATCGACGCCACCAGAAGAATATTACAGAGCAGTGCCGGGAAGATTAGAAGAACATAGTCACGCGCTTAGAGAAGATATTGAAACCCTAAAAGGTTTAGGTATTATGATAGATGCCGATGAAGAAGGCTATTTGCTTCAAATTTTTACTAAGCCAGTAGAAGATAGACCAACTTTGTTTTTTGAAATTATTCAACGTATGGGAGCTCGTGGATTTGGAGCAGGGAATTTTAAGGCGTTGTTTGAGTCTATTGAACGCGAACAGGAGAAGCGCGGGACACTTTGATATAAAAAAGCGCGTTTAGTTCCCTAAATTTAAACGCGCTAATAAAAAAACTAATTCTAGTTACCTTCACATATACGTAATAATTTGACTCCATATGTTTTGGTTACCACTACACTTACATCGGCTGTCTTTAAAAATGAGAGCATAACTAATTATGGTGTTTATATCTATGATGTTTTTAGATAGTAAATAAAAGATTTTATAGATTTGGAATAGTAATTGTATTTAAGATAATTGTAACGTAAAAAATGCGTTACATTATTTATATTTACAAACTATAGATTATGAAACATTTATTTGCAATTATATTATTCTTTGTAGGATTTCAAGCCTCTAACGTAAAGAAGGAATCAGCCTTCCAGGAAGGAGAATGGTTTAAATTTGAGATGAGTTATAGCGGCTTCATTAAAGCAGGAAATGCAACCCTTTCCGTCAACGAAAAGAAACTAGACGGAAAGCCCGTATATCATGTGGTTGGAAAAGGTTGGACAACAGGAGCTATTAAGTGGTTTTTTAAAGTTAAAGACCGTTATGAAAGCTATTTTGATAAAGAAACAGGTGCTCCTTATAAATTTATTAGAAAAATTGATGAAGGTGGTCATACAAAGGATGTAGAAATTAACTTTGACCATGAAAAGAAGATTGCTGAGGTCAATAATAAAAAAGATAAAGAAACTAAAAACATAACCACAGAGCAAGATGTTCAGGATATGGTATCAATGTATTATTATTTAAGAAATAACATTGATGTAAAATCGTTAAAAGTTGGTGATGAAATAAAAACCAACATGTTTTTTGATGAAGAAAACTATGGTTTTAAGCTTAAGTATTTAGGAGTAGAGACAATAGAAGTGGATGTTAATGGTTCAGATGTAAAAGTGAAAACCATTAAATTCAGACCCTATGTTATGGCTGGTCGTGTCTTTAAAGAAGAAGAAAGTTTAACACTTTGGGTGAGTGCCGATAAAAATAAAATTCCTTTAAAAATTAAAGCAGATTTAGCTGTAGGCTCTCTTCGTGCAGACCTTGTTGAGTTTAAAGGTTTAAAACACTCTTTTAAAATAGTATTCTAAGATTAAAATTAATGATGTCAGACCAACCTAATTACGACGAAATTGTAAAATCACTTCAAGAGAAGTACGAAAAAATAGACCAAGATACAGACGACCATTTATACGGCTTACTTTATAGTAAACCCATTACGTATTGGGATTACATTCATACAGATGCCTTGTTGAATTTACAAATTCAACGTACCACGCTTCCAGATGAAATGGTGTTTATTGCCTATCATCAAATAAATGAGTTGATTTTTAAAATGATTCTTTGGGAGATTTCTCAAGTGGCTGAAAAAGAAGATTTAGACGTTACGTTTTTTGAAAGTAAACTGATGCGTATTAGTCGTTATTTCGACATGTTGTCCACCTCTTTCAACATTATGAGAGAAGGTATGGATGTTGAGCAGTATATGAAATTTAGATATACCTTAACTCCAGCAAGTGGATTTCAAAGTGCGCAATACAGACTTATTGAGTTTTCATCAACAGAATTGATTAATCTAATAGACTATAGATTCAGAAAAGATATTGATAGAGATACACCGTTTACACATGCTTTTGAGCATTTATATTGGCAAGCCGCAGGAAAAGACCATAAAACAGGAAAAAAATCGACACTTTTAGTTAATTTTGAAAAACGTTACAAAGACGAGTTTTTAAGATTTATGGAAACTTATAATACCACAAATCTTTGGACACGTTTTAAAGAACTTCCAGAAAAAGATCAGAAAGACGAAGAACTAGTTAAAGCCATGCGTCATTATGATTATACGGTTAATGTGAGTTGGGTAATGGCACATTACAACGCTGCCAAACATTATATTGATAGTGGAATCGGAGATGGTGAAGCTACAGGAGGAAGTGACTGGAAAAAATATATGCATCCAAAATATCAAAGACGGAT
This sequence comes from Winogradskyella helgolandensis, assembly GCF_013404085.1. NCBI lineage: Bacteria > Pseudomonadati > Bacteroidota > Flavobacteriia > Flavobacteriales > Flavobacteriaceae > Winogradskyella > Winogradskyella helgolandensis. The sequence goes on along the minus strand of NZ_JABFHO010000001.1, from coordinate 538,254 downwards.
TTTCTTTCCGGAATTATGGAGTGCAGAGGAATTAGAGAATTGGGGAAATAATTTATAATTAGCTTAATTAATGCAGTTAAAACGATTAATAACAATTGCTGTAATTGCAGTAAGTTTATATGCTTGTAAAGAGGATAACTCGGCAGAAATAGCCTTCGAAAAAGAACAAGCCGAAATAGTTGAAGAAGAAAAAATTCTTGAGTTTGGTTTCGATATTAATAATTACATCGTAAAACGAGATACCATACAAAAAGGGGATAGTTTTGGTGAAATTCTACAACGAAATAATATTGGGTACTCCGAAATTTTTAAGATTGCTGAGGTTACAAAAGACACCTTCGATATTAGAAAACTACATCCAGGCAGACCTTATACCTTGTTGTATTCTAAGGAATCGGAACAGGATTCGCTCCCAAGTCCAAATACGTTTATTTACCAAAATAGTCAAGAAGAATATGTTGTTATTGGTTTAAAGGATTCTATTCATGCTTATAAAAACAGAAAGCCGATAACTTATGTCGAAAAAACGGCAACAGGAATTATAGAAAGTAGTATTTCCAAAACGCTTGAGGATAAAGGTTTAAGTCAGCGATTAGCCTATAAAATGGCTGATGAAATTTATGCGTGGACCATCGATTTTAGACGACTACAAAAAGGAGACCGTTTTAAAGTTATTTATACGGATAAATATATTGATGATACTATATATGCAGGAATCCAAAATGTAAAAGCAGCTTATTTTGAACACAATGGTGATTCATTGTACGCGTTTCAGTTTGAAACAGATTCTATTAAAGGCATAGTTGATTATTTTAATGAAGATGCAAAAAATCTACGACGTGCGTTTTTAAAAGCTCCCGTTCAATTTAGTAGAATATCGTCGCGGTATAATCTAAAACGACGTATTGCCGTTTATGGTTATAAAGTTCGTCCTCACAAAGGAACCGATTTTGCAGCTCCAATTGGCACTCCAATTATGGCAACAGCGAACGGAACAGTAACTGAATCTACGAGAAGAGGAGGTAATGGTAAGTATGTGAAAATTAGACATAACGATACCTATTCTACACAGTATTTACATATGAGTAGGCAGAATGTTAAAAAGGGACAATTTGTAAAACAAGGTGATATTATCGGTTTTGTTGGTATGACAGGAAATACAGGTGGACCACATGTCTGTTATCGTTTTTGGAAAAATGGAGAACAAGTCGATCCTTTTAAACAAAAATTACCTGAAGCCAAACCAATATCAGACAGCTTAAAGGTAGAATTTTTAGATCATATTAAACCGATTAAGCAACGTTTAGATAATATCTTTTTCTTAGAGGCAGAGCCTATTCAACCAGAAAACACAATAACCGAAGATTTAAATACAGACATACAGTAATGGCATTAAAAGCAACCAACCCAACCACTACAAACGCTTGGAAAAAATTACAAGCACATTTTGAAACTATTAAATCTCAGCATTTAAAAGATTTATTTAAGGCTGATAAAGAAAGAGCAAATGACCTAACGATTAAATGGGATGATTTTTATGCTGACTTTTCAAAAAATAGAATCACAACAGAAACGCTTGATTTATTAGTTGAATTAGCAAATGAGCAGGACCTAAAAGATGCGATTTCAAAGTATTTTGAAGGTGATATTATTAATGCCACTGAAGGTAGAGCAGTTTTACACACGGCTTTAAGAGCACCTAAAGACGCCACCGTTTTTGTGGATGGTGAAAACGTAATTCCAGAAATACACGAGGTTAAGAAAAAAATTGAAACTTTTACGAACTCCGTAGTTAGCGGAAGTCATAAAGGGTTTTCTGGTAAGGCCATCACAGATGTTGTAAATATTGGTATTGGAGGTTCTGACCTTGGACCTGCAATGGTCGTAGACTCACTTCAATACTATAAGAACCAACTAACAACTCATTTTGTAAGTAATGTAGACGGTGATCACTATCAAGAAGTGATAAAAAACTTAAATCCGGAGACTACGCTATTTGTTATTGTTTCAAAAACATTTACGACTCAAGAAACGCTATCTAATGCGAATTCTATTAGAACTTGGTTCTTAGAATCCCAACCAAAAGAAGCGGTTTCTAAGCATTTTGTCGCAGTTTCAACAAATATTGAGAGTGTAAAAGCTTTTGGTATTGATGAAGAAAATATTTTCCCAATGAAGGATTGGGTTGGTGGTCGTTTCTCTTTGTGGAGTGCTGTTGGACTATCAATAAGTTTAGCGTTAGGCTACAAACATTTTGAAAGTCTTTTAGATGGAGCGCATAAAATGGATGAGCATTTTAGAACTGCTGATTTTAGTGAAAACATCCCCGTAATTTCAGCTTTGCTAACCGTTTGGTATAATAACTTTTTTAAGGCTGAAAGTGAAGCTATCATTCCATATACACAATATTTAAACCAATTTGCAACCTACCTTCAGCAAGGTATCATGGAAAGTAATGGTAAGAGTGTCGATAGAAATGGTGAGAAAGTGAACTACCAAACTGGAACGTTGATTTGGGGAGAACCAGGAACCAATTCACAACATGCCTTTTTTCAATTAATTCACCAAGGAACAAAGTTAATTCCAACGGATTTTATTGGTTATGTAAATTCATTATATGGTAATAAGGACCATCATGATAAATTGATGTCTAATTACTTCGCGCAAACAGAAGCGCTTATGAATGGTAAAACTGAAGAAGAGGTTTTAGCTGAATTTGAAGGTAAAACGATGTCTAAAGAAGCGATTTCTGCATTAGCACCTTTCAAGATATTTGAAGGTAATAAACCAACGACTTCTTTATTAATTAAAAAGCTAACTCCAGAGAGTTTAGGAAAATTAATAGCCATGTATGAGCACAAAATCTTTGTTCAAGGCATCATTTGGAACATTTATAGCTACGATCAGTTTGGTGTTGAGTTGGGAAAACAGCTCGCGAAATCTATACTAGATGAGCTTAATAATGCTAGTAAAGATGGCAATCATGACGCTTCTACGCAAAATTTACTAGCTTTCTATATGAATAATTGTTAATAATTGTTAAAAAGTTTTCATAAAATTGATTATCAATGTATGAAATTTGTTGATTCTATAATTTATCTTCACAATGCTTAATTGTTAACATTAAGTTAATGTTTTAGCTGTTGTATTGCGTAATTTTGCGCTGATAAAAAACCAATTAACTTAAATTTTATATGAAAAAATTTAGTCTTTTTTTATGTATTGTTGTTTTAACCAGTTTAACAACAATTGCATATGCCCAAAGCACTATTACGGGTAAAATTATTGATAGTGACATGAACTCTGCGCTTCCTGGTGCTAATATTATAGAGAAGGGAACGACCAATGGAACAACTACAGATTTCGAAGGTACTTTTACTTTAAACTCTAAATCGAGTTCAGGTGAAGTTGTTATTTCTTATGTAGGTTATGTTTCGCAAACTATTGCATTTAGTGGAGATACTGATTTAGGTACAATTACGCTAATGTCTAGTAATGTTGGCTTAGATGAAATTTTACTTGTGGCTTCTGTCGCTGTTGATAGAAAAACGCCAGTGGCTGTGTCAACAATTAAGGCTGAAGAAATTGCTATAAAATTAGGTACTCAAGAATTCCCTGAAATTTTAAAGTCAACACCTGGTGTTTATGTAACAAGACAAGGTGGTGGTTATGGTGACAGTAGAATTAATCTTAGAGGATTTAGTTCTGAAAACGTTGCGGTAATGATTAACGGTGTTCCAGTAAACGATATGGAAAACGGAGCTGTTTATTGGAGTAACTGGGCAGGTTTAGGAGATGTAACATCGACTATGCAGGTTCAAAGAGGTTTAGGTGCTTCTAAAGTAGCGGTTAATTCAGTGGGTGGTACAATTAATATCATTACAAAAACAACGGATGCAGAACAAGGTGGTCAATTTGGTGCTACTTTAGGTAATGACGGTTATACGAAATACGGAATGACTTACTCAACAGGTTTAAGTGATAAAGGTTTTGCAGCAACAGTTAGCGCTTCTAAACTTTATGGTGATGGTTATGTTGATGGAACAGAATTTTCTGGATATAACTATTTCTTAAGTTTATCTCAACAAATAAATGACGCACACAGATTGTCATTTACGGCTTTTGGAGCTCAACAAGAACATGGTCAGCGTTATAACCGTTCTACAATAGCAGAGTTAAAAGATACCGATTCTGGTCCTCAAAAAGCAAATAAAGATTGGGGTTATAAAAATGGTGAAGTTTACCACCAGTCTTATAACTTTTATCACAAACCACAAATATCTATAAACCACCTTTGGAATATTGATGATAATTCTTCTTTATCAACAGCTGCTTATGCATCGTTTGGTACCGGTGGTGGACGTAGGGATGAAGGTTCTAAAATTGGTTCTGATGATTATAGATTAGGGTCTACAGGCTTAACACCAATTGATTTTGATAAAGTTGTAGAAGAGAATCGTGCTAATGGTGTTAATGGTTCTACTGATATTCTTTCATCATCTATAAATAATCATGAATGGTATGGTATTTTATCTAGTTATAAAAACAGAATTAATGATAAACTAACAGTATCTGCTGGTTTTGATGGTCGTTATTATATTGGATCACACTGGTATGAAGTAACAGATTTATTAGGAGGTCAATTCTTCTTAGATAATGAAAGTGATACTTATGCTTTTGGTAAACCATTACAAGTAGGTGATAAGTACAATAAGGATTACGATGGTGTTGTTACAAGATATGGACTTTTTGGACAAGCAGAATATCAAATCAATGAATCTGTAAACGTATTTGTTGCGGCAGACGTTTCAAATAGTAATTACAAGCAGAAAGAATACATGAATAATACCATAGTAGGTAGTAGAGAGTCTGAAGCTGTTAACTTTACAGGATACGGTATTAAAGGTGGTGGTAACTACAACTTAGACATGAACAACAATGTGTTTGTAAATGTTGGTTATTTCTCTAAAGCACCATTTTTAGATGATGTATTTTTAGATGAAGATGGAATCATTCCTAATGAAAAGGCCGTTAATGAAAAAGTATTTAGTGCAGAACTTGGATATGGTTTCCGTGGTGACAAATTAAGTGCTAATGTTAACGTATATTATACGCAATGGTTAGATAAGTCATTAGGTGGTTCACTTGGGACTGGCGAAAGTCTATTTTTCTACAACTTACAAGGTATAGATGCATTACACCAAGGTGTTGAAGTTGATTTTAGATATAAGGCAACTGAAGAATTAACGGTAACAGGTATGGTATCGATAGGAGATTGGCAGTGGAAGAGTAATGTGTCTTCAGAAATTAGAGATCAATCAGGTGATGTTATAGATGTAGTTGAAGTTTATGCAGAAGATTTAAAAGTAGGTGATGTGGCTCAAACAACATTTGCTCTTGGACTTGATTATAAATTAGCTTCTAAATCTAATATCTACATTGATTATAACTTTGCAGGTGATAACTATTCATCATATGATGTTACAAATAGAGGTAGTTTAGATTTACCAGATGTATGGAAACTTCCTGATTTTGGTTTATTTGATGTTGGTGTAAGACATTCTTTTGAAATGGGATCTTTTAATGCAACATTAATAGGTAAAGTGAATAATGCATTTAATACTGAGTATGTTTCAGATGCTAACGATTTAGATGGTACAGCATCAACAGCTCAAGTTTATTTTGGTCCTGGAAGAACATATAGTGTAGGATTAAATGTTAATTTTTAAAAAAAATTGAATATGAAAAGAATATTTTATTGTTTAGCAGTTTTGGGTATCACCTTGGTAGGTTGTAACCCAATGGATGATATTTATGACGGATTAGATTCGTCAGCAGATCCAATTGTAGGTTCTGAAACTTACACATTAGTTAGTGATGATTATGATGCGTTAGAATTACCTTATGGTAATTTTGGTTCAGAAGAAGAAGCTAAAACGATATTGCCAGGTTTTTTATCTGATAAATATCCATTTTGGGGAGAAGGTTCTTCTGTCTTAATTGGATATGATTTATATGTTGGTAATGCTGAAGGTGTAAGTGATTACACAGATGCCGATGTTTATTCATTAGAAATTTTAGATTATCCTCAAGGATCTCTAAATGCAGTTGGTTTTTATCCAAATGAAAACCCTGAAGATTTTTTACCTAGTATACTTGAAGCAGAATACACTGAGCCAACTGAAGGTCAAGTGGTATTAGCATCATATAAGAGATATACTGAAGAACCAGTAGAAGGTATTTCTAATATATATGAAGCAGATTTTGTTTCTGCAGCAACACTTTTAGACTATACAGCTGTCAGTGTAACTGGTGATCAAGTTTGGGAAGCGTCTAGTTACGGAGCTAAAATGAATGGTTCTGACTATCCTGACTATTTTGAAAATGAAGATTGGTTAGTATCTTCAGAAATTGATTTATCAGCTTATGAAAATCCGTTATTTCAAGTAACTCAAATTTTAAACTATGCTAATGAATCTGATTATTATAACATCTTAGTATCTACAGATTATACTGGTGATGTTACTACAGCAACTTGGGATACTATTGAACTTAATCCTGTGCCTGCTGGTGATAGCTGGTCTTCTGTGACTTCTGATGATTATAATTTTTCTGCTTATGAAGGTGAAACAATTCACATTGCCTTTAAATACGAATCAGATACAACAATTGGTGCGACTTGGGAAATAGAGTTAGCTGTAATTAAAGTTGCAGGTGTTGAAGGAGATACTGTAAATGAAGAGGTTTATTACACGTATACAGATGGAGAATGGGAATTGTCTGAAGGTGTATATATCTTAAGTGAAGAGGATTTTGCATCTATGGGCTTAAGCAACTTCGGAAGTTCTATACCTGCAGATAATTATTTACCTGCATTTTTAAATATTAAATATCCGTATGCTCAAGAAGAAGATGCGTTAACAGTTATCTATAAATATGTGTCTAGTTCTTCTGGAGCACAATTAAGAGGTGATTTATACACATTTGAAGCTGGTGAATGGACTGCTCATGAATCTACTATCTCTACAACTTTACAGTTTGGATTTGTTGATGGTATTTGGGTTCCTGATAACACAATTAGGTATACTTTAACATCTGCTGATTATGCTGCAATTGTTGCGGATTTAGCAACTGTTTATCCAGCGGCTACAGCAAGTACAGAAAATTACGGAAACATGGACAGAAGAGCTGGTAATGCAGCTGAGTGGACAGACCCAATGATACTAGATGCTATTAATGTAGTGTTAGGTAACGTTGCACCTTCTGCAGATGAAGAGCAAAAGTATGTGATTACGCTAGAGGTTTATAATGGTAGTAATACTACAGAAGACTTCGCTGTTATTAAAATAGGTGGCGTATGGGTTTACCAAAGCTAATAAAGCGGTAAATTAAATACATTACAAATAAAAAAAATGCCTATCGAAATTTCGATAGGCATTTTTTTATAGTGTTAAGTTTATAAGATTATTGGTCTTTCCAGCGTACGGTTTCCATAATATGGCTTATATCTTTTTTTAAGTATTCTGAAGCAGGATAAATAGAATCATAATTAGGTTTCGCATAAAAGTAAAGTGAGCCACTTAAAAAGTGATGAATACTATCTGTTACATAAAATTGAGATTGTGATGCAGCATCTCCTCCTATTTCATATAACATACCGTATACATTTGCTTCTTTGTTCTCAAATAACTGATGAGAGATTTCATCAGCTTTTATAGCGTGCTTTTGAGTAAGGTTTTGAGCGTCTCTAAGTAAACTATCAATATTGCCGTTTTTAACTTCTTTATAAGTAAGATAAATGGTGGCTTTAAGTGGTGTATACTTAATATTAATACCATTGGTATTACCTATGGTTTTTATCGTTTTAATAGGGTCTGCTAGTTTATTTTTTTCAAAAGAAAAAGGTAAAGGAACAATAGCTTTTTCATAAACAGCGTTTGGGTATTCAAGTCTTAAATAACCTTTAGGTTTAGGTAAAGTGTCATCTCCGCATCCTAACATTAATACGCTTAACAAGGGTAAAACTAGTCGTTTCATGTGCTCTTTTTTGTTCTTTATTTGACGTGCTTCTTTTTCTTCTTACAAGCAAAGCATTCTCATTTTATTCTTGGTTATCTAATAAGGTTAGCTTAATCTGCTTAATACGTTTTCGTTCTAAAGCTTCTACAGTAAAAACGTAATTTTCAAAATTTATTTTACTTCCTATTCTCGGAAATCCACCCGAAATCTCTAAAACAAAGCCAGCAAGTGTTTCTGAATCCCCTTTTTTAGCTTCAAAAAGTTCTGCATCGTCCTTAATACCAACTATTTTGTAAACATCTTTTAAAGGAGTCTTGCCTTCAAAGCTAAAATTGTTATTATCTAATTTTGTGTACACTAAATCATCATCATCATACTCATCACTAATATCTCCTACAATTTCTTCTATGATATCTTCAAGAGATACCAATCCCGATGTGCCTCCATATTCATCAACAACAACAGCAAGATGTACTTTTTTGGTTTGAAACTCTACCATTAAATCATCTAATTTCTTGTTTTCTGGCACAAAGAAAGGTTCACGTAAAATAGTGGTCCAATCAAATGTTTTCTTATTTAAATGTGGTAATAAATCTTTTACATAAAGGACTCCAATAATGGTATCTATACTTTCTTCGTAAACAGGAATTCTAGAATAACCGTTATCAATAATTTCCGCAATAATGGTTTCGTAAGGAGTTTTTATGCTTAGAGCAAATAAATCCATACGCGGACGCATAACTTGTTTGGTGTCTGTGTTTCCGAAAGAGACGATACCTTTTAGTAATTTTTGTTCTTCTGTTGTGGTGTCTTCGTCATTAGTTAGTTCTAAGGCTTGTGATAGTTGATCTACGCTAAGGTTTGAACGTTGTTTTCCAAATTTGTTATGAATTTTTATCGTTACATAACGCATCGGTAAACTTAAAGGAGAGAAAATAACATCCAACACCTTTAGGGGTTTTGCCATAAATGAAGAAAACTTTACACTATTTCTACTGGCATAAATTTTAGGGATAATTTCTCCAAATAGTAGAATCAAAAATGTAGCAACAATTACTTTAACAAAGAAAGCTAGTTCAATTTCGAAAAAGTGGAAATTGATTGAATAATTAATTCCGTCAAAAACAGTGTCACTAATTGATGCAAACAATAAAACAATTGCAATATTTATAAAGTTATTAGCGACTAATATCGTTGCCAATAATTTTTTGGGTCGTTCTAAAAGTGAAGCAATGATTTCCATGGCTGCCGATTTGTTTTCTAAACCATCATTCAAATTAGATTTTGTAAGAGAAAATAAAGCGACTTCAGCACCGGAAATTAGCGCAGAGCATAAGAGTAAAACGATGAGTAATATAATGCTTACTACAAAGGAAGTGTTGGCAATTAATAAAGAAGAAATTAAAACCGTGGGTTCTGGGTCCAAGATAAAGTTATATTAAATGGTTAAAATGGTTAAAATGGTAAATCGTCATCGCCTTCTGGTTCTGCTGAAGCGGGTGTAGTAGGTTTTGCAGAAGGTTTTGATTGAGCATTAGTATTTGTTGTAGACTGCTTTGGTTGTTGCTGGTCCGTTTTAGGAGTTAAAAACGTAAATTCATCACATTGAATTTCTGTAGAATAACGTTCCATCCCTTTATCATCTGTCCATTTTCTGGTTTTTATGCGTCCTTCAATATAAACCTTATCACCTTTTGTAAGATACTTTTCACAAATTTCGGCAGCTTTATTTCTAACCACGATGTTGTGCCATTCGGTATTTGAGACACGTTCATTAGTCTGTTTACTTATATAAGTCTCACTTGTTGCTATAGGAAAGCGACCAACACAATTTTTATCATCAAAATAGTGCATTTTTACTTCGTCACCTAAGTTTCCAATTAACATTACTTTATTTAAGGTTCCAGACATAATATTTAAGTTTTAATAAGTTGCAAAGTTACTCAATTGCGTAATCACTACTTTAAAAGTAGTAAAAAAATGTGATTTCTTTATGGTTCTAAAAACTGAAGTTGTCTATAAACTCACTTATAAGCACAGGAGATGGATATTTTGTGAGCGATTTAATTAAAATTGCTTCCTTTGGAAGTGATTCTACATCAATAATCCAAAATTTTGTATACAAATGCTGATGAGATAATTTATGAACAATATCTACTTCATTATATAAGGAGTAATCCAAAGGATTAATTTTCAACAAGGAGTCTTCAAAATTTAAAAGATGAAATTCTTCTGCAGTTAAACTTTTTTCAGATTCTATTAATGGAAACTGGTAAAGATGCTGCCATATCCCTTTTTTGCTACGTTTCTCAAAAAGCGTTTTTTTATGATGATCCATAAACACCAGAAAGTTGAAGTATTTTACAGTAACTTTCGTTTTCTTCAGTTTAACAGGAAGCACATCAACGATCTGATTTTTGAGGGCAACACAACTATCTTGTAATGGACAAACAGAGCAAATGGGATTTTTTGGTTTGCATTGTAAAGCTCCAAACTCCATAATAGCTTGGTTATACGTGGCAGGTTGGTTGTGGTCTATTAACGTTGAGGCTAATAATTTGAATTCTTTTATACCTATAGTTGAGTTTATAGGAGTGTCAATTCCGAAATAACGAGATAGTACCCGATACACATTACCATCTACCACAGCAGCGACTTCGTTAAATGCAATAGAAGCAATAGCACTTGCTGTATAATCACCAACTCCTTTTAATTTTAATAAGTCTTTATAATTATCCGGAAATTCACCATCAAACTCCTTAACAATATGTTTTGCTGTAGCATGAAGATTTCGTGCTCTAGAATAGTAACCTAAACCTTGCCATAATTTTAAAATTGACGTTTCAGATGCCTCAGCAAGATCAAAAATTGTTGGGTATTGGGTAACAAATGCGTCATAATATGGTAATCCTTGCTTAACTTGAGTTTGTTGTAAAATTATTTCTGATAGCCAAATGTAATACGGATTACGTGTTTCTCTCCATGGTAATTCCCTCTTTTGAGTTGAGTACCAGTTAATTAGTTTACTATTGAAATCCATTTGGTTTTTTTAATGAAAAGCAAAATTAAATGTTTATTGTGTTAAATTTTAATTAATTACGTTTGAACTATTGAAATTAAATTACCTATATTTGCATCCCTTAGAATTTATAGTAACCCTAAAACTAGTAACAAAATGACAAAAGCTGATTTAGTAGCGAAAATATCTGATAAATTAGGTATAGAAAAAGGAGATGTACAAGCAACAGTTGAAACCTTTATGGAAGAAGTAAAAACATCTTTAGAGAGCGGAGATAACGTTTATTTAAGAGGTTTCGGAAGTTTCATTATTAAAACAAGAGCTGAAAAAACAGGTCGTAATATTTCAAAGAATACTACAATAAAAATTCCTGCACACAACATTCCAGCATTTAAGCCTGCTAAAGTATTTTTAGAAGGAGTTAAATCTAATGTTGAGGTTAACTAAGAAAGCATTTAAACAAAATATTAATTTAAAAAGCATTATTTATTATGCCAAGTGGTAAAAAAAGAAAAAGACACAAGGTAGCGACGCACAAGCGTAAAAAACGTAGACGTGCTAATCGTCACAAGAAAAAATAAATTGAAAAAAGTAGTTATAAAACTACTTTTTTCAGTTTTAAAGAAACGTTCTTTGATATAGAATTTATAGCATTTAATAGAGTGCTGATAGATTTGTTGGATTCCCGATTTTAATCGGGAGACCTGTGTCAAATAATTTAGTAAAATCCATCTACCTCAATTAAGAGTTAGATATAAATTAACATTATGAACAAGGAATTAATCGTAAGATCGAGTTCAGATATTGTTGATTTTGCCTTATTAAAAGATGGAAAACTTATTGAATTACATAAAGACGAAGAGGATAACAACTTTGCGGTTGGTGACATTTTTATTGCCAAAATACGCAAAGTCATGCCTGGTTTAAACGCTGCGTTTGTTAACGTTGGCTATGAGAAAGATGGTTTTTTACACTATCATGATCTAGGACCGCAAATGCCTTCGCTTTTAAAATTCATTAAACGTGTAAGCACAGGGAAATTAAGGGATTACACCCTTAAAGACTTTCCTATGGAAAAAGATTTAGATAAAAATGGTAGCATTGCAAATGCTATTAAATCTAATCAGTCCATATTAGTACAAGTAGTAAAAGAACCAATCTCTACAAAGGGACCACGCATTAGCTCAGAATTGTCTATTGCTGGTAGATATATTGTCTTGGTACCTTTTTCTAATCGGATTTCAATTTCTCAAAAAATTGAATCACAAGAAGAAAAAGACCGCCTAAAAAGACTCGTTAAAAGTATCACACCTAAAGGTTTTGGAGTTATTATTCGTACTGTAGCAGAAGGCAAAAAAGTTGCCGAGCTAGATAGTGATTTACAGAATTTGCTGGATCGATGGACAGCAATGTGTAAAAAATTGTACAAAGCTCATCACCCAACTAAAGTATTGGGAGAAATGAATAAAGCATCCTCTATTTTGAGAGATATTTTTAATGATTCATTCTCTGGTATTGTTGTAGATGATGAAGAAATGTATGTACAAGTAAAAGATTATGTGCAACAAATTGCACCGAATAAGGAATCCATAGTGAAGTATCACAAAAATGGACCTATATTCGAAAAATTTGGTATCGAACGCCAAATAAAAACATCATTTGGTCGTACCGTCTCTATGTCAAGAGGTGCTTATTTGGTTATTGAACATACCGAAGCGCTTCATGTTGTAGACGTAAACAGTGGTAACCGCTCCAATAAAGAGAAGAACCAGGAGGATACGGCTTTAGAAGTGAACATGATTTCTGCTCAAGAAATTGCAAGACAATTGCGTTTACGCGATATGGGAGGCATTATCGTTATCGATTTTATCGATATGGGAAAAGCAGAGAACAGAAAAAAGCTTTATAATTATCTTAGAGATGAGATGAAAGATGATAAAGCAAAGCATAAAATATTGCCGCCGAGTAAGTTTGGATTAGTGCAAATAACCAGACAGCGCGTTAGGCCAGAACGCAATATTAAAACGAAAGAAGAAAATCCTAATGTATTAGGCGATGAAATCGAAGCACCAATTAAAGTGGTGGAACGTATTAATCAAGACCTGCAACGTATTTTCAAAAAAGACCATAAAAAGGTGACTCTTAATACACACCCTTTTATAGCAGCCTTTTTAACCAAAGGGTTTCCATCAGTACGTTCAAAGTGGTTTATTGAACACAAAAAATGGGTAAAAGTTTTACCTAGAGATGCTTACACATATCTTGAATACCATTTTTACGATAAAAATGGCGACAAAATTAAATAATATCTATTAAAAAAAGCCCAATTGAAATTTCAGTTGGGCTTTTGTTTTTAAAAATATATTCTATATTTATTTATAACGTCTTTTAGTATTCCAAATCATTGAACTTGCCTTACTAAATTGTTTAGTTTTCGTTCCAACTTTGCTCTCTGCAGTTATTTGATTATTTAATTTCATAATTTATTTATTATCTCTTTTTTTTCGAGGTGCAAATTTACGACGCTTATACGCTTTAGAATACAATAGATTTGATGTCTTTCTATGTTATATTAACCTTGTTTTTATTTTTTTAACACTAATCAGGTCAAAATAAAATATTTATTAAAAAAGCCCAACTAAAATTTTTAGTTGGGCTTTTCATTTTTTATATAATTTGAGATTAATCTCTAGACATAAATATTCTTAAAATATACCAGAATAATAGCATTAAGGATGCAAACAATCCTAAAGCTGCCGGAATATAATCTTCAACTCCATAAGTCTTTACTAAGTTAGAGGTTTGATATAGAATAGAACCGCCTGCTAATAAACACATACCTACGGAAAACCATAAGCCTAGATTAAAACCAAAAATAGTACCTGCTATAATTAAGCCTATTGCAATGAAGAAACCAACGGTTAATCCTGTTTTTAAAAATGAGAAATCGGATTTCGTCATAAGCACCACAGCAGATAGGCCCGTGAATAATGCCAAGGTTACAATAGAGGCTTGATAAAGAACTTCTGAACCAGCAGGACCCATTAGTTCAGTAACTATATATAACATTGGTACAAAAATTAAGGCTTCAAAAAATATGTAAATGCCATAGGCTAAATACTGCTTGTTTTTATCCGTGGTTTTCATAGCCATACCTTCTGCATAGTTGGTTGCTAACATAAAACCGCCAAGCATTAATAACCATTTATAGCCTTCAGTCATGGAAAGCATAAATTTTACTACCGCATCACTTTGCAGTAATACGTATTCAAATAAGATGAAAGCAAGAACTCCACCTGCAACATGTGAGTATGTTTTTTTGTAAAAAGTAGTGCGCTCGACCTCTGAAATATGGCCTATTAGTATTTTTTCTGAGGATTGGTTTGGGAATTGGTTGTCCATAGTATGATTTAGTTAGAAATGTTAAAGTAAGTGTTTTCTTTATACAGAACAAAAAAAGCCCTGAAAAATCAGAGCTTTTAATACTATATTTTAATAATTAATCTCTACCACCAAACACTTGTAGTGCCCAATATAATAAAGAAGCTAGTGCTCCAATAGCAGCAACCAAATATGTTCTAGCTGCCCATTTTAGTGCATCCTCAGAACCTTTGTATTCATCTGGAGTTAGCATGTTTTTGTTTTTTAACCATGCTAAAGCTCTGTTACTCGCATCATACTCTACAGGTAAAGTAATAAAGCTAAATAATGTAGCAAAGCCCATAAAGACTAAACCAGCAACAGCAACCCAATATCCTAAACCAACTCCTGCAGCAGCTCCTAAAACAAGGCCGCCAATTACTAACCATTGCGACATGCCAGATGTAACACTAACAATTGGTACTAACGCAGACCGCATGCCTAAAGCACTATAAGCTTGTGCATGTTGCACGGCGTGGCCACATTCGTGAGCGGCAACAGCAGCCGAAGCTGCGTTTCGTTGATTATAAACGGATTCACTTAAGTTAACCGTTTTATTTTTTGGATTGTAATGGTCTGTTAATTGTCCTGGTGTAGAAATAACCTCTACATCAGTGATACCATTATCTGCTAACATTTTTTCTGCTATTTCTCTTCCAGATAAACCATTGCGCAATTGTACTTTAGAATACTTAGCAAACTTGCGTTTTAGTTGATTACTCACTAACCAGCTTACTAATGCAATAGCACCAATTAGTATGTAATATCCTATCATTCCACTCATAATTTGAAATTTTTAATTCATGTAAATTTAATAAATGAATAGCAAATAGTAAGCCAAATTTGAGTTAAGAAATTTTGTCAGGACTTTAAATGACAGTCGTAAACTTTACATAGCATCAACAGACCAGTTAAAGGCTTCTGCAATTTCTTCATATACAATTTTACCCTTAACGATGTTTAATCCTTTAGCTAAGGTGGCATCGTTTTTACAAGCTGTTTCCCAACCTTGATTTGCTAAACGCAACACATAAGGTAGGGTAACATTAGTTAAGGCTAAAGTTGATGTGTATGGCACAGCTCCTGGCATATTAGCCACACAATAATGTACAACATCATCTATAATAAAGGTTGGATCTTCATGTGTTGTGGCTTTCGTAGTTTCCATACAACCACCTTGATCTACAGCGACATCAACTAAAACTGTACCTGGTCGCATATCTTTAAGCATATCTCTAGTAATTAATTTTGGGGCTTTTGCTCCTCTAACTAAGACACCTCCAATAATTAAATCGTGATCTTTTATACGTTGTCTAATATTATACTCACTTGAAAATTCGGTGACCACATGGCTAGGCATAACGTCGTTTACATAGCGCAATTGCTTCATGTTAATATCCATAACAGTAACGTGAGCACCTAAACCAGCCGCCATTTTTGCCGCTTGGATGCCAACAACTCCCGCACCCAAAACTAAAACGCGTCCTGGAGGAACACCTGGAACTCCGCCAAGTAATACTCCACGACCTTTAATAGGTTTTTCTAAATATTTTGCACCTTGCTGAATTGCCATTCTTCCAGCAACTTCAGACATTGGTGTTAATAATGGTAATGAACCATCTTTATCTTCAACGGTTTCGTAGGCAATACACACAGCTTGGCTATTTAACATGGCCTTTGTTAATGGTTCGCTAGATGCAAAGTGAAAATAGGTAAACACTACATGATGCGATTGTATTAAAGGGTATTCTTCAGCAATAGGTTCCTTAACTTTTATAATCATATCACTAGAGGTATAAACGTCTGTTATAGTTTCTAACACTATTGCGCCAGCATTTATATAATCTAGATCAGAGAAGCCACTACCAAAACCAGCATCTTTTTGGACATATACCGTGTGTTTGTTTTTTGTAAGTTCAAAAACTCCAGCAGGTGTCATACCAACTCTGTTTTCATTGTTTTTAATTTCTTTTGGGACTCCGATTTTCATTTTTTAATGATTTATAAAATTAATAGCTGGAAGAAAGTACCATCAAAAAAACTAGCTATGCAAATTTCAATATCAACTAAGAGTCATTTTTACGAAATATTTATTTTCAGGCTGTAATTTTGAAAACTATAAAAAATAGTGCTGATTTTGAGGCTAATATGGTATTACGTGAATGTTGAATAGTTTCGGTAAAGTGCCTTACGAGTGTGGCCTCAATATAAAATTGTCGAAAACGAAATGTTACTTTAGGTAATTGGCGAAGAATGAACCGATTGTAATGATGAATTAAAAAGAGATTAGTTGTTTCTAGATTCTAAAACCATTTTAACAACCTTATTATTTTCAAAAATTAAAACGAGTTGCATGGGACCTTCATTATTAAAACTGGCTCTTTCTCCGACGTAATAAATATAAGAATCTATATCTTCTGTATACCTGTCATTAGGTTTTCCTAATTGATCTAAAACGTCTTGTTTTGTAGCGTTAATAAAAAGGTTTCGATCCATAACATCATCGACCATTTCATCCCGAAAGGAAGGTTGAGATTTCCATTTTTCGGAGTCAAAACGTTCGTTAAATTGATAAATTAAAGTGGTTGCCAAAACAAATGCTAAAAAGAAAATTAAACCAACTTGATTGACCTGATTATTACGAAAATCAAAATAATCCTTAAGACTTTTACGCTTCTTTTTAGGTGTGGGTTGATTTAAAAACATAGCATTAGTCTTTGTTCGTATTACCAAACCAAATAAAATAGTTGGAGACCAAACCAACATAACTTTGAGACCAACCTATAATTGGTAACAAAGTTATGATGATATATTTTAGAAGTTTACCCAACAATATTTACAATTTTTCCAGGCACCACAATGATTTTCTTAGGTGTTCTGCCATCTAATTGCGCAATTGTTTTTTCGTGAGACATTACGGTTTTTTCAATATCGTCTTTGTTCATGTCCATTGGCAATTCTAAAGTAAAACGCATTTTACCATTAAAAGAAATGGGATAGTTTTTACTACTTTCTACTAAATGACTTTCGTCAAAAACAGGGAAAGGTGCCGTAGAAATAGAATCATTATTTCCTAATTGACTCCATAATTCTTCAGCAATATGTGGTGCGTAAGGTGAAATTAAAACCAATAAAGGTTCTAAAATGGCTTTACTTGTACACTTCTGAGCGGTTAGTTCATTTACCGCAATCATAAAGGTAGAAACTGACGTATTGAAAGAGAAATTCTCAATATCTTCTTGGACTTTCTTTATGGTTTTGTGTAAGGTTTTTAAGTTGTCTTTGGTCGCTTCAGCATCATTCACTTTTAAACCATTTTCACCAACGTATAATTTCCATAGTTTTTTAAGGAAATTATGGACTCCTGTAATACCAGCAGTATTCCAAGGTTTGTATTGCTCTAAAGGACCTAAGAACATTTCGTAGAGTCTTAGACTGTCTGCTCCGTAATCTGCACAAATACTATCTGGGCTCACAACGTTGTATTTTGATTTAGACATTTTTTCAACGTCTCGACCTACTTTGTAAACATCGTTATTTCCTTCAATAATATCTCCGTTTTCACTAATAAAAATAGCATCTTTATAATCAGCTCCAAATTCAGGATCCGTTTTTAATGCTTCAATATCTAATTCATCTGAAGCATTTACATATTGTACTTTCACGTGAATTTCAGATAATGATATTTTTTCAAAATTAGATTCAACTTTGAATCCATTCTTTTCCCAAATAGAATTTGTTTTATTTAAAACTTCAATTATATTTTTGTCTTGTATTCCTTTTTGAAAATTATCATAACTTGATTTTGAAACATAGAAATGAGGTAATTTGACTTCATCTAAACGAACAGTTTCTGACATACTTTTTACTGTAACGGAAGGTCCAACTCTATAAACAAAAGCACTAGTCCCCAAAATCATTCCTTGGTTAATCAACTTTTTAAAAGGCTCTTCAACATTAACAAAACCGCGATCTTTCAATAATTTCACCCAGAAACGCGAGTAGAGTAGGTGACCAGTCGCATGTTCTGCGCCACCAATATATAAATCTACATTTTCCCAATATTTCAGCGCAGCTTCACTTGCAAAAACACCATCTCTATTGGCTGCATCTTCCATATAACGGAAGAAATACCAAGAACTTCCTGCCCAACCAGGCATGGTGTTTAGTTCTAGTGGATGAATTGTTGTATTGTTTATCTTATCATTAGAAACCACAGAATTACTTTCAGTACACCAAGCCCAAACGTCTGCACGTCCTAAAGGCGGTTCACCTTCTTCGGTTGGTAAATATTTTTCAACTTCCGGTAATCTAATCGGTAAATGCTCAGCATCTATCATTTGTGGCATACCATTCACATAATAGACTGGGAATGGTTCTCCCCAATATCTTTGTCTTGAGAATACAGCATCACGCAAACGGTAATTAGTTTTACCTACGCCTTGACCTAATTGTTCTAATTGATAAATAGCCAATTTAGATGCTTTTTTATAGTTCATGCCATTAAGGAAATCACTATTGGCGATTTTTACATTGTCTTTAGAAGCATAGGCTTCTTCAGAAATATCAACACCTTCAAATATATTTGGAATAGCAATATCAAAATGTTTTGCAAAATCGTAATCACGTTGGTCACCACAAGGCACTGCCATAACTGCACCTGTTCCGTAGCTTGCTAAAACGTAATCGCCTATCCAGATAGGAATCGGTTCTTTAGAAAACGGATGCTCCGCATAAGCTCCTGTAAACACACCAGAAATGGTTTTTACATCTGCCATTCTATCGCGTTCGCTTCGTTTGGCTGATTTTTCTATGTAAGCTTCAACTTCAGCTTTTTGTGCTTCGGTTGTAATTTGTGATACTAATTCGTGTTCTGGTGCAAGCGTCATAAATGACACTCCAAAAATAGTATCTGGTCTTGTAGTGAAAACGTCGATGACATCATCGTGTCCATTTACATTAAAAGATACCGAAGCTCCAACGGATTTACCAATCCAGTTTTTCTGAATGTCTTTTAAGGCATCGGTCCAATCGAGATCATCTAATCCTTGAAGTAAACGTTCTGCATACGCAGAAATTCGCATGCTCCATTGGGTCATTTTTTTACGTACTACTGGATGACCACCTCGTTCCGAAACACCATTAACTATTTCGTCATTGGCTAAAACGGTTCCTAATTCCGGACACCAGTTAACCTCAGTTTCTGCTAAATAGGTTAATCTGTATTTTAAAAGTATTTCTTGTTGTTCTTCTGAAGAAAAATTATTCCATTGCTCTGCCGTAAACTGGCCTGCATTATCATCACATACAGCTTCTACAGCAGCATTACCCTCTCTAGCAAATACCTTTTCTAATTCAGAAATAGGAAATGCTTTATTTGCATGTTTACAAAACCAAGACTCATACAATTGTATAAAAATCCACTGTGTCCACTTATAATATTCAGGATTAGAAGTTCTTACTTCTCTGCTCCAATCGAAAGAAAAACCAATTTGGTCTAATTGACGACGATACGTTGTAATATTGGTTTCAGTAGTAACTGCAGGATGCTGACCTGTTTGTATCGCATACTGTTCTGCAGGCAATCCAAAACTATCATAACCTTGAGGATGTAAGACATTAAAACCTTTATGGCGTTTATAACGTGCATAGATGTCACTAGCAATATAACCTAAAGGATGGCCAACATGTAAACCTGCTCCAGAAGGATAAGGGAACATATCTAATACGTAGTATTTTGGTTTATCGCTTTGGTTTGAGGCTTTAAATGTTTGGTTTTTTGCCCAATAGTCTTGCCACTTTTTTTCTATGTCGTTGAAATTGTATGTCATATGAATTGTCTTTTCACGCAAAGGCGCAGAGTCGCAAAGCATATCGTTTAAAAAAATGACTTTGTGACTTAGCGCCTTTGCGCGAATTTGCCTTTACTTTAAAGCGCAAATTTAATAATAACCATCTAAACAGCCTATTTTAAAATGAATAGGAATTATAAAAGAATAAGCACCTTGTTTTAGACAAGATGCTTTTACTAGGTTAAGTTGTGGGAGATTAAAACTTATAGCCCAAAGCGACTTGAAAAACACTGTTTTTTATATCTGGATTTTCTGCTACAGTTGAGATTCCAAAATTATAACGTGCTTGCACAAATAGGTTTGAACCCAAATTATAACCAAGTCCAACATTTGCACCAATATCAACACTAGAGGCATCTGTGTCTTCATCTGGTAAATCACTATCTATATACTCGCCTTTATCATTAACCAGAAACGAAAATTGTGGTCCTACTTCTAAGCTAAATCTATCAGCTACATAGTATTTAGCCATAATTGGAATGGCTAAGTAATCGACTTTTATCTTAACCACATCTTGTACTTCAGAACCCTGTCTAGAATATAAAAGTTCGGGTTGAAGTGAGAATTTTTCACTTAATGGAATTTCGGAAATGAATCCCACATGAAATCCGATAAGGCTGTTTCGGTCAGCATCTCCTCCTGTAAAATTAGAGATATTGAGTCCGGCTTTGGCTCCAAATTCAATATCTTGAGCATTGGTTTTTTCCGTTAATCCTAAAGCTGCAAGTGCGACTACAACGAGTAATTTTTTCATAATAATTGATTTTAAGGTTTAATTGATTGTTCAAGCTTTGACAAGAACTATGCCAATACAAAATTTAAAAGCTATTAAGTCTAGTAAGAAAACATCTGAATTTGTTGTTGAAATACCATAGAATTTAGGTGCACTTACTTACTTTAAGTCATCATATACAACACTATTAAAAGTTCACCGTTGTAATAGTTAACATAAGCAAATTCTTTATTATTTTTACAGCATAAATCCGCATTCATTCATGGCATCATCTTTTGACAAATATCAAAAACGTAAACTGATATCATCTTACATTTCTGTAGTGATAAGTATCGCTTTGGTCTTGTTTCTTTTAGGCTGTTTGGGTCTTTTAGTCATCAATTCTAAAAAAGTAGCAGATCACTTTAAAGAACAAGTGGTAATGACCATTTATTTGAATGATACGGCAAAAGAAGTCGAAGTCAATCAGCTAAAAAAGAGTTTAGCGATGGCGGATTACACAAAAGATGCCCTTTATGTTTCTAAAGAAGAAGCCGCAGAGTTTATGAAAGCCGAAACAGGTGAAGACTTTATGGATTTTGTAGGTTACAATCCTTTAAAGAATTCGATTGACGTACACTTAAAAGCAGATTTTGTAACGACAGAACAATTAACTGAAATAACAGATGCGCTTTCCAATAAAGCATTTATTGAAGAAATAAGATACGATAATGATTTGGTAGAACTCATGAATGACAACGTTAAAAAAATCACGTTTTGGGTACTAATTATTAGTGGGTTGTTTACGTTAATTGCTGTTTTATTAATTAATAGTTCTATACGATTAGCCGTGTATTCTAAGCGTTTTATTATAAAAACAATGCAAATGGTCGGTGCAACCAAAACCTTTATTCGCAGGCCTTTTGTATGGAAAAGTGTGCAATTAGGAATCATTGGTGCACTAGTTGCCTTAGGAGGCATGGCAGTTGTTTTATACTATTTAGACCTCACGTTTCCTGAATTAGAATTACTAAGAAACACCGTTTTAATTGCAGGCTTGTTTGTCGGCATTTTCCTATTAGGCATTGTAATTACTTGGATTAGTACTTTCATCGCCACACAACGTTTCTTAAACTTGAAGACGGATCAACTTTATTATTAATGCATGAAAGTTTCTGTTTACGTTCTAGCGTTATGTCTAATTGGTCTCTTTAGTTCATGTAATACTCTTGAAACGATACATCCCAATAGTATTTCAGTTGAAATTTTAAGTGAAGTACAGCCAGATAGTATTAAAGTTGTAAGCTATAATAATTCTGAAGGTATTAGTTCAAAACATGGAAGTCCTTATATTTTTAACTTTAGCAAGACTATTAATGATGCCTTTATAATTGATGTTTTTAAAGACGAAAAAACATATTCTGAAAAAGTATTTCTTAATGGTGAACGTTTAAAGATTCAAGTGGAATTATTACCTGAATCGTTAAAGATTGATACTGTAATTGGATCTGAAATTTATACTAAATCTATTCGTTTCTATTCCGATTTAGATAGTTTAAATAGGCTTGAGATTAACAATTTTGATGTCAATACATTTTTATTGAACAGTGTGGAGGAGAATCTTAATCATCCGTTTTCTTTTGAAATAAGCAATCATTATATAGATAAAAACAAAAATTATAAATCTAGATTGATTGATTTAAAATCTATTTTAGATAAACAATCAGATACTTTAAAAGCACACACGCTAAGTGTTCATAGAGTTTTAAAAGACTTAGTTAAAACCGAGAGTTTGGATCTTTCAGCTTTTGAGTTCTATAATAGAAAAGGAGCACTTGCAAAAGTAGACAGGTCTCATACAGGAGATTATCTTTTAGATTTTTGGTTTGTTCAATGTCCACCCTGCGTTCACGATCATAAAAAGATGGTTAACTATTTAGAAGTGTTTGAAAAAAACAATGTAGAATTAATTGGTATTTCTATTGATACACAAGCTGATAAATGGCTAAGTTATTTGCAGAAGAATAATTATGATTGGCAAAACTATAGAGAATTAGGAAGCGATAACGATCTTGTTGAAGTTATGGATGTATGGGAATTTCCTACGTATATACTTCTCAATAGCAAAGGTGAAATTATTACTAAGTTTTATTCTTTTAAAGACATAGAGAATTATTACAGTAAATATTAGACATTAGAATCCGCTTTTATCACTATTAAATTTACAAACTCTTAACGTTTCTATTAGAAATAAAACTGTTACTTTGCATATTACTATAGTAAACTAGAAATGACCATGGGACAACAAAAACGAAATGAAGACTCAAAATCCGAATTTATCTTTGGAAAGAAAAACTATAAATTCTTATTTATAGGTTTAGCATTTATTGTTGTTGGGTTTATCTTAATGTCTGGTGGTGGTAGTGACGATCCTAATGTTTTTGACGAATCTATATATAGCTGGAGACGAATTCGTTTAGCACCAACACTAGTCTTAATTGGATTTGGTATTCAGGTTTACGCTATTCTTTTGAATCCTAATAAAGACTCTAAAAAATAATTCATATTTTATTTACATTTACAGCGTATCATTTCTCTTAATTGATACTTTTGTCTCATGGAAATTATAGATGCAATTATTTTAGGAATTATTCAAGGTCTTACGGAGTTTTTACCTGTATCCTCTAGTGGTCACCTAGAAATAGGAAAAGCCATTCTTGGTGATAATTCTGTACCAAAAGAAAGTTTGTTGTTTACCGTTGTTCTACACTTTGCCACTGCATTAAGTACCATGGTAATTTTTAGAAAAGATATTTTTGATATCATAAAAGGTATTTTAAAATTTGAATGGAATGAAGATCTTCAGTTCATTTCAAAAATTGCTTTATCCATGATACCAGCTGTGATAGTAGGTCTCTTTTTTGAAGAAGAATTAGAGCAACTTTTTAATGGAAATATTCTTCTTGTAGGTTGTATGCTTATTGTTACAGCCGTATTACTCTTCTTAGCAGATAAGGCTAAAGATACACAGAAAAAAGTATCGTTTTCTAATGCGTTTATCATTGGTATTTCTCAGGCTATTGCTATGCTGCCAGGTATATCACGTTCAGGTGCTACAATTTCAACCTCTGTGTTATTAGGTAATGATAAAACTAAAGCAGCTCGATTTTCATTCTTAATGGTTGTGCCTTTAATATTTGGTAAAATTGCTAAAGACCTTTTAGGAGGTGAATTAACCTATGATAGTTCTAATGTAACCGCGTTGAGTGTTGGTTTTATAGCCGCTTTTGTGGCCGGTTTATTTGCTTGTACTTGGATGATTGCTTTAGTGAAAAAGAGTAAATTATCATATTTTGCTATCTATTGTGTTGTTGTCGGTGTTATTGCTATAATTTGGTCTCTAGTATAAATGAAAACTAAAGAAGATTATTTAAACGGAGAAGTCTTATTAATAGATAAACCCTTAACGTGGACCTCTTTTCAGGCGGTTAATAAATTGCGTTGGGAAATTCGTCATGCTTTTGATATTAAAAAGATTAAAGTAGGTCATGCTGGGACTTTAGATCCATTAGCAACAGGATTATTGGTGATTTGTACTGGTAAAATGACCAAGCAGATTAATATTTTTCAAGGTCAAGTAAAGGAATATACTGGGACGTTTGTTTTAGGAGGAACAACCCCTTCTTTTGATTTAGAAACGGAAGTCAATGAAACCTTTCCTACAGATCATATTACAGACGACTTAATTCAGAATACAATTCCACAATTTATAGGTCAAATAAATCAATTTCCTCCCGTGTTTTCCGCGATTAAAAAAGATGGCAAACGGTTATACGAATTTGCAAGAGCAGGTGAGGAGGTTGAAATTAAATCGAGACAAGTAGAAATCACTGAATTTGAAATCACTGAAATTAATCAATTAGAATTACATTTTAAAGTGGTATGTAGTAAAGGAACTTACATTAGATCTTTGGCGAACGACTTTGGAAAAGCATTAAATTCTGGGGCGCATTTATCATCATTACGACGCACGCGTATTGGAGATTTTAAAGTAGATGATGCCTTAACGCCTGAAGATTTTATAGCCAATTTACCTTCCAAAGCGTGATTTAACACCGGTTTAAGATAAGTTCTTAAACTATTTCTTCATTATAATCGTATCTATTAATAGACTAAAACTATTTTATACTGAATTTTGTTGATCAACATAAAGCCGCAATAATTACATTTCTTTTAGCAGGAATTGTAGTCTTTGGCATGTTTAGTTTACAGCTGAAACTTCAAGATGATTTAGTGACTGAAAGTTATTATCTCATGGAACCAGAACCTGAAATAACAAAAGAAGACCTTCAGGACATAGAAGATATCAATGGGAAATCTACCAATAAAGCATTTAACGAAGACCAAGAATATAAAGAAATGATGCGCAACTTTAAAACTGTTGACGCCAATGATTTTGAACGTACTACAAAAGCCATGGCAGAAGCTAAAGCAAGTGAGGTGCTAGAGGAAACAAGTATTAACAAATCGTATGCAGGTAGTAATGCTTACGCTTTAAATTCAGAAGAAACAGAATCTTATAAAAAACTTCAAGAAGAGTTAAAGCAACGGTTGGATAATAAAAAACAAGCAGATGAACACGCCAAAGCAAAAAGTACGCTAACCTATTCTTTAAAAGGTAGAACCTTAACCCATTATAAGACACCACGATATTTATGCGAATATGGAGGAAAAATAGTAGTGAGTATTAGAGTGAATGACGCAGGTGATGTTATTGATGCTTATATTAATGGTTCTTCTAACTCAGATAACCAGTGCTTAATAAATCATGCAATTTCTTATGCTGAAACTGTTCAGTTTGATACATCAGACAAGAAAGAGCAATTAGGTACGATTACGTTTTTGTTCAAAGGGAAATAAAAGTGTGGCTTCGACTATGCTCAGCCACAGAAATACATGACTCATTTTAATAAGTTAACCAAATCCTCAATAAGAGATTGGCCTTTATCTTTATTATACCAGCGCTGTAAATCTTCTTTAAATTCTGGTGTTAACATACCGTGTTCAGCTTTGTAATCTTGTACCATTTTTGTTGCCACTGTAGGTCGTGGTCCAAAGGTGCCTAAAACAGCATTCGTTTCAGAATCTAACATAATTAATTTAGGAATTGATTTTCCTCCATTAGTTAAAAACTGATCCATTAGTGCTTCATTTTCATCTCTGAGTACAATTTTATAATCAATAGCATCATTAAGCTCAGCTACTTTATTAATAATAGGCATAATATGAGCAGCATCTCCACACCAACTTTCAGAAATTACCAACCACGTTACTTTTTTATCAATACTTTCAATCTTGGTTTTCATAGCATCAGAAACTTTAGCCGTTTTATCCCAACGTCTCATACGTCTGTCGTTTAGTAGTGTGTACTCCACTAAAGCATCTGTTTTATCGTTTCCGGTAGTCGATTTTTCTTCAACTAATTTTATAACTAATTCTCTGTATTCAGCATAAGTCATACTGTTTTTTAGACTTTCTGAAATTATATCTTGTAAGGTAAGTGTGTCTGTATTCATGATAACAAAAATAATATTCCGTTGCCATTTTTTATGCAACAGTTGTTACATTAGTAGTATTAAATAAAAATCCTTACAAATGACTAAAAACAGATGCGGTTGGTGCGTTGGTGATCCCTTATATGAAGCGTATCACGATGAAGAATGGGGAGTTCCTGTGTATGATGACGATACACTTTTTGAGTTTTTAATTCTTGAAACATTTCAAGCCGGATTAAGTTGGATTACGGTTTTAAAAAAGCGTGAAAATTTTAGAAAGGCCTTCGATAATTTCGATTATAAAAAAATTGTAAACTATGATACTTCTAAAGTTAAAGACTTATTACAAGATGTAGGCATCATAAGAAATAAGTTGAAAGTAAATGCTACGATTACTAATGCGCAAGCTTTTATGAGAATTCAGGAAGACTTTGGATCCTTTTCTAAATATATATGGGATTTTGTAGATGGAAAACCTATAAAAAATGCCGTTAAATACTACAAAGAAGCTCCTGGAAATACACCTTTGAGTGATGCAATAAGTAAAGATTTGAAGAAGCGTGGTTTTAAATTTGTGGGTTCAACGGTGATTTATGCACACATGCAAGCTACAGGAATGGTGAACGATCATGAGGTATCTTGTTTTAGATATCATGAGGTTTGAGGTATTTTATAAATTCAGCTCTTGGGATATCTTTAGCTCCTAAACTTTCGAGGTGATTGGTGTAGATTTGGCAGTCAATTAATTTATAATTTGAATTTTGAATAAAGGTGATAAACCCTACTTTACTTGCATTGCTGACTTTGGCAAACATACTTTCACCACAGAATACCTTGTCATTAATTGCAATGCCGTATAGACCTCCGACTAATACGTCATCTTGCCAAACTTCTACAGACTTAGCGTATCCTAATTGGTGGAGTTTGACGTAAGCCTTCATCATATCTTCGGTGATCCATGTGCCATCTTGCCCAATACGCTTAGTAATCGCACATTGTTCTAATACTTGATTGAAAGCTTTGTTTTCGGTAACTTGAAAAGTGCCTTTTCTTAAAACTTGTTTCATGCTTTTAGACACTTTTAAGTCTTCTGGGTATAAAACAAATCGTGGATCTGGTGACCACCAAAGTATAGGTTCTCCATCTTGAAACCATGGAAATATGCCTTCAGAATAGGCATGAAGTAAGCGTTCTGAAGACAAATCACCACCCAAAGCTAGAAGCCCATCTGCGGAAGCTTCAGATACATCTGGAAATTCAATTTTCTGAGTTAAAAAGTGCATCTTTAAATAGAATTCAAATTAGAATGGTAGCATATTTCTAAATAACTAATATAATTAAAAAAGAAAAAGACCTGCTTTAAAAATAAAACAAGTCTTTTTAGTATAAGTTTAAACTTACGATTTAGAAAGGTAAATCGTCGTTATCATCTTCTTTTAAATCACTAACTGGCTCAAAAGCTTCAGTTGGTGGTACAGGAGGCATATCTCCACTTGCAGATTGTGCTTGTACACCTTCAATTCTCCAACCTTGAATAGAGTTAAAGTATTTTGTTTCACCTTGTGGGTTAACCCATTCTCTACCTCTTAGGTTAATATTAATCTTTACTTGCTGACCTTCTTTGTAGCTGTTTAATAAATCACATTTATCTTGAACAAATTCCACCATAATATGTTGTGGGTATTGCTCTTCTGTAGTCACTACAACTTCTCTTTTTCTAAACCCGTTACTACCAAAAGTTTGAGTCTCACCTACCATTTTAATACGTCCTTGTACTTCCATTTTTGCTTAATCTATAATATTTATAATACTTAATTTTATTCTGACTACGAAAGTAATAACTTCCAAGCACTTTCTACGTCTCCATAGCTCAAATAATTTTGAGCTAACTTGTGTTTTTCTCTGTGAGATGCCGTTTTTATGTCCGGATAGCGCTCACTGATGTCATCAATAAACTTATTAACATCGTCTGTATTTGGCAACGTTTCAACATTTGCTAACATGCCAATATTGTTTCCTGTTAAAATCATGCTATTCTTTACCACTTCAGGCATATTATCCACGCCAATTCCCATAGAAGCTAGAGGTTTAGGGATTTCAAAAAATCCTTTTTTCGCTCTACTGTAATAACTGCCACCAGCTCTTGCTACTAAATCTAAGGCTTCTTGATTTATCGTTTGGTCAGCATTTAAAACCTCTTCAGAAATATGAAGTTTTACAACTTCACAGATGACTAAATTTCCTGCGCCTCCATCAGAACCTAAAGAAATAATATCATTGACTTTACATTCAAATTGTATTGGGGATTCTGCGACTCTAAAAGGTTTTACTTTATCTGAGGGTAACATGGTTAAGCCGGCTTTTTCAAATTCATTAGTACCTTCAGGGTATTCTGTACTTGCTAAAGATGTTTGGTGTACCATATCGTAATTCACCACATTAATAACCACTTCTTTGGTGGCTTCTACATTGTGTAATGTGTGTTTTGTGGTGTTATCTCTGACACGTCTTGCAGGTGAAAAAATCAAAATCGGAGGGTTAGCACTAAACACGTTGAAAAAGCTAAACGGAGATAAATTCGGCTTCCCATCTACATCAATGGTACTAGCAAAAGCAATCGGTCGTGGTGAAACGGCACTTAGTAAAAAGCCGTGTAAAATACTAGTTGAAAGATCTTGAGGGTCAAATGATACCATGTAGTTTGCTGATTTTTATCAAATATAATTATATTGAATTGGTGACAAAAGTATTTTGGAGATAACTAAGAACAATAATATTAACAATTTTGCATTATATTTAAAAATGATTTAAATCTAACTAATGACTTTTAGCTTCAACCGAAATATAATCCGTTGGATTATTATTGCTTCCTCTTTTATTATTATTTCTCTTATTCTTTGGAATACCTATACGTTTTTTCAAGATTTTAAGGCCGAAGAGCGTTCTAAAATGAAAACGTGGTCTGTAGCATTAACAGATATTGGAACTATAAAGTCTAATGATGAGGTCAATGAAGTGACTAGTCATGTAATTACGGAAACCATAATTAGTACTCCAGTTATTGTCATTGATAATAATGGAGAACTCAGTACGTCTAGAAATATTGATGAATCTTTACTATCAGATTCTCTTGTAGTAAAAAACCTTGTTGTTCAATTTAAAAGTGAAAACACTCCAATTGAAGTGAATATGGGCAGCAAGTCTAAACAATTTATTTATTATGGTAATTCCCCATTACTAAACAGATTAAAGTACTATCCATTAGCCTTATTGCTGATTATTTTGCTTTTTGCAGCTGTGGTCTATTTCTTTTATCGGAGTTCTAAAATTGCAGAGCAAAATAAACTTTGGACAGGTATGGCAAAGGAAACTGCACATCAAATAGGGACTCCTTTATCGTCACTTGTGGGTTGGACCGAAATTTTAAAGACTGAAAATGTAAATCCGGAATATATTCTAGAGATAGAAAAAGATGTAGACAGACTTCAAACCATAACGGAACGTTTTAGTAAAATAGGATCTGCTCCAACACTCAAAGTAATGGACATTGTAGAGGTTACTAAATCGTCTTATGACTATTTAAAATCGAGATCTTCTAAATTAATTAATTTCGAAATTGTACTTCCAGCAAGAGAGATTCCTGTTAAATTAAATGAACAACTCTTTAGCTGGACGATTGAAAATTTGGTAAAAAATGCCATTGATGCCATGAAAGGTAAAGGAGATTTAAAACTAGAATTAACACAGCTTGAAAATAAAGTCTTCATTAATATATCTGATACAGGAAAAGGGATTCAGAAGTCTTCGTTTACTAAAATTTTTGAACCTGGTTATACCACTAAAAAACGAGGTTGGGGACTTGGTTTATCTTTAGCAAAGCGAATTGTGGAAGATTATCACAGTGGTAAAATCAAAGTCTTAACATCTGAAATTGATAAAGGCACAACGATTCAAATTATATTGAGACAGGTGTAATTTGTTGTAATGTAAGGCTTATCAGGCTTTTAAAATTTATAGGTCGGAAATACTAAAAAAATTAGTTTAAATTTGGGGGATGAATTCGTCACGATTTTTTACACTAAAAGAAGCTAGGATAGGTAATAACTGTCCGGAATGCTATTCTAACGATAGTTTAGAACTTACGTTCAAGCAAAAACTTATTGAGACTAAGCTTTACAAGGCTATAACAGACGAAACTGTATGCCAATTACGCTGTTTAAATTGTGAAGTACAGATTTTTCCAATCCGTTGGACTAACGATATTGAGCGTGTGGTGGATTACCACAAAAGAGGACTTAAAACCAAACCTAAGTCCACCAAATTGAAACCTATAGCTTGGGGTTTAGTGGTTTTTGGGGTCATTGTGTTAATAGTAATTGTTCTATTTGCTTTAGGAATACTATAAATACGATCCTATTTTTTCTGCTAGTGCTTTAAACTCTTCAGGTGTTACTTTTTGCTTATTTGTAAAGCGTGCATCGTCCATGGTATGTAGTGGAATTAAATGCACGTGTACATGTGGCACTTCTAGTCCAATTACAGACATCCCAATACGCTCACATGGCACCGCTTTTTCTAAGGCAATGGCCACACGACGCGAAAATTTCATCAACGCTAAATACGTAGCTTCGTCTAAGTCAAAAATTTTATTAACCTCTTTTTTAGGAATACAGAGGGTATGGCCTTTAGAGTTTGGGTTGATGTCTAAAAACGCAAAGAAATCTTCAGTTTCGGCGACTTTATACGATGGTATTTCACCCGAAATTATTTTTGTAAAAAGTGTTGCCATAATCTAGTCAATGTTGTGTTCTATAAATATAAAAAGATTCCTATTAAATAGGAATCTTTTTATCAATAATCTATAACATTCCTGCTTTACTGAAACACGTTCAGCACAAGTTGCAAGACTGCGTTATCTCGAAATTTCTAAAATATCAAATTTCATAATACCACTTGGTACTTGTATTTCAGCAATGTCTCCAACAGATTTGCCTAATAAACCTTTACCAATTGGTGAATTTACTGAGATTTTACCATTAGTTATATCAGCTTCGCTTTCAGCAACTAAAGTATAGGTCATTTCCATACCGTTAGTTTGGTTTTTAATTTTAACCTTTGATAAGGCTAAAGCTTTAGTTAAATCTAATTGCGACTCATCAATAACGCGAGCACCAGATAAAATTTCTTCCATTTTAGAAATTTTCATTTCTAACATGCCTTGTGCCTCTTTCGCAGCATCGTACTCTGCGTTTTCACTTAAATCACCTTTGTCTCTAGCTTCACCAATTGCTTGTGATGCCTTAGGACGTTCCACATCTTTAAGATGGTTTAACTCTTCTCTTAATTTTTTTAAACCTTCAGCTGTGTAATAAGATACTTTACTCATAATTTAATCGTTTTAAATATAACGCCTTTTAATAAGTAGATTCTTTATTATTTTTGAGCCTGTCTGAAAATCAGACAGGCTCAAAAATAACTCTAGATACTATGTGCTTCTTAAAAGTTGTTATTTAATAATTATAATGTTAGCATAAAAAAAATCTCGCGCTGACGAGATTACTATGCAAATATATAAAATATTTACCGTATTGTTGAATTAATAGTAAATTGCGCATCAAAATTTGAAGTTAAAATTCATTAACAATGTTAATAATTTAAAATCCAACATGGAAAGCGAGTGTTCTCGTGGCTTTAAACGATTTAGTATTTTAATTCGTTAAATTTCAAACCATTAAAAAATATAGTAGACCTGTGAAGAAATTAATTTTAATATTAAGTTGTGTTGTCGTTTTTAGTTGTAGTAAAAATGACACTTTATATAATTGTAACTATCTACTAGATGTTGGAGTTAACCTAACAGTGAATCTTAATCTTCCACAATTTAATCAACTTTTGTTCCCTGTGAATGCTGTTAGAGTGGATGGATATGGTAATAACGGAATTATTCTTGTGAGAACGAATGCCAATTCAATTATAGCTTGGGATGGTGCAGATCCAAGTCATACGTCGTCCTCTTGTTCTAAATTAACAATTGTAGGTTTAAATGCTGTTTGTGGCTGTGAGGATGGTAATGAATATAGTTTAATTACTGGGACGTCGCTAGGCGATAATCCTCAACCCTGTACATTAAAACCATACAGAGTTGAAGCTATCGGGAATAATAGTTATTATGTTAGTAATTAAAATTTCAATGTTACACCAACTAAAAAGTTTGTTGTGGCTTGTGGATAAAATCCTGCACCTTCAATGGTTGTTACCGTAGTTGAACTAGACCAAGTATCATCATAAGTGTAATAATAACCATTTGATACATATTTTACATTAAAAATATTATTAACTAAACCTGAGAAAATAATTTCGTCAAAGACAGATTGCGTTTTTAATGTATAATTGATGTTGAAATCATTGGTAAAGAAGCTATCTAATTTAGATAAGTCTGCTTCAGTGTTGCTCATATACTGTTCTCCAACAAATTTGCTTAACAATGACATTTGAAGGTTTTCAATAGGTTGAAAAACAATCGCATTAGCCGCCACTAAACTTGGTGAAAATGAAATGTCTGTATTGCTTAAGTTTTGAGATTCTCCATCGAAAGAAAGGCTTAACTCATCTACTTTATTTGCGCTGATTGTCGTATTTGGTTGTAACGTTAATTTAGACGTTATAGGGACAATGGCTTCTAGTTCTAAACCAATACGGTAACTCTTTTCTACGTTCTGTCTAATAGGATTTCCTACATCGTCAGATTCTCCAGTCAGTACTAACTGATCTTTGTAAAACATAAAGTAAGTGTTTGCGCTAAAGCTAAAATTGTTTTTTTTATGTCTCCAGCCTAATTCGAAATCATTAAGCTGTTCTGGTTTTATACTTTGATCAACTTCAAAATCAGTTCGGTTAGGTTCTCTGTTGGCTCTAGCGTAAGAGAAGTAGAGGTCATTACCTGTGTTTAATGAATAGGTGATTCCAGCTTTGGGATTGAAAAAGGTGAAATCTTTATCTATTGCAAATTCTACAATATCAGATGTTGTTCCCGTTGTTTCATAAGTAACATTTCTTATTTGTAAATCTCCAAACAAACTTATTTTTTCGTTGAGTTTGTAATTGGCTTTGGTAAAAATAGATAGGTCATTTTTTGTGCTATTACCATCATAATAACGGTCCCTAATTTCAGTCTGACTAGCAAATTCAGCCCAAATGATTTCACCAAAATGATCACCATTATAGTGACTAAAAGAACCACCGAAAATTAAATTTAGATTATCATTTTTATAATTTGCGTTCGCGTTAAAAACATAAAAATCGTTATCTAACCAACGTCTTCTAATTAAATCGGTTTCATCAATTGTTTCACCGTTAAAGTTTAAAGGCTCCAAACCGTAATCACCAAAATCTTCATCGTCTTTGTATTGTTCAAAATAACCACGACCATAAGTGTAGTTTACACCCACTGTAGTAGACCATTGGTTATTGTAGCGTTGATTCCAGTGTAATTGGTAATGATCTTGGCTGTAATTATCAACTTCATTATCATAAAATTGAGTGTCTCCGTTATTATCGGTGTACTCTCCAGCTGTATTATAGGTACGGTCGTTTTCTAATTTGTCTAAATCTTCTAGGCCATTCCAGGCTTGATATGTGATTTCTTTGCCTCCAAAAGTGATCGCTTTAATTAACGTGTTATCATCCACATAAGACCCTTGTAAAAAGTAAGATTTTAAATCTGCTGAAGCACGATCAATATAACCATCTGAAGCAATATTAGAGAGACGACCGGCAATTTCTATATGGTCATTAATTAAACCCGTGCTAAATTTTACCGTATGTTTTCTTGTATTATAACTTCCAAATGAATTAGCAATTTCTCCAGAAGCTTCTTTAGAAATGGCATCTGTTAATACATTAATACTCGCACCAAAAGCACCAGATCCATTGGTTGAGGTTCCAACACCACGTTGTAATTGTAAGCTTTCTGTTGAGGACGCAAAATCGCCTAAATTAACCCAAAACGTCCCTAAAGATTCCGCATCATTATAAGGGATTCCGTTGATGGTAATATTAGTAGATTGTGAGCTAACTCCTCTCACTCTAATGCCGGTGTAACCAACTCCTGCACCAGCATCGGTTGTCGTTACAACTGACGGTAGAAAGTTAAGTAACATCGGAATGTCTTGTCCTAAATTACGTTTTTCCAATGCTTCTTTGGTAACGTTAGAGTGTGTAATTGGTGACTTTGCATCGACTCTAACGGCTTTGACTAGAACTTCGTCTAGCTTTTCAACTTTTGTGGAGTCTTGTTGTTTTTCTTGTCCATAAACGGAACAAATTCCTAAAAATGCAATTGAAAGTGTTAATCTCTGCCTACGTTTTTTTGAGAGATTGTTGAATAAAATTTTCATACGACTATAGTATTATAATCGAATAAAAAGAGGTCATTATTCTTTGTTAATAATTAATTTTTTGAGCTACCAGCAACTGCAAAATTTAAAAATGTCGATTTCCTTTTTGAATTTATAGCCTGTATATTAATACAAGATATAACTCAGAAGTAGAAAAATAAACATTGATAACTATTGCGTTCGCCAAAAATATCCATAAGACATTTTCTTTACGCTCTATTCCTAAACAGCATTACCTGTTCTAGGTTCAATGGGTATGATCTCAGCCGATAATAGGCACCCCTTTATTGAGAACGCGGCAAAGATATAAAGGATTTTAGGATTTCGAATTATGAATTATGAATTTTTTTCGAATTGAAGTTAAGGTGTCAGTTCGAGTGATATTCTTTTTTTTAGAATTTTGTATCTAGAACTTTTTGAAAGTATATTAACACTTTTCTGTACAGTTCTTTATGCTTCAGAATCACTCGAAGTGTTGGAAGTGGTTACTCAAGTGTTGGTGGCTTCCGATTCGCTTTTTTATCAGCATTAATCCGTTTAGCTTTTAAACGTTTTCGCTTCACTGATCTCGGAACTCTAGTTGAAATTCGTTTCTTTTCTACCTTTAATCCTTGTTGAATTAATTCTAAAAATCGCTGAGTTACTAAGGCCTTGTTTCTAAATTGACTTCTACTTTCGTCGCAGGCAAGAATTAAAACACCATCTTTAGTTAAGCGATTGTCGAAAAATTCGGTAAGCTTTTGTTTTTCGTCGTCATTAAAAACAGATGAGTTTTGCAGGTTAAAATATAACTCGGCTTTTGAAGATACCTTATTGACATGTTGGCCTCCGCTTCCCGAGCTTCGGACGTATTTATAGGTTAATTCAGATTTAAGTAAGGTTGCATCCACTATCCTTTAATTTGATGTGGTGATTTTAATAAATCGTTGACGGTTTTTACGGGGTTGAACGTAATGACTGGGACTTCAACAAAAATAGTAGTCCAGTTTGCCATACTTCCATTCCAAAGTCCAGGTAATTCCAGTGCTTTTAAATCCTTACCATTTTTAGTTTTCTCAGTTATAAAAGCAGCATTATGATCTACATAATTTTCTAAATCGAATTTTTCTCCTTTGTAATTTTTTACACCACAGACTAAATCTACGGGATTAAAGTGTGTTGCATTTTTAAGAATGTCTTCTTGATTAGGATCATTTAAATTGATTTGAGCCGACTCTACAATTTGAAGCGATTGATTGGATTTATGATCTTTTACCCAAAATGGTCCTCCGCCAGGTTCACCTTCATTTTTTACCATTCCACAAATTCTAATTGGTCGGTTTAATTTTTCTTGTAAATAGTCAATCTTATAACGATCTGTATATTTTTTATACTCATCGGATATTTTGATGCTTAATTTGTGCGTTAAGAAATTTTCTACGTCTACTAAAGTGTCTTTATCTATGACTGCTGAATCTAATTCTTGTAAATATTTAAACGTTTTAGTTTGTAATGTGATTAGGATTCCTGCTAATACCTTTTTATACTTTGCTAATTCATTTTTATATTTATAAACGACAACATTATCTATATTCTTAACAAAAATAATATCAGCGTCTAAGGCGTTTAAGTTTTTTAATAAAGCACCATGTCCAGATGGTCTAAACAGTAATGAGCCATCCGGTTCTCTAAAGGGTCTATTTTTTAATGTTACAGCAATAGTATCGGTGGATTGTTGTTGGTATGAAAACGAGATATCGAATGTTACTCCAGTATTTTGTTCAACCTGATTTTGAATATTTTTGAATTCTTTAGTAAACTTATTTTCATAAACTTCTGAAATGGTGAAGTGGAGTTTAGCCACGCCATTACTTGAAGCATACAAAGCAGACTCATATAAATGTTCTTCAAATGCTGTAGATATATGGTTGTTCTTGTAATCATGAAAAGGGAGTAATCCTTTAGGTTGGTTTCCAAAGTTGAGTTGATTTTCATCTAACATAGCTTTTGCAAAATGCCAAACCTTTTCTTGATTAGATAAGTTTTCATAATCAATCCCTTTAGATTCTAATAATTCTAAGACCTGATTGTAAAAAGGAAACTTCTCTAAGCCTACCATGAACAAGGATAACTCTTTAAGGTTATTTTTGTTAATATATGAGTTGAGTGATTGTTCATTCGAATTATATTCACTGACAAATTTGAATAGAAACTTAAACATTCTTGTTGCTGCTCCAGAAGCGGGAACAAACTTTAACAACGTCTTGTTGTCTTTTTCGGTTTCAAAAATTGAGACATAATCTTCAATACTAGAATCATTTAAGGGCATAATACCATGATTCAGCGTGGCGGCATCAGAAATACTTGTAAACGGAATTCCAGTTTCAAAAATTTCGATTTGGCTTCTAACCTTAGCTAAGGTTAAGTCGTTAGATTCTATTTGATTGATATCGTTTTCAGTAAAACTCATTTCTTCTGTTTTAGTAGGTTATTAATATGCTGAATAGCAATTTTAAGACGTTCCTCTTTATTTCCTTTTAATAAAACGTAAGGTTTATTGTAGGTTTTTAGAGCGGTTTCAAAAGCATTAAACATAGATTCGCGTTCATTGGGCTTGTCTCTTAGGTCGTCGTTTTCCCAAGGGGTGTCAATATAAGTTAAAAAGTATAGATGGTAAAAATTTTTTAGAGCATATGTATTTAAAATAGGGTCACATGTGCCTTGGTAATAAGCCTCACTATAGACTTTAGTTTCAAGTAAATTGGTGTCGCAAATTAAAACGGTGTCCGTTTTTTTTGCCAATTCGTTTTCAAGTTTCATCTGCCCAATGGCTATTGGAAGTATATCTTTAGGTTTGCAAATTTTATGCTCATTGTTCCACTTATCTTGAAGATATGTGCGTGAATATTCTGGCACCCAAACCGAATCGTAATGTTCCGCCAACTGACGAGACAATGTTGTTTTACCAGTAGATTCAGGGCCAAATAAAACTACTTTTATGCAGTTACTAGGTTGTTGTTTAAGTGCTTCTTCCATGCTAAATATCCAAAAATGGCTATTATTGTAAATCCTAAATATTGGAAACTTGTGAATGTAAATCCTTTATAAAAATATAGAGGAATTGAAATAATATCACCAATAATCCAATAAATCCAATTTTCTATTTTTCGTTTTGCCATTAACCACATACCAACAAAAAAGGTAGCAGTTGTAACAGTATCTACATAAGCGACCCAACTCGTCCATTTGTCAAAGGTTTTGTAAACGATAAATACAAAAACAAGGGTTACTATAAAAATAACAAGGCTTATAATTTTTTCTTTTTTTGTGGTTTTAGAGATTGGTGTTTCGTGTTTAGCATCTACTTTTCGAGTCCAAATGTACCAACCAACAACACTCATAATAAAGTAATACGCATTAATCATCATATCTCCTAAAAGTTGCCATTTTAGTAATAGATATACGAAAATACAAGTGCTTATCATACCTGTTGGAAATACTAATATATTGTTCTTCTTAGAGAACCAAACTGATAGAAAACCAAAAATTACTGCCACAATTTCTAAGACAATATCCATAGTTTGATAGTCTGAATATTGACTAAAAAAGAAATCAAAAATTTGGTTCATAGTCGCTGCGATTAGTTTTAACCACTTTCATGGTGAGTACAGAAATATCAACATCTTCAAAAGAACGCTTTATTTCCTTTGTTAAAAAGGGCATGAGCTCGTCATAGTTTCCAAATATTTGAGTGCTTAAAGGATTTTCTAAAACTTTAAATTTTGAATCACGCAATGCTTTAATAAAATTAATGACATGTTTTTCGTAATCATTTTGTAAAGGGGAAAGTGTGAGATCTACTGATATTTCCATGTTATGTTAAGTTTTTTAATTCATTAAAGAAGGATTCATCTTTTTCAAAAGCAGTTCCAATGACCACTAAATCCGCTCCTGCTGTATAAGCAGATTCCATTTCTGCTTTAGTTTTAATACCTCCACCAACAATTAATGGAATATTTAACTGTTGCTTTACTTCGGTTATGATATAAGATTCAATAGGATGTGTTGCTCCACTACCAGCTTCGAGATAAATGAGTTTCATACCTAATAATTCTCCTGCTTTTGCTGTGTCTTTTATAGTTTGAATATCACTTCGTTTTATCGGTTTTGTTGCACTTACGCGTTGTACAGCAGTTTCTTTTCCATTTTCAATGAGAATATAGCCTGTTGGTATAATTTCAAGATTGGTTTTAGTTAATTTTGAAACCGCTTCCACTTGTTTACCTATTAAATAATCAGGATTTCGACCAGAAATTAAAGATAGAAACAAAATACCATCGGCTTTATCTGTAATCTGGATGATATCGCCTGGAAATAAAACAATTGGCAAAATAGTGTGCTTTTTGAGTTCTATGACTAACGTTTCAGTTACTCCTTTATCGACTTCACTTCCACCAACAAAAATATGAGTCGCAACAGATTGATTGACCTTATTTATAAAGCTTGAAACCTTATTAGGTTTCATTTTATCAGGATCGATTAAAACAGCTAAGTTTTTCTCGTTAGCAATAATTGTATCTAATATGTTGCTTGTTGTGTGTTTCATTTCATTTGTAAGAATAAATTTTGGTTTAAAATTCCAAACCTAAAAATCAAATTCTAAATTGAGAATTCGATGTTCATTTTTCTTTATTCTATTTTCTTTCATCTCTAATTTATGGAATCACATAAGCACAAGTAAACCCTTCAAATTCTAAAAATGCTGTGTTGTATCTGTATTTTTTGTTATTGTAATCAATCCAAGCTACTGTTTCTCCATCTTCAAACATAAAGGGAATGACTAAAAAATGTTTTTTAAATAGCATACCAGGAGTGGCGAAAAGTTTATAAAGTGATTCTTTAATTCCCCAAATCACGGTTAGCCTTCTAATGGAATCTTCATCTATTGTGTTTAAATAACTGAACTCATAATCTACAAATTTGTGCGCTATGATTTTTATTTTTTCACGTTGTTTTTCAATATCAATACCAACCTCGCTATCGCTAATTATAATCCCTGAAAACGTAAAAGAATGAGTAATGGAAATATGTTTACCATCTTTAAGATGTGGTTTTCCATGATCGTCATAGTACAAATCTTGATCGGAATATCCAAATTCACGCAGCAGATGTCTAACACTTAAAAAACCACGCTGATGCAGTTCACTTTTCATGCCTAAAACACGTTGTAAACTTTGAGGTTTTAAATCTAAAGCCTGAAATAGAGCATCGTATGATTCTTCAATCTTCCAGATTTTAACAGTAGTTTGTGAATTTACACTAATGGTTTTATATAGTGGCATTTAGAATTCTGAATGATATTGATTACATTTGCACTGCCTAAGGCAGATTTGGTATTTTATATAGGCGAATTTAACTATTTAAGTGCTAAACCCAAAGGTGTTTAAAATATAAAAACAAAGAAAAAAATATGAGTTCAAAAACAGTTGCTTACGTACCAAATAAGGTAAAAGATATGTCGCTTGCGGCTTGGGGAAGAAAGGAAATTAATTTAGCCGAAGCAGAAATGCCAGGTTTAATGAGTTTACGTGAGGAGTATAAAAACGAGCAGCCTTTAAAAGGTGCACGTATTGCAGGATGTTTACACATGACGATTCAGACTGCAGTACTAATTGAAACATTACAAGCTTTAGGTGCTGAGGTAACTTGGAGTTCTTGTAATATTTTCTCTACACAAGATCAGGCTGCTGCTGCAATTGCTGCTGCAGGAACTGCTGTATATGCATGGAAAGGATTAACAGAAGAAGAGTTTGATTGGTGTATTGAGCAAACACTTTTCTTTGGTGAAGATCGTAAGCCATTAAACATGATTTTAGATGATGGTGGTGATTTAACTAATATGGTTTTAGATAAATACCCAGAATTATCTGAAGGTATAAAAGGTCTTTCGGAAGAAACGACTACAGGTGTTCACAGACTTTATGAACGTGTTAAAAATGGTACTTTAACTATGCCAGCAATTAACGTTAATGATTCTGTAACAAAATCTAAGTTCGATAATAAATATGGTTGTAAAGAATCTGCAGTAGATGCCATTCGTAGAGCAACAGATATCATGTTAGCTGGTAAACGTGTAACGGTTTGTGGTTATGGTGATGTTGGTAAAGGTACAGCGGCTTCTTTTAAAGGTGCAGGTTCTATTGTTACTGTTACTGAAATTGATCCAATTTGTGCATTACAAGCTGCAATGGACGGTTTTGAAGTAAAGAAATTAGAAACCGTTGTTGGTAATTCTGATATTATTATCACAACAACTGGAAATAAAGATATCGTTAGAGCTGAGCATTTTGAGGCAATGAAAGACAAAGTAATTGTAGCAAATATTGGACACTTTGATAACGAAATTCAAGTAGGTTGGTTAAACGAAAAGCATGGTGCTACTAAAGATACTATTAAGCCTCAAGTAGACAAATATAACATCGACGGAAAAGATATTATTCTTCTTGCTGAAGGGCGTTTAGTAAACTTAGGTTGTGCTACAGGTCATCCAAGTTTTGTAATGAGTAACTCATTTACAAACCAGACTTTAGCTCAGATTGAACTTTGGAAAAACTCTGAAGCTTACGGAAACGATGTATACATGTTACCAAAGCATTTAGATGAAAAAGTAGCTAAATTACACTTAGAAAAAATTGGTGTTGAGTTAACTGAACTGGCAGAATACCAAGCGGATTATATTGGTGTGAAAGTTGAAGGGCCTTATAAGCCAGAACATTACAGATACTAACAAATTTCTGCAAAAGCAGGAATCTCAGAATAGTAAAATCCCAAGCATTAGTGTTTGGGATTTTTTTTATTATAACTACCTTTCAATAAATAACTAAAATGAGTTCAGTAGATATTACAGTTTTACAAAATAAATTAGACCTTATGGAAGGTTTAATTCCTAATAGTAAAGCTATAAAGACAAGTATTTCAAAAGCGAATGTTGCATGGCATTTAGACCACAGCTTAAAAGTTATTAATGCAGTTGTGACAGCGATGCAGAATTCTGATCCAGCGTTGTATGAGGATAATTTCAGCTTTATTGGTAAGTTGTTATTAAAATTTAGATTCTTTCCAAGAGGAAAAGCAAAAGCGCCAAAATATGTTACACCACCCGAAATCATTAAAGAAGACGCTATTATATTGCAATTAGCAGAAGCGAGAGCGCAGATAAAAACGATATCTAGTTTAGATAATAACGCTTATTTTAAGCATCCCTTATTTGGGAATATAAATAAATCTAGAGTTGTTCAATTCTTGGAAGCGCATACCAGTCATCATTTAAAAATTGTGAAGAGTATATTGAAGTAACTCTATTACATATCTGAAATCAAAAAAGTCCTCACGAATTCTAAAAACTTGTGAGGACTTTTTTATGTATTGGCGACTACCAATTAAATACTACTTACTTCTTTTTACTCTTTCTTTTCTTCTTTTTCTTAGAACCATCTTTTTTAGGATGTACCAATTCCATTTCATCAATTAAATGCTTCGCACCAGCATATTTATCGACTATGAAAAGTACGTAGCGTAAATCTACCATAATATTACGGCAGATTTCTGGGTCGTAATTCATGTCACTCATAGTGCCTTCCCAAACTCTGTCGAAGTTTAATCCGACTAAATTTCCGTGTGCATCAATAGCAGGACTTCCAGAGTTTCCACCTGTAGTGTGGTTGGTTCCTAAAAAGCAAACTGGTACTTTTCCGTTGCTATCTGCATACTGGCCGTAATCTTTAGCTTCGTATAAATCGATTAGTTTTTGAGGTACATCAAATTCGTAATCACCAGGAATATACTTTTCAATCACACCATCTAAATAACTCACAGGACTATAATAAACGGCATCTCTAGGTGAATACCCTCTCACTTGTCCGTAAGTAACACGAAGTGTACTGTTAGCATCAGGAAAATAACGTTCGTTAGGTAACGCTTCCATTAATGCAGTCATATATTGCGTTTGTAAAGCCGTAATTGTTGCATTTTTTTCTTCGTATTCAGTGTT
This sequence comes from Winogradskyella helgolandensis, assembly GCF_013404085.1. Classification (NCBI taxonomy): domain Bacteria; kingdom Pseudomonadati; phylum Bacteroidota; class Flavobacteriia; order Flavobacteriales; family Flavobacteriaceae; genus Winogradskyella; species Winogradskyella helgolandensis. The sequence continues at coordinate 495,252 of NZ_JABFHO010000001.1, read as the reverse complement.
AATAGTATCGAAAAATTCAGCGATGATTGGTTTTGCATACACATAAGCAGCATCGTTATTAAGATTTTTGATGACTGTTTCAGCATCACCTTCTAATAATTCTAAAGCCGATTCTAGATTGGTAAATGCCGTGTTATCATAAATAGAAGCGTCAACTTTTTTACCATATAAAGGCATTACGTTTAGATATACTCCTTTATCTAAATCTACATCATAATTTTTATGAATACCTTGCAACTGACCAGTTAATATCGTTTTTCCTCTTTCAAGAATTTCTGGATTGTCAATTAAAGCTTGTTCCACTTGGTAAGCTCTAAAGGTCATTTGCATTAATTCATTGGTGGTTAAAAAGACTTCAATAAAGTTTCTACGTTTAATATTTATTGGTGCAAAATCTTTATAAAGTTGGTCAAATTCCGAAAGTATATTTCCATATTTGTCTTCTAAGCCTTTTTCTTTTAGGGCTTTGGTGAACGTTGCTTCAAATGCTTTGCGTTTTTCAACTGCATTACTTTTTTCAATTCCTAAGTTTTCACCAATCCATTTTTTCCATGCGTTAGCAATTCGTGCTTGTTTAGAAGCGTATTTGATTCTTACTTCATCGCTCTCTTTCATTTTTTGATCAATGACTTTCAAAGCTGCTTCTCTGATGGCGATATTTGTTGGATTAAATTCTTTTGTAATATGTTCTATAGCAACTGCTGGTAAATATTCGCTAGTCGTTCCAGGGAAACCAAAAACCATAGTAAAATCACCTTCTTCAACACCATCTAAAGAGATAGGAAGAAAATGCTTTGGAGTATAAGGTTTGTTGTCCTTGCTATATGGTGCAGGTCTGTTATTAGCATCTGCATAAATTCTGAATAACGAAAAATCACCAGTATGTCTAGGGAAAACCCAGTTGTCTGTGTCGCTTCCAAACTTACCAATGCTACTCGGTGGAGCGCCAACCAAACGAATATCATCAAAACGTTCTGTGACAAAAAGGAAATATTGATTCCCTTCATAAAATGCCTTTGTTTTAACGTCTTGCCATGATTCTTTTGGCCAAGTTTTTAGAGCGGCATTACTGTTTTTTGAAATTTGAGATTGCTTTTCCTTTTCGGTCATAGATTCTGTAATACCTGCTAAAACTACATCTGAAACATCGTGAATACTCACAATAAATTCAATAAATAAACCGTTGTTAGGCAATTCGTCTTCTTTATTCATGGCCCAAAAACCATCTTTTAAATAATCGTTTTCTAAAGATGAATGCGATTGAATTTGACTATAGCCACAATGGTGATTCGTAAGAATCAATCCTTGGTCTGAAATAACTTCACTTGTACAGCCACCATTAAAATGACCAATGGCATCTTTTAAACTCGAATTGTTAACATCATAAATATCTTGAGCTGTTAATTTACTGCCCAAACTTTGCATTTCATCTTCGTTCATTCCTTCTAAAAGCGAAGGAATCCACATACCACCTTGTTGAGCGGAAGCTTGAAAAACAATGAAAAGAAAAAGAATTTTTAAAAAGCGCATAGTTAATAATTTATTAGTTTTTGTAAAGATAGAAAAGCTTGTTTTATATCTTTAATGTTTTCGGATATAAAGACTACTTTTTTATGAAAATCAAATCAAAATTACCTTACGTTGGCACCACAATATTCACAGTAATGAGTGCTTTGGCTAATGAGTATAATGCGATTAACTTGTCGCAAGGGTTTCCAAATTATCCAAGTTCTCAAAAGTTGAATGATTTGGTGACTAATGCTATGAACAATGGGTATAACCAATATGCACCAATGGCTGGTAATTTAGAGTTGCGTTTAGCGATTGCTCATAAATACAAATTACTCTATAAAAGCACCTATCATCCTGAAAAGGAAATCACAGTAACAGCAGGAGCAACTCAAGCCATTTATACGGTTATTTCAACATTTATAAGACAAAATGACGAGGTTATTATATTTAAACCCGCTTACGATTGTTACGAGCCAGCAGTTGAAATCAATGGAGGGAAAATAATTCCTATTCAATTGTCCGCACCTAATTATAGTGTGAATTGGGATTTGGTAACTTCAAAAATTTCGAATAAAACGAAACTAATTATTATCAATTCTCCACATAATCCTAGTGGCACCATTTGGTCTAAGGACGATATGCTTCAACTTCAAAAATTGACTCAAAATACCGATATTATTGTGCTGAGTGATGAGGTTTACGAGCATATTATTTTTGATGAAGCACAACACCAAAGTGCGTGTTTGTTCGACGATTTAAAACAGCGGAGTTTTATAACAGCTTCCTTCGGGAAAACTTTCCATAACACAGGTTGGAAAATTGGATATTGCTGTGCACCAGAAATTTTAATGTCTGAATTCAGAAAAGTACACCAATTTAATGTGTTTTCTGTAAATCATCCATCACAAAAAGGCATTGCAGATTATATGCAAGATTCAGAAACATATCTAGGCTTAAATGCTTTTTTTCAAAGGAAACGCGATTTGTTTTTAAGTTTAATTTCAGAATCGAGATTTAAGTTTCAACCTTCACAAGGCACCTATTTTCAAGTGTTAGATTATTCTGAAATCACAGATGCGTATGATGTAGATTTTGCAAAACGCTTAACTAAAGAGTTTAAAATTGCTGCCATTCCACTTTCGGTTTTTAATGATAACAATAAGGATGATAAAGTGTTACGGTTCTGTTTTGCTAAGACAGATGAAACTTTAGTTAAAGCTTCAGAAATTTTAACTAAAATTTAAGTTACTTCTTATACATTTCTGTGTCTTAATAATGAACATAAAATTTATATCATGAAATATTATATTATCTTATTATTCTTAAGTGTGTCGCTTACTAGCTTTGCACAACAAGTAACCAAAGAAGGGAAAATCTATGAGGTTAAAAGTGAGAAAATCTTTTTAGAAGGACAAGATGTGACATCCACTTTAAGTCTAGAAGAAAAAGCAGTTATTTTTAAAGAGGCAGCTTTGATTACAGAAAAAATTAAAGCAGAAGCAGCAGCAAAATTGGAAGCAGCAAAAGCTAAAGAAGTTGAAGCCAAAGCAAAATTAGAAGCAGAACAAGCTAAGGCGGAAGCCGAAAAATCTGAAAAAGCAGCTGTAAAGCTTAAAAAAGAAGAAGAAAAGGCCGTAAAGGAAAAGGAGAAAGCCGCAAAAAAGTTAGAAGACGAAAAAGAAGATGCTGAAAAAGCGCAGAAGAAAGCGGAGAAAGCACAAAAAAAGGCAGAGAAAGCATTAGAAAAACAAGAAAAGCTAAAATCTAACCTAGTAAAGGCTGAAGAGAAATTGGATAAGGGGCAAAAGAAATATGAGAAGCTAAAAAGAAAAGGTAAATTGTCTCCTGTTGATGAAAATAAGTGGATGGATAAGATAGAGAAGCTTACTGAAAAAGTATCAAAAGCTAAAAGTAAATTATAAATAGAATTTAGCCTTAAGTTATTAAAGCAATCTAGTAAGAAAACGCGTTTTAGTGTTTTCTTACTAGATTGCTTTTTTTTGTACCTCTTTTTGAAATCAAATTTGTAATTTTAAGCTATGAATAAAGAATTAAGAGTTGCTATCATTCAAACTGAATTGGTCTGGGAAAATCCGGAAGAAAACAGACGTTTACTAAGTGATAAAATTGACGCTATTATAGCTAACGTTGATCTTATTGTTTTACCGGAAATGTTTACGTCTGGTTTTACAATGAATCCGTCTTCTGTAGCTGAAACTATGGAAGGAAATACAATAGTATGGCTAAAGGAGAAAGCAAACGAAATGCAAGCTGTAATTATGGGAAGCCTTGTGATTTCTGAAAATAACAATTTTTATAATCGTATGGTTTGTGTTGAGCCATCTGGTGCAATTACAACCTACGATAAACGTCATACGTTTACTTTAGCGGGTGAACACAAGGTTTATACAGCTGGAACTGAAAAAGTAATTTTCAATTATAAAGGTTGGAAAATTTGTCCGTTGGTTTGCTACGACCTACGTTTTCCTGTTTGGGCGAGAAATACTGAAGACTACGACCTTTTAATCTATGTTGCTAATTGGCCTAAAGTACGTGTCAATGCTTGGGATGCCTTATTAAAAGCAAGAGCCATTGAAAATATGACGTATTGTATTGGCGTAAATAGAGTAGGTTTAGATGGTAATAATCATGAATATTCTGGGCATTCGGCAGCCTACGATGTTTTAGGAAATAGAATGGATAACTTAACCGAAAACCAAGATGCTACTGCAATTGTGGTTTTAGAAAAAGAGGAGATTACAAAATACCGTGAAAAATTAAATTTTTTAAATGATAGAGACGACTTTAATCTAAAAGAGTAAACTCTTCAACAAAATCAAAATTAGAGCGCACCTCTTCTATAGGTTCTGAGTAACTAACACGTTCTGGTTGAATGCCTAATAAGAAATTTCCAGTATCATATTTTCCGTTTCCGTTAGTGTCAAAAATAGCACGCAGTTTATATTTTCTAGGGACTAAATTTCTAAAATCTACAATAGGAGAATCTTTAGCGTAGCGTTCATACAATACATCACCTTTTTCACTAACGAGTTGAATAATTAAAGGGAATTTAGCATTTCTGATATTCACTCTTATATTTCCATATTCAGATTTCATTTTGGTTTTAATAGAATAATTTAAGGTGTCTATATTAGTGCCATCATAGAAATCGGTAAATGTACCTGGAAGCATGGTGAAGCTGTATTTCTGATCTTCTTGTTTGTCAATTGGAAATTTGTAAGTATTAAAAATAGAATCGTATTCCACTTTTAAAGGTATAGCTAAAGAATCTTTGTCTATGATTCTAATCTTTGTGGTGTCAATTTTAACTAATGGTATATTGGATTCCATCGTAAAATCTTCATTAAAATTCAATATACCTTGTGCTACAGGTTTAAGGGTTAAAGAATCTCCTTTTATGGTTCTAAAACGGTGTTTAAAAGTGTCAATTTGTTTGTTGTTGGTTACGATAAAGAATGTGGTATCAATTTCAAATTTTGGCTTATACCAATAGTATAAGGTGTCTGTTGTGGGAGATTTAACAATTCGAGATTTGTAACCTTCAGGTGCATCTCCAAGCAGTTTAATTCGCATGGCTTCATAATCACCTTCGTATGGAAAAATAAGTCGTGTTTCACCATCTTGTGATGGCTTAACGGCTTTGTAATTTACCTCTTCGTTAAAAAGTTTAAGTTCATAAGAGTCATCCGTTGGCACCGTAATAAAATCTTCTTTAAAACCTATTTTGTCATTTTTTTGGTTGAACAAATAGTTTGAATTTTTATCCTTTAAAGCAATTAATTTATATTTTCCTGCTTTAATATTATCAATACTAAACGTTGTAACACTATCCAGTGTATTAGTAATATATCTTGGTTTTTTCTTATAAATAATAGAGTCTGTATAAGTAGAATCAACTTCGTATAACATCACCGAAATAAATGTGTCTGGCTCTTCTTTTAGTGCATCTACAACATAACCTTTAACAGATAAAGAATCTATACTATTTCCTGTAGAAAACACATAGCGATAATATGGATAAGGATTACCTTCATTATTATCTACAATACTTTCACCAAAATTGAACGCGTAAGTTGTATTGGCTTCTAGGGTATCAATTATTTTTATTGAAATATATTCACTTGCACCACTTGCTGGAGTTACAACAGGATCTGTATCCATAGGAGGTGAAACAATAAGTTGTTTTCTAAGGTCTTTTATTTTAACGTATTCATTAAAATAAATTCTAATTTCATCGCCTTTAAAATTAGTTGAAAAATTTTCAGGAACAGATTTAGTAATTTCTGGTGGTAAAATATCTTTTTCTCCTCCAGTAGGAGTCCCACGATTGGCGCAACTAGCAATGCTTATTGCAATTAAAATCAGACTTAAAACTCGTAGTAATGATAAACGCATCTACTCAAAATAATTTAGCACAAAGAAACAATATAATTTATTTAGAAACGAAAAAATCAATCTGCAATTGCCATCGTTGCAAGACTTAACTTAATATTATTAATTTTTAACAAAACAGTAGCACAAGCTTCAACCGTTGAACCGGTTGTAATGATATCGTCTACTAATAAAATATGTTTTCCGGTTAAGGATTTGTTTTCGGAAATATCAAATATGGCTCTATCATCATTCCAACGTGTTAAGCGCCCTTTAAAGACTTGTGTTTTGGTCGATTTTATTTTAATTAAAACCGTGTCGTTGTAGTCGGCATTTAATGATTTTACAATCTCTTTTCCAAATTTTGCCACTTGATTATAGCCACGTTTTCTCAATTTAGATTTATACAAAGGAACAGGTATAACAACGTCGATATTTTTGTAAGCCTCAACAGTTGCTAATTCCGATCCAAACCATTTGCCAAAGAATTCGCCAATATCCTCATGCCCTCTATATTTTAAATTATGAAGAATTTGCTGCACAATTCCTTTTTTAGAAAAATGTAATAATGCTGTTGCATTTTCTAATTTCACACGTCCATAAACAATTTTTTTAACATCTTCAGCATTGTCAAAATGAAAGTTGGTCACAGGCAAATGATGTCTACAGGTCGTACATAAAACCATTTCATTATCGGCTAAAACGTTATTGCAGGCTTCACAAACCTTAGGAAAGAACAAGTTTAACAAGTTTTTCATCATTTAGTCGATTAAAATAAAATTAGACTTCAATTAACTCTAATTTCGCATTAAATTAATAAAATTAATAATGATAGTTAACCCTCAGCTATTTAATTATAGATTAATTATTAGTTCTTTATTAGTCGTTTTAACTGTTTTAGGAGTTTATAGTTTTAATAAATATAAATCCATTGAATCTTACGAAGACTTCTTAAAACAAGAAAAAGTTTTGATAGAAACTGAATTATCAGAACTATTATCAAGTTATGAAGAGCTAAGCCAAGACTATAATTTTATGACATCTCAGCTTCAAGCTGCAAAATTAGAAACTAGTAATGCTTTAGATTCATTACGTTTATTAAATAGTGATTTATCTATAGTTACCAAGTTTAAAGGTCAGCTTGTTGTTTTAAAATCTAAGAGCAAAGTATTGCTAAGTACGATAGACTCTTTAAATTCTGCGAATAAAAAATTGCAGAATGAAAAGCGTTATGCTCTAAATACTATAAAGAATAACACTATTAAGATCATTGACTTAGAAGAAGTTAACGATTCGCTATATAAAACAATCGATAATGCAGCTATTTTAAAAGCTAGTAATATTAATGTTAAGGCATATAAATTAAAGTCGGGCAAAAAACGAGTTACAGATCGTGCAAAGCGTGCTAATGCTATTGATGTTTGTATTACATTGAATGAGAATCCATTAGCTTTAGAAGGGGATAAAGATATTTACATTCAAATTGTAAGCCCACAAGGCAATGTCATATCAGATAAAGGTGAAGTGATTTTTGGAGCTACTTCGTTAAACTATAGCTTTAAGGAAATCATAAATTACGAGAATGAAAATTTAGAAATATGTACAGCTGTAGTTACCGGTAAAGATGATCAGCCCTTATTAAAAGGACACTATTTTATTAATGTTTTTCATGAAAATGTTAAGCTAGGAAGTACAAGTCTTAATCTAAAATAAACAATAGAAATAATAAACAATATAATTTTTGAAAAACCGCTCTGTAAATCAGAGCGGTTTTCTATTTTTGCAGTATTATGGCAAACGAAGATCAATTTAAAAAAGTAATCTCTCACGCAAAGGAGTATGGTTACGTATTTCAGAGTAGTGAAATCTACGATGGACTTAGCGCAGTATACGATTATGCTCAAAATGGAGTAGAATTAAAGAAAAATATTAGAGACTATTGGTGGAGAGCCATGGTACAAATGAATGACAATATTGTAGGTTTAGATGCTGCAATATTTATGCATCCAACAACTTGGAAGGCTTCAGGTCACGTTGATGCATTTAGCGATCCTTTAATTGATAATAAGGATTCTAAAAAACGTTATAGAGCTGATGTTTTAGTAGAAGATTATTGTGCTAAAATTGAAGCTAAAATTGAAAAGGAAGTTAAAAAAGCTGAAAAACGCTTTGGAGATGCTTTTAATAAAGAAGAATTTATTTCTACTAACGGACGTGTTGTTGGTTATCAAGAAAAAATAGATTCAATTTTAAAACGTTTAGGGCAGTCTTTAGAAAAAGAAGATTTAGCCGATGTAAAAGCTTTGATTGAAGAATTGGAAATCGCTTGTCCTGTTGCAGGAAGTCGTAATTGGACCGACGTTAAGCAATTCAACTTAATGTTTGGAACTAAACTTGGTGCTTCTGCAGAATCTGCAATGGACTTATATTTGAGACCAGAAACCGCGCAAGGTATTTTTGTGAATTTCTTAAACGTTCAGAAAACAGGACGTATGAAGATTCCTTTTGGAATTGCACAAACCGGAAAAGCCTTTAGAAATGAAATCGTTGCGAGACAATTCATTTTTAGAATGCGTGAGTTTGAACAAATGGAAATGCAATTTTTCATTAAGCCAGGCACACAAAAAGAATGGTTTGAATATTGGAAAGAAACACGTATGAAATGGCATCTTTCTCTTGGAATGGGAGAAGAAAATTACCGTTTTCACGACCATGAAAAATTAGCACACTACGCAGATGCTGCTACAGATATCGAATTCAAATTCCCATTTGGCTTTAAAGAATTGGAAGGGATTCATTCGCGTACAGATTTCGATTTAAAACAACACGAAGAATTTTCTGGTAAAAAATTGCAGTATTTTGATCATGAAGATAAAGAAAGCTATACACCTTACGTTTTAGAAACGTCTATCGGTTTAGATCGTATGTTCTTAGCGGTATTTTCAACTGGTTTAGTTGAAGAGGAATTAGATAACAATACTACCAGAACGGTTTTAAAATTACCAGCAGTATTAGCGCCTACAAAAGCAGCGATTTTACCATTGGTGAAAAAAGATGGTTTACCAGAAATTGCAAAACAAATTGTTGACGATTTAAAATGGGATTTCAACGTTACTTACGATGAAAAAGATGCCGTTGGAAGACGTTATAGAAGACAAGATGCAAACGGAACACCATTTTGTATCACGGTAGATCACGATACTTTAGAAGATAACTCAGTAACGATTCGTCATAGAGATACGATGGAACAAAAACGAGTAAAAATTGAAGATTTAAAAGATATCATTAAAGCTGAGGTTGATGTGAAGCATTGGCTTCAAAAAATGTAATTATAAATTCCTAAGAAAGCAGGAATCTTCAATAAAACCAGAAACACCCAAACTTTATAACGTTTGGGTGTTTTGTTTATCATAAATAAATTTAGACAAAGCTATAACGTCTTATGTTAATGATCATGGCCTCCTTCACTGTTACTAAGTAACATGCCAATGCCTTTTACTAAGATTTGTTTGTCTTTTAGAGTTTCTGAATTTAAAATTTCTAGGATATCTTCAGTTTCTTTTCCTGTGGTTATTTTAACTTTTTTCAGATGAATTTTATGGTTGTCTTCCGCGTCAAAAACCAGAACATAATCACCATCTTCTAAATTAATAATTGCTTCTTTTGGTAAACCGATTCGTTTTGTACTTTCCGTAATAATTTCAGCTTCTACAAACATGCCAACAATAAAATGGTCTTCTTCATTATCTACATGCCCATGAACTTGGACACGTCTACTCGCTCCATCAATGGTTGTACCAACCAAATGCACTTCTGCGTCAAAAGTTTCATCTGATGCTTCTGGAATTTTAAATCGTATTTTTTGCCCTTTTTTAACAGCCATGATATCCTTTTCAAAAACCGATAATTCCAAATGCACATGATCTGTGTCTACAATTTCTAAAATGATATCGCTTGGTGACACATAGGTGCCGTTACTCACATTTACTTTAGTTACAAATCCGTCAATTGGTGCATATAAATTAATACGCGATGAAATAGTGCCTTGTTCTACACGCTTTGGGCTAATATTCATCATCTGTAGATTTTTACGTAGGCCGTTGTAATGTGCTAAGTTACTTTTATAGGTACTTTCTGCTTTTAGGTAATTCTTTTCTGATGTTATTTGTTCTTCAAACAAGGTTTTTTGTCGGTTAAATTCTGATTTTAGGTAATTTAATTGTTCTGCGACTTCTAAGTAGTTTTGTTGAATTTCAACATACTCAGGATTTTGAAGCGTGACTAAAAGCTGTCCCTTTTTTACTTCATCACCAATTAATAAAGGTGTTTTAGTAATGTAACCACCAATAAAAGTTGAAATACTAGATTTGTTTTGTGGTGGTACATCAATCATTCCGTTGACTTTAATGCCTTCGTTAAAATCGAATTCAGCTAAATTCCCAAAAGCCATATTTTCACTTTCAAATTGTGCTTGTGTGATGGTAATTTCATCCCTATGGTCTTCCTCTGTTTCTAAAGCCGTAGGTTCATTGTGTTTATCATTTCCGCAGCCTACAAAAAGCATTGCGAATAGTATTATATATAGGTGTTTCATCTTTAATAAATATTTAAAATAAGGTGATTAATAGTAATAACGGTTTGGTTGTAAGCGTTTAAATTATCTAGATAAGATAACTCAATGTCTTTTGCCGTTTCGAGACTTTGGATGTATTGAAAAAAGTCAATCTCTCCTTCTTTAAAGGTTCGGTTAGCTGTTTTTATAATTTCATCTTTTAAACGTTTGCCTTGGGTGTCGTAATAATTTACAGCTTCGTTGTATTTGTTTAGTGTGGTTAAAAGCGATTTGTATTTGGCATTTAACTGTATTTCATACTCTTGTTTTTGTTCTTCAATTATGTCTTTAGCAATTTTAGATGCTTTAATTTTTGAAGAATTTCCGAAGAATAGTAACGGTATTTTTATGCCGAATTGATATCCTTTTAGATTTGTATTTAGTTGGTCGTTGGTACCTTGAAAATATTCAAAATTAAGGTCTGGTAATAAATTCTGCTTTTCAGATTTAGAAAGTGCGTTTTGATAATTTTTAGCGTTTTCAAAGTAAAGTAAACCAGAATTATTTTGAAGTGATGGATTGTTCAATTCCAATTTTTCTAAATCTTGATCTACAATTTCCAAAGTATCTACTTGTACAATAGCTATCAATTGCTCTTTTGAAAATTCTACATCTTGTAACGCTTGTTTATACAAGGTTTCAAGTTGTTTTTGTTTAGACTCGGCGGTAATAGTTTCTAAATAATTGGTTTCACCAAGTTCAAAACACCGTGCCGATTTTTGAGCAAAATCTTGATACAAACTATCTAAAAACTGATAGGCTTTCGCTTTCTGTTTTGCATAACGCAGTTGGTAATAGCTAGCATATACTTTCTTTTTAATCTTTTGAAATTGTATGTTGTACTTAGATTCTTGCAAATTAACCATGGCTGTATTTACCTTCTTTTCGGCAAAATAAATCGTTGGAAATTTAAAATCTTGAGACACTCCAAACACTTTTAAAGGCGCATTATTAGCTACATTGCTCTCGTCGTAATTGTAATAGATCTCGGTCTTATCAAAACTAAAAGCACTTCCAACAAAAGCACGGCTTTTTTCAATTTGTAAATTGGATGCTTTTAAACTTGCGTTGTTTTCTATGGCTAAATCTAAAGTTTGCTCAGCCGTAAGCTTAGATTGCGCATGGCCATTCCACATAAATAGAAAACCAATTATGATAGTAATTGCTGTTTTATTCATTTTTAAAGTCGATTTATTTATAAACCAAGTATATAAAACCGGTAAAACCACTAAAGTTAAAATGGTTGCAGTAAATAAGCCGCCAATAACTACTGTTGCTAGTGGTCGTTGCACTTCAGCACCTGCGTTTGTTGAAATTGCCATTGGCAAAAATCCTAATGCAGCTGCCATAGCAGTTAATAATACGGGTCTTAAACGTTCTGTTGTACCTCGTTTTACGAGTGCTTCAATGTCTTCTTCTGAATGCGCTTCTTGCAAGGCTTTAAAATGTTCAATTAATACAATACCATTTAGCACTGCAATTCCAAAAAGCGCAATAAAACCAACTCCTGCTGAAATGCTAAATGGCAAATCACGAAACCACAATAATAAAACTCCTCCAACTGCAGCGAGAGGAATTGCCGAATAGACAATTAAGGCTTCTTTTACTGAACCAAAAGCAAAATATAATAGCACAAAAATTAATGCCAATGCAATAGGCACAACTACCAATAACCGGTCTTTGGCGCTTTGTAAATTTTCAAATTGACCACCATAAGTAATCGTATAACCAACAGGAAGTTTTAATTGTGTATCAAGAATGGATCTGACGTCATTTACTACCGATTCTAAATCCCGATTTCTAACATTAATACCAACCACAATGCGTCGTTTAGTATCGTCTCTAGAAATTTTAGCAGGTCCTTCTGTATAGGTGATATCCGCTAATTCGCTTAATGGAATTTTGTTTCCGTTAGGCACATCTACATATAGGTTTTGAAGGCTGGCCAAATTTTTTCTACTCGATTCATCTAAACGCATCACTAAATCAAACCGTTTTTCTCCTTCAAACACATTACCTACTGTGCCGCCTGCAAATCCCATTGAAATCAAATTATTTATATCTGAAATATTGAGACCATAACGGGCTATTTTTTGGCGATTAAAAACGACGCTCATTTGTGGTAAACCTTCCACTTTTTCTACTATGATATCTGAAGCCCCTTTAACATTTTCAACTAAGGTTTTAACTTCATCTGCTTTTTGGGCTAAAATGGATAAATCATCTCCAAAAATCTTAATGGCAACATCGGCTCTAACTCCTGTAATCAGTTCATTAAAGCGCATTTCTATAGGTTGCGTAAATTCAACGTCCATACCTGGGATTATAGAGAGTGCTTCTTTAAATTTATCGGCTAACTCATCTTTGCTTGCTGCTGAAACCCATTCTTTTTTAGGTTTTAGTTTAATAATGACGTCGCTTTCCTCCATAGACATGGGGTCGGTTGGGACTTCTGCGGCACCAATTCTTGTAACCACTTGGTCTACTTCAGGAAAGTTATCGAGTAGAATCTGTTCAATTTTTGTCGTGATTTCAATCGTTTTTCCTAAAGACGTTCCTGTTTTGAGAACAGGTTGAATGACAAAATCTCCTTCATCTAAAGTCGGTACAAATTCACCTCCCATTGTACTAAATATGAAAACGCTTGTCGCTAACAAAATTGTAGACATTAAAATCACGATTTTTTTATGCGTCAAAGACCAATTGATAATGGGCTGATAAATTTTGTTTATAAAATTCATGAAGCGTACCGAAACATTTTTTGAAGAGGGTTTATGCGGTTTTAGAAATAAGGAAGACACAACAGGAACATAGGTTAAGCACAAAATCATCGCACCAATTAGAGCAAAACTAAACGTTAATGCCATAGGTCTAAACATTTTGCCTTCAACTCCACTTAAAGCTAAGATTGGAATGAAAACAATTAAAATGATTAATTGCCCGAAAATGGCTGAATTCATCATTTTTGAAGCGCTTTTTAGCGTAATGGCATCAATTTCGCTCTGTTTTTCTGCTTTATTGAGTGTTTTTAGTTTGTCATTCTCTGAAATAATTCGAAAAGCAATAAACTCTACAATAATAACAGCACCATCAATAATAATTCCGAAATCAATGGCTCCTAAACTCATTAAATTAGCATCAACGCCAAACACATTCATCATAGAAATGGCGAATAATAAACTTAACGGAATCACAGAAACGACCACCAAACCAGAGCGTAGATTTCCAAGTAATAAAACCACCACAAAAATGACGATGAGCGAACCAAGAATTAAGTTCTCAGAAACTGTAAATGTCGTCTTGTTAATGAGTTCACTACGTTCTAAAAAACCATTGATATACACACCTTCTGGCAATGTAGATTGTATGGATTCTACACGTTTTTTTACCGCATTGATAATGGCTTTAGAGTTACCGTCTTTAATCATCATTATCTGTCCTAAAACTTTTTCCCCTTCACCATTTCCTGTAATAGCTCCAAAGCGTGTCGCACTTCCAAAACCAACTTTGGCGACATCTTTAATGTAGATTGGTGTGGTGGTGTTTTTAACTACAATAGTTTCAATATCATCTAAGGTTTTTACCAAACCTTCACCTCTAATAAAGAAGGATTTATCGTTTTTTTCGATATAACCACCTCCAGCAACACTGTTGTTTTTTTCTAGTGCCTCATAAATTTCGGAAATCGAAATATTCATGGCATTTAGCTTGTTGGGATTAATAGCAACTTCATATTGCTTTAGAAATCCTCCCCAAGTATTCACTTCAACAACTCCGGGAATTCCAGAAAGTTGACGCTTTACAATCCAATCTTGAATTGTTCTTAAATCGGTTGCTGAATATTGATCTTCATAACCTGGTTTTACATCTAAAATGTATTGGTAAATCTCACCTAAACCTGTTGTGATTGGTCCCATTTCTGGTGCTCCAAATCCTTCAGGAATTTTCTCTGATGCCGATTTTATTTTCTCGGCAATCAATTGTCTTGGAAGAAAGGTGCCCATATCATCCTCAAAAACAATAGTAACTACAGAAAGGCCAAATTTAGATACGGAACGGATTTCTTCCACTCCAGGTAGATTGGCCATTTCCAGTTCTACAGGATAGGTAATGAATTGTTCAACATCTTGCGTAGATAAATTACGCGATGTTGTAATAACTTGTACTTGGTTATTGGTAATATCTGGCACAGCTCCAATAGGAATTTGAGTTAGGGAAAGGATTCCGAAACCAATAATAAATGCTGTAAACAGGGTGATAATCAGCTTATTTTTTAAGCTGAACTTTATAATGTGTTCTAACATAATTCAAAAAAATTAAGAAATAATGGAAGCCTATTTAGGTGGAATAGGATTAGATCTAAAATGAATTATGCGTGCTTGGGTGGTTGAAAAACAGATGATTTCTCAAAGTTGGTATGAGATTCTGTGTAATGAAAATTGAAAGGGATTTTTATGAAATCCTGTTGGGTAAAATCGTAAGTAATAGTGGTATTTATAAACGGTGTGATGATATGAGAACAGAAATGATGAGCGCCTTTAAAAGGTAAGTCTTTATGCTCTTTGTGTTCATTATCGTGATCGGCTTTTGCGTCACCATAATGCTCTGCTAAAAATTGAACGAAATTATCACCATACATTTCTTTATGATAGTCCGCATGTTCCAATAGCGCACTAAACTTAGAAAGATCTTCTAAGCCAATATTGAAACTTTGAAAAAGAATCAAAAGTGAATATGTAAAAGCTATTAGTTTGCTCATAACGTTTACGAAGATACAAATTTTTGCATGTAGTTATGTAATAAAGGTTACATGTACTAAAAACAAATTTGAAACTGAATTTATTCTATGTCAGTCATTTAATATGTCACAAAATTTTATTAGCTAAGTAAGTCGCATCTTTTTTTATACCTCCCAATGTTGCAGAACCTCGAGTGTGTAACCAAGGTAAACCAATAAAATAAAGCCCTTTTGTAGTGCTAATCCCTCTATTGTGTTTAGGGTAGCCATCATCAGTAAGTTCTAAGTTATTTATCCATTTAAAATTTGGTTTATAACCGGTTGCCCAAACAATGTTTTTTACGTCTGTAAGTTCTACTGTTGCTGTTTTTATACGTTCAGTTTCTGCATTAAGTGTGTGTCCAACAACTTTTACATTATCACGTTTTATAATAGTTTTTACATCTGTTCCGATGATAGGTTGCTTAGATTGATTAATCTTTTTACCAATCCATGATTTTTTACTAAAACTTAAAAATCCAGTGATTGTAAACCACCACCATAATGTTTTACCGAGGATTTCTTGAGGAAGAGTTCTAATGTCAGTACTTCCAGAAAAATAGGTGGTTTCTGAAGTGTTTTTAGAAATTTCGTCTAAAATCTGAAATCCGCTATCTCCACCACCAACAACTAAAGTTGGTCCTTTTTGTAATTGGTCTGGCGTTTTATAATAATTGCTATGAACTTGATATATGGTGTCTGAAAGGTTTTTGTGGAATGTTGGTGTGTATGGAATATGAAATGGTCCTGTAGCGATGATGACCTGTTTACAAGTGATATCCTGTTGACTCGTTTTTATGATAAAATGGTCGTTCTTTTTTTCAATATGTTCAGCTAATGTATTTAGTTGAATCGGAAATTGAAAGGTTTCGGCATACTGTTTAAAATAATTTGTGACTTCGTACTTGTCTGGATAATGGCCTTTTGGTGCAGGAAACGGCATTCCTATTAAATGATTAAACTCAGTAGGTGTAAATAATTTTAAAGAATCCCAACGGTTAAGCCAAGACGCGCCTACGTCTTCCTCTCTGTCAATGATTAAAAAATCTTTCTGCTTTTGTTTAAGAAAATAAGCCATAGAAAGGCCTGCTTGTGCGGCTCCTATGATTACAAAGTCTTTCATTAATGTGTTTTGTTGGTATCTGGACATAATACCATTTTTAACGGCTTTATACAAATTATGAAGCCGTATAAAACAATTTTTTTATGTTTTAGAAATAAGCCTTTAATTGTACCGTTCCTGTATGGATCATTTTGGAAGTTTCGGATTTTCGACCAAAATAATTGAGATTTAAGTCTAAGTATTTGGTTAATTTCTTTTGTGCTAATAAGCTCCATGTAAAGTTTTTTCCTGGTTGTAAACCTTCGAGCATTTGGTAAGCTACAGGAGAATTAGAATTACCTTCAAACTCATTTTTGAAATAGTTGAATTCACCTGTCAAAGCAATTTTTTGTGCATTGTTGTAAGTGAAGGATAGTCCATAATTGTTTTGCGCTAAGGATTCAAAACTTGCTTTGGTGTTTTCTTTTGAAGTGTATTGGTAAAAGATATCAAATTTTGCATTTTCATTGAATAAATAGCTCAATTTTGGTTTAATTTGATATTCGTCAATGGTGTAATTTTGGCTTGTGAAATTCTCGCTTTTACTATCTTTTGTTCCTATGCTAGCTAAGGAATTAACTAACCAATTCATATTGAACTTATGATTAAAATTAAGCTGATGACTATTGGTTTTATTTTGCTGAAACCCTGTAGTGAGTAAATTTCTACTCTTATTACTTAAAAAGGTGTAAGAGGTAGTGTAGTGTTGTTTTCCTCTGTTAAAAAATAGAACATTCCTGATGCTATAATTTAGAGACACATAATTTTCAGTATCTAAATCGTCTTTTAAAGCTTCAAAAGGATTCAGATTAAAAGAATTACCGTCTTTAAAGGTTTTACTATCTACAATAAATGACGCTTGGTCATAGAAATGTGACCAAAATTGTTTCGTTTTATTTTCAGAAACACTCCATGTTTGAGGATTTACAGTTACCGTTTGTCCAAATCTGTTTTGATGTGTTTGTACGAAAACCTGATTAGGTAATAAAACTCTAATATAACTGCCTTGGTCTGCAAATTGTGCAGTTTCAAATTCGTCTAATTCTTGTATGCCGTTCTCGTTGTAATCTATCCAAGTATAGGCTCCTTGTCCAGCTTCAACCTCAACATACGTAAAATCTTGTTGCGCTAAACTTCCTGAATTGGTTTCAAAACTAGTGTTCCATAAAACAAGATTGTTAAATAATTTTTGGTTAAAATTTAAACGGCTATTCAAACTTTGCTCATCTTCTACGCTACTATCTTCCGATTTTAAATCTCTATAATTCAAAAATAATTGAAGCGTTGTGTTTTTATTTTGAATTAATCGCGATTTCAAATAATAAGTATTAGAACTGTTAACGCGCTCTAAATTATTGTTGCGTAAACTATCATTATAACGTTTAATATAACCAACTTCTGCATAAACTTTAGTGCTATCTCCAATACCAACAAAAGCTTCGTAAGCTTTAAATTTTTGACTTAAAGAGGTTAATTCATCACTTGTAATTTCGCGTTGTTCATTGTCTTCAGTTGAGAATTTTGCACCAGCCCATCTATTGTCTTTACCGTAAACGACACGGTTAAAAGATCGTAAAAATGCAGAACGATTGATGGTGCTTTCACTATTTAAAAAACTAGAGTTAGAAAAAACAGTAAAATCACCTAAGCGTAAATTGGTGGTGATGATATGTCTATTGCCATTAAAGTTTTCAGAATAGTTTAAATGCTCAAAATTATATGTTGCAAGTCCTTTTTTGGAATGTGATAAGCGTAATCCTGTGGTAAATAACAATTGATTTTCATAGTTAATGTCTTCTTGGTTTGTGTCTTCTGAACTGTCCAAGTTCCAATCTCTAGTGAATTCAGCTCTGTACAATCTTTGAATAGTCTCAAAATCCTTTTGAATAAAATCTGCATCAACTAATGCTGATAAATTCCAAAGACTATCCGATTTAATTAGGCTCTGTTTTAAAGTAAATTTACCAGCATAGCCATCATTATTAGCATCGTCTAAATCGGAAAATAAATTATTGTCCTTTTTACTTCCTGCTAATTCAAAAAAGATATCTGTTTTTTTAGATGGAGTATATTGCCCATTAACAACGGCAATTTGCAAACGTTCTGGTGCTACTAATTGAGTGATAGGTTCATAGTTTCCTTGAGGTATGCCTGCAATTGGTGAGACATATTCATAAATATTATTGATGGCATTTGAATTGCTTAAGATATAATTTCCCTGGTTTTCTCCAACTAAGGTAAAGCGAACACTGTATAATTCGTCTTCAGCGTTGTTAGAAAACACAAATATTTCTTCTGCTCCAAAGAGTTCTTTTCGATATAAAATTCGATTTTCAGAATAGGTTGTTTGTGTTGCTGATGGAGCCACCATTAAATCTTGGTCATCACCAGCATCTGCTAATATTTGTGTTTGTTCAGTAGAAAGGTTTTGTTGTAATGGCTGATTCTTGGCATCGCTTTCAGAGTAAATGGACACATTCAATTTTAAAGTTTCAGTTGTGTAATTTGCACCACCATAAACCGTAAATCGCGAATAATTACGTTCGCTAAATTGATAATCTACCGTAATTCGCATTTCGGAAGTAATAGGAAACGTAGAATTGAAAATAATTTCTCCAGCATTATAATCTATGATGTAGTCGTTGTTTTCTCCTTGTTCTAAAGGTACGCCATTGACGTAAACAGTCTCACTACCAGAAACTACCAGCACGTATAATTCGTTATTTGAACCTGTTAATTTATAAGGGCCTTGGTTCCCTTCTTGAGCTGTAAATTGTGTAGTTGTAAATTGACCACGCACTAAAGCGCCTGAAGCAAAAACCGATGTTTTGTCGCTTAAATTGACATTCACCAATAAGCCTTGTACGCGTTTTGAAAAATTAGCGAAATAACTTTTAGTATTCTCTAAGTCGATGTCTCCTGCACGTATATTCCAATCGTCGCTGAACAATTCAATAAAAACTTGGTCAAATTCGTCTAATCGTTGGGAATAGCCACTTTCTTGTAATGGAATATTAGCATCTTGTATAGAGGCTCTTAACGACACCTTATCACTCAGTTTTCCTGAAATCTGTAAATCGAGTTCACTATTTAGAACTGAATTTTGATTGTTTCCAATAGTAACTCCTCTCGAAATACTTCCAGAAGTCGTTAAGCCATCAAATGGAGTGAATGTGTTTTTAGATGTAGTATTTTGAAATTGGTAGAGTTGCTCAAATTCCGATGATCTTTCAATAATAACTGCATCATCTAACTGTCTGTATACTTTGGTTAAGAAATCCGGATAACGTAAATAGCCTATTTGAATAGTATCTATTTCGGTAGGGGATTTAAAACGTAATAATGCTTTTCCAAAATCAACAGTATACAACGTAGAATCTATGATTTTGTTCTCTTTTGTTCGTATGGTAAACCTGGAAGGATTAATACTCACAGAGTCAATTTGAATAGAATCCGTAACCGCCATTTTCTTTTGTATATAATTACTATTCTGCTCTTGGGAAAACCCCAAAAAAGCGGATAGCATTAGTAGAACGGAAATAGCAATTTTCATGTAGAATAATAACTGTTTTAAGCTAAAAATATTTTATCGTTAAAACAAGCTTAAAATAATGGTGTAAAAGTAGGGTATTATTTAATTTAGCGGTTAATCGAATGTTTAACTAAAATGAGATTCCCGTTTTCACGGGAAATGTGTATGAAAATAGTTTCTTATAACGTCAATGGTATCAGAGCAGCCTTAAATAAAGGCTTTATAGAGTGGTTAACAGCAACAGATCCAGATGTGGTTTGTTTACAGGAAATTAAAGCGATGGAAGAACAACTCGATCTTAATTTATTTACAGAAGCTGGTTACAAATTCAATTATTGGTTTAGCGCACAGAAAAAAGGCTATAGTGGAGTTGCTATTTTATGTAAAACAGAACCCAATCATATAGAATTCGGAACAGGAATCGAATCCATGGATTTTGAAGGTAGAAATATCCGAGTAGACTATGATGGAGTTTCAGTTATGAGTATGTATTTGCCATCTGGTACTAACGATGCACGGTTATCGCATAAGTTTGAATATATGAATCTTATTCAACAGTATTTGATTGAACTTCAGACCGAAAAACCAAACTTAGTGGTTTGTGGTGATTATAATATTTGTCATGAAGAAATTGATATTCATAACCCAAAAATGAAAGGAGTTTCAGGTTTTTTACCCGAAGAACGTGAATGGTTAGGAGAATTTATAGATAGTGGATTTATAGATAGTTTTAGGTATTTACATCCTGAACGTCAGGAGTATTCTTGGTGGAGTTACAGAGCAAATTCTAGAGCAAACAATAAAGGTTGGCGATTAGATTATGCCATGGTAAGCGCACCTTTACAAGAAAAAATAAAACGCAGCGTTATACTAACTGAAGCGGTTCATAGTGACCATTGTCCAATTTTATTAGAATTGGATATTTAAAATATAACTATTGAAATTACCCCAAATAATAATTAAACTTAAAACAACTTAACAAAAGAATCATGATTAAAAAACTTTCAATCTTAGCATTAACCATCACGCTTTTTTCATCTTGTGTGTCGAAAAAAATCTACACAGATCTTGAAGATAAATATGCCAATCTAAAACAAGAAAACCGTGGTTTAACTGATGAAGTAGAGGCTTTGTCTAGTGATAAAACAAAGCTTACAAATGATTTAGGTCAATTGCAAACCTCTTATGACAAGGCTGTTGCTGAACGCGATAAACTTCAAGCAGATTATGCGGCGGCAAAATCGAATTTAGAAACTTTAAAAGCGTCTTATAAAGCTTTAGAGGAAAATAGTTCAGCTTCAATTGCTAAAAATGCACAAAAGAATAGAGAGCTTTTAGCACAATTGGAAGCAAAGGAGCAGGCTTTAGCCGCAGAAAACGAACGTTTAAATACGTTGAAGCAAGAATTGGAAAGTCGTTCGCAACGTGTGGCTGAATTAGAAAATGTTATTGCGAGTAAGGATGCAGCAATGAACAAATTAAAAGATGCCATTTCTAAAGCGTTGACTAATTTTGAAGGTAAAGGCTTAACCGTTGAGCAACGCAATGGAAAAGTATACATTTCTATGGAAAACAAATTATTGTTTGAATCTGGAAGTTGGTATGTTGGCTCTCAAGGTAAGCAAGCGGTTAAACAACTGGGAAGCGTATTGGCTGAAAATCCTGAAATTTCGGTATTGATTGAAGGTCATACGGATAATGTACCATATAAAGGTAATGCGCAATTGAGTGGTAATTGGGATTTATCTGCAAAACGTGCAACAGCCATTGTGAACATCCTTAGAGAAAACGATGCTATTAATCCTGAAAATTTAACAGCTGCAGGACGTGGAGAATTTGCACCAATTGCGACAAATGACACAGCAGATGGTAAAGCAAAAAATAGAAGAATTGAAGTGATTTTAACGCCTAAGTTAGATGAGATTTCTAAATTATTGAATGAAATTTAAACTAGAAAGTCATTGCGAGGAATGAAGCAATCTGTTGAATTTGAGTTTCAGTTTGAATAAATTGTCTCGACGCTAAAAGCTTTTCGTAAAGGTATATTAACAAACATTTAGACCTCACATGTTTTTAAAACCTGTGAGGTCTTCTTATATTTACTGTATATTCTAGGTGTGAAAATGTTGCGCTGAGCGGAGTCGAAACGTAGATTAATAAATTAAGTTTAACTAAAATGAGATTCCCGTTTTCACGGGAACTAAAGATGAAATACACAACACTACCAAACACAGATATAAAAGTTAGTAAAATTTGCCTTGGCACCATGACATGGGGAAATCAAAATACCCAAGACGAAGGTTTTGCTCAAATGGATTTTGCTTTAGATAAAGGAGTTAATTTTTTTGATACTGCAGAATTGTATCCTGTTCCGGCGAGAAAAGAAACCTATGCAGAAACCGAACGTATTATTGGTAATTGGTTTGCTAAAACAGGAAACAGAGATAAGGTTGTTTTGGGTTCTAAAATTGCAGGAACTGGAGATTATACAGCTCATATTAGAACTAATGGTTTTAGCAAGGAAGCGCTAAATGATGCCGTAAACCACAGTTTAAAACGCTTAAAAACCGATTATATAGATTTATATCAACTGCACTGGCCAGAACGAAATACGAATACCTTTGGAGTACGCGATTATAAAAATAATCCTAAAGATAAATGGGAAGATAATTTTAAGGAAATTCTTCACAACTTAGATGAGATTATCAAAACTGGAAAAATAAGGCAAGTCGGTATTTCTAATGAAAAGGCTTGGGGAACTATGCGTTATTTAGAAGAATCTAAAAGGCAGAGTTTACCTCGAATGATTACCATACAAAACGCATACTCTTTAATTAATAGAGTTTTTGAAGGTGATTTAGCAGAAGTTTCACAGCGAGAGAATATTGGCTTATTAGCCTATTCTCCAATGGCATTTGGAGTCTTATCTGGGAAATATATAAACGGAACAGCTGCTAAAAATTCAAGATTGAATATGTTTTCGCATTTTTCACGATATAGCAGTGCAAATGCTACAGAAGCTACAAAACGCTATTTAAAAATTGCGGAAAATCATAATCTGTCTTTGGCACAAATGTCTTTAGCTTTTGTAAATGAAAGACCTTTTGTAACCAGTAATATAATTGGCGCAACTAATCTTGAACAATTAGAAGAGAATATAGACAGTATAAATGTGTCTTTATCGGATGAGGTTATGAAGGAGATTGATGCTGTTCATTCTGATATTCCTAACCCAACACCATAACAACTATATCTTAATCTGTCGATTAATTTGTTCTTGTAACGAAATAAACGTTTCTGTTCGAGAAACCCCTTTTATACTTTGTATTTCGGAGTTAAGTACGTGCATTAAGTGTTCATTGTCTTTAGAAAGAATTTTAATAAAAATAGACCAGTTACCTGTGGTGTAATGGCATTCAATCACCTCGGGAATTTTTTGTAATTGCTTTACAGCTTCAGGATTACTGATGGCTTTATCGAGATAGACGCCAACAAATGCCATAGTGGTATACCCTAAAACTTTGGGGTTAATAATAAATTTAGATCCAGCGATAAGTCCTGATTTTTCAAGTTTTTTTAAACGTTGATGTATTGCAGCACCAGAAATACCGACATTCCGAGCGATTTCAAGAATAGGTGTTCTGGCATCTTCCATTAATGCACGTAGTATTTTTTTATCAATACCATCGATGTAAATACCATTATCGTTAATCTTCATGAGTAATAATCTAATAAATTGAAAGTTAAAGATAGAAAAAGCGTTTCAATTTGAAACGCTTTATGCTATTATTCTGTTTAATTCTTATTCTAAAGATTCAGAGGATTGTAACCTAAATATGGCACTTCGTACTCTTTAAAAATTATATCATAAGCTTCTAATTCCTTTAAAATAGGGGTGTAAACCTCTTTCGTTATAGGAATTTGAACTCCTGGTGTTTTTATTTTACCATTTAATATGGCTAAAGTTGCAATGGCGACCGGTAAACCAACAGTTTTGGCCATGGCAGTATAAGTTTGGTCTTTTCCAAGTGTAACCATCGTAGAATCAATCTGATGTTTTTTGCCATTAAGTTCGTACCCAAACTTATGATACATAACTATCATATCTTTATCATCTGGACTAAGCGTCCAGCTATCCATTAAGATTTTCTGAAGAATTTGAGCAGGTGTTCCTTTATCTAAGTCGACCATTTTTTTAGGGTTAAAAATATCGAGCTCTAAGAATTTTTCCCAAACAATATCATCTTGGTCAATTTTAAGGGCATGTCTAAACTTAAGTTCCACAGAATCCGTTGGACTATATGGTAAAAAAGAGTTTACAAAATCACGGTAGCTCATATTAATACTATCATCAATTGTATAACTATCGTCTGTCATTCCTAATTGTACAAAAACATTCCAAGCGCGACTAAAACCTACGCGTCGCATAGTTCCTCTGTAAAGAGTTTTAATATGGTCTAAACCATAAACTTGCTGGTATTTTAGAGAATCTCTATTGGCATAACCTTCAAAACGTCCATAACCTTCAACATCTAAAAATTCGGTACGTCTAAATAATCGGTTATAAGGAATGTACTTAAATTGATTTTCTTGTAAAAATTTAGCGGCTCCACCTTGTCCTGCAACGACGACGTTTCTTGGATTCCAAGTAAATTTGTAATTCCATAGGTTATTATCACTTTCCGGAGCTACTAAACCACCTGTAAAGGATTCAAATAAAATCATTTTTCCACCTTTATCTCTAATCCTATCAATGACATGCATAGCACTCATATGGTCAATGCCAGGATCTACACCAATTTCATTCATAAAAATGAGATTGTTGGCTTTAGCATCTGCATCTAAAGCTTCCATTTCTGGACTCACATAAGAAGCCGTAACCATATTCTTTTTATATGTAATACAATCTTTGGCAACTTCGATATGAAAACGTGCCGGAAGCATTGAAACTACGATATCAGCTTTTTTTACCGCTGCAATTCTAGATTCGGCGTTAAACACATCTAAATGGATAACATCAGTATTGGGATGATCGCCAACAAGCTTTTTAGCATTGTCTACATTAAGATCTCCTATGGTAATATGAAGCTTTTCGGTCTGAGAATTATCGAGTAAATATTTTATAAGATATGAGCACGATTTTCCTGCTCCAATGATTAATATGTTTCGCATAATGGGTTTATATAACTAATTTTGTATTCAACGAAAGTAAGAAATACAATAGGCATTAAAAACCGAATTAACGTTTTAATTATGAATAAGAAGCTATTAGTAACAGGAGCAGTTTTAGGAATTTTAGGGATTATTTTGGGTGCTTTTGCTGCACATGGTTTAGAAAAATTAGTTGATACTGATGCTATTAAATCCTTTGAAACTGGTGTGCGTTATCAACTTTACCATGCGTTTTTGCTTCTCATCCTTGGCGGTACGTCATTTGTGAGTTTAAAAATGAAAAAAACAATTTTTTATTTAGCACTTATTGGTGTTATTTTCTTTTCAGGATCTATTTATGGATTGGCTACAAACACACTTTCAAGCTTCGACTTTAAAACTATAGCAATGATAACGCCTTTTGGAGGTCTACTGTTAATCTCTGCTTGGATTGTAATGTTGATTGGTATTATAAGAAAACACGATGATTAATAGCAATCTACAATGCTGTTTCAAAATAATATTTTAGTTTTGCAGAACTAAACAACACAAATATTATGGCAAATCATTCCCAATCAACGAAATCGATTTCGTTGGATCAATATGGAATTAAAAATGCAAAAGTAAATTATCAATTATCTTCAGATGAACTTCATGCTGAAACTATTGCAAAAGGACAAGGAGTAGAGTCTTCTTCTGGTGCTTTAGCGGTTAATACAGGTGAATTTACAGGTCGTTCTCCATTGGACAGATTTATTGTTAAAGATGACATCACCAAAGATAAAGTTTGGTGGGGAAATATTAACATTGCTTTTGATGGTGATAAATTCCAAAAACTTTACGATAAAGTTGCTGATTATTTATCTGAAAAGGAGATTTATGTGCGCGATAGTTACGCTTGTGCAGATGAAAATTACAAATTAAATATTAGAGTCATTAATGAATACCCTTGGAGTAACATGTTTGCTTATAATATGTTTTTACGCCCTTCGGAAGATGAATTAAAAGACTTTTCGCCAGAGTGGACCGTGGTAAATGCTCCAGGTTTTATGGCTGATCCTGAAGTAGATGGTACACGCCAACATAACTTTGCAATTTTGGATTTTACACGTAAGATTGCGTTAATTGGTGGAACGGGCTATACAGGTGAAATTAAAAAAGGAATCTTTTCTGCTTTAAATTTTATACTTCCTGTATTTAAAAATACATTACCAATGCACTGTAGTGCTAATGTTGGTAAAGATGATGATACCGCGATCTTCTTCGGTTTATCTGGAACAGGGAAAACAACCCTTTCTACGGATCCTAATCGTAGTTTAATTGGTGATGATGAACATGGATGGACAGCAGAGAATACGGTATTTAATTTCGAAGGAGGCTGTTATGCGAAGGTAATTAATTTATCTCAAGAGCAAGAACCCGAGATTTTTGCAGCGATTAAAAAAGGAGCAATTTTAGAGAATGTAATCCTAGATGATAAAGGGCATGTTAATTTTCAAGATACTTCTATTACGCAAAACACAAGGGTAAGTTACCCTATTTATCATATAGACAACATTCGAAAACCTTCAATTGGTGAAAACCCGAAGAATATATTTTTCTTAACAGCGGATGCCTTTGGAGTTCTACCTCCAATATCTAAATTAACACCGAGTCAGGCGGCTTATCATTTTATTTCTGGCTATACTGCTAAAGTAGCTGGTACAGAAGCTGGAGTAGTAGAGCCTGTACCAAGCTTTTCGGCTTGTTTTGGTGCGCCTTTTATGCCATTACATCCAACGGAATATGCTAAGATGTTAAGTAAAAAGATGAAAGATGCTAACGTAAATGTATGGTTAGTAAATACAGGTTGGACAGGTGGTCCTTATGGTGTAGGGACACGTATGAAATTAAAATACACGCGCGCTATGATTAATGCAGCTTTAAATGGTGATTTAAAGGATTACACTTATGAAGATTATCATATTCATTCGGTATTTGGAGTGGCGCAACCAAGAACATGTCCTGGAGTACCAACAGAAGTGTTGAGTCCAAGAACGACTTGGAATGACGACAAAGCTTATTATACTATGGCATTTAAATTATCTAATGCGTTTAGGGAGAACTTTAAGAAGTTTGAATCTTATGCTTCTGAAGAAGTGAGACGTGGTGGTCCACAACGTTATGCATTTTAGACCTTAATTCTTATAAACTAAAAAAAGCGATTCTATATTTAGAATCGCTTTTTTATATGAAGTAATATTTCTTTTATTATTTCCCTTTATTCACAGCATCAATATACTTCTGTAATGCCATGGTCATAGAAGGAGTTTCAGGTGTTGGTGCAGAAATATCTACACGCAATCCTTTTTCTTTAACTGCATTTACGGTTGTGTTTCCAAATACAGCAATACGTGTGTTTTTTTGTTCAAAATTAGGGAAGTTATGAAATAAAGAATCTATCCCAGAAGGGCTAAAGAAAACCAATATATCATAAGTAACATTTGATAAGTCTGATAAATCGCTAATTACTGTTTTGTAAAAAGTAGCTTGTTTCCAATTAACACCTAATTTATCTAATAATTCAGGTATAATAGGTTTAACTTTATCTGTAGTTGGTAATAGAAACGATTCGTCTTTATATTTTTTTATCAAAGGCATTAAATCTTCAAACGTGCGTTTACCTACGTAAATTTTACGTTTTCTATACACCACATATTTCTGTAAATAATAGGCAACAGCTTCAGATTGGCAGAAATATTTCATAGAATCTGGAACTTTAAAGCGTAATTCATCTGCGACCCTAAAGAAGTGATCTACTGAATTTCTACTTGTAAGTATAATAGCGGTATATTTAGTAAGATCAACTTTTTGTTGTCTCACATCCTTAGAGGATACTCCTTCAACATGAATAAAAGGTCTAAAGTCTACTTTTACTTTTTGCTTTTCTTGCAAATCAAAGTATGGGGAGTTCTCTATTTTAGGCTCTGGTTGTGATACTAAAATTGTTTTCACTTTCATACGTAAACTGGGTGTTTTAAACGTTATACTCCCTAATGACCTTAAATAAAAGTACATAAGGGCCAATTTCGAGAGCGCAAAGATACAATAAAAAATAGAAAAAATTTGGATTAATTAACTTTTGATGGGTTTTATATGAAGATAAAAATCCAATGAGATTTATAAGGAAAACCACAGATAAAGCTGAGATTATGATAATATTCATACCTGTATCCGTGTATAATAAAAACAAATTCGCAATTAAAAATATAAGCCCAGAAAAATTCTTAAAAGTTGTCTTTTGAAATAAGTAGTCATCTATTAAACTATCCATTTCAAAAAGGCTTCCAATTAAGCGTTCCAAAAGGGTTTTTATAATTAAGATAGTAGAAATGGCAAACAATAATTTAAGGAACGAAATAAGCTCAAAACTAACAGGTGCTATAAACGTGTTATACGTAAAATAGATGAAAATACTTAAGGATAGCGAGAGGTTTACAAACAGAAAGCTATCAAACTGATCTATAAATTTTTGATCCTTAGCATATATTTTAAGGTATTTAGAATTACCTATAACATACAAGAAATCATTAAATCGCAACGTATTCAAATATTTTGCAACCACGATGGTAAACAATCCTATGATTGTAAAAATGGTAAACCACTCGTGTGTTATATAATTTCGCATGCCGCTAAATTATAAAAAAATGAGCTGACTATTATAAGTACTATTCATATCTATCAAAAAAGTTAATTCTAGTATTTAATCCGTTAAAAACTTTATTTTTGTTCAAATTCTAAAAGTCACTCAAAAAGAGTGTTTAAAAGTGAGTTAATGTCTGACGCAATTGTCATAATCCCTACCTATAACGAGATTGAAAACGCAGAATCAATCATCAGAGCTGTGTTTGCACAGCAAAAAGAATTCCATGTGCTTATTGTAGATGATAATTCACCAGATAAAACAGGTGACACAGTAAAACGTTTGCAAAAAGAATTTAAAGATCGCTTATTTTTATTAGAGCGGACTGAAAAGAGTGGTTTGGGTACGGCTTACATTGCGGGATTTGAATGGGCTTTAGAAAAATCATATCAGTACATTTTTGAAATGGATGCAGATTTTTCACATAGTCCAGAAGATCTTATAAGGCTATATAAGGCTTGTGCAGTTGATGGGGCAGATGTTTCAGTAGGCTCTCGTTACGTTAAAGGTATTACGGTTGTTAATTGGCCAATGTCCCGTATTCTTTTGTCTTATGGCGCGTCGCGCTATGTAAGATTAATAACGAGGATGAAAGTTAAGGATTCCACAGCCGGATTTATTTGCTATAAAAGAGCTGTTTTAGAAGCTATAAATCTTAAGAAAATAAAATTCGTCGGTTATGCGTTTCAAATTGAAATGAAATTCAAAGCCCATAATAAAGGTTTTAAAATTGTAGAAATACCAGTTATTTTTAAGGATAGAACCAAAGGTAAATCTAAAATGAGTGGAGGCATTATTACCGAAGCTATTTTTGGAGTTATTAGTTTAAAAATTAAAAGCTTATTTACTAAGTAAAAGATACATGAAGCGAAATACCCTCATAAAAAACGCAAGAATTGTCAACGAAGGAAAAATTGTTGAAGGTGACATTCTTATTGAAGACAATATTATAAAGGAAATTGATATATCTATAAGTGTCAAATCTGCCGACATGTTGGTTATTGATGTTGAAGGAAACTATGTATTTCCAGGAATGATTGACGACCAAGTTCATTTTAGAGAACCAGGATTAACGCATAAAGCCAACATAGAGTCGGAATCTAAAGCGGCTATCGCTGGTGGTATTACCTCGTTTATAGAGATGCCAAATACCAATCCACAAACTACAACAGTAGAAAAGTTAGAAGAGAAATTTGATATTGCTGCAAACTCGTCTTACGCTAATTACTCGTTTATGTTTGGAGGTACCAATGATAATTTGGACGAAATTCTAAAAGTAGATCCTAAAACCGTTGCAGGTTTAAAATTATTTTTAGGGTCTTCTACAGGAAATATGCTGGTTGATGATCCTAAAGTGATTGAAAAAATATTTTCGAGCACAGATATGGTGATTTCGGTGCATTGCGAAGACGAAGCGACTATAAAAGCCAACTTAGCAAAATATAAAGCAGAATATGGAGATGATATTCCAATGGAATTACATCCTATCATCCGAAGTGAAGAAGCGTGTTATTTATCGTCTTCAAAAGCGATTGAATTAGCTAAGAAAACTGGAGCGCGATTGCATGTATTTCATTTATCAACAGGAAAAGAAACCAAATTGTTTTCAAATAAAATCCCACTAAAGGATAAAAAGATTACGGCTGAGGTTTGTGTGCATCACTTGTGGTTTTCAGATGAAGATTATGCAAAAAAAGGAAGTCATATTAAATGGAATCCGGCAGTGAAAACATCAAAAGATAGAGACCAACTTTGGAAGGCTTTATTGGATGATAGAATAGATGTCATTGCTACAGACCATGCGCCACATACTTTAGAAGAGAAAACGAATAACTATATGAATGCTCCTTCTGGTGGACCATTAGTGCAGCATGCTTTGGTAGCTTTGATGGAAGCACATCATCAAGGGAAAATTTCAGTTGAAAAAATTGTGGAAAAGGCCTGCCATAATCCTGCTATATTATTCAACGTTGAAAAACGTGGTTTTATTAAGGAAGGTTATTTTGCTGACTTAGTAATTGTAGATCCTCAAAGTCCATGGACCGTTAATAAAAGTAATATTCTTTACAAATGTGGTTGGTCTCCTTTTGAAGGCAACACATTTAAAAGTAGAATTACGCATACCTTTGTAAACGGGCAATTGGTGTATAATAATTTCAATGTTTTAGGCGTTAAAGCAGGACAACGACTAACTTTTGATAGATAAGATGTTAAAGCAAATCAGTATTGTATTGGTATTTGGGATTGTAATTTTGGCCTGCGATGGTATTAATAAACCCGAAAAACCAGATGATTTAATATCAAAAGCGCAAATGACTGATTTGCTGTATGATTTATATGTTATGAATGCAGCTAAAGGAGTTAATAGGGCGACTTTGGAAAAAAATGATTTAGATCCAGAATTTTATATTTTAAAAAAACATAATGTAGATAGTATTCGATTTGCTGAAAGCAACACGTATTACGCTTTTGATACTGAAACTTATAAGGAAATAGTTGATAATGTAAAGGCACGTCTCGAATCCGAAAAGGAATATTATGATGATTTAAGAGAAATGGAAACCGATTCTATTAAAAGACGTCGAGATTCTATATCAAAAAAACGAAGAATTCCAAAAGATTCTAATGTAAAGACTATAGATACCGCAGGTTTAAAGAACGCGAAACCTAAAGATGTTTAAGGAATAATTTACTGACCTCTTCTATACTTGTATCTATTGATTTGAATTCAAAATTGATACTGTTTTTTATTTTTGATGCATCATAATTTGTAATGCTTACCGCAGATTTTGCCGTTTGTTTAGCTAATCGCCTGCGTTTACCCAAAAGCTTATGATTTAGCCAATCTAATTTCCAGCCAATTCCCAATAACCAAGATTTGGCTTCTTTTGTAGGTGGCTTAACATCTAAATATGTTGCTACTTTTGTAAAAAAGGATTTAAAGCTTAAATTTTCTGAGACTAAAATAAAACCTTCATTTTTAATACTCCCTTTCATCAACTGTTCCATAGCATTTGTGACATCCCAAACGTCTACATAACCAGTAACGCCAGAAGTGTAATACGGCGTACCGTTATAAATTCGCTTAAACAAACTGCCACTGCTTCCACCATTCCAATAGCCAGCTCCTAAAATAATTCCAGGATTAATAATTACGGCATCTAAGCCTTCTTGAGTGCCTCGCCACACTTCAAGCTCTGCTCCGTATTTAGTAATCGCATACACGCTATTATCGTCTTCAGGACTCCATTCGGTTTGCTCATCTATTAATTTTTCAGGATTGCTATGATGTCCAATTGCCGCGATAGTACTTACATAACATAATTTTTTAACCTTATGACTTATAGATAAGTTAACGATGTTGGCCGTGCCTTCAATATTAATCCGTCTTAACTCTATATACTTATTAGGCTCAAAAGAAACAAAAGCAGCACAATGATAAACGTGTGTAACGCCTTTAAATGCATCTTGAAGTTTAGGTATATCATTAACATCTGCTTCAACCCATTCAATTTTATTAAAAAGCGTTTCAGCATCATCCGAAAAGTAGGAAAAAACGTTTTTTACACGTGCTAGCGTTTTCTCTCGTCGATATATTGCACGTATCGGTTCATTACTTTTTAAAAGTTGAAAAAGTAAATGCGAACCAACTAAACCTGTACCTCCTGTTACTAGAATCATTGGGTAAAGTTACGTTTTTTAAGCCTTATTTAAAATGTGAATTTTCATTATATAAGTTTTCAAGTCTAATAAATTTTACAATCGCTAAATTGAGTTAAAATTGTCTTTTGTCTTTAAAGGTGGAAACTTATCTTTGCGCAAATCAATTTGAAACTAAAAAATAATGGCAAACAAGTTTGTAGAAGAATTACGTTGGAGAGGAATGGTACATGATATCATGCCAGGAACAGAAGAACAATTAGACAATGAGATGACTACTGCCTATATTGGTTTTGATCCTACATCAGATTCATTACACATTGGTAGCTTAGTGCCAATTATTTTATTAGTTCATTTAGAAAAGGCAGGTCACAAACCTATTGCTTTGGTTGGTGGTGCTACAGGTATGATTGGTGATCCTTCTGGGAAAAGTGATGAGCGTAATTTATTAGATGAAGTGGCTTTAGCTCATAATGTCGCAGGAATAAAAAGTGTATTATCTCGTTTTTTAGATTTTAATTCAACTGAAAAAAACGCTCCGGTTTTAGTGAATAACTATGATTGGATGAAAGAATTTAGCTTCATAGATTTTGCTAGAGATGTTGGTAAACGTATTACCGTAAATTACATGATGGCTAAAGATTCTGTAAAAAAGCGTCTAAGTGGTGATGAAGGCAATGTAGGGATGTCTTTTACAGAGTTTACGTACCAATTGATTCAAGGCTACGATTTTCATCATTTGTATAAAACCATGGGTTGTAAACTACAAATGGGAGGTAGCGACCAATGGGGAAATATTACGACAGGAACTGAACTGGTTAGACGAATGCACGATGGTGAAGACCAAGCAAAAGCTTATGCCATGACATGTCCTTTAATTACAAAAGCAGACGGTTCTAAATTTGGTAAGTCTGAAGGAGGAAATATTTGGTTAGATGCAGATAAAACATCAGTTTACAAATTTTACCAGTTTTGGTTGAATTCTAGTGATGAAGATGCTGAAAAGTATATTAAAATTTTTACGTTTTTAGATAAAGAAACGATTGAAACTTTAATTGCAGCTCATAAAGAAACTCCGCATTTAAGATTATTACAAAAACGTTTGGCTGAAGAAGTAACAGTATTTGTGCACAGTAAAGATGATTATGATAATGCGGTAAAAGCATCGGAAATATTGTTTAGCAAAGACTTTAAAAATGAGATTAAACAATTGTCAGAGTCTTTGTTTTTAGATGTTTTTGAAGGTGTAAAACATGCTAAGATTTCAAAATCAGAATTTGAAGAAGGTTTAGATATGATAGGTGCATTAGCAGCGAAAACTGATTTTTTGAGTTCTAATGGTGATGCAAGACGTGCTTTAAAAGAAAATGCTGTAGCAGTAAATAAAGAAAAAGTAAAAGAGGACTATATGTTATCTGCGGAAGATTTAATTCACGATAAATATATTATTCTTAGTAGAGGAAAGAAAACAAACTTCATTTTAGAAGTCGTTTAATATTCAAATTTTAAAAATATATTCAGACCTGTTGGGCTCCAAAAAACCTGACAGGTTTTATTATGCATAAAAAAAGTGCCCAAAATTACTTTCGGACACTTCTAACCAATCAATCAACTTTTGAAAATCTTACTTTTTCATAGCTGTTACTAAGTCGTGAGTAATTTTAGTTCCTTACAATAAAATTCATAAGATTATTTTTGGTGGAGTGTAGGTAGCAGTTTTATTAGCATTCTAGTTTTTATTTTGAATGCAAATGCAATTTACAAAGCCATTAAATTACAGCCCCTAATATCTGAATTATCAAATCTTCCGATGATTTCAAACTGGCCATTGTCATCGACTTTTCCTAAATCTTGAGTCGCAATAAATGAACACGAATTTAAATTTGCTAAATCAATAACATTAATACCTCCTGTTTTATTTGGTTGTTGGATAGTGAGTGCATCTTCAGTATCTCGCGTTAGTATTTTCATCCAAGGTGGACATTCAAAAACACCATTACCTTTAGAGTAGGCCTGACTTAAAAGTTCTGTCATGCCGTATTCGCTATGTATTTGGTTAACTCCAAAACCGGTTTGTAAAGTTTGATGTAACTCTTGCCTAATAATTTCTTTTCGTCTACCCTTCATGCCTCCTGTTTCCATAATTATGGTATGTTTCAAATTTAGTTGATAGGCTTCAACCAAATCTAATAATGCAAAGGAAACTCCTATGAGTAATGTTTTTTGTTGTTTAGCTTCAAGTGTTTTTAGTGTATTTGCTAATTCTTCAAGGTTGTTGAGGTAAAATCCACTTTCAATTTGATTAGATTTTTCAATTAAATCATTTACCATATAGATCAGTGAAGAACCATCGCGTTCTAAATAAGATGGCAATAATGCTAAGACTACATAGTCTTCAATAGTCCCATAAAAGTGCTTAAACGCTTTTAGATAGCTCTCTTCGTAGAGATTTAAGTCTGTAACTAAATGTTTACTCGTAATACTTCCTGTTGTGCCAGAGCTGCTAAATGTTTTTTGAATTGGTAAAGAAGAACTTAAAACCTCATGAGATTTGAAAAATTGAATCGGTAAAAATGGAATTTCAGAAACTTGTTTTATATCTGAAGGATGTTTATACAATAAATCGCAAAATGAACGATAGACTTTGTTGTTATTAAACTGAAATTTAAAAACTTCCAAAGCTAGATCATCGAATTCGGCATTGGATTTTATATTAAAAATGGAGTCTTTAGATATCATTCTGCAAAAATATGGAAAATAAAAAAGCGTCCCGATAATTTTCGGGACGCTTTTAATAGGTATTAAAATTTATACTTACTTAATCACTAATTTCTTAGTAGTAGAAGCATTATTCTGAGTAATTTTTACAATGTAAACACCAGACTTTAAGTTAGCAACATTTAACGTGTTGTTGGTTATAGTTTGGTTTTTAACTTGCTTACCTAAGATATCAAATACTTGCACAGAGATAGCATCGCTATTTGTAGAAGAGATTGAAACAGACCCAGTGTTTGTTGGGTTAGGATATAAGCTAAAAGTAGTAGCATTAAAATTAGTAACACTTAATGGTGCTGCAATATCGCTAGTGTATCTTGGGAAAATTTGATAATCGTCATCGAACTGACCACCTAAACCTGTAATACTTACAGCAGTTGTAGGTATATCAGTACCAATTAAATCTTCGTCACCAAATGCAACTCTACAAATTGTAGTATCAGCACCTTCAGAAATGTTGTAATTTGTGTTATCTGTAAATGTACCAGCATCAGCAAATGTTGCACTGTTAATAGTAATTAATCGGCTTTCGTAGTTTTCTCCATTGTTTAAAAGATCTGAAACACTCACAACGATTGGAGTTAATGTGTTACCTGTAGAAGACGCACTTGCTACATTCTGAGTTGGAATAAACTGAAGTGTATTAGCATATTCAGTAAGCTGTCCTCTTAAGCCTGTAATACCATCACCATTACTAAAAGCAGTACTTAATAAACCAGCAGTATCATCGATTAAGATCCCAGCACCACCATCTTGGATGTATTTTTGGTTTCTATTACCTTCAGTAACAATATAGGATATAATAGCTTCACCTGTTAATTCGTAAGTTTCACCAAGTGTACCAGCTCTTAATTCAGTGATGCTAGCGACTTGGTTTAAAGATGCAACGCTAAACATTATAGTAGTATCAACAGCAGGTGCTATAGGAGTATGGCTATTATCAACTAGTTGCATAAAAACCGTGTAAGATTGACCATCTGTAACAGTTAAAATTTCATCGTTGGTATCGTATTTCATTGGTTGAGCAGTACCATTTATTGTCCAATGA
Source organism: Winogradskyella helgolandensis (assembly GCF_013404085.1). NCBI lineage: Bacteria > Pseudomonadati > Bacteroidota > Flavobacteriia > Flavobacteriales > Flavobacteriaceae > Winogradskyella > Winogradskyella helgolandensis. Next base: position 459,009 of record NZ_JABFHO010000001.1, on the reverse strand, counting down.
ATATGACCATCAAATCCACCAGTAGTTGCACCAACATTAAAATTTTGAACATTAATTGATAAGGTTACACTAGTTGTACCAGGTGCTAAAGCAGAATTATTACTAGGACTCGTTATTGTAATGCTAGGAGCGGTGCTTCCAACAGTAGAGTATGTGCCAATAGGAAATATAGAAGCACAAGATGTATTATCTGTACAGCCATCAACAGCATTAGGACCACTAAAAGTCCAATTAGATTCAACAAAATTTGATCCATCAGGTCCTGTACCGTCAACACGATAAGCCCAACCATCTAAATATTCCCAAGCTGTATCAGTTCCATCATTATTAATATCTCCGAAAGTGTCAATTACAGCTCCACCCGAGAAAATTTCAAGAGCATCATCTCCATTAATAGCAGCATTACTATCAATATAATCCGGAGTTATACCAAAATAAGCATTTGTTGATCCTGGGTTTTCAGATCCACCAGATCCTTCAAAACCAACATAAATAAAATCTCCAGCAGATGCAGAACCAGCAAAAGTAAGTTCTTCACCATCTGTACCTCCACCATTGGTTGCAGATCCAAATCCGTAAGTTGATAAATCAGCAATATCATTAACGACATAAATTTCAATTAATTTTGGTGTACCTCCCGTAAGTGGTCCATCAAAAGCACCAGTAATTATCATGTCCTGTCCAAAAGAAAAGGAAGCTACTAGTAATGTAAGTAATAAAAAGTAAATTTTTTTCATAATTTTATTTTATAAGGTTTAAGTAACAAATATAACAACAAATCCTTAACTTTAATAATCAGAATCGTTAATACTTATCATTTTACAATATGATAACATCGTAAATTTCAGGTGTTTCTAGTAGTCAAGATTTTAGAATTTTAATGTTAGGGAATTGTTATCAATTACATATTTACAGGTGGTTAATAGAGATATAAATTATATTTACAATTATTTAAAACGTAATTCAATTGAAAAAGAGAGATATTAAGATATTATTAGTTGATGATGACCTAGATATTTTAGAAATAGTAGGTTTTAATTTGTCTGCTGAAGGCTATCAAGTTATTAAAGGTGAAAATGGAGAAGAAGCCGTTAAATTAGCTAAAAAACATCAACCTCATTTAATTATAATTGATGTAATGATGCCAAAAATGGATGGCATTGAGGCCTGTGAACGTATTAGAGAGGAGCCTAATCTAAGCGAAACGATTATTACGTTTTTAACTGCAAGAGGTGAAGACTACTCGCAAGTAGCCGGTTTTGAAGCTGGTGCAGATGATTATATCTCAAAACCTATAAAGCCTAAAGTTTTAATTAGTAAAGTGAAAGCTTTGCTGAGACGTTTAAAGCATTCTGAAAGTAATGTTGAAACGGTAATGGAAATTGGTGATTTAGTAATTTATAAAGAAGAGTATAAAATTACAATAAATGGTAAAGAAACCGCTTTGCCTAGAAAAGAGTTTGAATTGTTATCTTTGCTAGCAACCAAACCAGGTAAGGTTTTTAAACGCGACGAGATTTTGGATAAGGTCTGGGGAAATGAAGTCGTTGTAGGCGGAAGAACCATCGATGTCCACATTAGAAAACTGCGTGAAAAAATAGGAGATAAATCCTTTAAAACCGTAAAAGGTGTTGGTTACAAGTTTGTAGACTAATGCAACATAAAACTCTTAAGAAATCATATAAGTTTGCCTTGCGAACAGCACTATATGTTACGTTGTTTACGACGTTGCTTGTAAGTGCTTTTTTGCAATATTACCATATAATTAACTGGCACTTTATTTTTTATCCATTAACATGTTTTCCGTTTACTTTTCTTATTATTCAGTATCGGGTTGAGCGATTTATATACAGACGTGTTAAGAAAATATACGACGATTTAACCCTTTTAGAATCGACAAGTCTAAGACGGCAACCCATAACTACAGATATGGGAACGTTAACAAAAGAAATTGATAAATACGCCAAAAACAAAAAGTTTGAAATTGAAACACTAAAAATTAGAGAAGAATATCGCAAAGAATTTATTGGTAATGTCTCTCACGAACTAAAAACACCTTTATTTACCGTACAAAGCTATTTACTGACCTTATTAGAAGGAGATATAAAAGACGAAAAAATCAAAAATAAATATTTAGCTAGAGCCACTAAAGGGGTTGAACGTCTAACCTATATTATCAAAGATTTAGATATGATTACCAAACTAGAAGTTGGTGATTTGAGTTTAGAAAAAGAAAATTTTGATATGGTTAAAGTGGTTCAAAATGTGTTTGATCTTTTTGAAATGAAATCTGCTAAAAAACACATTACCTTAACTTTTGATATTGATTATCCTGAGCCTATAATGGTTTATGCCGATAAAGAACGTATCCAGCAAGTTTTAACCAACCTTGTTGTTAACTCTATAAAATATGGACGCGAAAAAGGAACCACAGAAGTAAGTATAGAGAATCTTATAAAAAACAAAGCTATTATCAGAGTTACTGATAATGGAGAAGGTATTGCAAAAGAGAATCTTCAGCGTCTATTTGAACGTTTTTATCGTGTAGACAAGAGTGGTTCTCGTAAAGAAGGTGGTTCTGGATTGGGATTATCTATTGTAAAACATATTATTGAAGGGCACGAAGAAAAAATATATATTGAAAGCGAATTAGGAGTCGGTAGTGAGTTTTCATTTACTCTAGAAAAGTCCAAATAATTTCTTGTAATTTAATTCGTATTCTTGAGATTTAAATCCGCTAAATTTTTCAATTTCAGATAGCATATTAATATCAAAATCATCTTGGTCACAATACGGAGCAATTCTTTCTGAAGATAGCCGTTTAGCTAAATACTCTTGTTCAAACTGTCCTGGAGTGGGTATAAAAAAAGCTTTCTTTTCAAGTTTTTCTAAATCCATTAGCGTTGTATAACCCGATCTACTAAGAATAAGGTCGCTTTTATTTATGGCAATTTCAAGCTGTTCACTGGTCATATAATTATAGACAATTACATTGTCCGTAACCGTTTTCTGTTGCTCAGATTCTACCTTTCCTTTTACAAAGAGCACACGCCCTTTATAGTGTTTTAAGTCACTTAAAAGTTTTTCTTCTAAATACGTGCGTTGCGGTTCAGGACCAGAGAGTAAAACAAGTAGATTGTATTCAGTTTCTACATCTCGTTTTTTAAATCGAGTTAAGGCACCTAAATATTTTACAGGCGCCTCAAAATTTTTAGGATGACCTAATTCACCACTTAAATTAATTGTGCCCATATAATCTGGAACCCAACATTCATTAAACTTCGAAATTATTTTTTGATGTAATTTACTGCTTAGCCATGTTGTATTTCCACTTAAAACGCGTAATTGGTGTGTAATAAATACAGATGGAATAGTTTTATGACGTACACCAAATCTGTTATCCGAGATTATACCGGAAATAGCTTCAGTTTCAACTAAAGCCTTAATAACTTTTTTTTCGCGTTTAATAGTTTTTAATAGATGTGGTGAATCTTTTATCAACTTAATTTTAAAGCCATTTGCTTTTTTAGCATACGTAATATTGTAAGATGGTAATTCAAAGGAGCTCAGTGTTGGGAATTCCTTTTTTAATAATTCTAAAGCAACTCCATCACTGGCAATAATAGGTTCAAAGCCATTTTCGATTAAAGCATTTATAATAGGAATACATCGTGTAGAATGTCCTAATCCCCAATTTAGCGGAGCTACTAATATCCTTTTTTTAGTATTCACCTTATATCAATTTTTCTAATTTATAGATTAGGTTGTCTTTAACAAAGGTAAACCTAAAATGTTTGCTTAATTTTACCGAATTATTAATAAATCGATAATTAGTGGGAAGTAAAAATAAACTCAAACGCTTTAGAGAAAATGAAACCTTTCATAATGTGTATCAACCAACACGTGAAGAATTGGTGGATGCAACGTATAAATTAAAAGGAAAATGGAAGTCGGAAGTTTTTAAAAACAACAATCCATTGGTTTTAGAATTGGGTTGCGGAAAAGGTGAGTATACCGTTGGCTTAGCAAAACGCGATGCTAATAAAAACTTTATTGGTATAGATATTAAAGGTGCACGATTTTGGAGAGGAGCAAAAACGGCAATTGAAGAAGATATTCCTAATGCTGCTTTTATAAGAACACAAATAGAACTTATTGACCATGTTTTTAGCGACAATGAAGTTGATGAAATCTGGATTACATTTCCAGATCCACAAATAAAATATCAACGTACAAAACACCGAATGACCAATTTGCAGTTTTTAGAACGCTACAAAAAAGTATTAAAACCAGGTGGATTAATGCATTTAAAAACAGATAGCGAGTTTATGCATGGCTACACGCTTGGCTTATTACATGGTCTAGGTTTAGAAGTACTTTATGCCAACCATAATGTTTATAAATTAGAGGGTAGTCCAGAAGAAGTTACTGAAATTCAGACCTTTTACGAAGGTCAGTATTTAGAGAAAGACAAAGCAATTACGTATATTAGATTCAAAATCAACTAAAATTTGAGTATTACTGTCATTTTTTTTCTTGGACTTTTTGTCGCTATGATTGGTGTAATTCCACCAGGATTGTTAAATATGACAGCAGCAAGAATTAGTTTAAAGGAAGGCGCAGGTCGTGGTATTATGTTTTCTACCGGTGTTTGTATTGTAGTTTACATTCAAACGTATGTAGCGGCTATTTTTGCAAGATATTTGTCTAACCATGCGGATATTGTAGAGATCTTAAGACGTGTGGCTTTTGTGATATTTGTATTAATTACCATATATTTTTTAGTTTTAGCTTCAAAAGAGGAAGAAGTAAAAGAAGAGACTGAAATAAAAAGTAAACACGGCAGATTATTACATGGTATGTTGTTGTCTGCACTAAATATTTTTCCAATTCCATACCAAGCCTATATGACCATTACTTTAGTATCTTTTGGTTGGATGGATTTTCAGAAATTAAGTATTGTTACCTATGTGACTGGAGCAGCAACCGGAACATTTGTTATGTTATATTTTTATATTTTCTTTTTTGATAAGATAAAAGATAGCAAGTTCTCGTCTCAAAAAAGCATGAATCTTAGTATTGGTATTATCACAGGTCTTGTTTCATTAGTTACATTAATTAATATTTTAAAGGAATTCTAAATGCAACCTGAAACGCTTAGTTTTTTCGAAAAAGTATATGAGATCGCAAAGAAAATTCCTTACGGAAAAGTAACTAGTTATGGCGCTATTGCAAAATATTTGGGTGCTGGTAAAAGCGCCAGAATTGTAGGTTATGCGATGAATGGTTCTCATGGAAAAGATGTGCCAGCACACAGAGTTGTCAATAGAAAGGGGCTATTAACAGGGAAGCATCATTTTGAAGGCACTAATTTAATGCAACAGCTTTTAGAAAGTGAAGGCATTGAGGTGGTTGATAATCAAATTCAGAATTTAGATGCTGTGTATTGGGATCCTGCTGAGGAACTTTAAATGTGGTTTTTGCTGAAATGTTTATATGAAGAAACTGCTTATAATATTCATTTTTATTACGTCTTGTCATAAGAATGAAAACACTATAGCATTGCCTTTTATAACTCCAAAAGAATGTGATTCTGTAATAACCGAGGAGTCAATATCGATGTTACGTTCTACACCTATAGTTTATGCCATAAATTTAAAGGATTCATTAGATATGAATTTTAAGGTTAAATATAAATCTTCAGATTATACAGATAATAGTATTGCCTTAAATAGTCACGATAGCATAAAAGTCTTTGTTCATAATCGTAAAATTAAATTTCATACCGATGAGTTTAATATTTTAAGTTTTCCACCACCTCCGCCACCTCCACCAATAATTCGTAACTCAAGTTTTGATGTCAACGACGAAATAAATTCATCTGTTTATGATACTTTATCAATAAATAAATATGAAGAGGAGCTAACAAAGGAATTAGAAAAAAGGCGTAAAATTCATTATAACACGTTTCCTGTTTATATCTATAATTTTGGCAATCAGGAAACAATAATACAAAAACCTATAGTTGAAGATTTGTTTATGTTATTGGAAGCAAAAGATGAAAATGAGGAATGGAAACCAATCGAGTATTTAAAACAATACAAGTTTTTGTGTGGTACAGGTCATGAGGATTATAGATTGAAGCCTAAACATTTTATGTTTTCAACAGTGAAAAGATATGACGGTAATTACAAGACTAAATTGAGAGTTAAGTTGATGTCGTTTAATAAAATATATTATTCAAACATCTTTGAAGGTTGTATAAACCATAGTCAGTTTGATTCTGAATTCATTGTAAATCAAACAAAATCTAATTTTCAACATAAAGACTCTATTACATTGAAAAGAAAATTAAGTGGCTTATTCCTTAGTGAGTAGTTTTACTTGATAATTACAAATCTGCTTTCTTATTTATAAATCAAATTCAGTCATAAATCAATTCAATTTATGAAGTTCTAATTCTAAACTATTCTAAGTACCTTTGCTTTTAGAATTAATCTTAATAAGAGAAATTTGAGTCTAAGTTCTAGTCTTTATTTTCTCTAGTCTTATCATTTATATGAAACTAATAAAACAAGATATACTTAACGCACTTAAAACCATAACAGCACCGGGAGAAGGAGAAAACATGGTAGATAGTGGAGCTGTAACAAACGTCGTTACTTTTGCTGATGAGGTGATTGTAGATATTACAATAAAAAACCCAAGTCTTCAAGCACGTAAAAAAACCGAAGTTGAAATTTTACAAACTATTCATAGAGAAGTTTATGAAAAAGCGAAGATAAAAGTCAATGTAAAAGTTGATGCACAAGCAGCACAACCAAAAAATGAAATTAAAGGAAAAGCAATTCCTGGTATTCAGAATATTGTTGCTGTGGCTTCTGGTAAAGGAGGCGTAGGTAAATCTACAGTAACCGCAAACTTGGCTGTTACCTTGGCTAAGATGGGTTTTAAAGTCGGTGTTTTGGATGCAGATATTTACGGACCGTCTATTCCAATTATGTTCGATGTTGCTAACGAGCGACCTCTATCTGTAAACGTGGATGGTAAGTCTAAGATGAAACCTGTAGAAAATTACGGAGTAAAAGTATTATCTATAGGATTTTTTACAAAACCAGACCAGGCGGTGATATGGAGAGGCCCAATGGCTTCTAAAGCTTTAAATCAAATGATATTTGATGCCGCTTGGGGAGAACTAGACTTCTTATTGCTCGATTTACCTCCAGGAACAGGAGATATTCACTTAAGTATAATGCAAGCTTTGCCTATTACAGGTGCTGTTGTGGTAAGTACACCGCAAAACGTAGCTTTAGCCGATGCTAAAAAAGGAGTAGCCATGTTTCAACAAGATAGTATTAATGTGCCTGTTTTAGGAATCATAGAAAACATGGCGTATTTTACACCTGCAGAACTGCCAGATAATAAATATTATATATTTGGAAAAGAAGGAGCCAAGCATTTAGCGGAAGATTTAAAAGTACCGTTTTTAGGTGAAGTTCCATTGATTCAAAGTATAAGAGAGGCTGGTGATTTAGGACGACCAGCAGCAATGCAAAGCGGAACGCCAATTGAAGCTGCTTTTGAAGCCATTACTCGTGATGTTGTTCAACAAGTGGTTAATAGAAATGAGGACTTACCAGCTACGGAAGCAATAAAGATTACAACCATGGCAGGTTGCTCTGCCGCTAAAAAATAATTAGTCATTAATTTTCTTCTCGTTTAGAGTGGAAAGAATGAGGATAATAAGAATTAAAATGAATTCAGAGGATATTAGATTAAACGTAGAAAAAGCATTGGATGAAATTCGTCCCTTTCTACAAAGTGATGGTGGTGATATTAATTTATTATCTATCGAGGATGATAGACTAGTAAAAGTACAACTAGTTGGTGCTTGTACATCTTGCAGTGTTAACCAAATGACTTTAAAGTCTGGTGTAGAGATGACCATTAAAAAATACGCACCACAAATCGAAAAAGTTATTAATGTTGAAAAATAATGTGACATTTATCACATTCCGATTAAAATCACATTAGTAGTTTTGTAATTGTAAATAAATTTAACCTATAAGATGGTAACTGAGAGGTGTCGAATTACAAATCTTGTAGGTTTTTAATATAAAAAAATAAAGCAGTAGTCTTTAGATTCCTGCTTTCGCAGGAACTAGATGATTACAACAGATATACTTATTATTGGGGCTGGTCCAACTGGACTTTTTACTGTTTTTGAAGCCGGACTTTTAAAATTAAAATGTCATTTAATTGATGCATTACCACAACAAGGAGGGCAATGTACAGAGCTTTATCCGAAAAAACCGATTTATGATATTCCTGCATATCCAGAGATTTTAGCAGGCGATTTAACGGATAAATTAATGGAGCAATGTAAGCAGTTTGAACCTGGATTTACTTTAGGTGAACGTGCAGAAACCATAGAAAAACAAGAGGACGGTACGTTTATCGTTACCACTAATAAAGGTACAAAACACCAAGCTCCTGTGGTTGCTATTGCAGGTGGTTTAGGAAGTTTTGAGCCACGTAAACCTTTAATTCATAACATCACCGATTTTGAAGATAAAGGTGTTGAGTACATGATTAAAGAACCTGAAATATATCGCGGTAAAAAGGTGGTTATTGCTGGTGGTGGAGATTCGGCTTTAGATTGGAGTATATTTTTAAGTGATATAGCAGAAAGCGTGACCTTAATTCACCGAAGAAACGAGTTTAGAGGTCATTTAGATTCTGTAGAAAAAGTTCAAGAATTAAAAAATAGTGGAAAAATAAATTTAATCACTCCAGCTGAAGTTACTGGAATTGTTGGTGATGATAAGGTTGAAGCTATCGTTGTAAAACAAGCGCAACATATTGAAAAAGAATTTGAAGTAGAATGCGATCACTTTATTCCTTTGTTTGGATTATCTCCTAAGCTTGGACCTATTGCGAATTGGGGACTAGAGATTGAAAAAAATGCCATAAAAGTTAATAATGCATTAGATTATCAAACTAACATACCAGGTATTTATGCCATTGGAGATGTAAATACATATCCGGGAAAATTGAAATTGATTCTTTGTGGATTTCACGAAGCTACATTAATGTGTCAATCAGCTTATCAAATTATTAATCCAGGAAAACGCTATGTTTTAAAATATACTACTGTTGCTGGTGTTAATGGATTTGATGGAACTCGTAAAGAAGCTCCAAAGGCAGTGGTAAAAGCAATAGACTAATGGACAGTGCAGATATAAATATTACGATTATAGATCGAGAAGGTGTAAAGCATCAAATTGAAGCTCCTACAGACATGGCTATGAACTTAATGGAGGTAGTTCGTTCTTACGAGCTAGCTCCAGAAGGCACCATCGGCATCTGTGGAGGTATGGCTATGTGTGCTTCTTGCCAATGTTATGTATTAAGCGATACTGAATTACCGGAAATGCAAGACGATGAAGAAGCGATGTTGTCTGAAGCGTTTTATGTAAAGGATAATTCGCGTTTAGGTTGTCAAATTCAAATGACACCAGAGATGGAAGGTTTGGAAGTGGAATTGGCTCCTGAATCTTAAATTCCTGAGAACAAAGTTACCTCATAATTAAATCAACACGTATTCTCTCTTATAATAATTAATATTATAAATAGAATAATAACAGGTGTTGCTGATATAAAAGAAGTATACCAACTATAATATCCTCCATATTTTAAATCTCCATTATTTTTTTGATAAATTCCGTCAGAGAGTTCTATTTTAGAGGTACCAATAATTTGTTGTTTTCTATATATCTGAAAACCTTCTTTTTTGGTGATTTTTTTAGATAATATCATTACAGCTTTGCAGATGAGTAATGTTACAAATGGCGAGAACGTATACACTAAACACTGGTAACCACAGAGGTAATTCCAATCAGTTAAAAGCATTATTATTCCAATTAGACCAATAATAAAAGAAATTTTAAGGTATTTCTTATATCTGTTTTTAGTTTTCAAATCTTCAGTCAAAACTATTATGGGGACGTTCAAAACCCCACAAATAATAATTATCATCCAGAAGTACATTTCTGATAATTCCATGAATTTTTATTCTAAAATAATCAGTTTGGTTAGTCTGTTACTAGATTAGCTTCTTCTACAAAACTTAAAGCGTGTTTAAATCGATTAGATTTATGAAGTATGTTTCCTTTACTATTTACAACTATATAAGTCGGAAATAATTGTATTTCTAAATTTTTATAAAGTGTTTCATTAAAACCAAATTGGTTATAATTAGTCCAATTATATTGATGTGTTTTTAAATAGGTCTCCCATTTGCTTTTACTTCTGTCAATAGACATTCCAATAACCTCAATTTTTTTATTCTTTTTAGTATCAATATATTCTGCAATAACTTCATGGTCTTTTACACAAGGTGCACATTCTAAATACCAAAAATCTAAAATATAAATTTTCTCTTCTTCTAATGTTATGTTAGTTTGTTTTCCGTCTGAAGTGTTGAATTTATATTTTGAAAAATCAATGGTATTTAAATATTGGTTTTTGGCTTGAAACGTTTCAGAATTATCTGCTTTTCCGAAATTAAAATTAATCTTAAAATCTTGCTTAACGGGGAATAATAAGATAAGTAGAAAAAGTGTAAAGTTCTTCATTGTCGTAATTATAAATTTTTAGTTTTTCAAATTCAATTCGTCCTATAATCGCTTAATCTCGTAGTTATAATTGAAACTATTCTTTAACGATCTTCTTAACGTATATTCCATTATCCATTTTTATCTTAGCAACATAAGCACCTCGCGAGAGTTCACTAGAGTCATATTCAAATAGGCTTTCATTTAAAGCTAACACAGTGTCAATCAGACGACCTGAAATATCATAAATTGTAATAGATTGTATAGGGTATTTTGCTTTGATGGTTAATATATTTTTTACAGGATTTGGATAAATTTCGAGGTTAACAGTTTGATGATCCACTAAACTTAATGACTGTTCTATACTTGTCTGTGCAATATTTGTGTCGATAGGATAATTGTAATCAAAAAATATTTCAGCATCATTTTCAAACATATCACCTTCAACCAAAGTGTCAAGTGTTTTTAATTTGAATGCAACATAACCATCATTATTAGCATCGTCAAAAGGTAAATTGATGTTTTCGAAAATAAATTCGATGCTATTATTTTCGATCCTTATATCAAATTCATGACTAGCATCGATTAAAAACAATGATTCTAAGTTAAATTTAGTGGTGTCAATAATATCTTTTACTACAACGTTAGTGGCATTTATTGTTCCAATGTTTTCAAAACGAATAAGGTAATGAACATAGTCTCCAATTAAGTCTGGCGTAATAATAGAACCTTCTAGGCAAGTTTTATCATTTGGGTCAAAGGAATTAAAAATGGTTTGATTTAAGGTTGTAACATTGTCATTTGGAGTTTGATCTCCATTAACTGGATTGATGACTCCTACAAAATTTAATATGTCACCAGCATTTAAAGCAGGAGATTCCATAGGGTTATTTAAATGCATTGTAAAAAAAATGGTTCTTTCTTCTAGTGGTAATAGGTTAGTGAAATTCCAGTTTAGTGTATTTTCAATTTGAACATCTGGCAGTGGATCGGCAGAAGTAAGATTCAAGACATCATCTTCAAATGTAAGATCTATAACATCAGATAATATGGTAGTTCCTTTGTTTTTGTATATTAACTTGTAGTCAGCATCAAAGCCTGAAACTGCATTGTTCAAAGGTATAAGTGTGATTTCAAGATCTGAATATGTTCCGTTTGGTATAAGGCAAAAATCTTGAATAATTGGGCTTGTTTCAGAAGTAAAATCTACAGATATGCTTGTTGGTGAAATGGAAAAATAGTCTGGATTTTCTAATATTGGAGTTATAGTATATGAGCCTTCTTCAACATTTAATTCATAGTTACCAGAATCATTGGCTATTTGTTGGTACATGCTTGTTCCATTATCTATTGAGAATTTTAAATTAGGAAAAGGCATATCGCTGACATCACAACCATTAGCGTCTAAATCTAAAATATTATTGCCGCTAATAGTAAAATAAGTGCCTCCAGGATTAAAGGAACAATAAGAGTTTACAACAGTGTTGTAACCTAGCAAATCTAATTTGTTTTGAATATCTTCTAGTTGAAAGTTATCTCCACAAATGAACTCTAGATTTGGGTTCCCAGAAATACCTAAAGATACTTGGTCAATACCATTTTTCACAAATAGAGATGCTAAATTATTTGAGCTACAATCTAGTATTCTTATGTTAGGAGCAAGTGTAATATCTAAAGTGCTCAATTGATTGTTTTGGCAGTAAAGAGATTCTATAGATGATTCAGAAACATCTAATGATACTAAGTTATTATCATTAATTCTTACGCTATCAAGGTTTTCAAATCCACTTAGATCCAGCGAGGATAGCTCGTTATATCTTACATCAAGAAAGGTGAGATTTGTAGCATTAGAGATATTAAGATCGCTTAGCGAGTTGTATCGACATATTAGATGGGTTAAGTTTTCAAAACCACTCACATCTAAAGAGCTTAAGTTATTGCTAGTGCATTGTAACTCTTCTAAATTTACTAATGCACTAACATCTAATTGGGTAATTTGATTTACGCTGCAGCTAATATACTTTAATGTAGTAAGGTTAGTTACGTCTAAACTTGTAAGCATGTTATCAAAACACTTAAGCGTTTCAATAGAATTTGCGCCTGTAAGATTTAGAGACGTAATATTGTTTTTACTGCAATCTAAAAAGGTTAGATTAGAAAATGAACTTAAATCTAATTCCGTTAAATCACTTTCATCGCATGTTAACCAATTAAGATTTGTTAACGCACTTATGCTTTCTGAAGAGGCCAAAGGATTCCATCCACAATTTAGACTCAATAAACTACTTAAACCGCTTAAAGGCTCTAAAGTTGTTAAGCTATTTCTATTACAATCTAGTACTTCAAGATTTGTGAAGTGCTGAATTCCTTCTAGAGATGCTATTTGAAATAAAGAAATGTTAAGTGAAACAATCGCTTCAGCTTCACTTACTTGTATTTCCCCATCAAAATTTGTGTCAGCATAAGAGCCAAAATCACCATTGACATTCTGGTCTACAACGGGTTGATTGAGTAAGGCATCTTTAAAATTTGCATCTGGAATGTCAATAATTTGGGATTGTGTGGTTTGTATAGAAAGAATTGCAATAAGAAGTAGGTAAAAGAGTTTCATTGTCGAGTTATTAATAGCTTGACTCAAATGTAAGAAATTAATTATCAATGGTTTTTAAGAAGTTTCTTGTTCATAAAACCAATTAGAAAAACAAGTATTAAATTATTATAGCTGATAAGGTTTTTTTTACTTTTGAAATTACTATCTTTCTTAAATAGATTACTCTGTTTTATAATCAGCTAACTTTGTTGGTCCTTCCAATAAAAAACGATCAATTTTCAAATTACCATCTTCAGACGTTATAATTTGCCATTTAATTAATGAAATCTCACCATTTTCAATTTCAAGTCCAGTAATACTTCTTGGGTGAACACAACTGCCATCATTAAAATAAGCAATATCTCCAGGTTCTGGAAAACGCGGTCGGTGTGTATGGCCAACAATGGTGATTAAATTGTTGTTTTCAATAATCCAGCGTTTGGTTCTTTTTTCTATTTTAATGAGTTCTGTATAATTTTTAGCCGGACTTGTAGGATCTGCAATTCCCATAACATTCAACGGTTTCCATAGGATACGAACCATAAACCGGCTCCATTTCCAAAATAGATAATTCCACCAATCGGCTTGATGACCATGGGTTAAAAATAACTCTTGATTGGTGTCTGAATGTTCTAAAATAATGCCTTCATGGTATTTAATATCACAAAATAAATCTTCATCATTACCTGTTTTTGGATCGAAAAAAGTATTCAAATGTTTTTCTACATATTTTGGGTCACGATACACCATGTCATGATTACCCCAAATCATGTGCAAACGGTTTTCATCATGAAATTGCTTCATCAACATATACACGTTTTTGTGCGCACTGAATATAGACTCAAAAGATAGATTCTCCCAAAGCTCATCACCATCTCCAAGTTCACAATAGCTAAAACCTTCTAGAAAATAATGTCTTAGGGCATGAAAATAAATATTTCGGTTATTGGCAAAATCATCTGCAAAACTATTATCTCCTCTGTGACAATCGCTAAATAAAATAATCTTTGAAGTATCGTCAAACTTAAGACGTTTGGCAGTATTGTAAGCGCGATCTAATCTCGTTTTTGAGGACATGAAAAATGTTTCAACTAAAGTAGTAAATCTTATTCAATTTTTTCAATAGCAATGGGAAGTAAACGATCTACAAATAATGAGTAAGCCAGTGATGATGGATGTAAACCGTCTGATGCAACTAGATTAGGATTATTTAAGCCTTCCCGTGTAATATCCGTAATATTTACAAATGTTATATTTTGCTGATTACAATAATTTTCAGCAAACGTATTGTATTGATTTATTTGTTCTGAAATGGTTCCCGAATTACTACTATTTTGACCAAATGGTGTAAATGCATAATCTGGAATAGAAACCACAATTACATTATCTTTATCGTTTTTAGCCAATTGAATCGCTTTTGAAACTAAAGCAGGAAACTCAGTTTCATATAATGAAAATGGTTTGCCTTGGTATTGATTGTTAACACCGATTAAAAGTGTGACTAAATCATGATTGTTTTCAGGGTTTTCAATTGTTATTGCATTAGTTAGATTTGTTGTCGTCCAACCTGTCTGCGCAATGATATCAAGGTTAAAAGTATCGTCTACTGAAAATTCAGTTATTAACTCGGATTTTAATTGCTCTGGAAAACGACAGGTGTTGCAAACGCTTTGTCCAATGGTGTAACTGTCACCGAGAGCAAGAATGTTATAGGTTTGTGGATCGGTTAGTTCCTCTTCTTCGTCCTCAATAATGTCTTCTATAATATCGTCCTCTTCTTCTATTGAATTAATAGTCTCGCTGGTGCAGCACGTGAGAATCATAAATAATCCGTAAAAAAATGTTTCAGCTAATCTATTCATAGTCTATATACGATTATAGTGCCATATAGGTTTTTGTAATATAAAAAATGCTTCTCTTATTGAGAAGCATTTTCATAATTAAAGTTTATTTAGTTAAGCGCTGGCTTATAAATAGCTAATAAAACTATTATTTTTTATACAATGGATCAACACCTATTGTGCCAACTAAGCGGTTAATATAATCAGTGGATTTGACGTCGTTGTATAGTTTTTGAGTTGTATCTAAACGCGAATTTAATTGCATGTCATCGACTAAGATATCATTGTTTGGATTATTGATAAACGATTCTAAGTAATCTATTTGAGATCCGTAATAGGCAATATCCTTCTGCTGTTTTAATACTAATCGTTCCTTGTACCAATCTGAATTCACAACATAACTTCTGTCAAAATAGTGTCTTAATTCAGGATCACTAATAGCTTTACCTTCGTAATGGCCATAAGCCATAATGTTTAACAGAATTTTTAGTGGCGGAATCGCAGCTTCAATACTGCCATCTTCAAAATAGTTTAAAGCCACTTTCTGCTGTGCTTCAACAATATTGTTAATCCCATCTACATAATCTTCTAAATTTTGCAATTCAGGCTTTAACATGCGCTCATTAAAAACCGCTGTAGGTTCGTCAAATAATCTATTTAAACATAATAGAGAAAACCTTTTGGTTATTCTGTATCCTAAACGACTCGCTAAAACTTTTTTACCGTTATGTTCAAAATCTTCAAGTTTTTCTAAAGATCTGTTGGCTATTAGGTTTTTAGGGTCTCTATCTTCAGGTGCCATTCTCGCCCAAATCTCAGGGATTAATAAACTCACATCGTGGTCTATTTTGTTTTCTGCACCAACGTAGCCTGCAGCTGTGCTAAATCCGTTAGATTCTGTTAGAATATGCGATAATAAAGCATTGTTTAAATCGGTTGTTGGAGTTAACATATTAAAGGGAGCTTTTGTTAATGCTCCTTCAGATCCTGCACCTGTTGTGGAAGGTGATTTACCTGTTAGACTACAAATAAAGTCCATAAACAACTCAGGAGTTTCCTGATAATGAATTGGGTTATAAACTGCTAAAGGTCTGATGCCTGCTTCACGATCTGCTGGGTTATTTCTTCTGCCAGGTAAAACAGCATTTACAACATGAATAACTGGATCTTCAGGTTTAATTCTTCTGCCTAAACGAACTCCTATATCTGAAATATAGGTAGCTTCAGATTCTTTGTAGAAAATATTTGGTTCTAAATAACGCGGATTCTTGGTTGGTTCACCATCTACAATTCTTGGGTGAGAAGGTAAAACAAACTGAATTTCGTCATCATTAGAATCAATAATTTCCTTGATAAAATCTTTTACAGGTTGCGTGTATTTATCGTAATTAATCGTGTCTTCATAAATCGCAACAGCATCTGATTTAGTTAACATTTCATAATTGGTTAAGAATCTACCATCTGAAATGATATCTAATTCTGCCAGTTTATCATAGCCTCTAACAATGGCCTCATCGGGTCTTTGGAATAAATGCGCTTCACAGTTAGTTAGTACTTTGACACTTTTGTTAGGGTATTCTGGATTTAAATTTTTAAAGCGTTCATTTGGAAGGGTGATAGATGCTGTAATATCGTCTTCTGTTTGAATCTTTTCACATGCCGAAAAATCGGAACGTAATTTATTAAGCATCCAATTGCCTTTTTGATTAAAGCCGATTCTTACGTAACTACCAACTACTGGTGTATGATTGTAGTTTAAAGCCGTTCCTTTAACACCATTAATGAATTCAACAGACATCATGTCTTTCCAATTAAGGTTTGCTCCATGAGCTTGTCTGAATAGACGTTTTACAAACAATACTAAAGAACGAATATGAACAGGAATGTTTTTTAAAAATTCATTGAATTCATCTGAATTTTCTTCGTTAGGGGTTAATAATTTTACGGCTGAGCCTAAGGTTCTTTTTTCACTTAAGAAAGATCTTGATTTTGGCCTGTTAGGGACTTTAACTTTCCATCGGGTTGAATAATTGAATTCAATTATCTCATCTGCTTTCTTAAAATCTTCATCTATATTATGAATGTTGAAGGCGTTATAAGTAATAGCATTTTGCATTGATTTTGAAATCTCAGATTTACCACCTCCAGAAACTGTACAGGGTTTGTGGCAAAATACACCTTCGGGATAGGTTTCAATCATACGCCACAAATCAATGGATTTATGTTTTTCTAGTTTTAGCTTATTTCCTGAGGGATGAATGTAGGTTTTAAAAGGAGATAAGGTAAGTTTTTGTTCCTTGCCTTTATAATTCCATGTGATGCTGTTAGTTGCTGTGTTAAAGAAAGAAGATTCTGGAATATAGATAATGTTCGGATATGTTTTATCAATAGCATAATTTTCGGGCATAACCTCAATACGATCTGCTATTAAAGTTTTAATATCTTCAAAAGTATGATCTAGCCCGTAATATTTAGAATAATCAGTACAATCAACAGTTTCACCCATAACACGTCTAGCATAGGCTATGGCACCACCTGCATGTTCTTCCTCGGCTAGGCCAAATAGATTTGCTGAGTAACTGATTTGCGTTTTTATTTCTTTTTTAGAATAGCCAAAATAGTTGTCTGCAATTAATGTGACTACAACACCTCTTTCGTCTCTACACGTAATTTTAAAGGCGCCACCATCATTATAAAGTTCATGTTCGTTGGTCCAGCACATGCCATCTTTTTTCTGACGGTCTGTAGCATCATTATAATGTGGAAGTCCTACATCTTTCTTTTTTAGTGTTAATAATTGAGGAGCTAGAACAATACAACCTGTATGTCCTGTCCAATGTTCTGGGTCTAAGGCAGCATCATTATGTGCTAAATTAGGATCGCCAGCATTGCCGAAAATAGATTCCACAAAATCTAAATTACTTACTAAATTACCTGGTGCAAAAAACCGAACTTCTAAAGATTTTTGTGAAAGAATACCTTTTACTTCAGGGGAAACTACAGGTCGCAGCAACATAGAAACCATCGTTTTTGCTTTCTCTTCTTGATGAGATGTGAATGGGAGTATTTTTAAGTCATCTGAAGGATTAAAGGCTGCATGTAAAAAATGGGCTAATACAATTTTGGGCACTTCTTGTTTATCTAAAGGCACAGGTAATGGCCCTTCAACAATATGAAACGTCCCTTTCGTTGTTCGTTTATCGTGTAAGGGATTGTTTAAAATGCCTTGTTTTATACGTTTTGTGGTTACTAAATCACTTTCAAATGAAATACCGTCAGGTGGTAAACTTGCTTCTCTAGCTTGTCCTTTTTTGGATAGAATTAGAGTGTTATTTGGAATAACAAATGATTTATCAATAGTAATATCTTTTAGATAATCATCTATAAAATTTTGAATCCTTGAATCTACAGGACAATGATGACTAGCTAATAGTCGTGATTTTTCGCGTAAACTTCTGATAAGCCCATTTGAAAGTAATTCAAATTTAGGATCACAAAACTTTTCTTCACTATTTTTTGCATCTTTAAAAGTAGGCTGCCCAATAGCTGCTAACTGTAAGTTGATAAATTGAATTAATTCATTTCTAGTTTCCTTCATAACACTTTAAACTTTAAGATATTAAATATATCAAAATTTAAAGCAAATTTAGGGCTCAAAAGAATTTTAAAACATGTCGAAAGTCATTTAATAAAAGGATATTAAAACTTATGCTGCCATTTCCACTATTTAAAAGCATTTAAGCCAGTGATATCTAAGCCTGTGATAAGCAGATGTATATCGTGAGTTCCTTCATAAGTAATTACACTTTCGAGGTTCATAGAATGACGCATAATGCTGTATTCTCCAGATATTCCCATACCACCTAGCATTTGTCTAGCGTCACGTGCAATAGTAATAGCCATTTCTACATTATTACGCTTTGCCATTGATATTTGTGCTGAAGTTGCAGTGCCTGCTTCTCGCATCACGCCAAGTCGCCAAGCTAATAATTGTGCTTTAGTGATTTCGGTAATCATCTCCGCTAACTTCTTTTGTTGTAGTTGAAATTGTCCAATGGGTTTTCCAAATTGCATACGTTCTTTACTGTAACGCAATGCTGTATCGTAACAATCCATTGCAGCACCAATCGCTCCCCAAGCAATACCAAAACGTGCGGAATCTAAACAGCCTAATGGCGCTCCTAATCCAGATTTATTAGGTAATAAGTTTTCTTTTGGGACTTTTACATTGTCAAAAATAAGCTCTCCAGTAGAAGATGCTCTAAGTGACCATTTGTTATGTGTTTCTGGTGTAGAAAAACCTTCCATACCACGTTCTACAACTAATCCATGTATTCGTCCGGTTTCATCTTTTGCCCAAACGACAGCAACATCGCAAAAAGGAGCATTAGAAATCCACATTTTTGCACCATTTAAAAGATAATGATCTCCCATATCTTTAAAATTAGTTACCATAGCTCCAGGATTAGAACCATGATCTGGTTCTGTTAGTCCGAATGACCCCATCCATTCACCAGAAGCCAATTTTGGTAAATATTTATTTCGCTGTTCTTCGTTGCCATATTTCCAAATAGGATACATAACTAAAGACGATTGAACAGATGCAGTACTTCTTACGCCAGAATCTCCGCGTTCAATTTCTTGCATTATTAAACCATAAGAAATTTGATCTAAGCCAGCTCCACCATATTCTTCAGGAATGTATGGCCCAAAAGCTCCAATTTCAGCTAAACCATTTATAATTTGTTTAGGGAATTCTGCTTTCTGAGCATACTCTTCAATGATAGGAGAGACATCGCGTTTTACCCATGCTCTTGCAGCATCTCGCACTAATTTATGCTCTTCCGTTAGCAATTCATCAAGGTTGTAATAATCTGGTGCTTCGAATAAATCTGGTTTCATTCTTATTATGTTATTTATAACTTCTAAATTTTGAGAATATATCAAAACAGAAGGTGTTATTTTATAAGTTCAACAAAAGTAACGAAAACGTTATCATTGCCCAACAATAGAATTACATTTTCAAATAAAAATCTTTGGTGAGATTAATGTAGTCTTCTGTGTATTGATGACGAGCAGTTTCTATAATTAATTCTGAAGTTTTAACTTCTTGTTGCTTGAAACTAAATTCTAGTAAGCTGCGTTTAATCTCAGATTGAGGATTTCCTTTAACATGAAGAGCGCGATTAAGATATAAACCAGCTTTTAAAGCTAATTCTGTGAATTTAACCTCTTCTTTATAAGGGATCACAACGGAGAAAAGACCATCGGTTGAAAGTAAATTAGCCACAGCATAAATTAAATGCTCAAACGGCATGGCGTCATTAAAACGTGCTAAATCCCGAGATTTGTTGTCTGTTTTATAGTCTTCTGAGTAGAAAGGTGGATTACAAATAATAAGGTCGTATTCGTCATCCATTTCTTCAACAAATTCTAATAATGATGCATGGTAGCAAAACAGGCGATCTGCCCAAGGCGCATTTTCAAAATTTTCGGCACATTGTTCAAATGCATCTGCATCAATTTCTAAGGCTTCAATAGTTTCAGCGCTGCTACGTTGTGCTATCATTAGACTTAAAACTCCAGTGCCTGCACCAATATCTAAAACCGAAAATGGATTTTTATCAACTGAAGCCCATGCGCCAAGTAATACACCGTCTGTGCCAATTTTCATAGCGCAACGGTTTTGGTTGACTGTGAATTGTTTGAATTGAAATGGCTTATTCATGTTTTTTCATTCTTGTGAAGGCAGTAATCTGTTTTAATAGTATACGCAATTACTCTTCAAGATACAAATCAATCAGTCCTTCAGGAGTATTAACCTCTATCGTTTTGTTTTCTCGATCGACCTTTACGATAAATTCATCATTCATAGGAATTAAGATTTCAATACCATCTCTGTCAATTTCGAATAAAGATTGGGCGGTAGTGTCATTAATACTTTGAAGAATACCTACGTCTCCAAAATTGGTATCTTTAATTGTGAAACCTATAACTTCATGAAAATAAAATTTATCACCTTCAAGTTTAGGAAGCAAATCTAATGGTAAGTATAATTCGGTCTTTATTAAGGCATCAGCATCTGCTTCAGTATCGACGTCTTCAAATTTTAAACGTAGTAAATCGGATTTGTGTAATTGTGATGATTCCACAAAGAAAGGTACCAAGTTCCCTCTAAGATCTATAAATATAGCTTCTAGATTATCATATAAATCAGGTTCGTCAGTATCTAGCTTCGCGAGAAGTTCTCCTTTAAAGCTATATTTTGAAACAATTTTTCCTAAATAAAAACAGTCTTCTTTTTTCATTTTACTAGTTGTAAGTTTGTGTGCAGTTGAGAAAAAAAATACATGTCACACTAAAATACATCTCTACTGCGCTCGATGTGACATTTTGGGTATAAAAAAACCCAGACTAAAATAGTCTGGGTTAAAAGTATAAAAAAATTATTTTTTATTCTTCTTCGTTAGCTGCTGTTTCTTCAGTTGCAACATCTTCTGCTACTTCTTCTTCAACAACTGGCGTTGCTGCAGCAATACGTGCTTCATTTACAGCTTTTTCAGCTTCTAATGCTTTAGCTTTAGCATCAGCATCAGCTTTAGATAAGCCATCAGTTTTTGCTTCAACTTTAGCTGCTTTTTCTTCTAACCAAGCGTTGAATTTTGTTTCAGCTTGCTCTTCTGTTAATGCACCTTTTCTAACTCCACCAGCTAAATGGTTTTTTAGCATTGCTCCTTTATAAGATAAAATAGCTTTTGCAGTGTCAGTTGGTTGTGCACCATTTTGCAACCATTGTACAGCTCCGTCAACATCTAATTCGATAGTTGCAGGATTTGTGTTTGGATTGTAAGCACCTAGTTTCTCTAAGTATTTACCATCTCTTTTAGCGCGAGAATCCGCTGCTACGATCCAGTAATAAGGTTTTCCTTTTTTACCGTGTCTTTGTAATCTAATTTTTACAGGCATAATAATTAATTAATGAGGTTCTCGACCTCTGTTATTAATGAGGGCGCAAAGATACTATTATTTTTTATAACTGAGTGAAATAAATCACTTTAACTTATAACACGCTTACTTTAGCTAAAAGAAGAATCAGAGTTACGCTCATTATTAAAAATTATTATACTTTTGACATTCTTGTTTCGTTATATTTGAAGCATAGATAAAACACATTTTTAAATGATGAAAAAACTAATCCTCTTATCTCTTGTTTTTTTAACAGTTTTTAGCTGTGGTGATGAAGTGCAATTTAATACACCTGCTTTTCAAGGAGATCGTGAGAATGAGCTTTGGAGGGCAAAAGGCTTTTCGGCAAGTATTGGAATTAATGGATTTTTAACCATAACAGGAACTAATGGTCCTGAATCTGTTAAACTTACAGTGCCGTCAGTAATCGAATCAACTTTTATTGTCGGTGACATAGATGTTATTGAGGCACAATATATTGATGGTTTTGGAACTACATATTCTACAATTAATAAACCAGATGAAAGTGTTTCAATATACCCTGAGTTAGGTGAAATTATTATTCAAGAAATAGATGTTGTCAACAAAACCTTCACAGGAACGTATAGATTTTTAGCATTTGATGCTTCTGGATTAAATTCAGTGGGATTTACAAATGGTATTTTTTATAAGGTGCCTTTGATTTCTGGTGAGTTTCCGGCAAACCCAATAACTTGTATGGATGTAGAAATCGCAGCTGATATTGCATTGTTGGCTTATGAAGCGACTTTTGCTTCCGATTTAGATTTTGTAAATAGAGATGCTTATTTAGCAGCTTGTAATGCGTATTCAAACGCGCTAACTGAACAGCGTACATATTGTGGAGATTCAGATGGATCATTGCAAGCTATTATAGATGGTTTAGGTGATTGTCAGATTTCTTGTGAGATTGCTACGGCTAATGTGGTAGAAGCAAATTCGCAATATATTACTGCAACTATTGGTAATTTTAATGAAAAATGTGCACAATATTTACTTTACTTACAAGAGCAAATTGAAATTTGTGGAGATGTGGATGGTAGTATTCAGGCAGCAATAGATGGTTTGGATTGTGGTGATGCGGATGGAGATGGAGTACCAGATGCTTATGAAGATTTTAATGGAAATGATGATCTTGAAGATGATGACACAGATGGTGATGGCATTCCAAATTATTTAGATAATGACGATGATGGTGATGGTGTATTAACACAATATGAAGCTAAAGATGCAGATGGTAATCCTGCAGATACAGATGGAGATGGAGATGTCGATTATTTAGATAATGATGATGATGGAGATACATTGTTAACCATTAACGAAAATGCAGATCCAAATGGTGATGGTAATCCTGACGATGCTGTCGATACCGATGGTGACGGAGTGCCAGATTATTTACAAGCATAAATAAAGCTTATATAAAAATATTAAAGCGTTACTCATTATGAGTGACGCTTTTTTTTATGTTCAAAACTCTTTGTAATTTCACTTGAGAAAAGTTCAAATTCTATGTAATTTTATAAGCTAACTTTTTGAAAGCTATAATTGTAATATTTGCTGATTATAAGTGTTTTACGCTTTGGTGACCTTGCAGTAAAATACACCATTTAATAATAAACGACAGAACAACGCATGTACTTAATATTCGATACCGAAACCACAGGATTACCAAAACGTTGGGATGCACCAATTACAGATACTGACAATTGGCCAAGATGTATTCAAATTGCGTGGCAATTGCACGATGGTATGGGGAATTGTATTGAGCATGAAGATTATTTGGTACAACCGGATGGGTTCAATATTCCTTATGATGCTGAAAAAATCCATGGTATTTCAACCGAATTAGCCCAAGAACAAGGCATTCCACTTTCTGAAGTTTTAGAGAAATTTAATGCGGCTTTGGCTAAAACTAAATTTGTTGTCGGGCAAAATGTAAAGTTCGATTTAAATATTATGGGTGCAGAATTTGTACGTGAAAACGTTACAAATCCACTTCAAGAATTACCCGTTTTAGATACTTGTACCGAGCACACAGCAACCTTGTGTCAATTACCAGGTGGACGTTATGGAAAGTTTAAATTACCAACCTTAACGGAGTTACATGAGTATTTATTTAATAAACCCTTTTCTGAAGCACACAATGCCACAGCCGATGTTGAAGCAACGACACGTTGTTTTTTAGAATTAATAAGACGTAAACAATACACCAAAGAGCAGTTAGATGTAGAGCCAGAATATTTTGAGAATTTCACGCAAGAAAACCCTGCAGAAATCCAACTCATTGGTTTAAAACATATAAATCTTAAGAAGGAAAGTGCTAAAATTAACGCACGACTTCAAAAAGAACAAGCCACACCAACAGTAGTAGATAAAGAAGCGGCATCACAAATAAAAGATGTCGATTTTGCCCATTTACATAATCATTCACAATATTCCATTCTTCAATCCACCATTAGTGTTAAAGATTTAGTTGCTGCAGCAGCCAGAGAAAATATGCCAGCTGTTGCGATGACGGATCATGGAAATATGATGGGAGCCTTTCACTTTGTAACGGCAGTTTCCAATCATAACAAAGGAGTTAAATCACAACATAAACAGGCAGAGGAAGCGGGATTAGAAAAGAAAGGTAAAATCATAAAACCAATTATTGGTTGTGAGTTTTTTGTATGTGAAAACCATGCAGACAAAACCCGAAAAGATAATGGGTATCAAATTGTCTTAATGGCTAAGAATAAAAAGGGCTATCATAATTTGGCAAAATTATCTTCAGCAGCCTTTACCGATGGATTTTATTACGTACCGAGAATTGATAAAAAACTGATTGAGCAATACAAAGAAGATTTAATCTGCCTTACAGGAAATCTGTATGGTGAAGTACCAAGTAAGGTATTAAATGTTGGAGAAATTCAAGCTGAAGAAGCCTTGTTATGGTGGAAAGAAACCTTTCAAGATGATTTGTATATAGAATTAATGCGTCACAATCAGGAAGATGAAAATCGTGTAAATCCTGTTTTGATTGGGTTTTCAAGAAAGCATGATGTTAAATTGGTAGCAACGAACAACACGTATTACGTCGATCAAGAAAATGCCAATGCGCATGATATTTTACTGTGTGTAAAAGATGGTGAAAAACAGGCGACGCCAATTGGTCGTGGTCGTGGTTATCGTTACGGTTTACCAAATCAAGAATATTATTTTAAGTCTTCAGAGGAGATGAAAGCACTCTTTAGAGATGTGCCAGAAGCGATTGTAAATATTCAAGAAGTAGTCGATAAAATTGAGCCTTATGAATTAGCGCGAGCTGTATTATTGCCTGCTTTCGATATTCCTGAAGAATTTAAATTTGAAGAAGATTTAGCCGATAGTGGTAAACGTGGTGAAAATGCATTTCTAAGACATTTAACCTACAAAGGGGCAAAAATACGTTACGGCGAGATTACACCAGCCATTGAAGAACGTCTTGATTTTGAGTTAAGCGTTATTGAAAAAACAGGGTATCCAGGTTATTTCCTAATTGTAGAAGATTTTATTCGCGAAGCTCGAAAAATGGATGTTTCCGTTGGTCCTGGTCGTGGATCTGCAGCAGGTTCGGTGGTCGCCTATTGTTTATGGATTACCAATATTGATCCTATAAAGTACGATTTACTTTTTGAGCGTTTCTTAAATCCAGATCGTGTAAGTATGCCCGATATTGATATCGATTTTGATGATGAGGGTCGTGGTCGTGTTATGCAATATGTAATTGATAAATACGGTTCAAACCAAGTAGCGCAGATTATTACTTATGGAACCATGGCTGCAAAATCTTCAATTAGAGATACCGCCAGAGTTTTAGATTTACCATTAAATGAAGCCGATCACATTGCGAAGTTAATTCCGTTGATGTCTAAACTAGGCAAGATTTTTGGACTTTCGGAAAAGGAATTAGCAAGTAAATTTAGAGCTGAAGATTTAGAGAAAATTAATGAATTACTCAATATTTCTGATGGTGACGATTTACAAGCCGAAACCATTAACCAAGCAAGAATCTTAGAAGGTTCGGTTCGTAATACCGGAATTCATGCTTGTGGCGTAATCATTACCCCTGGAGATATTACCAATTATGTGCCTGTAGCGCTGGCGAAGGATTCCGATTTATATGTTACCCAATTTGATAACTCTGTTGTAGAAGATGCAGGATTGTTGAAAATGGATTTCTTGGGATTAAAGACCTTAACCTTAATTAAAGATACGGTTAAACTTGTAAAAGCTAAGCACGATATTTTACTCGATCCGGAGAATTTTCCGTTAGATGATGTACCCACATACGAGTTATTCCAGCGTGGGGAAACAGTTGGTGTGTTTCAGTATGAATCGCCTGGCATGCAAAAACACATGAAGAATCTGAAACCTACGGTTTTTGATGATTTAATTGCCATGAACGCCTTGTATCGTCCTGGTCCGATGGAATATATTCCAAGTTTCATTGCGCGTAAACATGGTGATGAAGAGATTGTATACGATTTACCAGAAATGGAAGAATACCTTAAGGAAACCTACGGAATTACGGTTTACCAAGAGCAAGTAATGCTACTGTCTCAAAAGTTGGCTGATTTTACCAAAGGTGAAGCCGATGTCTTGAGGAAAGCGATGGGTAAAAAGCAGATTGCGGTTTTGGATAAGATGAAACCAAAATTCATTGAACAAGCAAGTGCAAAAGGTTTAGACGCTAAAAAGTTAGAAAAAATCTGGAAGGATTGGGAAGCCTTTGCGAGTTACGCCTTTAACAAGTCGCACTCTACATGTTATGCATGGATTGCTTACCAAACGGCTTATTTAAAAGCGCATTACCCTGCAGAATATATGGCTGCGGTTTTATCCAATAACATGAATGATATTAAATCCGTAACCTTCTTTATGGAAGAGTGTAAACGGATGCGATTACCGGTTTTAGGACCCGATGTTAATGAGAGTTTTTACAAGTTTTCAGTAAATAAAGATAATGCAGTTCGTTTCGGAATGGGAGCGATAAAAGGTGTTGGTCATGGAGCTGTTCAAACGATTGTAGACAACAGAAAAGAAGATGGAAACTATAAATCTATCTTCGATTTTGCCAAACGTATTGATTTACGTGCTGCCAATAAAAGGGCTTTTGAAGGGCTGGCGAATGCAGGCGGTTTTGATTGTTGGGCAGATACCCACAGAGCGCAATATTTTGCAGACGAAGGTGATGGTGTTAGCTTTTTAGAAAAAGCAGTTAAGTACGGAGCTAAACATCAAGAAAATGAGAACTCGGCACAAGTCAGTTTGTTTGGTGCGGCTAGCGATGTTCAGATCGCAGAACCTGTAGTGCCACCTTGTGAAGATTGGGGAACAATGGAGAAATTATCACGAGAACGCGAAGTGGTTGGGATTTATATATCTGGTCATCCACTCGATGATTTTAATATTGAAATGAAAACCTTTTGCAACGGAGTCGTAGCGCATTTTAATGATTTGGAGTCTATTGTAAATAAGGAAGTCACTTTTGGAGGTGTCGTTACCGATGTACAACATCGTGTGAGTAAACAAGGGAAAGGTTGGGCAATTTTTACGATTGAAGATTATACCGATAGTTTTGAATTTCGAATTTTTGGAGAAGATTATTTAAAGTTTAGACACTTCTTTGTCATTAACTCTTTTGTGTATGTCAGAGCCTTTGTACGAGAAGGTTGGGTAAACAGAGACACAGGTAAAAAAGGAGATCCAAGGATTCAGTTTAATAGTTTTCAGCTGTTGCATGATGTGATGGATACTTATGCTAAAAAGTTATCGATTCAATTAAATATTAAAGATTTAGAAAGGGAGACAGTTTCTGTGTTGTATGACTTAATAAAATTCCATGAAGGCAATCAAACCTTAAATTTTGTGGTCTATGATAATGCTGAAAAGATAAAAGTACAGATGCCAAGCCGAAAAAACAAAGTTAAGATTTCGCAACAACTTTTAAATAGTTTGAAGGAGCATGATATAATGTATAAGTTGAATTAGATTTCTTATATGATAAACAAAAATTCTTCAGACAAAATTATCTCGGATTTAACTTCTAAATATGGATTTTTATTGAATCTTAGAAAAAGGTTTAGGTTACAATAACAATTGCTATTGATAACACCTTGTTTCATGCAATCATTGTAAGTTGTTTATTAATATTTCTACAGAATATTCTATCTAAGATTTATTTAATAAATTAGTTGCTTAACCACGTCACTAGCTATACATAAAATCGTTAGTTTCAATTTGGAACAATACGCATGGGAATATTTGATATATTTAAGAAGAAGACAACTGACTCAACATTTCCAGAAAATGAATTAGAGAAAATTTTCTTGCGAGCTACACAAGAAATAGCTGCGCAAAAAGAATTTTATCAAAAATTATTATGGAGTCAATTGTTTGTTTTGACCGCCGAACATATGAATTCGGAAGAAGGAATTCAAACATTGGAAGAGGAAACAACTGTGCGATTTGTAACGTTTGAAGAAGGACAAATACCAATTTTTACTTCTACAAATAGAATTTTTGATAAAGGTATAATTAAAGAGGAAGTTCCTTATGTGAGTCTAAAAGGCCAGGATTTATTTCGTATTGCAGAAGGAGTAACATTTATCCTAAATCCTTATTCAAACTATGTAAAGGAATTAATTCCAGAAGAAATTGAAAATCTCATGAACGGAACAATCTATGACAAGATTGATGAACAAGAAATAGAGGATAATAAATTTCAAGAGTTTAATGACATATTTGAACGAGCAGGAAATAAACAAGAAGGATTGATCTTGCTTGACGGATACCATATTAAAAAATTAAATAAATCAGAAAAATCAAGACTAGAAGAATCTGTAATAGAATTTGAAAAATGTCTTGCCATAATTCCTGAACATTGGCAAAGTATGATATTAATGTCCAAGGCGCTTCAACGATTAGAAAGACATTCTGAAGCTCTTGAACATTTAGAAAATGCCTGTAAAATTGAATTGGAAAATCATTCCATTGCTATGGAAGCCTCATTGGAAGCTATGCATTTGAAAGATATTGAAAAAGCATTGTATTATTCTTCGGAATCTTTAAAAAGAAAACCCAATGATCCTGTATTGATGGGCAATCATGCAATGAATTTACTTGTAGCAAATAAGGACCAAGAAGCCAAAAATACTATAGACAATGCGATTAAATTAAAGTTTAATGACGCGGTAAATAAAAACATTAGAGCAGTTATAAATGACGTTATTTCTGGTAAACGAAAAAGACCAACTTTCGAAGACGCAATTAAATAATTAACGCGAGTTAACACCTTGTTTAATTAATTGTTTGGTCAATGTCAACTTGCTAACATTGCTGTAAAATATTCTCACTATGACTTATTTATAAATTAAGTGTTTATACTATAGTTAAAAACCCTAAATAGAAATTAATAACATGTTGTTCGAAAATC
Organism: Winogradskyella helgolandensis; assembly: GCF_013404085.1. Lineage (NCBI taxonomy): Bacteria > Pseudomonadati > Bacteroidota > Flavobacteriia > Flavobacteriales > Flavobacteriaceae > Winogradskyella > Winogradskyella helgolandensis. The sequence goes on along the minus strand of NZ_JABFHO010000001.1, from coordinate 429,522 downwards.
CATTATTTTTAATTCCTTTTAGCAGCGGACTTATTTTTTGCGTTGTAGGATTGGTTATGTATAAATTTCCACCAAAGAAGATTAACGGAATCTATGGCTATAGAACGGCAAGCTCTATGAAAAATCAAGTGAGATGGGATTTTGCACAGATATATGCCTCTAAACAAATGATAAAATACGGACTGCTACTTTCAGTATTTGGATTAGTTGGTTTGGTGTACGAGCCAGCTGAAAGTATTTCTACTATGTTAGGCTTAGGTTTAATGATTTTAATGGTAGTTATACTGGTCATCAAAGTTGAGAAAAAAAATCAAAGAAGAGTTTAAAGATAGTTAATATAAACGTATTAGAAACACTTTCTTAAATCACTAGTGGTGCGGTTCTTAAAATTATTGTTTGCGTGCTTTTTTTAAATGCAATTTGAGAAATTAAGTCTCTTTTTCATTTTATTAATTTAATAGAAGAAAAAAACAGACAGACTTGTCTGTTTTTAAAATTATTTATATATTTGCACTATGAAACATGCCGAAGTAAAAAATAGAATTACAGAAACGGCCTCATTTTTATTTTATAAGAATGGGTATAATTCTACAGGTATCAATCAAATTATTGCGGAAGCAGGCATTGCTAAGGCAACGTTATACAATCATTTTAAATCTAAAGAAGATATTTGTCTGGCGTATCTTCAGCATAAGAATATCAATTTTCTAGAAGATTTTGAAACTTTTACAACGTCTAAACCAAAAGGAAAAGAGCAAATCCTAGCGATATTCGATTTCCTTCAACTGTTTTATCAAGATAAAGATTTTAATGGCTGTTGGTGTATTAAAACCGTTTCGGAAATTCCAAAAGATAACGAGATGATTCGTAATGAAATTCAATCTCAAAAAAATGATTTTATTGCCATCGTAGCAAGACTGATTACCAATAATTTAGAACAAGTGAAAAGTGAGCAAGTAAATTCACTCGCAAGACAAATATACTTACTGTATGAAAGTGCTGTTGGAGAAAGTCACTTGCATCAAGAAGATTGGCCTATTGTAGAGTCTAAAAATTTATGTGAAAAAATAATAGCTTAAAAAAATTTGAACAAACAAAGACAGACCTGTCTGTCTAATTTTAATAATTTAATAAAAATATAATGAAAGAATTTGAAAACAAAGTAGCCTTAATCATTGGTGGAACAAGCGGAATAGGGAGTGCCACTACAAACGCCTTATTAGAAGGTGGTGCAACTGTACATGTTGTAGGTAGAAATACAGATAAAATTGCAGACGCACCAAACTTAGTAAAACACACAGCAAACATCTCTAGTACAACAGAAGTGGATGCCTTAATCGCTAAAATTGATGGCTTAGATAACTTAGACTATTTAGTGAATGCATCAGGGATTTTTGGCCCTAAACCGTTTTTAGATCATACTATGGAAGACTATAATTCGTATTTAGATTTAAACAGAGGCTTCTTCTTTATCACACAAAGTGCTGCTCGAAAAATGAAAGCGACTCAAGGAGGCTCTATTGTGAATGTAGGTTCTATGTGGGCAAAACAAGCTGTAAAAGCAACACCTTCTACGGCCTATTCTATGCAGAAAGCAGGTTTACACTCGCTAACGCAACATTTGGCTATGGAATTAGCAGAAGATAACATTCGTGTGAATGCAGTGTCTCCTGCCTTAGTAAATACGCCTGTATATCATGGTGTTTTTGGAGGTGAAGAAGCAGCTAAAGAAGCATTGGTTGGCTTTAATGGTTTTCATCCTATCGGTCGTTTTGGAGAAGCAGAAGATGTTGCCAATAGTATTGTCTTTTTATTATCAGATAAGGCTGCTTGGGTAACAGGTGCTATTTGGGATACCGATGGTGGTGTTATGGCTGGTAGAAATTAAAAAACTAAAAATAATTATTGAGCCATAACCTTAACTCATTTTGGTTATGGCTTTTCTATTTTATAAATCTCAAAATAATTTTGAGATTTAAATTTGAATTCAAACTATGAAAAATTTAGTCCTAATCTTAAGTATTGTTTTACTGTTTATGTCTTGTAAAGAGGAGGTAACATCAGAAACAGATCGTGTTTCTAAAGCAATAACATCCAAGGTTACAAGTGAAAAATCAACTTTAAAATATAAAACATTAGCTGTAAACGGAATAAACATAGCTTATAGAGAAGCTGGTAATCCTAAAAAACCAACCATCGTTTTACTACATGGTTTTCCGGCATCATCGTATCAATACCGAAAAGTGTTAGCACAACTCTCTAACGAGTTTCATTTAATTGCACCTGATTATCCTGGTTTTGGTAATAGTGATTTTCCAGATGCGGAAACGTTTACCTATACATTTGATAATATTGCAGTTACTATTGATTCATTTTTAGAACAAAAAGGGATTAATTCTTATGCGATAATGATTCAAGATTATGGCGCACCTATTGGTTTTAGATTAGCGACTGCACATCCTGAAAGAATTACAGCCATCATCAATCAAAACGGAAATGCTTATGAAGAAGGTTTAGGTGAGGCTTGGGCTGGAATAAGGGCACTTTGGAAAAACAGAACTAAAGAAACAGAAGATGCTTTATTACCTGCATTTTCATTAGAAGGTTTAAAATGGCAATACACACATGGTGTTAGAGATATAGAAACTGTAGATCCGGATACTTATAATTTAGATTATTTGAGATTGTCTCGACCAAACGCACATGCCGTAAATTTAGATTTGTTTTACGATTATCAAAATAACGTGAAGCTTTACCCAAAATGGCAGCAATATTTAAGAGATAATCAACCACCATTATTAATAGTTTGGGGTAAAAACGATGCTTTTTTTCCTGAAAGTGGAGCCGAAGCGTTCAAAAAAGATGTAAAAGAGATTGATTATAATATTTACGATACAGGACATTTTGCTCTAGAAGAAGAGGGTGATGCTATTATTGAAAGCATAAGAAACTTCATGAGAAATCAGAACAAATAGATATATAGAATGAAGCAATCTGTAATAATTTTACTGGTTTCACTAGCCTTATTTGGATGTCAGCGTAAATCAGAAGAGACTAAAAAACAATTCTTTTTACCACCAGCGACGACCTATAATTATGTAGAAATTGATAGTGTAAAACTGTTTTATAGAGCAGCAGGAGATCAAAGCAAACCAACGATTGTATTGCTTCACGGTTATCCATCGTCTTCACACTCTTATAGGAATCTTATTCCTATGTTGGCAACGCATTATCATGTGATTGCACCAGATAATTTAGGGTCGGGTTACAGCACACATTTAGATCCGGCAACCACAACATACACTTTTGATGTATTGGCGGACTATACGGAGAAGCTAATCGATACACTTCAAATTAAGAATTATGTAATGTACATGCAAGATTTTGGAGCTCCTGTGGGATACCGAATGATGATGAAAAATCCAAAACGGATTGAGGCTTTAATTGTTCAAAACGCGAATGCATATCTAGATGGTTTAACGCCTAAGAGACACGATTTTTTTAGAACGGCACAAACGGATACTTCTCAAGTAAAGCACGATTTTTTATATCGTTTAACAGGTGAAGATGCGATAATAAACCAGCAGTATTTATTTGATTTAGACAGCACAAATATCAACATTCAAAGTCCAGATGCTTGGACACACGATTTGGTGTTTTTAAGGTCTCAAAAAGACAGAGAAATTCAAGTGCAGTTATTTCAGGATTACAATACCAATTTAATTCGCTATTCGAAATGGCAAAAGATGTTAAGAAATAACCAACCAAAAACCTTAATTGTTTGGGGTAAAAAGGATTTGAAATTTAATGCTAATGGAGCCAAAGCATATTTAAGAGATTTACCCAATGCAGAGTTGCACTTATTAGATGCTGGCCATTTTGCAGCAGAAGAAAAGACTCAGGATATTGCAATACTTATTTTAGAATTTTTGTCTAAGAATGAGATAAGATAAAGAGTTAAAAGTGCGAAACCTACTTTATAAATCATATTTAAGGTAAAGGCTTGTAGTTATCCTAAATTTGCGCAAAGGATGGTAACGGCATCCTTTTTTTCTCTCAAAAGCAAAAAAGATATAGTGGACAGCCTGGTTTATGCGCCCCAAAAAGTGCATATATAAGTCATCTATATGGCTATAATCAAAACATATACAGCCATTGTAAGGTTTGCCAAATATTTTGACTAATTTTGCAGTTACATCCGTAAAGGGTGTATAGAAAACGAAGTAAAATACATTTAAAAAATAAACATTATGGCATTAGAGATAACAGATGCAAATTTTGAAGAGACAGTATTAAAGAGTGACAAGCCTGTAGTAGTTGATTTTTGGGCTGCTTGGTGTGGACCTTGTCGTATGGTTGGACCAATCATTGACGAAATCAGTACAGAATACGAAGGTAAAGCTGTAGTTGGTAAAGTGGATGTTGATGCAAACCAAGAATTTGCAGCTAAATATGGTGTAAGAAACATACCTACAGTATTGGTTTTTCAAGGTGGTGAAGTTGTTGGTCGCCAAGTAGGAGTTGCTCCTAAAAAAGCATACTCTGACGCTATCGACGCACTTTTATAGTCAATACTCTAAAAGAAATGATAAAAGGTTTGCCTATACGGCAAACCTTTTTTAGTTTCGGTAACTGATGGATTTACAACAAGAACTCAATAAAACAGGAGGTTTTAAAAATCTCGAATTATTAGCGAAGCAAGTCGTTGAAGGCTTTATTGCTGGCATGCATAAAAGTCCGTTTCATGGGTTTTCGGCAGAATTTGCTGAGCATAAAATTTACAATCCAGGGGAAAGCACTAAACATATTGATTGGAAACTCTATGCCAAAACAGATCGTTTATATACGAAGCGTTATGATGAGGAAACTAATTTACGCTGTCATATTATTTTAGACAATAGCAGTTCTATGCATTATCCTGATTCGGCTGGGACTTCTATAGATCATCTTAATAAAGTAGCCTTTTCAGCTTTAGCGAGTGCATCCTTAATGCATATTCTTAAAAAGCAGCGCGATGCTGTAGGCTTAAGTATTTATAGTGATAATTATGATTTTTATTCACCAGAAAAAGGGAGTGAGCGTCATCACCAGATGTTATTGCATAAACTGAGTGATGCTGTAGTTTCTAAACCAGAAACAAAAACAACAGAAACGTATCGGTATTTGCATCAGATTGCAGAAAAAATTCATCGTAGGTCCTTAATTTTTGTGTTTACAGATATGTTTCAAACGTCAGAAGACGATGAAAAACTGTTTGAAGCGTTGCGACATTTAAAGCATAATAAGCATGAAGTGGTCTTATTTCATGTTTTTGACAAAGAAAAAGAGTTGTCGTTTGATTTTGATAATAGACCCAAGCGTTTTATAGATGTGGAGACTGGAGATCATATTAATTTATATGCGGATAATGTGAAGGTGACTTACGAAAAAGCTGTGAAAGAGTATTTTACGGATTTAAAATTAAGGTGTGGTCAATACAGAATTAAGTATGTGGAAGCCGATATTAAGGCCGGATTTAATAACATATTAACCACCTATATGATAGAGCGACAAAAATTTATTTAGATTATTTATTATTTTTTTTGATTTTTGTTTGTGGAATTGAAAATGCGATGTATATTTGCACTCGCAATTAAGCAACGGTCTGGTAGTTCAGTTGGTTAGAATGTCGCCCTGTCACGGCGAAGGTCGCGGGTTCGAGTCCCGTCCAGACCGCTAAAATTGCAGAAAGAAGCTTCAAGAAATTGAGGCTTTTTTTAAGCAATTTAACGAAGTTGTGTTGTTCCAAGAGCAATCTTGGAAGTAGTTTACCAAAGTGATTTGGTATTCCAATGAGAAGCTTTCCTTTCTTTCTGAATAAGAAGATTGGGATGCTTTTTTGTTTTAATGCAATACATGTGACTTTAATATAAAGTTGGTGTCTAATAGATGCTATTAATCAACAAAAAAGGTGTAATAAGAAATTATTACACCTTTTTTTGTGCTTTAATGAGCCTGTTGAGATAGTAAAAAACTAGGTAATAAAGTAAGGCGATAATGTTAACTAGAACGCAAGTTACCAACAGGTTATGAACATGTAAAACGCATTTAGTCGGGTAATAAAAGCGTTTAATCGAGGGTTTGTTAGGAATTTACGAAAATACGTTTATATTTGCAGTTCTTATTAAGTTTTGAAAACGCTTAAAAAGAAATATTTTAATCCATTTTACTACAGGCAAGTAATTGCTTAAAAAACGTCCCTCGTTTTAAGTTTTAGTATTGTTTTAGGTTTCCCCTAAAATAGTTAATAATCCATTCCCTTCCCTCAGTGTATCGCCTAGCGTTACCGATTTTGATATTGACTAATTTTAACCCTAAATATAATACGTATGAAAACCCTAAAAATTACTTTTGCATTACTAGCTGTTTTATTATTAACGGTATCTGGAATCCAATCAGACAACGTTACAGTTAATGATGAAGAACCTACTTACAAAGAAAAAACGAGTTATGACCTATTGGCTCATGATAAGACTAGAATAAAGTTAAAAACTCAAGGATAATATATCATTTTATTTAATAAGAATTCATAGCCCACTTAATGAGTGGGCTTTTTACGTTAGTATAAAACCAAATGATAATTAAAATATAGTTTTGATATTTTAGTATATATTTGATTGATTAATTAATTACTTCGTTTAGATGCGTATTTATCTTACTTTAATTCTTTTATTCTTGTTTGGAAACGCATTTTCTCAAAACCACTATTCAAATACATACGATAGTATTTTTAAACTAAGAAGCCTATCGTTTGATGATGATTTATCTGATAGTTTAAGGGTTGTTTATGCCAATAAAGCTATGGTGTTATCACACAAAACTTCTGAAGATAGCACAGTTCTTAAAAGTGGAAGAAAATTAGGGATGTTGTATGATGTGTTAGGTCAAACTGATCTGTGGCAACAACAGAATAAAAATAATTTACAACTAGCGCAGAAATTATCTGATACATTGGCATTAGCTGTAGCTAATCTTAATATTGGTATAGCAAAACAGTATTATGACGTTCAATATGATAGCGCATTTTATTACTACAGAGGCGCATTAAAGTATTATGATGAATTAGGTGATACGGAACTTGTGGCAACACTATATAGTTATATTGCCGAAATTCAACTAAATGAGAAAGTTTATATAAGTAGTGAGGAAAATGCAATTAAAGCATTAAGATTATATAATACTCTGCCAAAAACGGAATCTATTTTAGATGATATTTGGATTGTAAATAATCTATTAGGTCAAATATCGGGACACCTAGGTCGCTATACTGAAGCTTTAGAATATCATAATAAAGCCATTGACATAGCTAATGACATGAGGAATGGTGAACGGAACAAAACCATCTCACTTCATAATCAAGCTAACATGTATATTAAATTACATGATTATGAAAAAGCTATTGAACTTTTTAATGATCTCATTGAATTACGACCAGTTTACGAAGCGCAAGAGCCAACATTCTATCCATTAATTATTAATAATCTTGCTTTTACTAAAGTACTTGCTGGTCATAACGATTATGATAAAATAGATAATATGTTCTATGAAGCATATAATATTAGTTCTAGTCTTGATGATGACGTTACTAAACTTGCCGTAACAATTGATTTATCAAAATATTATAAGCATTTAGCGCTAAAAGATTCCACTTTAAAATATACGGTCAAGGCTTATAATTTAGCAAAGAAAATATCGTCAACAGATATTTTATTAGAATCCATGGTTTTGCTTTCTGAGTTAAAAGGCGGAGAGGAAGGTAAAAGGTATCTATACGATTACATAAAACTAACGGATAGTTTATTATATGTAGAACGAAATGTAAGAAATAAATTTGCTAGAATTGAACTTGAAACCGATCAACTAGTCGCAGAAAACAAACAAATATCTAAAGAAAACCTCTATTTACTAATTTTATCTATTGGTCTTTTAGTGACAGCCATATTAGTTTATATCTTAATTTCTCAACGCGCAAAAAACAGAAAGTTAAAACTAATTCAAGTACAGCAAAAAGCAAATGAAGATATCTATAACCTAATGCTAGGGCAGCAAGATAAAGTAGATGAAGCTAGGGCTAAGGAAAAAACAAGAGTGTCAAAAGAGTTGCACGATGGAGTTTTAGGAGGGCTTTTTGGAGTGCGTTTAAGCTTAGATAGTATTAATTTCCAAGAAGGAAAAGAGGCGATGATGACACGAGCCAAATATATTAGTCAGCTTAAAACTATTGAACATGACATTCGGAAAATATCACACGAATTAAACACCGATTTTGTTTCTGGATCTAGCTTTGTAGATATTGTGTCTGAACTCATTGAGAATCAATCTCAAGCTTATAATTTAGAATACGAATTTGATTATACAGACGATATTCATTGGGATTTAGTATCTAATAAAGTGAAAATAAATATTTATCGTATCATTCAAGAGTCTATGCAGAATATCTATAAACATGCCAATGCTAAAGTCATTGAAATTAGTATTTCGTTGGAAAAAGACTTAATTTGCTTGGATATTGTAGACGATGGCTCTGGCTTTGATATTTCAAAAAGTAAAAAAGGCATTGGTTTAAAAAATATGAGTTCTCGAGTAAGTGATATCAACGGCACTATAAACTTTTCCTCACAATCCGATACTGGTACAACAGTTAATGTAAAAATTCCCTATACAAACTAATTCAAATGGAACACATCAAAATTTTAATGGTAGACGATCATCCTATAATTATTGAAGGCTATCAAAATGTTTTAATGGCAACTAAAAAGGAGGATCAAAGTTTATATATAGATACGGCTAATAATTGCGATACTGCGGTAATAATGATTGAACGTGCATCAAAAAAATACCCATACGATGTTTGCTTTTTTGATATTAGTTTACCAGGATCAGAAGATGGCAAGTTTGCTTCGGGTGAAGATTTAGCATTGTTAGCAAAGCGTTTAATGCCTAGAGCTAAGATTGTAATTTTAACAATGTTTAATGAAACGTATAGAATCCATAATATTATAAAAGAAATTGATCCAGACGGATTTCTTATAAAAAGTGATTTAACATCTATGGAATTGGCAGATGGTTTTCAGCAAATATTAAAATCCCCTCCATATTATAGTAGCACTGTAAGTAATTACACTAAAAAAACAATTTCTAGCGATATATATGTAGATGATATAAATCGAAAAATTTTGCACTTACTATCTCAAGGTATAAAAACAAAAAGTCTAAATGAATATATAGACATTTCTACAAGTGCCATTGAAAAACGGAAAAAACAGCTTAAAATTTTGTTTTCTGTGGCCGATGGAAAGGACGAAACCTTACTAAAAGAAGCACGAGAGAAGGGATATTTATAAAAAAACGAAGAAATATGGCATTTTTATGTCATGTTAAAACTCTTGAAACTACCGTTAAATAAGAAAACTACGGTTTTACCACAGCAAGTTTGCGGTTTTACCACAGCAAAGAGTTAAATGTGTTCTATATATTGCACCTGTCAGCAAGAGTTAATTAATCCCTTATTAAGTAATTGTTGAATTAATAGCAAGAATAAAAACCTAGTCTCATCTTATGTGGCTAGGTTTTTTCTATTAATACCAATTTGCATTATGTTCCGATAATTTTACAATAAAAAAGCCGAAGTAAATTATAGCTATAATAAATTTTAAAAATGTTGAAGCAATAAACCCTAAGAACGAACCAAAAGCAGCTTTCAGTGCTTTGTTAAAATCATTTCTGTGTATAAGTTCTCCAACTAAAGCACCAACAAAAGGGCCAATGATAATACCAAAAGGAATAGGTGAGAACAACCCAATAATTAAGCCGAGCGTTGTGCCAATCATTCCGGCTTTACTACCACCAAAACGCTTGGTGCCAATGGCAGGAATAATATAATCTAAGACATAAATAAAGATAGCGACTAAAAGCGAGACAATTAAAAACGTTTGACTCAATTCTACACCTTCTGTAAAATGAAGTACCAAAAGACCTGCCCAACTTGTAAGTGGTCCAGGTAAAACGGGAAGAAAACTCCCAAGAACACCCAATATCATTAAAAGTAATGCCACAAGCACTAAAAATAGTTCCATATAAATAAATTCAATTCATTAATATGACGTCATAAGTAAGGAATTGTTACAATTTTTAAACTAAATAATTAGTTGAAACTAAATTTTTAGTTATATTAGCAGTGTGATTTAATAATATCATGTTGAGGATCCTGAAATTAATGCAGAATCTCATATATGTTTAACTAAATAAGAATCCCGCTGTCGTGGGACATAAATATGAAACAATTAACAAAAGCCGAAGAGGAGATTATGCATGCCTTATGGCAACTTAAAAAAGCGAATGTAAAGTCTATAATAGAAACGTTACCAGAGCCCAAACCGGCGTATAATACAGTTTCTACCATCGTTAGAATTTTAGAATCGAAGGGTTTTGTAGACTATGAGAAAAAAGGGAAAGGCCATGTGTATTTTCCGATAGTTGCTAAAGAATCTTATAGCAATCAATCCATTAATAAATTAGTAGATAATTATTTTCAAGGCTCTTTTAAAAGTATGGTGTCCTTTTTCGTCCAGAAAAATGATGTGGATGTTAAGGATATTGAAACCTTACTGAATGAAATCAATAAAAAGGACTAATTATGTTGTATTCTATTCTTCAAATCGTCGCTTTTCAAGCCTTGTTTTTATTGATTTACGATTTGTTTTTAAAACGAGAAACATTCTTCAATTATAACAGAGCGTATTTAATAATTACATCGGTTTTATCACTTGTATTGCCATTTATTAAATTCCCGCAACTAAAAACGATGGCAACTAAAGATATGGTTATTCATTTACCAGAAGTGTTTATTGGAACGAAAGGACCAACGGTTTATGATATACAAATTGCAGAACAAGCTGGTATTGTTTTAGAGCAGCCACAAACACCAATTTGGCAAACAATTGCATTAATAGGTGTTGCAATAGCATCCCTAATTTTTTTAGTAAAAATCACCAAGTTATTATGGTTAAAATATAAAAACCCTAAACGCTGGAAAGGCAATGTTCTTATTGTGAACTTAATAAAAAGCAGTGCTGCATTTTCATTCTTTAATACCATATTTTTAGGAGAACGTATCTCAGAATCTGAAAAGCCAACTATTTATGAACACGAGTTGGTTCATATTAAAGAATATCACACCGTAGATTTATTGTTTTTTGAATTGCTTAGAATTGTATTCTGGTTCAATCCTTTGGTATATATCTATCAAAATAGAATTAAAGAACTGCACGAATATATTGCCGATGCCAAAGCTGTAAAGCAAAGTGGAAAAGCAGAATATTACACAAGTTTACTCAATCAAGTATTAGATGTTAATCAGGTGTCTTTTACTAATACATTTTTCAATAAATCATTAATCAAAAAACGAATCGCTATGTTACAAAAATCAAAATCAAAACAGCTTCATTTGTTGAAGTACGCACTATTAATTCCTATGGTTTTTGGAATGTTGATTTATACATCTACTGAGGTTAGAGCGCAACAAAATATAGACTCACAAGAAACCTTGGTTGATCAAGAATTGACTGATGCCGAATTAATCAAAAAATACTATGATAAAATGGTCTCTATGAAAAAAACTGGAGCCACATTTTTTGAAATTTCTGATTTTGCTGGGATTAATACTTATAGCACAGAGAAATATTTGCTTTCTAGAACAGAATTCTTAAAGCTAAAAGCTTATGGACAATATATTTCCGACGGTATAATTCAAAGAAAATCTGAAGAAGGTACATTGACTCAGAAAGATATTAATACTGTAAGTTTAATGCGATTAGACAAATTTGAAACTTATGCAGATTTTAAGGCGTTTAAAAACACAAAAGCAGAAAAAGAACGATGGGAATCAAACACCCAAGATGGTATTTTAAAACTTTATGTTGAAGATGCTGGAAATAAAACAGATGAAGAAACCAAACGTTTTAATGCTTTAATCGATCAGCTTGAGAATGATGAATATTTTAAGAAGTTAGTTATCTCAAGTAATAGATCAACTATGATAATAGACTCTCCTAAAGCTCAAAACCGAGAAATTCATATTTTAAAAAACGATGAACAACGTGTAGAAGTTCCATTCTCTGTTGTAGAAGAAAGTCCTACATTACCTGAGTGTGAAGACTTAGAAAGTAATTTCGAACGAAAAAATTGTATGAGTAATTTTGTTAATAAACACATTGGTAAAAATTTCAATACAAGTGTCGGAGATAATTTAAGTCCAGGAAGAAAACGTGTTTTTGTACAGTTTAAAATTGATACCGATGGTAGTGTTAAGGATATCGTAGCGAGAGGGCCAAGCCCAATGTTGGAGGAAGAAGCAAAACGTGTTATCGCAACCTTACCTCAATTTATACCAGGGAAACAAAAAGGAAAAGCTGTTGTAGTGCCTTTTTCTATACCAATTGTTTTTCAGGTTGCAAGTAAAGGAATTGATACTACAAATGTTGATGAAACGAAAAACTTGAAGGAGGCTTTATATAATTCGTCTAATAAAAGAAACAAAAAAGAACTTGTCGAATTTTTAAAAGAAGAAATCAAAAAACTAGAAAAAGATATTGAAAGATCGGAAGCTGTGCCTTTTAGCGAAGTAGAAGTTGCGCCAATTCATCCCGATTGTGAATCGCTGTCTAACACTATAGAACTTAAAGATTGTTTAGCTCATGCTATTAATAAGCTCGTTGGAAAAAATTTTAATACTGATCTAGCAAATTCTTTAGGTTTACCAGCAGGTCAAAAACGAATTTTCACACAATTTATAATAGATAAATCAGGAAACGTAACCAATATCGTAGCAAGAGGACCACATCCTAAATTAGAAGAAGAAACTATTAGAGTTTTAAAGTTATTGCCAAAGTTTACGCCAGCCACACAAGGAGGTGAGGTAGTAGATGTATCGTATGCTTTGCCGATTGTTTTTCAAATTCATGATTCTAAAAAAGACTAATTACTGCTTATGAAATTAATTTTAGGGTTTTTGTGTTGTGTTTTTGCTATCCATTTAAATGCTCAAAATATAAAAGAGGAAGCAGATCATCTTTATGTTAATGGTAATTATTCCAAAGCCATTGAGACGTATAAAACTCTTCCTAATTTAGATGCTGTTTATGATGATATTGCAAAGGCAAATATGGCTATCGGCAATTATGGTGAAGCTATAGTGAATTATGAAAAAGCGATTACAGCCAACCCTAAAGACCTTTTATTTCAATACGAATACGCTAAACTTTTATCTAGAACTAAAAAGTACGATAAGGCAAATCAGCTGTTTTTAAACTTAATTGCATCTGATAGTTTAAACCCTAATTACTATTATGAGTTAGGTATTGTATTAGAAAAGCAAAAGGATACTACGGCATTACAAGAGTTTATTAATACTTATACTCTAGATGACACCCATCAAAAAGCGATTTTTAAGATTGCAAAACATCATTTAATAAAACGAAATTTTGTAGAGGCTCATGGGTATATCGATCGCGGTTTAGAAAGTTATGAAAATAATGTAGAGCTAATTAGCTTGAAAGCACAAACCTATTACCATCAAGAGTATTATACGCATGCTGTAAGTTGGTTTAATAAGTTGTTAGATTTAGGTGAAAAATCAGAGTTTATTCATGAAAAGTTAAGTCTGAGTTATGCCCAAAATTCAGATTATGAAGATGCGATTTACCATAGAAAACAAGCTTTAAAATATAGTCCAAATGATGCTAATGCGATTTTTGTTATTGGTAATTATTATCAACTGTTAGAGAACTTTGAAGAGGCTGAAAAACATATTTCATTAGCTTTGATGCTGAAAGATCTTCCACTTTCTGACGAATATCAACAATTAGGAACCATTTTGAACCGTCAGAAGAAATACGACCAAGCTATTAAAGCCTTTCAAAAATCGTTAAAAGAAGATCCTACTAATATGATGTCTGAGTTTTTCTTACTGAGAACGAAAGATGAATACTATGCTGATGTTGATAGTAAAATTAAGCTGTACGAGCAATTTATTGAGAAAAATAAAAAAAGCCCATTTGTGAGTTATGCTCAAGGGAGATTAAAAGAATTAAAGGAGGAAAAGTTTTTAGAAGGAGACTGAAATTTCCAATACGAAATACAACCAACACCATTCTTGTTTTTATTGTCTAAAAGCGAAGCTGTCTAGCCTCATTTTGAATAAAATATCGTACTTTTCGCTATTAGAATGCTAGTAATGAATCGAATTGTTTGTCTTTTAATCTTGCTTATCGTAACCTCGTGCGATTATTTTGAAAAGAAGAAAGTTTATCCTGAAGAGCTTCTTGAGGAAGAACTTCAAACGTTTAATTGGAATGAGGTTGATACCTATCCAACATTCACCAATTGCGAATCTCTGACTGAAAAAGAAGAACGAAAAATCTGTTTTCAGAACACCTTAATTACTAATGTCAACCACTATTTAGAATCGCAAAATTTAATCGTTTCTAATGATGTTAATGATACCATTACGCTAAAAATTATTATTGATAGAACTGGGTTATTAGAAGTAGAATCTATCAATGTTCATCCTGAAACGGTTCTAGAAATTCCTGAAATTGATAGTCTGCTACGTCAGAGTTTAAAAGGTGTTCCTAAAATATATCCAGCCATTAAAAGAAATCAGCAAGTCACCACTGCGTTTGAGTTACCAGTGATTGTGAGAATTAATTAAAATTCTCTAGCTTCCTTTGTACGATTTTTATACCCTATACACAGTAATTTCAAATAAGAATAATCAAAGCTGTTATTTAGAAAAGCGTCTTCCTTTCCATTCATATGATTTAAAGAAGGATAAAAAGGCGATGTAGACGTTAAAAATTGGATATACAAGACTTGAAAACACAAAAGAATATAAAAGTATTTCCTGTTTAAAAAAACGTACGGTTTTAAATAACAATAGGAAATCAATACTCCATTTAATTATAAATAAAGCAATGGCTATTTTAAGTGTGATACTATTGAAATATACGGCTGGAATTAGTCCTAAACACACCAAATTTCCTAAAATTACTATTAATCCAACGACTTTCGTAAACCAATTTTTATTTTGACTGGTTTTAGCAGCCCAACGCAAACGTTGCTGAATTAAATCTTTAGTGCTTTCTGCAGGATTTGTGGTGACAATCGCATTATTAGATTTTAGATAATGGACGTTTTGAGCATCTTGTTTTATGAATTTTTCCAGAAGAAATATATCATCTCCACTAGCAATAGTATCATTCCCTTCAAAACCATTAACCGAAAGAAATTTTGATTTTTGGTAGGCAAAATTAGCACCATTACAAAGTATTGGTTTTTTAATTCCGAAACTACCCATTGTAGCACCTTGTAGACTTAAAAAATCTAGAGTTTGAAAGCGATTTAGAAAAGAGGTATTCCCATGATACGTAACAGGAGCAACGATGCAATTTGAGGATTTTAATTGTATGAGTTCATCAAAAGTATCGAGCCAATATTTCGGAAGGATACAATCGGCATCTGTTGTAATTATCCAATTAAATTTTGAAACTTTAATAGCCGATGTTATCGCATCTTTTTTAGGTGAATTTGAAATTCTCTTATTTTTAATAATTTGAATATTGTTAAATTGAGTATCATTCGTTTTTCTTGAAGTACCGAGAATATTTTCTATTATCGCAACCGAATTGTCCTCAGAATCATCATCAACTAAAATAATTTCAAACATAGACTTTGGGTAATTCAGTTTTAAAATTGATTCTAATAATTTCGGAAGGTTTTTAGCTTCATTTCGAAACGGAATTATAACAGAGAATTTCGTTTTAGGAGGTAAATCTTGTACTTTAAAATCATCAACCTTATCAAAACCATAACTCAGCCAACCTATAATACATAGATAGGTAATTGTAGCAAAAATGAATATAAATGACACCATTATTCTACTAGTTTTGGAAGTTTAAAGTTAAGCACAAAATAACTTCCAAATAGACTCGGAATAACAAAATTGAGTAGCCACATGAGCGTTGTAATAGATAAAACGATAAGCTCATTCACATCAAGATAACTAAACAGAAATACGGCAATACTGCCTTTAATCACCATGTCAAAAATTGAAATGGTGGGCACAATCGACGCCAATAGGTACATACTCGTTATGACAATCATAGCCTCATCATAATTGATGTTAACACCAAAGACAGTAAGCAAATAATAAAACTGAAATGAGAAGATTAAATATCGAATTAAAGACCATCCTAAATTTAAACCATGCACTTTTAAAGGAATCAATTTTATAAAATTGAGTAGAGAAGCGATTGAAAATCCTTTTATTTTGAAACGTTTTTGAGTCATGCTAAACAAAGCAATCAGTCCAATCAATAAAATAAGGGCTCCAACACTTGCGACTTTCCTATAATTTATATCAAGTTGGTAACGATTCACAAATAGTATAAAACCAACACCACCTAAAATAGTGGTTATGGTCATTTGCGCCATGTTGCCTAGAAGGTTGAGTAATACAATTTTTGTTCTAAGAGTTTTGGTGTAGTAAATGGCTTTTGCTCCATAATCTCCAATACGATTTGGAGTGATTAACGAGGCTGTTAAGCCACCTAAGCTTTGTTCTAATGCTGATTTAAAGGAAATAGGTTTAACAATGTTGACTAATTGTTGCCATTTTAAAATTTCGAAAAACCAGTTTAAAAGACTTAAAACAATCAATATTATGGTGTTTTTTAATGAAAAAGTATCATTTTTATATAAAAAAGACACAAATTTGTTGAATTCTAAATTTTTGTTTTCAATAATTTTAGAATAAATAAAACAAAATGCACCAACAACAATACTCAACTTCATAAGTACAAAGAAGAATTGTTTAATTTTGTGAGGTACATTGTAAGGCATACTACAAATAAAATCAAAAACTAACAGATGCAATACTATTTTAAACAATACCTTTTCTTTTTTGTTGTCGTTTTTATAACGTTAAATAGCCAGGCGCAACTAAAAGACACTGCACAATGGAAAGCGATGTTTGCGGTGGGAATTAACTATCCAACAACAGACGGATTTGTAAAAGGTTCTTATGCTAAGGCTGTAAATTTTCCAACTGTAAATTTAGGAATTCAACACATGCTAAAACGTCAATATGGTGTAAAACTAGATTATGGTTTTAGTCGGTTTAAAAATGATGACGATTCACCAGATTTTAAAATTAACTACTCCAGAATTAACGCTCAATTTGTTTTTGATCCTTCAGAGTACATAGGTTTTTTGCCCATGCGCTTAAGAACAGTTGTGCATGTTGGTCCGGGTATCACCTTTGTAAAACCATTGGGGACATTAGGAGACAATAAACAGACGTTTATGAATCTTATAGGTGGTGTAGAGTTGCATTATGCTATAAATGAAAAAGTTTCCGTTTACACCGATGTTGCTTACGTTTATGGATTGACGTCTTTAGATAATTACGAACCTGCACTGAGTGGTTTAGGAGCTTTTAATGGCAGTGTTTTTAACCTTACCTTTGGCGTGGCAGTTTCGTTAAGCGGTTGTCGATATTGCGATTAACTAATAGGATACATGAGCAAAGAAAAAATTATTTTAGGCATAGATCCTGGAACTACAATTATGGGTTTTGGACTCATAAAAATTGTGGGTAAAAAAATGGAATTTCTGCAACTCAATGAGCTCATGTTAAAAAAATATGATGATCATTACCTTAAGCTAAAACTTATTTTTGAACGTACTGTAGAACTCATTGATACTTATCATCCCGATGAAATTGCAATTGAAGCACCTTTCTTTGGTAAAAATGTACAAAGTATGCTCAAATTAGGACGCGCCCAAGGTGTGGCGATGGCAGCAGGTTTGTCTCGTGAAGTTCCGATTACAGAATATGCTCCCAAAAAGATTAAAATGGCAATCACAGGAAACGGAAATGCCAGTAAAGAGCAAGTCGCTAAAATGTTACAAAGCATGTTAGGACTTAAAACGATTCCTAAAAATCTAGATTCCATGGATGGTTTAGCAGCAGCCGTTTGTCATTTTTATAATGAAGGTCGTGTTGAGGTTGGTAAAAGTTATTCTGGTTGGGGAGCTTTTGTGAAGCAGAATGAAGATCGTGTTAAGAAGTAAGCAGTTTACAGTCTCAGTATTCCGTAAAAAATAGTAAATGAGAGTCATTATCTTACTTGTAATATGCAGTCAGTCGCTTTTGAGTTTTAGTCAAGGGCAAGTTGAAATGAATGCTATTGCTCAAGAACATTGGTATCAATCTCAAAAAATTAAAGATTCGTTAATTCTTGAATTAAAAATTATAAACAAAACGGATTCAACATTTGTGGCTTCTTTTGAAGCCTCAGAGAAACTTTGGGATACTTTTGTTGCAGAACAATTTAAACTCAAATTTCCAGCGTATGAATCTTGGGAAACAAGACGAGAAGTTTACGGAAGTCAATTTGATATGTTGCATTTTAATTTTTTGAAACTCTATTGCGATTTAAGAATTTCAACGTTGTATGACTTATTTGAAGACTAAGAAAAAATTTGAATGAAACCCACTGCAAACGGCTATTGAATACTGAAAACTAATA
This sequence comes from Winogradskyella helgolandensis, assembly GCF_013404085.1. Lineage (NCBI taxonomy): Bacteria > Pseudomonadati > Bacteroidota > Flavobacteriia > Flavobacteriales > Flavobacteriaceae > Winogradskyella > Winogradskyella helgolandensis. The sequence continues at coordinate 410,893 of NZ_JABFHO010000001.1, read as the reverse complement.
TGAGCGGCATCTACATCCACATCCCATTCTGCAAGCAAGCATGTCATTATTGCGACTTTCATTTTTCAACCTCTTTGAAGAAAAAAGACGAACTCATAAATGCATTATGTCAAGAATTAGAACTTCGTAAAGATGAATTCAAAAATTCAAACGTAGAAACTATTTATTTTGGAGGTGGAACACCAAGCTTATTAACCAATGATGAATTACAATTTATAATAGATTCCGTTTATAAAAATTACAAGGTTTCTGACACCCCAGAAATTACACTTGAAGCCAACCCAGATGATTTATCTAAAGACCGAATAATAGAACTTTCTAAAAGTTCCATCAATCGTTTATCTATCGGTATTCAATCTTTTTTTGAAGCCGATTTAAAATTGATGAATCGCGCACACAATGCAAACGAAGCTAAAGAATGTTTGTCTGTGGCGACGCGCCACTTCGATAATATTTCTTTAGATTTAATTTATGGCATTCCAGGAGCTTCAAACGAACAATGGTTAGAAAATATAGAAATGGCATTAAGTTTTAATGTGCCCCATATTTCAAGTTATGCCTTAACCGTTGAACCAAAAACAGCGTTAGCGTCATTCATTAAAAAAGGAATTATTAATAATGTAGATGATGAGCAAGCGCATGAGCAATTTCATCTTTTGAAGGCTAAATTAGAGGCTTCAGGATTTGTACATTACGAGCTATCTAATTTCGGAAAAGAGGGTTATTTTAGTAAAAATAATTCGGCCTATTGGCAAGGGAAATCTTATTTAGGAATCGGACCTTCGGCCCATTCATTTAATGGGAAACAACGAGGCTGGAATGTCAGTAACAATTCAAAATATATTAAAGCAATTCAGCAAAACGAGTTGCCAATAGAAATAGAAACCTTAACCAAAACAGATCAATATAATGAATACGTAATGACGGGTTTACGAACTATTTGGGGAGTGTCGTTTGATAAAGTTGAAAGCAATTTTAGTAGCGCTTTTAAAGATTACTTAATTGAACATTCCAAAATTTTTATAAATCAACAATTATTGTATATTGATGATGGGCATTTACGCGTCACGAGAAAAGGTCAATTTTTATGTGACGGTATTGCTAGTGAATTATTTAAAATCAACTAAGCGTGTTAGCAACAATAAAATTCAAATCAAAAAAAAGAGTCATAGATTTATCTCAACCCTTAGATATTTCAATTCCAATTACAGGACAACCGAATAATGTTAATGCTTGGTATGTAGATCCTCCTAAGATCGTACCAGAAATTATAGATGGGGAAACAATTAGTGTAGCCGATGGTGCTGCAGTTAATTTTAACACCATAACTTTTAATCCGCATTCACATGGTACGCATACCGAAACGGTAGGTCATATTACAGAAAAAGTCTATTCTATAAATCAGTATTTAAAGCAGTTTTTCTTTTTGGCAGAGGTCGTAACGGTTGCACCAGAAAAGTTAGGTGAGGATTATGTGATTTCACGTAAACAATTACAATTTGCATTAGGTAATAAAAAGCGCGAAGCCATTGTGATTAGAACCATGCCAAATACGCGTGAAAAACACACTAGACAATACTCAGATACAAATCCAACCTATTTATTGGAAGAAGCTGCAAATTATCTAAAATCTAAAGGGATTAAACACCTTTTAATAGATCTGCCAAGTGTAGATAAGGAACAAGACGAAGGTGAACTTTTAGCGCACAATGCGTTTTGGAACACTAGTGGAAAACTACGACTAGATGCGACCATAACAGAATTTATTTACGTGTCTAATAAAATTGAAGATGGAGAGTATATGTTAAATCTTCAAATTGCACCGTTTGAGAATGATGCGAGCCCGAGCAAACCAATTTTATATAAAGTAATAGACTAATTACATGTGACATTAGCCTTGTGCAAGTGTCATATACTTAAAGACGCATGGAAACATTTTTTATAATTATCATTAGTATTTTAGTAACCTTAGGTTTGGTGACTATCTACAACCAATGGAAAACCAAAAAGGTTTCTGATAAGCAATCGATTTTAATATTAGACAAAATAAAACGGGTTTGTAAATTTGTAACCGTCGAAGGTGATTTTGCAGAAATATACCATTATGAAGACGTAAAAGCGAAATTCCTAAAGCTTATATCTAGTCGAAAAAAAGCATTAGTGGTGATAAATGCCAAAGCACACATTGGATTTGATTTGAGTAAAGTGCAAATGTCTGCTGATTCGGCATCAAAAACAGTGACATTTTCTCATTTTCCTCAGCCTGAAATTTTATCCATAGAAAGTGATATTAATTATTATGATAAACGCGATGGTATGTTCAACAGGTTTGAAGCGGCCGATTTAACCGATTTACACACTAAAGCAAAAGCACATATTTTAGATAAAGTTCCCGAAAGTGGACTATATAATATTGCAAAACAAGAAGCCTTAGAAGCCATTCGTCTTATTGAAAATTTAGTGGAAACTATTGGGTGGACATTGGATTATTCTGCTTTGAAGATAGAAGGAGAAGCTGATAAGAAAATGTTGAAATAAGGATGCAACATTCTTCATTTTTTTTATAGTCTGTATTTATAGGGAAAAGGCAGGTTTTGAATAGGTTAATTGTTTAAATTTAGAGAAAATTAACCAATAAAAATGAAACGCTATCCTTTCATTTACATCTTTTTAGTGTCGCTTTCTTTTGTAAATGCTCAATCTATTTTTCAAAAAGATGCTTTTACAATTCTTGCCGACTCTTTACATGTAAAAGGGGAGTATGACCAAGCTTTATTGTTTAGAAAGCAGGCGATGCAAACTCAAAATAGTGCTTCAGCAGATTATCAAGCTTATTTAAAGGCTAAATATTTTCATACCTATTCTGCGCGTATGGAATTTAAGAGTTATGACTACCATAATGTAGATAAGGCAATCACTAAAAAGGTTCGGGAGCAGTATCTAGATAGTGCTTTGCAATCGGCTATAAGCGCTAGAGATTTATATAGTAGAGAGAAACAACCAGATAGAATATTTCAGTACCAAATTCAAAACCGTATATATCATCAAACGGCGTATTTAGGGAATTGGGAACACGCTTTAGAACAGGCCCAATTGGGTTATGAAGTTTTAAAAGATACACTGTCTTATAAAGACAAATCCTTTGTAGATTTAATTTATGATATTGGGTTTATCTATAGTGCACTAGGCGATTATTCTAAAGCCGTAGAGCATTATCAAACCTCACTCGATTTATATAAAAGTATTATTGGAGAATATAACACGGATGTTGCGCAAGCCTACAATAATATTGCCGTAGAGTATAGATACCTGGGGTTAAAAACAAAGGAATTGGAATCCCTTTTGAAGGCAAAAACCATTTGGGAAACGCTTGATGAAAACGATAGTCAACAGTTCCTTTACAGCTGTTATGGTAATTTATTTTATTGGTATTCCTATTATGGGGATTTTGATAAAGCGGAAGAATATATTTTGAAAAAAGATAAACTAAGAACCGATGCTAAAACCACTACTAATAATCTTCTACTAAGAAATAAGGAGGAAATTTACAAAGATAAATTATCTAATTGGTACGATTTAATGTTACATTATTCTCGAAAGAAGGATACACTAAAAAGTATTTATTATACAGACAACATAATAAAAACAATAGATACTCGTAAAAAATTATCTAGGTTCGAAGTGAATACGTTGTGTTCTTCATTGAAGTTTTACACGTCAATTATCGCTGATAAGCATCCTGAAAAAGCATTACAGTTGCTAAATAAAGCCATTGCTATAAAAGAAAAATATAAAACGGTTTACTACACTAAATCTTTTAGTTTTAAATTGTACAAAGCCGAATTGCTTTTGGAAGAAAGGAGATTTAATGAGGCTTCAGTATTGCTAAAAGACTTAGAGGATCTAAAGGATAGTGAAGAGACTTTAAGTCAATTTAAGTTGGCGATTTTAAATGCGAAAACAGCGCAAGCTTTACATCAGAAAGTGGTTTCTAAAACTTATTTTGATGATGCTTTTACACTATTGAATAATTCTAATAAAAATAGTAATAATATAAAAGTTGAAAACTTAAAGCCCTTAATTTCATTTGAAACTATTGCTGGATTTTTGGCGATGGGCGATTTTTATTTTGAACTTTATAATGAAGACCATTCTAAAATTAATTTAGAAAAAGCAACACATCGCTATACGTTGGCTTCTGAAATTTACAATCAATTATACTTAGGGCAACGCTATAATCAAAGTTTATTTTTAAACTATAATGCTATAAATGAAGGTTTGTTAAATGTGGCTTTAGCCCAACCCGATAACACGAGTTTGTTATCCGAAATTTTAAATAGTATTGAGAATAACGGTTCAAAATTAACATGGTCTAAATTTGTTTTTAACAACCAACGACAGCAATTAAAGATTCCACAAAACTTAATTAATCAAGAAGAGGGTCTTAAAGCCCAACTTAATTTTTATCAGAAGACCTTAATTGAATTGAACCAAGATTCAGAAGAAAAAAAATCGCTTTGGCAGAACAAGATATATGAATTGAAGAATGATTTAAATAAACTACAAGATTCAATAAAACAGAAAAATAAAACGTACTATCAATTTAATGTTCAAAAGTTTGATATTACAAGTTTACAAGCAGATTTGAAAGAAGAGGAAGTGATTTTGAAATATATATTTACGGAGGCTCATCTTTATACTTTTCTAATAACTAAAAATGAGATTAAAATCTTATCTGAACGGAATAAAGAGGTTGTTTTAAGTGCTTTAAAAGAAAGTTTAGCTGCTTTAAAACAAAGATTGCCCAATTACCAAGAAAGTTTAGGAAACCTCTCTACTTTATTACTAAATCAAATCAATTATCAGGAGTATAAAAACTTAATCATTATTCCAGATGGAGCTATACATTATGTCCCTTTTGAAGCACTTATTTTAGATAGGAAAATGCCGTTGGTAAGTTATGCATCATCTTTACTCCTGTATCAAGAACAGAGAAAGACCAAATTAAGCTTTAAAACTGTAAATATAGGAGCATTTTCCGCTTCAGATATGCAATCAAAATTGCCCAAGGTATCACATGAAGTAAACTCAATTCTTAACATTTTTGATGGATCTACATTTTTAAATGCTACAAAAGCAGATTTTGAGAGTCAAGCTAAGCAGTTCAATGTATTACATCTTGCTATGCATTCTAAAATTGATGAGGTACATCCGGAGTTTTCATCACTGAGTTTTTATGGTGAAGACGATAATCAACTTTTTATTTCAGAATTGTACAATGAAAGCCTAAACGCCAACATGGTTGTATTAAGTGCTTGCGATACTGGTAGCGGTTTTTACGAAAATGGAGAAGGTGTTATAAGTCTGTCTAGGGCGTTTAATTATGCTGGAGTTCCAAGTACCGTAATGAGTTTATGGAAGGTAGATGATGACGCTACGGCTAACATAATGAGCTACTTCTATAAGCATTTAAAGCGTGGTGAATATAAAGATGAAGCGCTAAAAAATGCCAAATTAGATTATATAGAAAATACTGATGATGACTTATTAAAGCATCCCTATTACTGGTCGGGTTTTGTAATAACAGGTAATACCGATGCTCTTGTAGAGGCAGACAATTATTGGTTCTATCTTTTAATTATTCCTTTTATTATAATTCTGTTTCGGAAGCAGCTATTACAGTTTTTCAAGAAGTGAACTAGCTTCTGGTCTCTTAAATGTTTCGTCTGAATTTAATAAAGATTTCAGCTCTTGTTTTGCTTTTTCTATTTGCTTTGTTTTTATATAAGCTAAAGCCAAATACCAATGCGATCGATTTGTTAATATGTCAGAATACTTCAAATGTTCTTCAAATTTGGTAATTGCATTTTCATAATCGTCTATGGCTAATAACGAATTTGCTTCATAGAATAATAACTCTGAATTTTTTGAATCTTGATAAGCCTTTTGAAACAATACAATAGCTGGTTTATAATCGGCTTCACTATAAGCTATAAATGCATTATTTACAGTCGTTTCATTATCCGTTGAACGTATTATTGGAGAGGTTACGTTTTTTGAAGGTTCAAAATAGGATGAGAATAATTGGTCTTCATCAAGTTTAGAATTCATGAAAAAATTCAAACTTAGCATTATTAATATAAGTCCTGCAGCTGCAATCAGCGGTTTAAGCCATTTGTGAGTTGTTTTCTTGTCATGCTCAGAATAATCATCTTCGTATGATTTTAACTGACTTTTAAATTGTAAGTCATCTTCTTTTTCAGAAACCAATTTGACTTTTTTGAGAAAGTCTACGTCTTTTTTAAAGTCGGAGTCACTTTCATAAAGTTTGTCAAATTCCAGAGCTTCGTTAGGGGTCAAGCTCTTAGAAAAATACTTTTCTATTAGTGTTTCGTTACTCATTATTTAGGGGATTTTTTATCAGGTTTTTCAATGTTTTCAGGCAGCGCGATTTTTGACTCCGCACTACGGCTTCATTTTCATAACCCTCTAAAGTTGCTATTTCATCATTAGTTAGTCCTCTGTAAAAACTCAATGTTAACATTTGCTGGCAACTTTTTCCTAATTGCTTAAAATAATGGCGAAGTAATTCTTGCTCTTTGGTAAGCTTTTCTGATGTATCTATAGCGATTTCTTCATAATCAGCGTTTACTTTATGTAGTAAAACATCATAAGATTGCTTGGAGGAATATTCTTTTAATTTGTTGTATATGAGGTGTTTCCCTATACCAAAAAGATAGGTTTTAAAGCTGCTATTGATGTCCTGTAGTTTTCCGGAAATCGCATGCTTTCTAATGGCTAAAAATGCTTCTTGAAAAATATCTAAACTATCGGCTTCATCAATATTATATTTTTTAGAAAAGAAAATAAATTCATTTCTATAATCGCTATAAATCACTTTGATGAGCTTGGTGTCATCGTTTTTTAGAGCATCAACAAAATGTTGTTCCATAGAAATTTAGAAATTTTTTTTTAGAAGATGTTAACATCTGTGATTTTTCCTTGACTAAAGATAAATCATTCTAAATCAAATCAACATGAAAACTAAATTATTTCTTAGCCTAGTAATTTTAACGTTTATTTTCCAGCATTCTTATTCGCAAAAGCGAATTTCCAAATTTACAAAAATAGTTTTTGTTGTCAATGAAACATCTAACACCATTGATGCCTTAGAGCTATTTGATCAGAAAAAATCTAAAGCGCTCATTAAAAAATATCCAAAAAGTAAATTCTTTCTTGGTTTGTTAAATGGTAAATACAAGATTGAAGACAATTTAATTAAACCTAATAAAGGAGCTGTATTAACGATGTACACTAGTAAAAAAGCAATTCCGGGAGATATGTTCATTCCTGGTGACATGTTTTTGCCAGGAGATCAATTTCTGCCTGGAGATCAATTTCAACCAAGACGTTCCTTTAGTATTAATAAATCAAAATTTAAAGTAAAAAAAATCAATGTGTCCACACTAATTTTTAAGACAGAATAACCTATGAAAACTCAAAATAAACACTTAGGAACAATACGTTTAATTCTTGTTTTGGTGCTTGTGGTCTTTTTAATGCCAAATGCCAATGCTCAATTTTTTAAAAAGCTAAAAAACCGCGTAGAGGAAAAAGTAGAAAATGCAGTTATTGAAAAAGCGGCTAATAAAGCTTCTGAAAAAGCTACAAAATCTATGGATAAGGCTTTTGATACTAATCCTTTTGGCGGCAGCAAAGAAAAAGCAGATGCGTCGCTAGTTGCCGACTCTTATGATTTTACTTGGAAATATTCATTGAAAATGACGACCAAAGAAGGCGAAATGGTTTTTGATTATTATTTAAAACCTGGCGCTTCTTATTTTGGATTTACTACTGCAGTCATGGAAAGTATGTTTACAGTTATGGATAATGAGAACAAGGTAACAGTAATGTTCATGGAATCCGAAGGCAATAATATAGGTATGGTAAACCAAATGCCAGAGTTAGATATTGAAGAAGAAAATAACGAATTAGACCAATTTAAATTTGAAGTGCTACCAGAAAAAACAGTAAATGGTTTTAACTGCAAAGGAGTTAAAGCTACTAATGAGGAGTATGAAATGGTCATGTATTTCACTAACGAAACTGAAGTGAGTTTTGATGATATTTTCAAAAACAAAACCACTAAAATACCAGCACAGCTTAAAGATTATTTTGATCCTAATGAGAAAACACTAATGATTTCTATGGATATGCAAAATTTAAAAAAGAAACAAGAAAGCGCAACGATGGAGTGTATTGGCTTGGAGGACGTGAAACGGAACATGGAAAAGTCGGATTATAAATTCATGTAAAAAAGTGAAAAATTTAAAACATCATCTATGAGAACAGGTCCTAATATATTGAAAACACTATTGCCACTAACGCTTATGATCGTTTTTATGACGTCTTGTAAGGAAGATTCAAAATCTTCTGGTACAACTGAATCTAAGGTTGTTGAGGGATTGTTGAATGAAGTGACTGGTAAAAATGAAAATATAAATGATAAATATGCTGAACTACGTAAAGAACTAGGTACAAAAACACCATTAACGAATAATCAACTAATTGAAGCATTCCCAAGAAGATTAAAAAATCTAAGTATAGATAGGTCAGAAGAACATAAGCTTGAACCTAAAATTATTGGAAGTCAAAACGTTGCAGGACATTTTGGAGATGATACTATAAGAATTGAAATTTTAGACGCAGCTGGCCAGAAAGCTGTTGGTGCGATTATACCTTTAAAAATGTTAGAGCTTAATAAAATAACTTCAGAGAGCAACAACACCATAAGGTATTCAAAAAAAGAGCGAAACGGCATATTAACCTTTGGAACTGATCGCGATGAAAATACTAAAGCAGATTTTCAATCTGAACTGAGATTTCTCTACAACAACCGGTTTTATGTAACGCTAGAAGGCAAAGCCATGGACACTAATGCACTTTGGGATGCCATGGGAATTGAAAATCTACAGAAGTTTAAAAATTTATAGCAATAGGTGAAACCTGTTGTTTATAGTCATTCAGTAGGTTTAAAAATAGAAGTCGGAAGGATAGTTTTCGATTAATTAATAATAAAAAGACAACTCATAAAATTATCTCATGGTCAAATTTCTAAAGAAGCATAAAACGAAAATTGTAAAGACCAATTTACTAATTCTATTGATTTCTATGATGGCATTCGCCTGTAATAGTAAAGATAATAAGGTGGATAGCGCTCAAAATAAGATAGTAGCAAAAAATGAAAACCCTATAAAAAAGGCTGTAGTTGATTCCCCTTGTGAATTGGTTTCATTGCATGAAATAAAAAGCATGTTTGCCATTGAAGAATATCCTATAGAACTGAAGGACGTAGTTTACACCTATCCAACTTGTATTTATAAATGGGAAGACGAAAAGGTGACTACATCAAGATCATTTGGAGGTCAAGAATTTAAAACGGCGAAGCCTAGTGAAGTTTTAGTTGTGATGGTAAAAAAGGCTAACGAAACCATGTTTAAGCAATCCACATCAGTTTACAAACAGCCTCAAGAAATTCCTAATTTAGGAGCTTTGGCAGTTTGGGATTCTAGGATGTCTCAGTTGACGTTTCTTTCAAACCATTATATGTTTCATGTACATGTTAAAGTATCTAATGACGACCATGATAACAAACAAAAAGCCATAGCGGTTGCTCAACTTATTATTGGAAAAATCTAGAAATAAATAATAGAAATCAATTTATAAAATAACAATATCACCTTCAAGTTTTAGAAAAACAATTAAAACCATAAACCAAATGAAAACTCAAAAACACATGACACGTTCAAACACTTTATTAATCACTTTACTCATAACTTTTATCGGAGTAACGGGTTGCGGTGGCTCAGACGATGATGGCAACTTTAATAATACGGATTGTAATGATTGGACGGAACACTATTTAGCTCAAGCCAATGCATATTCGGCAGCATCTAACGCTTATGCTACCGATCCAACCTTAGCCAATTGCCAAAATTATAAATCTGCTGGCTTAAATTTTATAGATGCCTTAGAAGATGTTATCGATTGTGTCCCAAATGCCAATAGAGAAGGGTTTTTGGCAGATATAGAGCAATATAGAGATGAAATTAATACGACGGACTGCAATTAAATAACGGCTTTCCAACAGTCTGATTTTTCTAAATAAACCAGACCGTTTAAAAAAAGAATTACATAACCAATACAATCTTTTATCATGAAAAAACAACTACTAATTCTGGCTTTTATTCAGCTTTCATTTATGTCATTTTCACAAACTACCTATACGGTTAACAGCTCAGCGGATTTGCCAGATATTAATCTCAACGATTCATTTTGTGGAGACTCCCAAGGTAACTGTACGTTGCGTGCAGCCATTCAAAACGCCAATAAAACAAGTAATAAAGATAGTATAGAATTTGATATTTCTGGAAATGCACCATTTGTGATTACGGTTACAGATGTATTACCTCCTATAGAACAACCACTTATTATAGACGGTAGAACACAATTAGATTATATCAACTCACCAATAATTGAAATCGACGGTAGTAACTTGCCGTTAGGTAAAAGTGGTTTGCAACTCATTGGTACTTCTACAGGAAGTGAAATTTACGGTCTAAGCATTGGCGGCTTTAAACGAATATTAGAATATCCATATAGTTTTGGTTTTGGCGTTTATTCAAATACAGGTGATCATATTTTTCAATCCAATTATATAGGGATTAAACCCGATGGTACCACTATTAATACTAATACTGGAGGTGGTTTGTATTTTAATAATACGGGAGGAAATGTGATTGGAGGCACGGAGCCTAATCAAGGCAATGTCATATCAGGAAATGGAGTAGGTGGACTCACTTTTGAAGGGTCTGAAACAAATTCGGCTGCAACAAATAATCTTGTTCAAGGCAATTTAATAGGTACGGATGCCTCCGGAACCTTAAATAAAGGAAATCGTTTTAATGTTCAGTTTTTAGATGCACCCAATAATATATTAGGAGGAAATTCTGCGGGAGCTCGTAATATTATTTCTGGGAGTAGTGCATCTGATGATAACACTGTAGGAACGGGAGTAGCGCTTTCAGGGTCCGAGTCTTATGGTAATTTAATTATAGGAAATTATATAGGTACAGATATTACAGGAACGGAAACTATTTCTAATGTTAGAGCTGGTGTTATGGTATTATTTGGAGCAAATAATAATAGTATTGGAACAGACGAAGTAGGTGAGGGAAATATAATCTCAGGCAATGGACAATACGGCATTTATTTTCAAGGAAACACAGCGGGACCTGTGGTTTCTAATAGTATAAAAGGCAATTATATAGGTGTAGATGTTACAGGTAACTCAGCATTGCCAAATCAAATAGGCATTATGATGCTTACAGGTGAGAATAACAATAATACTATTGGTGGAACAACAGCCAATGCTAAAAATGTGATTTCAGGAAACTCAGTAGATGGAATTACTATTATTAGTGGTGAAAATAATCAAATTCTAGGGAATTATATTGGCACAAATGCTTCAGGTACATCAGCAGTAGCTAATTATGCGGGTATTTATTTACAAGATAGTAATAATAGCATTGGTGGATCAGAAGTGGGTTCTAGAAATATTATTTCTGGTAACTCTATTGGAATAGAGATTTCAGAAAGCACATCGAGTGGGTCTATAGTGCAAGGGAATTATATAGGTTTAAACGCCTCAGGTGATGATGCCATTGGCAATGTTACAGGAATATCTTTATCAACGTCATCAACCAATAGTGTTATTGGTGGAACAGACCTTTTAGAAGGAAATATCATCTCAGGAAACAGCAATATTGGATTGTCTCTTTCGGGAACATCACACACCATTCAGAATAATTATATAGGCTTAAATCCTGCAGGAAATGGAGTCATAAAAAATGCAACGGAAGGATTAAGATTGTCTGGGACTTTAACAGGAACCCTAGTATTAGAAAACACAATTTCTGGTAATGGCACAATTTCAAGTCAATCTAAGAATGTCAACTTCCATGGAGCCAATGACGTTCATTTTATGAGTAATAAGGTAGGGACTTTACCAGATGGAAATACCGACGTCACAAATATTGGAGTTGGTATTTTATTGAATAACAGTAGTAACAACATTATTGGAGGAAGTACCTCTAATGAAGGGAATACTATTGGAGGTCATAATTTGAGTGGAATAAATGTATTCTTTGCCTCAAACAACAACACTTTTGGTTATAATCATATTGGTGCTGGTTTAGATGGAATTACCAATATTGGAAACGGTCTTCATGGGATTTCAATTACAGGTGCAAATACAGGTAATACAATTACAAATAATATCATAACAAACAACCAAAAAGGAGTTGAGCTAAGTCCTATTTTAGGTGTTTCTACTCAAGTAACAATTTCTGAGAATAGTATGTTTAACAATTCGGTTTTAGGAATTGATTTGATCGGCACCACAGAAAATGATGTGGAGGATGCAGATACCGGAGTTAACAATCTTCAAAACACACCAGAAATCAGTGCGATTGTAGATTTAGGTGACGATGCTTTAGAGGTGACATATTCAGTTCCGAGTCCTATAACGAATTCTGTTTATCCTATGGTGATTGAATTTTTTGGAGCAACAAATGGTCAGGGGAAATTTTTCATTGAGGCAGACAACTATCTTGAACCAGGAAATAAAACCGTTACATTAAACCTTCCTACCGGATATGATGTGGATGATTACCTCAATATTGTAGCAACAGCTACTGATGCGAACGGAAACACGTCAGAATTTGGAATTTCCACAGACTCTACATTGTCTATAGTGCAGTTGGCAGATGATACATTCAAACTATATCCAAACCCAGTTTCTGACCGGTTGTTTATTCAATCACCAGCTTCAGGAAGCTATGATTTAGAGTTGGTAAATACTTTGGGGCAGGTGATTTTAAGTCAAAAAAATAATAAGGCTTCAATAGAATTAGAGGTTTCAAAGTTAACTAATGGACTTTATTTTATGAATATTTCATCTGAAAGCGGCAATTCTGAAACCATAAAATTTATTAAAAAATAAATACACTAGCCATGAAATCAAAATTACTTATCAGTATAGGCTTATGTCTTCTAGTTAATGTTTTAGAAGCACAAGTGCAAAAAGTAGAAACTTACCTCGTAGGTACAAAAGTGACCTATTATCCTAACCAATGTGGCAATACGATAGCTGAGGCTCAGGGCAAAGTCACTTTTTGTGACAGTCAGAATAACTTGGGAGTGGTAGAAGCCAGTTACGGGCTTAATTATAGAGCTATTAGAAAAATGGTCCCTAATTACTATAACGATGACGAAGTGTTTGTAACACAAGCGGGAATTTCAATAAAAAAAACCGATGGTACTTGGCAAAACATTCCAAACTTTGTGATACCAAGAACAACAACTAATTCTGCAGACGCTAGAAGAGCAGTTATAGACCATACAGGGAAATTATTCTTTTTTCATGGGTTTAATTTTGGTTTGCATTATTTAGACCTAACCACGAATACATTTCATTTATTATCCTATGATACAGCAACTGGTGGAAGCGTGAGTAATTACACCAATTCATTTGCTTATGATAGTAGTACAAACACCACTTATATTGTTGCAGTATCTGGTGGATCTTATAAAATTTATAAACATGAAAACGATACCTTAAGTCTTCTCGGAAATTTACCAACAACGGTTACTGGAGAAAATAGTGAAAGCACGCTACTCTTTGCTAATGATGCCTTGTATTATGGAACCACTACAGGCTTATATAAATTAAATAAAAGCACGATTGCCATAGAGGAATCCTACTTAACGGATACATCTCAATATATTGTAAATGTACAGGACGTTGCTGATGATGGAAATGGAAATCTATGGTTGGCAAATTTAACAGGTACAAATGGTGTTATATATAAATTTAATATGGCAACTGAAGCTATTGCTGCGTTTCAATTAGCAAAAACACCAACACAAAATTATTCTTTTAACAATTTAGACATTGATAATAATGGAAAGGTTTGGGCAACAGCTCATAATTTATCCGGTTTTGTGGAATTAGAACCTGATGAAACCAATCCTATTTGGACTATAAGAACCTTAGACGATATGGCCGCTTTAGGTTTTAAAATGACCTATTCACCTTCAGAAGTATATAAATACAATAACAAGATTTATATTATGACGACTAGTAATACGTCATCTTCAGCCGATATTAATTACGAAGCTATTGTTGATGATAATGGAGTTTGGATTGGTATAACTGACGACGAGCCCAACAACCTTTCTGATAAAATGTTGAATAGATATTATTTTGCTTATCCAGATGCTGATGGTATGTGGTTTTACGACTATTATGATGGAGGCATATTGAGTTACGTTTCAAACACAGACGAGTTTAGAAAACAATATAATCTGGGAGGGACAAGCTCTTTCATTTTAGATGTTGATGGCAATCCAATAATCAATTACCAAACATTGAAAAAAGTGTATATGCCTTATGTAGCAAATTTACCAAGTCATGGCTCTAGTGCAATTACCCAATATCATAGATACAAAGATCAGATTTGGATGTTTAGTAATTCGGCTAGAAAAATTTTTGTTTATAAATATAATCAGTTGATACAAACATTTAATTTAGATGAAACTACTTATAGTAATTGGTACGATTTTACACCAGATATTAATGGTAATGCTTTTTTCGCAAAAAATGTGGGAAGTGGAATTGAATTTAAAAAGTTCGATACTACGACGCAAACCACAACAACTTTTATAAGTACCGTTAGTTTAGGAAGTGTTAAAGAATTAATACCATTACCAAATGGTAATGTCGCTGTTATTTGTTCAAGCGGTATCTTTTTGTTTGATGGAACAACATTAAAAAATATTGGTGTCAATGACTTTTCTGCATTATATAATATTGTTGCAGGAGTTTCAGACATTAATGGGAAGATTTGGATGTTAACCAATGATTCTGCTCGGTTGATTAGCATTGAAAACCCAGAAGATTCAACTCCTGTTTTTTCATCCATTCAAATAGAAGGTGGTTCAGGATTGATTCCATACAATTCTTTTTACAGACCAAAAGTATTGGCAATTGATGCCAATGGCGCATTTTGGTCGCATGCGTCCACCAAATGGATGAAAATCACAACCGATAATACAGCACCACAGTTTTTAAATGAGGGAGTCACTTATGGTATTACAGGAAATGTATATATGGACATCAATGAAAACAATCAATTTGATGTTGATGAAGGCTATCCGAATCAAAAATTAGCTTTAAAAACAAGTACAGGAGCCATTTATGAACTGTACACACGTGCAGATGGAAGCTATTATTTTCCTTATTTTGAAGGCATAGGAACTTATGATATTACGCTTCCTGTGTTAAGTCCATATGTAGTTGCACCAGAGCGTCAACGTATCTCAAATGTAACCGATTTAAATGCCGACACAAATGTTACTGATATTCAGCTTCAGCCGAAAAACATAGAATCACTTTTAATAAAATCATCAGCAAAACAAGGAGCTTGGGCATTTACACGTTCCAATTTCGAAAACACGTTTACCACGGCCATAGGGAATTTGTCTTATACTAAAGCATTTAATAATGTTGACTTTGATTTTGTCTTTTTCAATATCGAAGAAGGTACTAATAATATATTACCTGCAATTGATGAGGTAAAAATAACACGATTACAACCCTTACAACCGTTTCATATTATAGATAATCTCACCATTGAGCCTAGAAGCCATAAGTGGACACCTAATGTAGATCCAAGTACCTATTCTTCGACCATTTTATCTTTAACTCCAGTTATAACTACAGTTGCCGATACTACAAAAGTGTCTTTCACTTTGCCACAAATAAGCCCATTAGACACGTATGTGCTTGAAATTAAAACCGAATTATTTACACCAGCCAACAATGGGGCTGTGGTGAGTTATGGAGTAGGAAAAACGGCTAGTGATGATTTTGGTGATGGTTCACCAGAAATGAATGTTGTGGAGCTCATTCCAAGAGAGCCTGATGGAGGGCAAGGTTTGCCAGAGTTAGGTGGGCCTTATAGAACACCTGAAGAAATTTATGAAGAGCCACCATACGAGGAAAGAAAAGATATCTATTCCGACGGTCCTTACAATACACCAATCCGTTCTTCTTACGATCCTAATGATAAATTGGTAAATCCTGGGGTGCCAGATGCTATTAATGAAATTCCTTTATACGAAAAATGGTTGACGTATACCATACGTTTTCAAAATGAAGGTAATTTTTCAGCAAAAGATGTTTTTGTAGTAGATTCCTTAGATCAGAAATTTGATAAATATTCATTAACCCTGTTAGAGAGCTCACATCCATTATCTATCGAAACCATAAAATCGGGTGATGAGAATATTGTAAAATTCAACTTTAACGATATTTATTTAGACTACACGGCCAATGATGAATTGGCAAGTCAAGGCTATATAAAATACATGATTAAAGCCAAAGATGATGTTGTTGTCGATGATATTATGGAAAACAGAGCAGCAATTTATTTTGATCAGAATGAGCCTATTATTACCAATTTAACTCAAAACAAATATGTTGAGGTCGTACTAAATGTCAATCAATTTGATAGCGATAATCATAGCGTAAAATTATGGCCAAACCCTGTAGATACAATGGTAAATATTAAATTAACAGAAGCACTTCCGTTTCGTGTTAGTGTCCATAA
Source organism: Winogradskyella helgolandensis (assembly GCF_013404085.1). Classification (NCBI taxonomy): domain Bacteria; kingdom Pseudomonadati; phylum Bacteroidota; class Flavobacteriia; order Flavobacteriales; family Flavobacteriaceae; genus Winogradskyella; species Winogradskyella helgolandensis. Next base: position 394,160 of record NZ_JABFHO010000001.1, on the reverse strand, counting down.
TTTATTAGGTCAAGAGGTACAATCCAATACTAACTTTAAAACAAATCATTTGTTGGATGTGTCAGCTTTAAATACAGGAATTTACCTTTTAACGGCAACTACTGAAAACGGAGATGCTCAATCTATAAAATTCATTAAAAACTAAACTTTATGAAAAACGTACTCTTATGTATTATTAGCATTTTGGTATTCAATTTTGCACAATCTCAAAGCCAGCCGAAAATTGAAGACTATCCCTTTGGAAGTTTAGATGTTGATGTTATGGTACTGCCTTTTGGTATGGAACAGCCTATAAAAATAGGAAGCATGTCAAAATCTGGAGACATAAAATTTGATATTCCTCAAGAGCTTCCTCAATTATCAAAAGAAACGGAAGACAATTTTATGAACGATGTGGCTTATACGCTTTTTGATGTTTGCGATATTAACATGGTTTCTGGAAATGACAATATTAAATCCGTTGAAACCGGAGCGCTTTCACTTTGGACAAAAGACAAGCGTTATGTTGGTGTCATTTTTACAGTTTCGGATGAGAAGCTCTTGCCGTGGATAGAAGATCCAGGTTATAATGAGCCTATTTTAGGATCGTATTTTGAATTGATTTATGTAGCTTCACCTTTTAATTATAAAGGAGAATGTACACAAACACGAATGCTAGACAGCGGTGATGCGGAAATTATATTTAGCTATGATCTCGACTTAAAAGCCGGTTTTAACTTCATTGAATATAAAATAGATCATATTTATAAAACCGACCCTAATGTCATGGCCTCTTTCCCAGATAAAATTTCGGTAACCAACGTCGAAGCCATTCCAAATAGTAAATGGATAGGAAAGTATTTTTAAGACACTATAAAATTCAGTAATTTTAAACACGTTCAACCCCTAAATTTTGAGCGTGTTTTTTTATGAATATAGAGGAGTACAGAAATTACTGTTTAAGCAAGAAAGAAGTCACCGAACATTTTCCTTTTGATGAAGATACGCTTGTGTTTAAAGTTTTAGGCAAGATGTTTGCTCTAGCGTCGTTAAAGCGTTGGGAAAATGGCGAAGCTTTTATTAACTTAAAATGTGATCCAGAATATGCTCAAGAATTAAGAGCAGAATACGAGAATATAAAACCAGGTTACCATATGCACAAAAAGCAATGGAACAGCGTATATGTACATTCTGGAGAGCTCTCTCCAAAACTCATAACAGATTTAATAGACCATTCTTACGATATGGTGGTGAAAGGACTCCCAAAGAAATTGAGAGAAACCTTGTAAAATGGCTTTTCCATTCGTCGACACTTATCGACCATCCGTCTATACTAAATAGCGCTCAACCGAATTATAAAATGCAATCTCGTCAATTGATTTATCTTGCCATGATACATATAAATTTAGTTGTAAATGAAAACCCTCAATATTTTACTTATAGAAGATGATATGATTGAAGTGATGAAGCTTAATAGAGCTTCAAGTTCACTTCAATTAAATCAAAATATTACAGAAGCCAATAATGGTGAAGAAGCTTTAAGTTTACTTGAAAATAAAGATAGTTTACCCGATATTATATTGTTAGATTTAAACATGCCAAAAATTAGTGGTATTGAGTTTTTAAAGATTTTAAAAGCAGACGATAGATTAAGATATATTCCTACTATTATATTAACCACTTCAAATAATCAAAGAGATTTATTAGAGTGTTATAAAATAGGGATTGCTGGTTATGTCTTAAAACCATTAAAATACGAGGATTATGTTTCTAAAATCGAAAAATTATTGTCATATTGGAGTATTAACGAATTAATTACCGCATAATGAAAGGAATCGTATTTACGGAATTTTTAGATCTTGTAGAGGAGAAGTTTGGCTTAGAAATGGTGGATAGAATTATTTCAAGTTCTGAGCTAGAATCCGAAGGAGTTTATACGTCTGTTGGTACGTATAGCTTTTCTGAAATGTTGCAATTACTGCAGCATCTTAGTGAAAATACAGGAATTTCAATAGATAATCTACTTTTAGTATATGCAGAGCACTTTTTTAATGTGATAGAAAATAGTTACCCTGGGCTTTTGGCAACTTATAAAGATCCAATAGAGATGATTTCATCAATAGAAAATCATATTCATGTTGAGGTTAGGAAAATTTATCCAGATGCAGAGTTACCAACGTTTGAAGTCATAGAGAAAACAGAGAACTCATTAATAATGGACTATAAATCGAGCAGAGCTATGCATCACTTTGGACTCGGTTTAATGAATAAAACATTCGAGCACTTCAATTCTACGGCAACGATAGATTTAGAAAAAATAAAAGAAGACGGCACCCAAGTACGATTTACTATTACTAAAAATTAATGAGCCAAGAGCAAGTAGATATACTAAAAAGAGCGCTAGAAAGAGAAAGGAAAGCGAGAAAAGCCGCTGAGAAAATTCTTGAAGAAAAATCAAGAGAGCTCTATTTTACTTCACAACGATTAGAAAGTCTTCTAGATGAAAAGTCCTCTCAACTGCAAGGGGTTTTCGAAAATATTATTGATGCTTTTGTGCTAATGGAAATTAATGGTACCATTTTAAAATTCAATGATGCTGCCACCAAATTATTTGGTTACGATATTAAAAATGATGCTGTTAATGTTTTAAGTCTGGTTCATAAAGATGATTACCAGTATGCCATGGCCTCTTTTGAACAACTTAGAACAAAAGGCTACTTTAAAAACTACGAAGCGAGAATTTACACAAAATCTAAAGAGGTTAAATGGGTACATATCAATGCGAGTTTAGTGTATGATAGAGATAATAAACCCATTGCAGCCCAAGGAATTGTTAGAGATATTACTCAAGAAAAAGCCTTAAAAGAAGAGTTAGAAGAACAAAAAAATCAGTTGAGTATTATTATTAATAACTCACCGATTGGAATCTCACTTTCCAAAACCGGCTACTCAGGTTTACTGCAAATTAATCAGTCATTAATTGATATGTTGGGGTATTCTTCAGAGGAACTCAAAACAATGCGAATTCAAGATATTACGCATCCCGATGATGAAGAAAGGTCTAAAAAAGCAAGGACACAATTAGTTAATGGAGATATTGATAAGTTTCGCTTAGAAAAACGATACATTAAAAAAGATGGTAGCATTTTTTGGGCAAAGACCAATGTTACTGCGGTAAGAAATAGTTCTGGAGCTATCGACTATCAAGTAGCAACTATCGAAGATGTCTCAAAAGAACGCGAAGCCAAAGAAAAATTAATTGAGTCCGAAAATAGATTAGCCACACTAGTTTTAAATCTAGATAGCGGTATTATTTTAGAAGATGAAAATAGAAAAGTGGTACTTACCAATAATAAGTTTTGCGAGCTTTTAAATTTTGATAGACCTGTTGAAGAAATTTATGGTATGGATTGTTCTGATGCTGCACAACAAAATAAAGTGCTCTTTAAAAATCCAGAAGCATTTGTAGAACGAATGAATGCCATTGATGAAGCAAAAGTTGAGGTTATAGGCGATGAGTTAGAGATGCAAGATGGTAGAATTTTAGAGCGAAATTACCTGCCTATTATCATTGGAGAACAATCAAAAGGATTTCTATGGACCTTTACAGACGTTACTTTAAAGCGGACTTACCGTAAACGTTTAGAAGCCCAAAAGCAAAAATATTATAGCATTATTGCCAACATGAATTTAGGATTGGTAGAGGTAGATATCGACGAGAAAATTCTAATGGTGAATCAGAGTTTTACTGAAATGTCAGGTTACGATGAGGCTGAATTGTTAGGGCAATATGCGAGCACTATATTTAATACCGAAGAAGCAAAGGATACTATTGCTAGTGAAAACGAAAAGCGAAAACGAGGCGAATCTAATTCTTACGAAGTTAAAGTTAAAACTAAAACCGGAGACGAAAAGTATTGGTTTGTCAGTGGCGCACCAAACTATGATATGAATGGAAGTGTCGTTGGGTCTATAGGTGTTCATATCGATATAACAGCATTAAAAACCTTAGAGCTTCAAAAAGAAAAATTACTACTAAAATTAGAACGAAGTAATGACGAACTTCAAGAATATGCGCACATTGTTTCTCACGATTTAAAATCACCATTACGAAGTATTGATGCTTTGGTAAGCTGGTTAAAAGAAGACAATAAAGGGAAGTTAGACGATATGAGTATGCGCAACTTTGAACTCATTGAAGCCACACTCGAAAAGATGGAACAGTTGATTTCTGATGTGCTCGATTACTCAAGTGTTGGCACTGAATCAAATCAAAAAGAAGCGGTTGATTTAGAAAAGAAACTGAGCAATATTCTATCTATGCTTTACGTGCCAGAGCATATTCAAATTAAGGTTTTAAAACCACTACCAACCGTACAAGGAGATGCTACCAAGTTGCAGCAGTTGTTTCAAAATTTAATTAGTAATGCCATTAAATTTATTGATAAAGAGGAAGGAAAGATTAGCATAGATTTCGATGATTTAAAAAGTCATTACAAATTCTCAATTACAGACAATGGTATGGGCATTGAGAAAAAATACCATGATAAAATTTTTAAAATCTTCCACGCTTTAAATAAAAGTAAGGATTCTACAGGAATAGGATTATCTATTGTTAAGAAAATTGTGGACTTACATGAAGGTCAAATATGGCTAGAAAGTGAACCAAAAGTTGGCACCACATTTTACTTTACCCTTAAAAAATAACGATGAAAACAGTACAATTAGTTAAACACGCCAATGAAGATTGGGTATATATTGGTGAAAATCAAAAATTACAAAATCCTTTGGTTATCGTTTTTGGGAATCGACTTTTGTTAGAATCGACTTCTATTTATGAAGAGATTAAGGCATTATTTCCAGATGGACATATTGTTTTTGGTTCGGCTTGTGCTGAAATTTCTTCAAATACAGTGAATGAAAATAGCATAACGATAACGGCTATCGAATTTGAGAGAAGTCAATTTACCATTAAGACCAGTAATGTCCTTAATACCGATTTAGACAGCTTTAAAACCGGAAATGATTTAATTCAACAGTTTCCAGAAGACGGTTTAAAATATGTATTTGTTGTTTCGGAAGGGAGTTTTATCAACGGAAGCCAGTTGACCAAAGGCATGAGTGCACCTAGTAATAATAATCTTTTAATTACAGGGGGTTTGTGTGGTGATGACACCCGATTTGAAAAAACCTTAGCGTCCTATAACGAAAATCCTAAAGAAGGCGAGTTGGTTGCTATTGGTTTTTATGGCGACTCTTTAGAAATTACATTCTCTATTCATGGTGGATGGACGCCTTTTGGACCCGAAAGAACCGTAACAAAATCAGAAGGCAACGTGCTTTATGAATTAGATGGCCAGCCAGCTTTAGATTTATATAAAACCTATTTGGGAGATAAAGCCAAGGATTTACCTGGTGCTGCTTTATTGTATCCGTTAAATGTGAAATCTACAGGCGATGAACAATCTATTGTACGTTCTATTTTAAATATAAATGAAGACGACAACGCCGTTATTTTAGCAGGTGATATAAAAGAAAATTCTAAAGTGCAATTAATGATGACTAATGTCGATAATATTGCAAATGCCTCAGAGCGTGCTGCGAGACAGGCCTTAGAATTTAGAAAAAATAAACCCGACATTGCTTTTTTAGTCAGTTGTATTGGTCGTAAGTTAGTTTTAGACCAGCGTGTAGAAGAAGAAATTGATGAGGTCATAGAAATTTTAGGCGAAGGCACAACGGTAACTGGGTTTTATTCTTACGGAGAAATAGCACCTTTTCATGGAGAAACTGCTTGCCAATTGCACAACCAAACTATGACGATAACATTAATAAGTGAATAATGAATTCGTTATTAAAGCGGCAAATACGAAAATATTTAAGTGAAGATTTAAAAGCGAATAAAGACTTAGAAAAATTTCTTTCTGCGGTGGATAGTTCTTACGATAATTTTGATGAACAATCGTCCATGATTCAAAGAGCCATGTCTATCAGCTCTGACGAATTATATGCGGCAAATAAAAAATTACAAAACGAAGCTAAAGAACAAAAAGAACTTATAGATAAATTAAAAGACGTTATTAATACTCTAAAGTTTTATAATCTTAAGGATGATGAAAAAGCAGATGCCGTACAGTTAACGGGCTCTGAATTGGTTGATTTTATTGATGATCAAACCAAAGAAATCATTGAGATGAATAAACAAAAGGAATCGCTTTTAAATGAACTTGCGCATCAGAATCAAGAGCTTAGTGATTATGCGCACATGGTTTCCCACGATTTAAAATCCCCTTTACGAAGTATAGATACTTTGACGGCTTGGTTAAAAGCCGATTATAAAGATGCTTTTGATGCGCATGGCGAAAACACACTGAATCTTATTAGAACGAATGTCGAAAAAATGGACACCTTAATTAACGGTATCTTAGAATATTCGACCATTGGCAAAGATCAGATGGAAGTTTACGATGTGGATTTGAATAAGTTGGTCGATAATATTTTAAGCATCATTCAAGTTCCTAGACATATAAAAGTGACAAGGACAGATTTACCCATTATTAAAGGAGATAAACACCGATTACAACAATTATTTCAAAATTTAATAGGAAATGCTATTGCTTACAATGATAAAGACCAAGGTACGGTAGACGTAAGCTTTGCAGATAAAGGTGAGTTTTGGGAATTTCAGATTAAAGATAACGGCAAAGGTATTGAAGATATCTACTTTGAGAAAATCTTTAAAACATTCGAAAAGCTTGAAAACAATATAGAATCGACTGGAATTGGTTTATCTATCGTTAAAAAAATTGTAGATTTATATGGTGGTAAAATCTGGCTAAACTCAAAAATAAATGAGGGTACTACTTTTTACTTCACATTAAAAAAACAACCTCATGGAGCAGCCTAATTTATCGTATATTCATAGTATGTCTGAAGGAGACAAAGCCTTTGAACAAAAGTTAATTGCTATTATAAATGCAGAGTTTCCAGAAGAAAAGAAGGAGTACTTTAAAAATCTTGCCGCTAAAAACTACAAACTTACTGCAGGAAACGTTCATAAACTTAAACATAAAATTAGTATTTTAGGCCTTGAGAAAAGTTATGAGACTGCAGTAGCATTCGAAACTAATTTACTAGAAGGCAGTACAACACTTCAAGACGAATTCGAATCTATTCTAACGACCATGACTAATTATTTACAACAGTTATAATTAGGAACGCATGAATTGTATTATTATTGATGATGAGGCTACAGCAAGAGCAATCATAGGGCAGCTGTGCTCTAACGTAGATAGCTTAACTGTTTTAGAAGAATTTCCTAATGCCATGCAAGCCATAAAATATTTAAATCAGAATGAAATTGATTTAATATTTTTGGACATTCATATGCCCGATTTTACCGGCTTCGATTTTATTGAAACTTTAAAAAATCCACCAAAAATAATTCTAACCACTTCAGATCCTAATTTTGCGATTCAGGCGTTTGAGTACGATTGTATTGTGGACTATCTAGTAAAACCCATAACACCAGCACGTTTTCAAAAAGCCATTCAAAAAGCGGAAGCAACACCCAATAAATCTTCTCATACTGATGAGTCGTCTTCAGAAAAAGTAGAAAGCAGTTCTGGTAACGATTTGTATGTGAATATTGATAGACGTTTAATAAAAATTGATATTCCAAGTATTTATCTGGTAGAAGCAAAGGGAGATTATATTCATGTGAAAACTGAAGATAAAAATTACACGGTGCATTCAACCTTAAAAAAGATAGCCGATAAACTTCCTGATAATATCTTTTTAAAAGTACATCGTTCTTACATTATTAATGTCGATAAAATTATTGATATCGAAGATAATAGTGTGCTAATAAAGAAAGATGTTATTCCTGTGAGTCGTTCTAACCGACCAGAACTTATGAAACGTTTAAACTTGCTGTAATCTTAATAGTTACAGATTTTAAATAACCATTGGTCGTCACAAAAACGTCATCCGACGACCTTAAGATTTCAGTCAACGAAATAATAAAATTATATAAACAATAGTCCATAATTTTGACCCATGTTCATCAGATACGTGGTTAATAAATGATGATTAATTGATGGTTTAGTTTTAAGAGCAAAAGAGCAATCCTTTGCTCTTTTTTTATGCTCATTTTTTTGAAAAACACCATAAAAACCACTCGTCGATAGTAAATAGCAAACCAACGTGCTAGCGTTTGTAACAATCGAAAAATAAAATTTAAGGGAGCTTAATCCTTTAATTTTGTTTCAGAATCTAATAAGAAACAGAATATGAAAACTTTTTACACTTTTAAAAATCAATTACTTCTTATCGTTTTAGCGGTATTTAGTTTGAATAGTCAAGCACAAGATATTCCTTTTGATTGCGATTATAATGCTTATTTATTTCAGTATAATGATGTCTATGCAATTGATTTAGCATCTGGTAACTCGTATATGGTAGCAGAAGATATTATGCCAGGTAATATTAATGGTACAGCCTATAACCCTGCCGATGGTTTTATTTGGGGGTATTTAAAGTCTCCGTCAAAAACAATTGTTAAAATTGGTAAAAACTTTTCAACCACATCGTATTATATAGATGAATTATCTGATGGTAGCAAGTATATCGGTGATATTAGTGCTGATGGTATTTATTATTTAAAAGGTGGTGGTGCATCGTATTTTAAAATAGATTTAAACCCAGAATCAGAAAACTATACGCAATACCAATCCACTGCGACCTTATCTCAGAATATTACTATTCACGATTGGGCATTTAATGCTGTAGATGGTCAATTATATGCCGTAGAAAAAACAAGTAATATTCTATACCGTATTAATCCAGAAACAAGTGCGGTTACCGCTTTAGGTGTCGTACCAATCTTATCGGGATTATCATATACTTATGGAGCGGTATACTTTGATAATGAAGGTCGTTTCTATGTTTCGGCTAACGAAACGGGAACTATATATGCAATACAAGCCGTTCAAGATTTAACAGGACTAAATGTGATTGATGCTAATTTATTCGCTTTCGGACCGTCTAGTTCTAGTAATGATGGAGCACGTTGCCCAACAGCACCAGTATTACAAGAAATTTGTGATAACGGGATTGATGATGATGGCGACGGACTTATAGATTGTGAAGATCCTTCATGTTCTGGTTTTGGAATGTGTGATGTGATTGAAGCACCAACATCGAGTTCAAATTCTGGTGGATTAGAAAGTAACAGCAGATTGTCTGAGCAAATTAATGCACGTAACTTTAAAAGAGCAAAAACAGGGTATAAATTTAATGCGGCAAAAGCACCTAAAGTAAGACGTAGTCTTACGTATGCTAGCAAAAATGCTAATTCTAGTTTTACATTACAAGATTTTGTGCCATTGACAAGTATTAATGAAGATGAAGCTGTTGAAGCATCACCATCAGATTTAATAGGTATTACGAATGCGACTGAAATTTACGCAGTAGATTACTTAAAAAACAATAGTGCTGTGGCTTCAGTTTTAGCTTTAAAAACAGAAAACGGTGTTTACGAACATACCAAATACATTTGCGACCGTTTGTTAGGAGCCGAATTAATTTCAGTATCTACCATAGATATCAACGAACAACAATTTATTAAATCTATAATTAAAAATGCAGATGGCACCTATGAATTTGTATTAAGCCTATCTGCCAAAGTGGTGAATAATGATGCTAATTTTGCTGTAGAGAGCCATTGGAATTTAGACCAATACGAAGCCGATGTGACCTTCTATAATTTCCAGATTTGGTCTAATACCATCGATGATTTATATACGCTAGGACAAGAAGTGTTAAACTTATTAGACATTCAAAAACCTATTGAAAGTTATAACAACTCAACACCACCAACTGTGTTTGTGAGAAAAGGAAGTTATACCAATGGAGGTTTAGATTTACAGATCATTAATACCAATGCTACAGAGAGCGTGACTTTAGACGCAGGTTACCGCAACACGGAAACAGAGGATTTTGATAATCTTAACGCAACTATCGATTTAAACGGAAACTATATTACCAACATCAGAGTTGATACTGGAAGCCTTTTTGATATCGGGTTTAGAATTGGAGATGGTATGGCAACACCAGATGATTTATTTATGTCTGATGGCCCTTGGGGAGTTGATGATTCTCAAGACGGAACTGAGGTTAGCTTATACAATGTGACGAGCAATGACTTTGATTTTGAAAACACAGATTACCCGATAGAACGTAATGTAGAATTAAATGCAACAACCAATACTTATGTTGGGGTCTACAGAGCATTAACACCACGCTTTAAGGCTGTAGATGTTACCGATTATAACAGTTTTAAATTTAGTGCAAGTGGTACAGGAAATCTTGAAATCACATTTGTAAAAGAGAGTATAACCGATTGGGAAGCGCAGTATAAAACAACGGTGGCTTTGACCAACGCCCAGCAAGAGTTTACCATTAATATTGAAGACTTACAAAACAACACCACGAGTGCAGCTAACTTAAATGATGTCGTTACCTTAGTCTTTACTATGGTGTCAGATGATGGCACAACAGCATCTAAAGTATTAGATTTGAGAAATATCCGTTTCTCACAAACTAGTGCGTTATCGGTGAGCGATTACCAACAAGATGTTGCTACGCTGACGGCGTATCCTAATCCAATGACCACGCAGACGACAATACAGTTTACTGCAAATCAAAGTGAAACTGTACAGTTTGTAATGTACGATCAGTTAGGGAAGCAAGTTTATAAGCAATCTTATAGCGCTGTAACAGGAAAAAACAATATAGAAGTGACACGAAATCAGCTAACTTCAGGCTTATATTTCTGTAGAATTATAAGTAGTCAGTTTAACTATGATACGTTTAAATTAATTATTAAATAACCCTTAGATTTAATAGTTCGGCATTAGGCAAAAGCGAAAGCTTTTGCCTTTTGTTTTTTGTGGTGGTTTGGTTTTTATTGGTATATTTAGGAATCAAGTTTCATTTAAATTAGTATTTTACATGAATTTGAAACAATTAAAAAAAACCGCATATATAAGAAGGATATAGACAATTGATTATATCTAATTGTTGGCAAACATTTGATGAAAAAATCGCATTCAAACATATTGATAATACTAATTCTATTTCTTAGTTGTAATAACAATGAAAATATTGAATTGAATTGTACTTCTTCATTGAATTACATTGAGAGAAATGGGAAAGTCGATAGCACTATGATTGATTATATTAAAAAAGATTATTCCAGAACTTACAATATTGAATTTATTTCCAAAAATGATACATTATTCGCTTTTGGCTCAACTTTAGAAGAAAATAATAAGAATTATCGTTTGGGACCTAATTTAACTTCTAAGATACGTTCGAATTTTGAGTTAAATTGTACTAAAAAAATTATAATTCATCAGAATGAAATTAAATATTCATTTTGTTACTCAGATGTTATTAATTTTCTTGACAAACAAATTAAAAAGAGTGAAAAAGATGTGTATTATATAAATCATATAGGACAAAAAGAAAATTTATTTAACCAAATAAAGGAAAGTGAATCAATTTTCTACTGCGATTCCTTTATATATGACTTACTAATGAATTTACCTTATAATGCATATGATAAATACACTAAAATGCAAATTCCAAAAATCATTTTAAGTGATTATTATTCTGGTTGGTCTGGAGGAAGCGAATATTTTTTGTTAGATTATAAAAATGACACTATTGCTAATCACGAATTTCAAAGATGGGTAAGGTAATAAAAAACGATTTGCCAACACCGTGTATAATTAATTGCTTTTTAAGTGCTTACTTGCGAAAATTCCTGCGGAATTTTCACAGGTTCGTAAATGTTTATTAACTTAGTTGCTTAACCACGTAACTAACCATACACAAAACCGTTATATGCTATTTTGACCCGTCCTGAATAAAGGCTACATAATTTTAAACATTATGTACAAAAATGACAAAGTAATTAGACGGTATTCAGAACCATTTAAACTGAAAATTTTAGCGGAACTTACAACCGGAAAACACACAAAGAGCGAACTTTGTAAACTATACTCTATTGCACCTACAACAGTCAATGAGTGGATTAAAAAGTATAATCGTAAAGACTTAATGAACACCAGAGTAAAAGTGGAAACGAAAGACGAAATATCTAGAATCAAAGCATTGCAAAAAGAGAATGAAAAACTTAAAAAGCTACTGCTTAAAAAGGATCTGGATGCAATGGTAGAGGAATCTTATCTTGAAGTAGCTGCAGAAAAATTAGGATATAAAAATGTTCAGCAACTTAAAAAAAAACTCAATATCTAGCTTTTATTAAAACTAGAAATAGAGCTAAGGGATTTGCTTCTTTATCTACTATAGCAAGTTGTTTTGGACTTAAACGTGATGCGTATTATAAATACAAATCTAGAGCTGATAAGCGTTTAAAACTAGAACAACAGATTATAAACATAGTCAGTAAAAAACGCAAATCCCTTCCTCGAGAAGGCGTACGTAAACTCATGAAATCATTAGATGATGAGTTTACAAAAGCCAACATTAAAGTTGGTAGAGATATGCTATTTAATGTCCTTAGAAAACATAATATGCTAACACTTAGAAAGAAAACTAGTGCAAGAACAACGAACTCGTATCATCGTTTTTATAAATATAAGAACATTATAAAAGACTTAGAAGTTACTAGAGCTAACCAAGTTTGGGTATCTGATATTACATACATCAGAACCGTAAAAGGGTTTTGTTATCTAGCCTTAATAACAGATATGTATTCTAGGAAAATTGTTGGTTATGATCTTAGTGATAGTTTGGAACTAAAAGGGTGTGTAAGAGCACTAAATAAGGCCATATATCAAGCCAAAAACATTAAACAACTTATTCATCATTCAGACAGAGGCATACAGTATTGTAGCAATCAATACACGCAAATACTAAAGAGAAAAAAGATAGATATCAGTATGACTGAAGAAAATCATTGTTACGAAAATGCCATGGCTGAGCGTGTAAACGGTATCTTAAAAGACGAGTTTTATCTCGACCAGACCTTTGATAACGTAGCACACGCTAAAAGAGCTGCAAAAAATGCAATTAATTTATACAACGAAATAAGATTACATTTATCTTTAGACTATAAAACACCAAATATGGTATATCAATTATCAGCGTAAATTCAATTTTTAACCTGTAGCCATATTTCAGGACAAGACATTTTAAAAACGAAAACCTCGTAAAATGTAAAAAAAACTAACTTGCACAAGTTCTTTAGAGAAAGGACATCTAAAAGAATAATATATATAATTAAAAAATAAACTTATGAAAATTAAACTAATATCAATGCGCTTTATTACATTAGTCTTATCATTTTTTGTGATATCTTTAGGTATGGTATCTTGTAATACTGATGATGACTCGGATACAGATACAGACATTACTGATTGTGTTCAACAAGACTTGGCAGAAGGAAGTGGTGTTTGTGATACACAATTAGCTTTTGATTCATCTGTATCAATTAGTATTGATGGATCTGATAGGATTATCACAACTAATAGTATTCCTGATCATTTAGTAGGGACCTTTATTAATGGAGATATTACCGAACAGAATGAAACTTATACAATAACTACAAATCCTGTACTTACGGGAAATTTAACTTCGCTAGAGGGCAATAATGGTCCTGAATATATTTTTGGAATCTTGTTAGACGGTGTAGAATTAGACCCTATTGCAGCTGAACCTTGGCCACATAGTAATCTTGGAGTTATGGATCCTGATGTAAATTGGGATTGGAATTTAGAAGCATTAAATGTTCCTATAGGTTTAGACTGTAACTACTCGCATGTTCAACCTACTGGTAAATATCATCATCATGGTACACCAACATTATATGATTTAGTTGCAGATGCAGACGGAACTGAAATGGTACAAGTTGGATGGGCAGCTGATGGATATCCTATTTATTATAAATACGCATATACAGATGCTGATGATAGTAGCTCTGCTGTTATAGAAATGACCTCAAGTTATGAATTATTAACAGGTGATAGACCTGGAGATGGTGTATCGGCACCTTGCTCTGAGTACAATGGTGCATATTCTGCAGATTACGAGTATGTTGATGGACTTGGAACTCTTGATGAGGCGAATGGAAGAACAGGTGTAACCCCTGAGTTTCCTAATGGTACATTTTATTATATATTGACTGATGGTGATTCTTTTCCAAGTATCCCAAGATACTTTAGAGGAACACCTTCTGATGACTTCCAACAAGGGCCAGGGAATTAAAAAAAATCTTAAAAAACGAATCAAATATGTATAAATTATATTTATCATGTTTATTCTTTATCATGTGTATACCTTTTACGTATGCACATGATTCTGATATAGCTTATTTTGATATCACAACAGAAGGTACTCAAACTATAATTCATGCTGAATTTTCATGGAGTATTAGAAATGCTTTAATTGCATTCGATTCTAATTATAATAATGCTAAAACAATAGAAGAAATTAATGACATATTTTTGCGTTACACCAAAGAAAAGTTAAAAATTTTTGACACAAAAGACAAACAATTACATTTATTAAAAGTTGTTCTTGAAAAGAATAATGAAGAACATAACCATGCCACACGTTACACATTAATATTCGAGGGTTCAGATATTAGTAAAGTTTCAAACACCATGATGTTTGAACAGAATAACTCTCAAAAAAACTATCATTGGTATTTAAACAAAGACGGAAAAAAGGAAGAAGCAATTACAGACAACACTACTTCATCTTTTAATATCACCACAGAAACTAGTAGTTATTTAAAATATTATTTAATTATTGGTGCAATACTGTTGTTAGGTTTACTGATTTTTTCTTTTAAAAGAAAGACAGCATAAATTGTAATAAAATAGAATTTGTGCTAATTATAGTAAAAGATTCTATTAATTTTTAAGAACCAAATTAGATTGAAAGTTGTACTTGTGGAAAAAAATTATGTTATGATATCTGTGAAATTGAATAAACTACTGATTAAACAGCATATAACACCGTGTATAATTAATTGCTATGTTCTTCCCTACTTGCGAATATTCCTGCGGAATATTCACGGGTTCGTGAAAGTTTACTAAATTAGTTGCTTAACCACGCAACAAACCATATACAACAACGTTACCCAACATTTAAGACAAACATCGAGAATGATACGAAATTATTGGAATGAAGAATGGAAAGAGATCGTATTTGATGACAAGATTTCTGAAAATGAAAAATTTAAAATATCAAATTACGGCAGAATTATAAATTGTAAAACTGACGAGGAATTTTTGGTTAAAAAATACTTTATAAACGGATATCAGAATTTACCAGTAAAACAAAAAAAGAACGGAAAACAGACCAGCAGATACGTACACAAACTTGTTGCGGAACATTTTCTGAAAAAAAATGACGGAGTCTGTGTTATTCATCTGAATTATGATAAAACCGACAATCGAATGGAAAATTTAAAATGGGCTACGAAAAGAGAAAAGGAATTGCATCAATTCAGCCATCCAGATTGGAACGAAATTGTAAAAAAAAGAAGTAAAAATATTGGTAAACTGAACGCGGGAAAAGTAAAAATTATCAAACGCCAATTAAAAAATAAAAATAACAGGCTTAAAATGATTGCCAAACGTTTTGGAGTTTCTGATATGCAAATACATAGAATAAAAACAGGCGAAAATTGGAGTTCTGTAACTGAATAAAAAACGTTGGGTAACACCGTGTATAATTAATTGCTTGGTCACTGCCGACTTACGAACATTCCTGCGGAATATTCTATCTGTGATTTATTTGCTAAATTAGTTGCTTAACCACGCAGCTAACTATCACAAACACGTTGCACACATGCGAACAACCCACTCAAAATTGATAAAAAAGATATTAATTGGACTTCTAATAATCGGATTTTTTATTTTTATGACAAACTTTGATGTTTTTGGCGAACCAACAGGAACTGTATTGAAAGTGGAATGTGATTATAAAGGGTTGCGTAAAATTAAATTGACTGAAATCAGTGGAAATGCAACCACGAATAGGTCGTTGCATATTTATGCAACTGATTGCAATAATAACAATGCTATACCTGAACCAATCTTCGTTGTTGATGTTCCTTTTGTAAATCGAAATGATGTGAGTTTTAAATGGAAAAACTTTGATACGTTAACTATCAAATATGATAAAAGATTAAAAATCATCAAGCAAAAAACGGTATCGGAATCAATAAATCCAAAAATAATATTTGAATATATAACTAAATAAAGGGCTAGTCTACAGCACAGTATATAGCAAATATTGCGTTCGGTGGTTTAAGAAAGTTTAGTGCGATTTACCAACACCTCTAAATTTTTAATTTGGCTTTTAAGATGAATAAAATGAAAAAAAGCGAGAAAATTCTAATTATTGTTATTCTATTTCTTTTTCTCGGAGTTTTAGTATTCGGGCATCATTTTACTACACCTCTATTAATTAGCACCTTTATTCTAAGTATTTGCTACATATTAGGTGGCTTTTATTTTTTAAATTATCAAAATGATAAAGACAAACTAAAGATATTAGCAGGAATAATTATAGGATCTGCTCTAGGTGTTTTTACATTTACATTATGGCTTCCCGTCTCTATATTTAGAAAGATTTTAGTCTCTATAAATATCATATTTTCAATTATATTAATTGGATTATGGATTTACAATAAAAATAATTTTAACAAAAACTTTAAACATATTTTTTTTAGGTCTGTAGTTATAGCTGTTTTTACTTCATTTTTTTCTTTTTCTAGCATTCATTTTAATACTTACAGGGATTTCTTATTAAGAATGCTAAAACCTGATTCTAGTTTATCGAACAACTTATTAATGTTTGAAAAAATTGATGAGTATGAAGACTTTATGAATTTAAAAAAATATGACCTTGCTATTGTTAAAGCCAATGAAGCAATAATATATGGAAAAAAATGGAGAGATTACGACACTTTGTATTATCAAGATTTTTCTGGTGCATATGAATTTTTGTCAGATGCTTATATAGATTATGGAGATGAGTTTTTTAATAAAAATGATTTTAAGGATGCCTTATCTAATTATATAAAAGCAGATAGTATTTTAACACATAAAGAATTTAAACCTAAATATGTAGAATCTACAGAAGGTGATATATATTGGAATCGTTATAATCTATTATTAACATATAATAAACTTTTAGATTATGACGCTTATGATTCTGAACTTGATTATTTAGTTGATAATTATTTAAAAGTAAAAGATTCTTTTGATATCGACTATCATTACATATTAGAAAGTGCGTCTAATAATTATTATACACGTTCATATTACAGTGATGCAATAGTACTAAATAAAGCCTCTTTAACGATCTTAAATCAAGACAGCATTAATAATATAAATTTATTTAAGAGCACCTATGTTCGATTAATTAAAAATTATTTGATAACAGATAGCACGGAATTGGCAAAAACATATTTAAAAAAATATGAAAAAATTACTTCAAATAACGACTGTCAATATTTATTTTACAAAACTAGAATTCTACAGAAAGAGAATATCAAAGAAGCTTTAGAGTTTGCTGAAAAAACTTGCATATGTTTTGAGCAAGAAAATAAAAAATTAAGTTTATTTTTTTCAAATTTATTATTATTAACATTAGAACTTGAAAACTCAAATTATAAGAACTTTGAAAAGCAAATAAAAATTACTCAAGATTTAGTTTCTCAAACTGATAATAAAAGCTATAATCAGTCATTTATAGATGAACTTTTAGGTTATTATAATTTTATAAAAGGTAATTATATTGACTCAAAAAAGTATTATGTAAAAGCTCTTAATAATCCTAAAAACAATGAAGAAGTCCGAAATAATTCAATCGAATTAAAAATAGCCCAAATAAATGACGAGCTAGATATTAATTATGATAGAAGTAATCTTAACTTAAAGATTATCAAATTTTTGTCAGAGTTTGAGAGCAATTACCCAGGGACTACAACTTTTCATAACGATTTAGGGAATATTAACATTGGATTTAATACAAAACTATCTGACTCTGTTTTTAAAGTAACAATTGAATGCTATAAAAATTTCGGAATAAGTAAATCTTCTAACTTAGGAGTTGCTTACAATGGTTTAGCAACAAATCAATTTCATCTTAAAAATTATAAAAAAGCGGATTCATTATATACCATTGCACTAAAAAAGCTCAATGAATTTTATGGCAAACAACAGAATGTAAATCAACTTATATGTTATTCTAATATTGTTGAATTAAAATTAAATGAAGAAAAATATGACCAAGGTTTAGATTTCTTAAACAAAGCCCGCTTAACGAAAATAAATTGTTTCAATAAAGAAGTTACAATATATGATGCATTTTTACTAAATTTAGAAGGAGACCTAATTAAAGGGAGTACAAAAGACATATCTCTATCAACTGAAAAATATAATCAAGCATTGAATATCGCAAAAAATTATTTTGATGATAATCATAGATTTATAAAAAAACTCAAGAATAAAATAGAATAATAATGCACTAAAACACCGTGTGTAATTAATTACTAGATCACGCCTACTTATTAACATTCCTGCGGAATATTGCTTCGCCAGTTCGCTGCGCTCAGGTTTATCTATGATTTATTTGTTAAATTAGTTAATTTATCAGGCAACTAACCATACACAAAACCATTTCCCAAAACCAACTTACTTCATAAACTGCCATTTAAAACGTAAGCCAACTTCAGTAAATGTGAAACCTGCAGCCGTTGCAGAGGCAATATTACTATGGGTGCCATACACATTTAATAAACTACGTTCTGAGAATTTATAACCAAATGCTCCTTGAAAACGATACGTGCTTTGTTTTTCATCGTCTTCAATAAATTGGTAACCATAAGCCGCCGTTAAATTGTAAAACCATGATTTAGGTTTTGAGCTGTCTTCATTCTTAATCACGTTCATAAACACCTCATACACATTAAATTTTTCTGGGCTAAAGTAAATGGTTGGTACTTGTTCTTTAAACGTAATGTGTTGATAATTCACACCCACTTTTAATGCTGGTTTTGGCAGTAAGTTATAATACAATGAGGTAAATAATAAGTTTCTTTTGTTCCCGTCATTTTGTGACGTGTGCATGAGTTGTGTAAACCAACCTAAGTTAAAATTAGTACTTAAGTTATAGTTAGCGTAGTAGTTGTTTTGTACCAATTCTTGATCTAGTAATTCGGCATTAAAACTTTCAACCTGACGTTTGTAACCAATATCTAAGGTCTGACGTTTAAAAGACTTGATATTAAAAGAAATGTCAGTCAACAGTTGTGTGTAATCGGTGCTTTCTGCTTTTGCAGCGGTAATGCCTGCGGTACCCTTAAATGTAATACTTGGTAAAAGTTGGTAACCTAACCCTAAGGATAAATTGTTAGAATTGGCGCTGACATCCGTTACAGTATTGCTCGTAGTTCTGTAATTGTAATTTCCTAAAAGCTTAAACTTAGTAGATAAAGGAAATTCTACAGCGTTAGAAAAAGCGAAGGCTTTGTTATCACCATTATCATAGGTATGTGATGCGCTAGATTCTAAAACGGGCGCAAAGTTGTTATCTAATTTACTGATAAAGTTAACCGCATCCTTTTGGTTGTCGTAAAATTTTAAGGTGTTTTCTGCTGAGGTATAGGCATCATCATAATATCCTAAGGCTTTTAACACGTTGGCTTTTCCTAAGTTACCATCAAACGACGTGCTATCGTTAGCCAAGATTGTATTGTAATCCTTTAAACTTTCTTTAAAATTACTTTTATAAATGTTTAAAGTGGCACGTAAGGCCAATGCCCAATTTTCATTGGAGTGTTCTGTATTTAAAGTGTCTATTAAAGTGGTTGCCGCTTTGAATTTTTTATTCCAGATTAAAGCTTGTGCATAACGTTCTGTGGTTTGTTGCGTAATATTACTGTCTGTAGTTGCGGTTAAACTCTTATAGGCTTCAGTACTTAATTCTAAAGCTTTCTTTTCTTTACCATTTAAGTGTTCTACTAAAGCCAAACCGTTTAAAGCAATAATTTTATGCTCTGGTTGTTCAGCCAAACGGTTGTACATGGTTTTCGCACTGTCGAGTTTATTCCATATTAAATAGAGATTTGCTAAGTTTAATAAAGTGTCTTTATCATCACCAAATAATTCAAGATTTTTGGTTAAAAGTAGTTCAGCCTTATCATAATTTTGAGCTTGTTGGTTTTGGTACGCATAGCCTAAATAGATATACTTTTTAGAGACTAAAGCATTTGGGTTGCCTGGTGAAACTTCTAAAGCGTTATTCACCATGGTTAAAGCCGCTTCATATTCTTTTAAGTTAGAAAGGGTGTTGGCAAAACCTAATAACGCAGCAAAACTCTTTGGGTCTTCATTCACTAAACCTTGGTAATACACTTTAGCATCGGTAAAGTTGCTATTCCATAATAAGGACTCACCATAATTTAGTTTTACTTCAAAATCATTTGGATAATCCGCAAGTAAGTCAGTGAATAAGGTATAGGCTTCTTCGGGTTGTCCATTCAGTCCAATAGCACGACCATAACACAAACGTGCCGTCTTATTATTAGGATAGTCCTTTAATATGGTATTAAAAAATGTTTCGGCCTGCTTGTATTTTCCGGTTTCTAAATAGGTAAAACCCTCTTGCATGTTTTGTGCTGACGCACTACATACGATAAAAAATAAGGCTACATTAATAAGTGATTTCAAAGTCATAATTTCTCTTTGTTTAACTAAGTGCAAGTTACGGCGCATATGTCCTCCATTCATCTACAGCAACATGCCATCCATCGAAATATAAAGAACATACATGGAAATACCTTGGATATTTGCGTCAGATTTAAACGAATAACCATTAAAAATTATGCAATTATTAACTTTAATCAAGTCTAGAAAATTAACGCCAGAACAGTTATTTATGGTCAGTGTTTTGGCCGTTAATGGTGGTAACTATCTATACAATCTTATATTGGGTCGTGTATTAGGACCAGCACAATTTGCAGATGCTGCAGTGCTCATTACATTTTTATTGGTACTCTCTTTTATGGCCATGACGTTTCAATTGGTGACGGCAAAATTTTCCGTGTTGTTCGAGAATGCGGTGTTTACAAACTTTATAGCTAAAGTGTACCAGCAGGCCTTTGTTGTTGGCGTATTATTAGGACTCTTGATTATTATGTTTTCATCGCAATTAATGGCCTTGTTTAATACCTCATCGTCTACCATGTTTATCATTTTTGGTTGTGGTGTACCACTTTACTTTTTAATGAGCGTGAATAGAGGCGCCTTTCAGGGGAAAAAATCATATAAATCCTTATCGATAACCTATCAAGGTGAAATGTTAAGTAGACTGATCATAACCTTGGGTTTAATATTTCTATTTAATATACAATCATCAGCAGTCATTGCTATAGGTATTGTAATCTCTTTTGTTTTTGGAATGTTTCCTTTTAAAATGAAAGACATCACGCTAAAGAAAACAAAACCATTAGCGCAAGATTATAGCAAACAAATTAAAAACTTCTTTTTGTTAACAGCGTTCTATGAGCTAACACAGATCATTATTAACAACAGTGATATCTTATTAGTAAAACATTATTTTGAATCTTACGAAGCCGGTTTATATGCATCATTAGCCTTAATTGGTCGTATTGTATATTTTATAGCTTGGATGTTTGTGATGTTATTATTGCCAGCTGTCGTTGAGTTGAAAAAAGAAGGCAAAGAAACGGCTTCCGTTTTATTTAAGTATGTTGGTTACATTGCTGTGATCTCTATCATTATTGTATTAACCTGTTTAAGTTTTCCAGAATTAATAATTAAAATACTTTTTGGTGAGCACTATATTGCCATGGCACCACTTTTATGGAAATATGCCATTGCCACGTCTATGTTCGCTATATCTAACATCTTCGCGTATTATTATTTGTCTTTAGATAAATACGTGCCAGTGATTATTTCTGGTGTCTTCGGTATGCTACAAATGCTATTAGTCATCTTTTTTCATGATAGTTTAGAACAAGTAGTGCATATGCAAATTGTTGCAATGACTTTGTTGTTAATCATACAGTTAGGGTTTTTTAAGCTTGAAGTATCGACTCAGAAAAAAGCTTTATCTAAGGATTAATTCCATTCGTCTACACTAAAAGTCGCCCTATCGAAACTCTCAAAAATCTGCCGAATAAAACCTCAAATTTGCATTGTAATTAATTAAAACATTTAAAAATACCATTATTATGAAACTAGCAATTGTAACCGCATATCCACCAAGTAAAGTCACTTTAAACGAGTATGCTTATCATTTAGTAAAGCAGTTTAGACAAAAGGAAGCTGTTACAGAATTAATCTTATTAACCGACAGAACTGAAGGAGCAAAGGATATAGAATTTACGGAAGAAGGTTGTAAGATTACTATAAAAGAATGCTGGTCGTTTAATAGCTACAAAAATTTGTTTTCAGTAACAAAAGCCATCAATACCACAAAGCCAGACGCTGTATTATTCAATCTACAGTTTATGAAGTTTGGTGACAAAAAGATTGCAGCAGCCTTAGGATTAATGTTACCATTAGTATGCAAGTTGAAAAAGATTCCTAACATCGTGTTACTACATAATATTTTAGAGGAAGTCGATTTAGGAAGTGCAGGGTTTACCTCAAATAAAATCATGCAGAAGATCTACGGATTTATTGGCACAAGTTTGACAAAGCTAATTTTAAAAGCTGATATCGTTGCAGTAACCATGCAAAAGTATGTGAATATTTTAGAGATAAAATATTTGTCACCTAATGTAAAATTAATTCCACACGGCACCTTTGAAATACCAGAAGAACCAAATTATAGGTTACCAAAAGGACCATTACAAATTATGACTTTCGGAAAATTTGGAACCTACAAAAAAGTAGAAGGTATGATTGAAGCTGTTGAAAAGGTGAGAGCTAAAACAGGTTTAGATTTAGAAGTGGTAATTGCCGGAACAGATAACCCAAATGTACCAGGATATTTAGCTAAAGTAGAAGAAGATTATAAGCATGTGCCTCAAGTCCGTTTTACGGGTTATGTTGAAGAACATGAAGTCCCAACCTTATTTAACGAAAGTGCTGTGGTAGTTTTCCCTTATACGGCTACCACAGGAAGCTCAGGTGTGTTGCATCAAGCCGGAAGTTATGGTAAAGCCGTAGTCATGCCAGATTTAGGTGACTTAGCCTTATTAGTAAAAGACGAAGGTTATCGAGGTGAGTTTTTTGAACCTACAAGTGTTGAAAGTTTAGCGTCTGCTATAGAAGCGATAGTAACGGATGAAGCATATAGAGTTAAGCTTTCTAAAATTAATTACGATGCTGCAACAGCGCATCCAATGTCTCAAATTGCAGATATGTATTTACAGAATTTTCAAGATATCATAGATAAAAAACGCATAACATTCCCTAATGTTAATGCTGCTGCGCAGAAGCCTTCTTATTAGTAATAAATAAAAAAGAAGGTTTTCTAATTCCATTTTTATCTATAAATCCGAAGTGCTTTTGAGCATTTTGGCGCCAAGGAAGTCTCCCTACGACTTCCTTTGGTATTTTACCAAAGTCGTAAAGTGTCCAAGACATAAATTGCAAATTATTTGCCACAATATGTTCTTGTATTTTTTTATGATAATTAGCTTGATCTTCGTCTGAAGCTCCATAAGGTTTCCATAATCCAGAATAAGAGGACAGCCCGAATTCCTGCAATACTAAAGGTTTATTCGGGATTTCGGTTTTCAGGTTTTTTATAGCGTCATTTAAGAGCTCTAAATTTTCGTAATAATGAAAGGAAACGATATCAACTTTATCTTTTAAAATTGGTGCGCTTTGGGTATTAGACCAACCAATGGTTACAGGGTGCGAAGCATCTACAGATTTTACAAAATCTATCATATTATCTAACCACGCAATAACATTAGGTTTACCTCTCGATTCAAAATCTAAATTGGGTTCGTTTTTAATGTCCCAAGCAAGAAGTGCCTTGTGGTTCTTAAATGTCGATACAATAGCTTCGGCATGATGCTGATTTAATGTCCAATCCATCACCGAATAATCCCCATAAAAATCGAATAAGGTTAAGACAACTTTTAAACTATGAGCTTCAGCTAAATCTAAAGTTTGTTTTAGTTTTTCTAGTTTTTCGGGTTTTACGTTTGCTTTGCCGAAATCTTCGTATTGTACAAAAATACGCACCGAGTTTAGTCCAGCATTTTTAATAATGTCAAAATCTTTTGATAGGATTGATGTCGAAAAATCGTCGCCAAACATATCCCAAGGATTGGCTTGCGGATAGTAATTTATACCTTTAATATCTAAATTAGCCGTATTGATTGGTTGGGTGTCAAACGTGTAAGGTTCACTGTGTTCTTTAACCAAATGCCGAATGCGCCAAAAACCATCTTCTAGTAAAAACACCATTTTATAGGTCGAAGTTTCTGTGGTTTCCAAAACCAATTGTTCCGCTTTAAACACGCGTTTGTATTCTACTACATTTCTATCTGTAATTACGGCTAATTGACCATCTTCACTAAAAAATTCTAAAGTCGGATGATGCTTTAAAGTGGTAGCATAAATTGTGATGTCTTCCGCTTTATTTAAGGCTATAAAATCGAAAAGGTTTTTTCGTGCACTATCGGTATAATAGTCTTTGATGCCTGCTGTTTTATTGGTTTTATAAGCAATTTGTTTTACATACCACGCATCTAAATAATCGTTTTGTAAAGCATTTAAGTTTTCGTTATCCATGGGACGACCTTCGTTTTGTAAGGGTTCCCACACCAGTTGAGGCATGTATTGTTCTACTTTCTGAATTTCGGTATGTAACATGCTGCTTCGGTCTGCACCTGTATTGAGGTAGCTAAATACAGCGCTAAGGCCCGAAATAATTAAGGCAATAACCATAATATAAGAGATAATTAAAATGGTACGTAGTATGTTTTTATTAAGACCTACCATAGTTTTTTAGTGTTGAATTGTTTTGTTATTCCAGCCGTTTCTACACTGAAATTATAGTTGCCATTACTGTAAATAGCGGGTTTTAAATTGAAATTGACATACCCATTAAATGATGTTTTGGTCAGAGTTTCAATGTGTTTATTTGCTTTATAGATATGAAGTTTTACATGTAAACCATCCGGAATCATTTGTCCCATAAAACTTTGTAAAGGCCCAACCGTAATGCTTCTGTTTTGCTCTGAAAATTTTACATTATAATCTTCAATAACAGATTTGTATTGTAATGCAATACTTTCGCTTTCTGCCATACCATCGACGTAGGCTTTAACAGTCCAAGCATCTTTATAATCTGGATGAATAATTTTTGCTTGGGCAATACCATCAATAGTTGTTCCTGTGGTTTTTAGAATATTTTGTTTTTGATTGGTGATAAAAAACGTAACAAATGTACCATCACTTACCACATTATTCTGTTTATCTTTAATAATAGATGTTGAAAATGTTGTAATCTGATTACCATCGGCATAGGCATGAGGACGTGTTGCCGAAATGGTAAAATCTGTAGGAATGGCAGCAGAAACATTAATCGTGAATTCTTTAGAGTTGATGCCTAAACTTTCTGAAGACACTAACATACGTCCGCTTTCTTGTTTAGAATATATGTTTTTATACGCAATTAGATTCTTAGTGAAAATGTCTGTAGTTTCTTCTGATGCTAAAAATTGATGCTTAGCATTTACCAAAGTATTTGTCGGCACTGGATTGTCTAAGGAATCGGTAGGAATGACGACCAACATGGTATAATCTGTACCACCAGCTTCTATACTTGGCGGTCCAATATAGGTTTCCATAGTTGCCACTTCAGCTTTTGGATTCATGGTAAACGTTCCTGATAGCGACGTTGTTTTATCTAGTAATTTCCAACTTACAGCACCTATCTTTTTAGTAACGTTTTCTGGAATTTTATATTGAAGGGTATTTGCATTTAATTCGGCAGTCACCAAAGTAGACCCATAACTGTTAGAACAATAGAGTAGTGGTTGTTCGCCTTCCGATATAGAGAATTTTAAAACAACACTTTCACCAACGTTATAATCGGTTTGTGTGGTAATCAATTGGATAGGTTGAGTCGTTTCACTGTCTTGTACAACAGCAAAAGATGATAATAGTATCAAGCCTAAAAGGAACAAATATGTGTGTTTAAATGGCATTAATTCGGACTTCCTATATATGTGTTTATTTCTATTTTAATATAACTAAAATCGGGATGTTCAATTTTTTGTAATTGCGATGCCGAATGATTGTCAATTCTATTGGGTACTATTTTACTAGCAATAGCAGCGTTGGGTAAGCCATTGACAAAAATATTAGTCATATCATCATTTATCAATGTCACTTTACCTGCATGCAATATCGGATATTCAAAATCTTGTTTCCGTTGTTGTCGTACACCTTCTTTTATAAAAGCATGGTCTACCCAAAGCATGTTTTTCTGCTCATCGTAATACGTAATTAATAGCTGAGGTATCGTAATTTCTTGAATGCCGCTATTAAATAAGTTTCCGCTTACAGTTCTATCTTTAATATTGATAGCGCTTAATACGACACTCTTATATAAATCGGAACCAGAGACATTTCCAGCCGCTTGTAAGTTAAATTTGGTAGGTTGTTCTTCAAACTCTATAGGTGTAAATTCATCTGGATTAAACGTATCTGGAATAGAATCTTGTGTTTTAGACCAGGCAATACCTTCAAAATTAATACGAAAACTGGTCGACTCTTTAGGCATCAACTTATGTTTCATATGGTATTTAGCATTGTAAGTCGCCAGTTCTTTATTATCGTCGTTATATAAGGTGCCTTTTAAAATCACGTCTGCTGGCACAATATCTATATTTTGAACTTCACCAATAATGGCATAATGCCCATCGTATTGCACCAATTTAGCCGAAACGACTTCTAAAACTGGTTGTTTTAAAATGTCTTCGTGATGGGTTTGTTCGGTGGTAATACGGCGTCGCCCTTGATTAAAATATTTAGTAGCATTAGCCGAGTACAATTGGTCTGGTGGTAAATCGTTATTTAAATCGTCGGGGTGTAAATACCATTTTTTACGATGTTTAGATAGGGTTTTATAATCTATCTTTTCAATTTTTTCTAAGGGTGTTATCCATTGGGTGGTCACTTTTGCAGAAGCCGTACTATCGTTAAGTTGAGTGATTTCTGTTTCAATGGCATCCATTTTAGCATAACTGCTTAATAAACCATCCGTCACCGAAATTTCCAACATATACTGTGCAATTGGCAAATTACTATTGGGATCTATCAATTGGTGAGCTTTTTCAAATTCCTTATAATCTAAAGCGTCATAATAGGCGATAATGGCATTTTCAGGACTGCGTTGTGAGTCATTTTTAAGGTAGAATATATAGAGGCCATAACATAATATAATCGCCAAAAACACCGACCAAATATGCGTGACACGCAGAACGTTCCTGTTAAATTTATGGTAGCTCACCGAGTATTTTAAAAAATCTGGAATAGGTTTAAAGCGCGTTTTTAGCATGTTTACCCATAGCATTTGTATGTTTAACATAAAAGCGATTAATACGGTTAAAAATGGCACAATGCCCCAATGAATTTTAAGCCATTTAGCCACATCTTCTTTGGGTAAAATAGAGGATACTGGCGGAATATTAAGCCGTTCCCAAACCATGATGCCGTTTTCTAATTGGCGTAACCGTTGCCAACCACAGAAGTAGAGGATCGGGTCGTAAAACTTATCGTTAGAAAAAATGTATTTGAGATTGTATTTTTCAGGCGTCGTTAAAAATTGTTGTAGGGACCCAATGCCGGCTACGCCTTTAAACTTCGAGTTCTCTAAACGTTCAATAGGTCGAGTGGTGAGTTCTGGTAATCGTCTTGCTGAGTGGTAGTTACCATCTACTGTCATGGCATTGGTTTGTGCACTAAGCCAAGCCATTTGGTCGCCAAAACCTAAGGTTAAAAAACGCCATTTATCATGGTCATCTTGGTTTAAGAAATTCACAATAGGTAACATCTCAATTTTCTGTGGTTGCGATGGCCTGAAGTAATTTAAGCTCATGGTAAACACCACCATAAATACAGCTAATCCGGCTAAAATACCACCAATAATTCGGTGATATACCGCGCCAAATTTAGACTGAATCAATTCTTTTAAATCACCTTCAACAAAGCGATAGGTAAATTCACCCATTAAAGGGATAGATAGAATAGACGCCCAAAGTGTAAATCGGTCTAAAGTCAAAATATTAAAAGCGGTTTCGCCTAACATCTTTAAAGGAATAGGCGTGGTGCCACCAGTACCTAAAATGGTACAAATGGTAACTGATAAACCAAAAAACAGATAGCGTTTGCTGTAATATCTGTAAAAGATATAAGGTAATAAGACTAACAATATTCCCCAAGGAATTAAAAAGAACACGAGTCCTGAAGAAGTGATTTCTAAAAAATTATCGCGAGAACCATGCGGAATCGGAACTTGCGTTATAGGATTGGCTTTTGAGTTTAACCAATACGGAAAAATACAACCAATAATTAAAACCAAAGACAACATGCCGAAGCTTACAATCCGTTTAAAAAGTTTGAAAAAGCTATTTAAAAAGAGTTTGAAGGTGACCTCTTTCATAGAGTTCACTTGCGCTCTCGAGACATCCATAATTACCATACCTATTAACGGAAAGATAAAAAAGACCATCCCAAAAATAGGGGTCACATGGTGGGATGTTACGGTAACAGCAATGAGTGACAAACTGGTTGCTAAATACCATTTTTTGCCCGTTGTTAACCATAAATAAATTTCGGGTAAGGCATGCATTAACACCGAGACACCAACAATACTAGGCAATTGCCCAAAAATATGAAGGGTTTCTACAAAAGAAGATGAGAATACAGCCAAAAGAGCGGCATAACCCGCTACGGTTTTGTTCCCCGTCATGAGTAATGAAAAGCGATAAGCACCAGTAATAAATAAGACTATTGCAATTAAGGCGACACTAAACATTCCAAACTTTAAGCCACCAATCATAGAAAGTAAGGCAATAGATTGATGTACTAATGGCGGATAGCTTTGCACTGTAAAACCCGTATACCATTCGTAGTTCCAAGGTTCAAACCAACTATGTGCATAATGGTCTGCAAAGAACAAATGGATTAAGGCATCATAAGTAGTTTCCAAAGTAAAAAATATGGAGCTGCCATGAAAAGCCAATCCTAAAAGTAGGGCTGCAATTAAGTATTTATTTGAGGTTTCCTTCATTTTAAAGCCTAAGCGATAACGATATGGTAAAGATATATAATTTAAATAGGGCTTCGTTTTTTAATTAACTACAGAAAACTTCCATTCGTCTACACTAAGCATGAGCTTCAGCTAAATTTAATTTTTACAAGCGTCTTGTTAGGTAATTTTGACCTGTAAATAAGAAATAAAAACGCATTCATTATGAAAATATTAGCCATCGACGATCAACAATTAGTTTTATTGCCTTTAGAGAAAAGATTATTAGAACTGGGTTATGATGTAAAAATTGAAACCAATGCTACTAAAGGTATAGAATTATATGAAACTTTTAGTCCAGATTTAGTAATTGTTGACATTAATATGCCTGGCGTAACAGGTTTAGATGTGGTAAAACACATTAGAGCTTCTAAAAATCCAGAAACGCCAATCATGGTTTTATCAGGAAATACACAAGATGATATCATAACAGAAGGTTTTGAATTAGGAATTAATGATTATATGAAAAAACCTTTGAGTCTTAATGAAATTAGTGCTCGCGTTAAACGATTAATTGGTGCACCCGAAGTTGTAAACAGCATTACAAATAGTGATGTAATGATTCAAGAACGTTGTGTTGGTGTTGTGATTCCTTGTTATAATGAAGAAGAGCGTTTGTTGAGTGATGAGTTTTTAACCTATATCGATAAAAATTCAGGATATCACTTATGTTTTGTAAACGATGGTAGTAAGGATAAAACCTTAAGTGTTTTGAAAAACCTTCAAAAAGGAAGAGAGGATTTTATTACGGTTTTCGATTGTGAAAAAAATGGAGGTAAGGCTGAAGCGGTTCGTTTAGGCATGTTGCATATGGCTAAAAAAGAAGATTTAGATTATATAGGCTTTTTAGATGCCGATTTATCTACTGACTTAGCCGATTTTGATGACTTAGTTAAAACCATTGAGACATCAGATTTTAAAATTGTAAGTGGTTCGCGTATTTCTAGAATGGGAGCAAACATTACGAAAGAATCCGCTAGAAAGATAATTAGTTTAACCATCAACTTTATCATTAGAAAAATCTTAAGAATGGATTTTAAAGACACACAGTGTGGTGCAAAAATCTTTAGTAAGGATGTTATTGATGTTGCGTTCAGTGAAAAATTTGTAACCCAATGGATTTTTGATGTCGAAATATTTAAACGAATGAGTATTCATTTCGGACTTAAAAAAGCAAAGGCTATGTTATGTGAGCAACCTTTAAAACGTTGGATTCATGCGGATGGTTCTAAATTATCGATGAAGGATTCAGTGAGAATTGTTTTTCAACTAGGACAAATTGCTTGGGTTTACGGTGGAAAAAAGCAAAGTAAAAAAGTAGCTGTTTCAAACCATTTAGAAGTAGTTTAATTACGGCCTTTATCAAATCTATACGTCATGAAAGCAGGTATCATTATAATATTTCATAATAATGAAAACGATATGGACACGACTTATTTTATTGAACAAATTCAACAGACGCCTAAATTAGAATTATGTCTGGTTAATAATGATAGTAAAGATGCTACTTATGACATGTTGAAAGAAGTCAAAGAAGAGTGTAGTAATGTCTCTGTCGTTAATGTAAGAAAATTTAAATCAGATATTGCCGCTGTAAAAGCTGGAGCAAGATTTATGTATAATGAATTTGATTTAAAGCACTTAAGTTATGTTTCCGTGAACTTATTAAATCTTAAAGAACATGGATTAAATGGTTTAATTGAACTTATTACCGAAAATCAAAATGCTATTTTAAATTATAAAATCAAGACTTTAAACAAGAGGCCAACGTTGTTTCAGAGTATATTCTCATTACTAGATTATCTCAAAAAAATTATAGAAGACAACCATTTTGTGAATCTTCAATTTCAAAAACAGCTTTAAATAAAAACATCATGCAAGCATATCCTATAAAATTCGCACCTATACTTAAAGAAAAAATTTGGGGAGGTGAAAAGTTGTCTAAACTATTACATAAAAAAACCAATTTAAATAATGTTGGTGAAAGCTGGGAGATTTCTGGTGTTGAAGACAATATTTCTACAGTTTCAAACGGACGTTACAAAGGTCAATCGTTAAACCATCTAATTGCATCGCATAAAAGTGAATTTTTAGGAAAAAAGAATATTGCCGTTTTCGGTGAAAACTTCCCTTTACTTATTAAGTTTTTAGATGCTAAAACCAATTTATCTGTGCAAGTACATCCAGATGATGACATGGCAAAAGCACAACATAATTCTTTTGGCAAAACAGAAATGTGGTACATTATGAATAGCGATAAAGATGCCGAGATTGTATTAGGTTTAAAAGATAATGATGTAGATAAAAATGTGTTGAATACTATCAATGCATCTAATGTTGATGCTGTTTTTAATACAGAAAAAGTAAAACAAGGAGATAGTTATTTTATTCCAGCCGGAAAAATTCATGCTATCGGAGCAGGTGTTTTAGCTGCCGAAATCCAACAAACAAGTGATATAACTTATCGTGTTTACGATTGGGATAGAACGGATACTAATGGTCATCAAAGAGAATTACATACGGATTTTGCAATAGCCGCAACAAAATCATTTCCGTCTAATGGAAAACGTAATTACCAATTAAAGGCAGATCAAACGAGTAATTTGGTGGATTGTGATTTTTTCACGACTAATATTTTTGAAGTTAAGTCAAATCAAAAACGAGATTATCGCAGTTTAGATTCTTTTGTTATATTTATGTGTGTTGAAGGTACTGCGGAGGTTACCATAAATAATGTGACTGAAATTGTAGACATGGGAGAAACCATTTTAATACCAGCAAATACAGATTCAGTAATATTTAATTCTAAAAGCGCAAAACTACTTGAAGTCTATATTTAAGAAAATTGTATCATAGTTTGAAAGCCTTTCTGAAAAAATGATAATAAGTCTTAATTAATTTTACATTTGCACTATAATTATACTTTATTATGTCATTAGAAAGAGAACTACAAAAACGCAGTGGCTCCAAATGTGAGCTTTGCGGTAACGAAGAAAAACTATCTGAATATGCAGTTTCAGATATTAAGGAAAACGGATTAAAAACTGTTTTATATGCATGTAATGTGTGTACTGAACAAATGAACGATTCAGATGCTATTGATGATAACCATTGGAGGTGTCTTAATGATAGTATGTGGAGTGAGCACGATGCCGTGAAAATTATGGCTTGGAGAATGCTTAACAGGATTAAAGCTGACTGGACGCGTGATTTATTAGGAATGATGTATATGGAAGAAGATACATTAGAACTCGCCAAAGCTTCTGGTGATGGTGAACCTGAAGCAGATAAAGTAATTCATCGTGATGTTAATGGTGTTATTTTAGAGAACGGAGATTCTGTTGTTTTAATAAAAGATTTAAAAGTGAAGGGTTCTAGCATGGTTGCCAAACAAGGCGTTGCTGTTAGAAATATTAGACTAGATCGTGATAATGCGGAATATATTGAAGGGAAAGTAGGCCCTACTCTAACTGTAATTATTACCAAGTTTGTAAAGAAATTATAATTTACTTACAACGCGTGTTTCTAGTTTTGATTTGAATTTGCACGCTGCAACGATTGTATATGTAGTTTTGAAAAAAGACCAATATAATCAATCGACCATACCATCTAGAAAGCATCAATTTTTAAAACATAAGTATCAACATAAAGTTGGTAATATATAATATTTCAAAGACCTGATTCTTAATTGATTCAGGTTTTATTTTTCCTACAAATCAATGGTTTTAAAACGTGTTGTTAGTCGAAAAAATAAACAAAGTATCTCAAGTTATCTAAGCAAATTAACGCTTTGTCGAATATATGTCAAAATAAATGCATAAATGTCTGATATTGTGGTTATCCCTCTAAATAATATTGAAAAAGTATACTGATTAATAGCCTCAAATTAGTATGAACACTTAAACATTATTTATTATGGACTTAGAAATTACAAATTACAACAATCGTTTTCAAATTAAGGGAGCTTTAAATAAGCTGAACTTAAAAACGTTCAATGCTCATTTTTCTAACATTTTTGATGAACTAGATAGTATTCTAGTAGATATTGAACATGTTAATAGTATTGATAGAGCAGGTGTAATGGCATTAGCTAAATTACATAATGAATCAATTACAAAATCAAAAAAATTATCTATAATTGGCTTTGGTTGTAAAGAGTTATACGAGCATTTTAAATCTGAAGAACCAAAAGAAACAATGGTTGCTGCTTAATCCAAGTTATTTCTACCCAACAATATGAATAAAGTGTTTTCAAAATATCTGTGATAAATAGTTATTTTGGGTACACTTTTATTTTAAAATCTGGTGGTTTCAATTTTAACAAGACATGTCAGCAACTATTTTCCATTCACCATGGATCTTTTTAAAGATAATGATGAAAACACCATTGGCATCTCCAACTTCACGTTTTAGATGGTATTCACCCATCACCCAATAATTATCACCTTCAATTTTTGAAATATCATTAATCACAAACTTTAAGGTGCCGCTTTCTGCTTTTGTCGGATAGCCTTTCTTGTAATTAGCTAAAGTCTGGTTCCAGCCACGAGTTAGGCCTTTGCTACCATAAAATTTAAGCGAGTCACTTTTCCAATAGCCTTGCATAAAACCTTCTAAATCATGATTATTCCAGGCAATCTCTTGTGCTTCCATTACTAAGCGTATGCCTGCCTCAGCAAGTTCGTTAGATTCACTTTTGTGCGTTGTTTCTGTAGTAACATCAGCCTTAATACTAATACAGCTAAAACACGATAAGGCTATGGCAATGGCGAGAATATATTTCATAAGAATTGGTTGTTGTTTATCATCTAAAAATAACAACTAATTTTCTAAAGAATACCCTTTTGTTGTTTTAAAAACGCATCGGCTTGATTTTGCATAAGAATTCTTGCCTGCTTTCGCTTATAGTTCATCACGTCTTCTTCATCTGCAATTTCAGTGTAGACTTTATTATTAATTTCATTATCAGTTTTTAAAAGGAGTTGACGCTCAGCAACCTTTTGCATGGTCCAAGTTTGAATAGTGGTTTCTTGGTCTTGTAGTTTATAATCAAACTCGCCTTTTGGTGCTAATAATTTTGCAATGATTGGCGAGGTTTCAATCGCTAAAAACAATAGAAAAATAAAGAATGATGGTAGCCACGGTAATTCACCCAAAGCGGTAATGCGAGCCATTAAGCCATCAAAATTATCAATAATGGGTTGTGAGGTATCAACGTTAGCAGTATAATCGTCTTGAAGCGTTGTTATTTGGGTTTCAAGCGCTTCGATTTTAGTTTTAGTATCAGATTTTAATTCTTGTAACTCGGCTAATCCAGCATCATGTTTGTCGCGCTTTTCCTTATATACTGGACCTTTGCCCAAAAGTTTAGAACCCGCTGTGCCTTCAGCTTCTGAAATATAAATGTCATATAAACCATTGACTTCCGCTTCTTTGGCATCAACTTGAGCATTTAAGCCTGAAATTTCATTGTCAAGCGCAGCAATTTTAGGACTAAACTGCTCGGCAATTTGGTTCTGATTCGCTAAGGTTAAATCATTTTTTTGTTCTAATAACACTTGATTAATTTCCTTTTCAAAAATCTTCAATTCTAATGGTTTTGAAATGACTACAGCAATAATAAGTGCTAAAAAAAGTCGTGGAGTCGCTTGAAGGATTTCATCTAAAATATTGTCGCGCTTTTTAATCGTTGATACAATATAGCGATCGAGATTAAAAATGAGTAAACCCCAAATGAGTCCAAAGAAAATTGAAGTATAGAGATTGTCAAATACGGTAAAAAGTGCATAACTAGCTGCAATGGTTGCCATAACAGCGGTAAAGAAAACGGTAGCTCCAATACCAGCATATTTGTTCTGTTCGCCAATGGAGCAGTCATTTAAAATGTCGGTGTCAGCGCCAGAGCAAAGGATAAAGAATTGCTTTAACATAAGTGTTTGTTTTTTGATTGACCTAAAATTTAGGCTGATTGATTGACTATTAGAACGCTAAAACATACTTTTTGTTACATGTTTAGATGAAAAAAGCCTCAATTAAGAGGCTTTAGTCATGAAAATTTTAAAATTAGTGGTACTGTAATTATATTTAATCTGTGACAGTAATAACTATAGGTGCTATCTCTGAGTTAGAACCATCTTTGAGCGCAAACAGCACAAGCTGATCATCTTTTTTTGCACTTTCAAGATGTTTTATAGCATCCATATCTAGCATATCACTCTTTATAAACTGCGTTGGTTGACCAGGAATTTTAAACTTAAATTCAGTTACTTTTCCATTTTTAGTGCTGAGTATTATATCCTTAATCTCATTTCTTGTTAAAGCTATTTTTCCTGTTTTAATTGTTTTAGCATTAACCATTGGTAAGATGCTTTCTTGTTTTTCTGGCTGAGGGTCTTCCACCACTTCTATAATTTCACCCTTATCATTGGTATTGGTAAATGATTGGTTTAGTTTTGTTGGCGGAGGTGGAGGTGGAAATTTTAAGCCCGTAGTCTTTAGTTCATCATCCGCAATTGGTAATTCTACAGAATTTTCTTTCTGGGTTGAAGTCATACGTTTGTAGATTCCAACATATTTAATTAAGTCTTTTTGTTTTACAATAGGATAGTTGGCAGTTTTGCCATTACGTTCGTCTTCTTGAGCGGCCAGCGTTTCTTTTTTTAGTTGTTTAGCCCAATCATTGTATTCTGCAACTTCTTTTGCTGTTGGTTTATCTTGAATAGAAACGTGACTTTCAATGGCAAAAGGCGTATTACCCTTCGCTCTATTTATTTCTTGATTAGGCGCTACAATACGATAAAATCCGTAATCCTGAAGCGAATTAAATATAAACCAAACTTCCTTATTCGAAATTTCTTTGGAAGATTTCACATGAATATTCATATAATTTTTACGCTGCTCTGGAGTAATATCTTGATGTAATTGATTAAATACATCTACAAATGTTTCTTTTGTTGCTTTTATGCCATCTATCACATATGAATTTTCATTTAAAACTCTTAACTCAATACTTCTTGCGTAGATCTTTTTTTTCTCAGCACTTGAAAGTTTAACTAAATAGTTGCCGTCAGCATCTTTTTGAGTTGTCATATTGGTGCGTTTGCCACTGTTGTTTGTGGCAATAGCTTTTGCTTCTTTAGCAGAAATTTTTTCATCATCTAAATAGAACGTGGCATCTTCGTTTTCCATTTCAATAATATATTCTAAAAACGAAGGATTATATACACTTTGCATGTCACCAGCGTTTGGACCTCCTTTAGATGTTTGTTTTACAGGCGGTGGAGGAGGTGCTATTAAGGGTGCATCAGCTTGAATAATCTTAAAGTCATATTTTCTAACCAAAGCGATTACGTTTTTTAATGTCTTTTCTGAAGCATCACTTTTATCGATTCTGACGAAAACTGAGTTAGAATCATCAAAGGACTTCGATAATGTTTTTAGTTTCGACTCAATATTCTCCAAAGAAGTGTAATTGTTCTTTACCAATAATTCTCCGTTTCTATTAATTAGAATTACCATAATTGGTTCTTCTTTTAAATTATAATTAGTGTTTTGAATAGATAAAGGAGGTGGAGGAGGTGGTGGTAAAGTTGCTCTTTCTTCAGCTGTTAATTCACTTTGCTTTTTGAAATATGTTTCACCATTGAGTGTGATTTTTGCATAGGGTGAAATGCTAGCAATAGGGCGTTTAACTTTCGCTTTATTTTCTTTCGACATTCTATAATATAACCCTCCTAAATCTGAAAACAGATCATCTAACTCTTCTTGTTGTTGCTTTGATTTGTTAATGTAATGTGGTTCAGTAGTTCTAAGCGCTTCATAAGTGTCGTATTTTTTTAAATAGATTTCAACAGCGTTTTGGTCTACATAATGAATTTGCAACTCCTCCGCTTTTTTTAATTCATCTTTAATGTGTTCAACATGTTCAATAGTGGATGATTCTTCTTTTTCAACATATTCCTTTTCTGCAAAACTGTAAAAAAGAATCGCAATAATCGGCAATACTAATAAAGTACTTAGCCAAACTCTGGTTTTTGAGGTTTGTGTTTTCATAACTGTAAATCGTTTTTTGATTGATGAATAATTGATGGCACTCGAGAATTGATAATCTTGAGTGTTTGATGAAAATTGTAATAATATATTTTGATAGGTTTTAGTGTTCACACCTTGCCTTAAAACGGCTTGGTCTGCTAAAAACTCATGATTTAATTTAACATGATGTTTCAGAATGTATATTAATGGATGAAACCAAAATACAATTTGTAATACTTCTAAAATAATAATATCTAAACTGTGTAATTGCTTGGCATGGGTTTCTTCATGTAACAATACTTCTTTTGGAATGTGATTAGATTCATATCTGATTTTATTAAGAAAGATATATCTAAAAAAGGAATGTGGAATCAGATTTTCCTGCAGCAACACATAAATGAAAGATTGGTTTTTTACGGTTTCATTCTTAGAAATCCGATGTTGCATTTTAAATAGATTAATAACAAAACGTAATGTGAATAATAAGACACCAAAGCCGTAAATGAACCAAAGTGTCGTTTCTAAATCGAAAAAGGAAGGTTCTTCAGTCGGGATTTCAATTAAGTCAGGATCAATATTGATGAATATTGGTGCCGTTTCATAAGTGGTGTCAATAGGTTCAACATATTCGGTTATGGTTAGTTTTGGAATGATTAAAGCTAAAGTCAATGCGCCTAATAAATAGAAACGTTTAAAATGATGCCTATTCTGACGTTCTAAAAAAAGAACGTAGACCAACCAAAATATACCTAAGCAAACCGAAAATTTAAATATGTACGTTTCCATAATTATCGGTTTTTAATTTCTGTGTCTATAATTTTTTTAAGCGCTTCTAATTCGTCTTTAGTTAAATCCGTTTTACGTGTAAAAAAGGACGCAAACTGCGAAGCACTATCATTAAAAAAGGTTTTAATGAGTCCGTTAACATGCTTAGAGAAATAATCTTCTTTTTTTACTAATGGAAAATACTCTCTGGATTTACCAAAGGTTTTATAATCAATAAAACCTTTACCAATCATTCGTTTTAGTAAGGTCGCTACGGTTGTAGTGGCAGGTTTTGGTTCCGGGTAACTCTCTAGCAAATCTTTCATAAATGCTTTGTCGAGTTTCCAGAGGTACTGCATTAATTGTTCTTCGGTTTTTGAAAGTTGCATGCTTTACATATTTAGAATTAACTCTACAAATGTAGAGTATATATTTTGATTCTACAAGTGTAGAGTTTAAATTTAGTGTGTGAATAGTTTTATTAAGTGATTAGTTTTGGGTGATTTAAAATGAAAAAGCCTTATGATTAGTGCTAATCATAAGGCTTTTTTGAAATTAAATAAGTGTTTTTAAATCACTTAATTATTTTGATAATTCTGTAAAATATTTATAAAACCATGGAATAGTTTCAATGCCTTTTAGGTAATTCCATACTCCAAAATGTTCGTTTGGTGAGTGAATCGCATCGCTATCTAAGCCAAAGCCCATTAAGATTGTTTTACTATTTAATTCTTGTTCAAAAAGCGACACAATTGGAATACTTCCTCCACTTCGTTGAGGGATCGGTGTTTTTCCAAAGGTTTCTTCATAGGCTTTAGATGCCGCTTTGTAACCTAAACTATCAATTGGCGTTACGTAACCTTGGCCACCATGATGAGGCGTTACTTTTACAGTCACACCTTTTGGAGCGATACTCTCAAAATGTGTTTTAAACAATTCTGTAATCTCTTCCCATTCTTGGTTAGGCACTAAACGCATTGATATTTTAGCAAAAGCTTGACTTGCAATTACTGTTTTGGCACCTTCACCTGTATATCCTCCCCAAATACCGTTAACATCTAATGTTGGTCTAATGGAGTTACGCTCGTTAGTAGAATAGCCTGCTTCACCATAAACAGCATCGATATCCAAAGATTTTTTATATGCGTCTAATGAAAATGGAGCTTTTGCCATTTCAGTACGTTCATCATCTGATAGATCTTCAACCTTATCATAAAAGCCAGGAATGGTAATATGATTGTTTTCATCGTGAAGCGACGCAATCATTTTAGTTAACACGTTAATCGGATTGGCGACAGCTCCACCGTATAGTCCAGAATGTAAATCACGGTTTGGTCCTGTAACTTCAACTTCAACATAACTTAAACCTCTTAAGCCGGTAGTAATTGATGGTACATCTGGAGCTATCATTCCAGTATCTGAAATCAAAATGACATCATTGGCTAATTTTTCTCTGTTATTTGCTACAAATTTTGCCAAGTTTACACTTCCAACTTCTTCTTCACCTTCAATCATAAATTTTACATTACAAGGCAACTCGTTATTAGTTGTCATGTATTCCATGGCTTTCACATGCATATACATTTGACCTTTATCGTCACAAGCTCCTCTGGCAAAAATGGCACCTTCCGGATGTAATTCTGTTTTCTGAATGATAGGATCAAAAGGAGGTGAATTCCATAAGTCTAATGGATCTGGTGGTTGCACGTCATAATGACCATATACCAATATAGTTGGTAAATTTTTATCAATTATTTTTTCTCCATAAACAATTGGGTAGCCTTCAGTTTCACAAATTTCCACATGGTCGCAGCCTGCTTTTTCTAGGCTTATTTTTACGGCATCTGCTGTTTTTAGGACATCTCCTTTATACGCTGAATCTGCACTGATGGATGGGATTTTTAGTAAATCGATAAGCTCGGAAAGAAAACGATCCTTATTATCATTGATATAAGATTTTATAGATTGCATAATAGTATTTGATTTTAATCAAAAATAGGAATTTAAAGAGGAATAAATTAATCAACTGGAAAATTTAAGAAATGATTTAGAATTCTTTAAAATTTCCTATTTGTATATTCAAACTATTGATTATATTTGCAACCCAATAATTATTGGAAAGTTGCAGGCGTGGTGGAATTGGTAGACACGCTAGACTTAGGATCTAGTGCCGCGAGGTGTGAGAGTTCGAGTCTCTCCGCCTGTACAATTAGAATAAAACGTTTCTTTTTTAAAGGGACGTTTTTTTTATGCCATAAGGTTTTTGGCGAGAAGTTTATGCTGAGGACAGTCGATGTAAGTCTTTTCGCCTGTACAGAATAAGAAAAGCTAACTTTATGGAGTTAGCTTTTTTTTGTTTTTATAACAGTAATGAAATATTGTAATTTTTAATATAAGTTAGTGACTCCGATTAATACACTTTAAAAATCAAAACCCAAACCAAATGCCACTCTAACACCATCAGCAGAATTAAATACGCCTAAATTCGCTGAGACTAAATCAATGGCGTTTATAAAAAATCCTCCACCATAGGCGTTATGCCATTTTTTAGATGTGTCGTCATCAACCCATACGCGTCCATAATCAAAACCACCATAAACCCCTAATTTAATAGGAATCAACTTTGTTTTCATGCGGCTAAAACTATATCTCAAATCGGTATTTTGATAAAACGCATTCTTGCCGGTAAAACGTTCATTTCTGTAACCTCTTAAACCATTAAGCCCTCCAATTGAAGCGGCTTGATAAAACTCAAACCCGTCTCCAAAATTTAAATGGCTTTTTAATTTTGTGGCGAAAACCAAACGTCCGGATGGATTTAGTTTTCTTGCAAAGCCTAAATCTGTTATCAGATATCCAAAACTGCGATCGCTAACTTCTAAGTTATTTTTATAACCTGTTTCAATTGAGATATGCATGCCATTGGTTGGATAGGTGTTATTATCGTAATTAGCATAGTTATACGCTGCATTTATACCACCAAAATGTTCTTCGTCAAAAATGTTTTCAGGTAATAAGTTGTTGTCCGATACAAAACGATTATCGGTGTTATGAATTTCATTCACTTCATAACTGACTCCAAAATGGATTATACTTCCGCGTTTAGAATTCCAGATCAGTTGTGGGCTTAATCTAAAAATTCTAGTTTTTACGCGATTGTAATCTAAACCTAGATCGTCATCAGAATTTTCAGTTTCATTGCCATAACCAAAGAAATTTATACTGTAATTAGGGCTTTGAAAATGCGCTTGAAATCCAAAATTTAAGCTCCCAATTACATTCGCAAATTCACTTTTATAATTTAATTCATAACCATCTGTTGCAAAATAATAAGCTGCTTTTAATTGGTGTTGTGATGTAAATGGATTGCGTTCAAATCCGTAAACCGTATAGGTATTTGTAACTCCTAATTTTAAACCATCATCTGGATTGGCACCAATTGTTGGAATAATTTGATTGACATTATTCTTTATTTTTCTGTAATCATAAACGTTAGTGTCATAATCGTCGGTTAATTTAATTCTCGCTTTTTTGGCTTGTGTTACATCGTTTTTCTTCGATTTATAATCGTAAATAACAATGTTTTTACCGTTTTCTAATTTGTAATCATCATTGTTTTGTCCGCCAATAAAACGCACTTTGATTTTAGAAATTTTACCTTCAACTTCAAAACTATCTTTATCATCTAAGCCATAAATCCATATTTCCTTAGTTATTTTTGGATCGTAAATTTTATGATGGAAGCGATCTTTTATGGTATCATCCTTTTTGCGATAAAGTGAGACTTCTACCGCACCATTTTTTAAAGCCGTAACATTAATATAGTCATCCTTATTCGTCCCTGTGATAACAGCATATTTGCTAACTAATTTTACGTAGCGATCTGATATTTTTTGAAGGTTAGCGCGTCTGTTTTTTAAAATCTTTTTAATGTCAGTTTTATTAATTGCATCGACTTCTTTTGGTATATTTTCAAATGCTTTATCAATGACCTCATCTGTTATTTGAGCTTGAATAAATTGTACTTGTTCATCCCAATCAGCCTTATTAGCTTCTGAAATAAAGGCAACATCTAAGGAAAATCCAGATACATTAAAGCCTTTTACATCTTTTAGGTCTGGTTCATATTTTCTAAATTTTCTAGCTTCTGGAATAAGTTTTACGGCAGCTCCAAATAAAAAGCCGTCAGATACTTTTGAAAAAGTGAAGTCTCTATCTCGTGGTAGAGGTTTGTATATTGTTTTGTCATTCTCTTCAAATACGAGCCAACG
Source organism: Winogradskyella helgolandensis (assembly GCF_013404085.1). Lineage (NCBI taxonomy): Bacteria > Pseudomonadati > Bacteroidota > Flavobacteriia > Flavobacteriales > Flavobacteriaceae > Winogradskyella > Winogradskyella helgolandensis. The sequence continues at coordinate 351,756 of NZ_JABFHO010000001.1, read as the reverse complement.
CCATTGGTCTTGATGCCTGTCTGCATCGCCAATAAGCATATCGAACAATCGGGCTTTTATAAATTCTTTTTCATCTATAATTTTAGATTCGTCACTTAATACCTCCTGCAACATATCTACGGTACTCACAATGTCTCCCGTAAAATTTCCAGAGGCTAATGATTCATGTCCATCAGAGGGATGTTCTTCAAAGAGATAAAGTTCATCTCCAAAATCTTCATTGTATAAGCCTAAGGCATTCTGTTTTGGGATGTAATATAATTTAGGGTTTAAATGCGCTAGGTTTATGGCATCAGAAAGTATTCCGGTGGTAAACGGAGCATAAGGATAGGCACCTGCGAAAATATCTTCTATTATAGCTTCTGACGCTGTTTCTGTAAATTGCCCTTCCACATATTGATCTTTAAAAATAGCAGCCTGCATAAATTGATCGGCTTGCTTTTTCATGGCTCGCATCACATAGCGTTTTCCATCTGAAGCCTTTAAATGAAGGGTTTTAGATTGGGTTCCACCTCCTTTTCTGAATGGTGCTAAACCTCCCATCAACGTGTCTAAGTTAACGACCTTTGCTTTAACATCTGTACTATAGTCTTCGCGATAGCGTTCTCCCCATAAAAATTCATAAAACCCTGTTTTTTTTGTGTCTTCTTTTGAATAAATAGAAGTGCTTACCGAGTCTAAAACTATTTTTGGATATGTAATCTCAGAAACAAATTCAGGTTGTTTTATCTGCTTATAAAATTCAACTTCCTCAGATACAGAATTAAAAAATTGAACATCTACAGCCTTATTATTTCCAATATTTAATACCGCATAACCAGGAACTGCATGTCCGAAACTATTAGGATTACGCATTCGTACTGGCGTAGTCTTAGAACCTGAACCACTAACGATTTGAGCGATGTTATCAGATTCTATATATTGTAAATTATGTTCATGACCTGATAAGAAAATGACATTTTCATTTTGTTGCGCTGCTACAACTAGATTCTTTTTAAGATCATTGTAAAATTGATTTGATAAGTCGGCATTTACAATACCTGTAGAAGTTCTTAAAATATTTTTTATTGTTCCAAGAACAGGTATCGGACTCATGTTTTCTTTTACTCCATAACGACCGTTGTGTGGACCATTACTAAACATTGGGTGATGTATGGCAACTAAAGTTACTTTTCCGCGCGCTTTTTTGATCTCACCTCTAAATTCATCCAAGAAATCGGCTCTTGTTTTTATCTCACAGTCATCATTAATTGTAGGATGATTATTCCAATTGGTAATGTACCAATGTGAGTCTACAATTAATAAAATCGTGTTATCATTCAATTCTATTTTTTCAATAGGGCAGCCGTTTTCTGGTTGAAATGTATTTTTACCTAAAGCGGCTTCTACCATTTTTTCTTGCCGTTTTAAGCCTTCTAATCCGCTATACCAATCATGATTTCCCGGAATAAAATAAACGCTACCAGGAAATGTTTTAGCAACTTCCAATTGAAGATCTAAGGCATGCTCTGCTGCTTTAATAGCTTTTTTATTTTTTAATGGAATTCCTCTAGGGTAAATATTATCTCCAAGAAATAACAGCACATCATCTTTATTGGTTTTACTAAATTGCTCTTGTAATTTTAATAATGATTTTGGGGCTGTACCATCAGCTTCGGGTTTACCAACATCTCCGATTAAAAAAACATTTGTGGTGTTGTTATCAATTTGTTTGAGGTTTTTGGCGCTCGAATTGGCATTGTAGGAATTGAAAGTCGCACAGCTACTGACTATTAGTGCTGTAATAATTAAACCAATGTATAGTTTTGTATTCATGTCATCATCCTTTTTTACACTGATTGAAAATCTTCTATTGTAAAAATATCAGATACTTTTTTAAGTTTTCTGTTTATACTTACTCTTAGCGCTTTCATGCCACTTGCTCCTTGAAGTTCTTCTAACTCTACGATTTCGACATCATTTTGAATATAATTTTTGGCTTGTAAAAACTCGAAATACGCTAAATATTCTTTTTCTACGGCATTACTAGAATACACCACGGAAATTTTGTGTGGATGTGTTAAACGCTCATTCGTATTTTTAATATGAGCTTTATCAATACGTTTTTTTATCATTTCGTAACGTACGTTATAGGCTCCGTCGACATCAAATTGCTTTTCATCTATGCGATAGCGAATGGTGATAGGAACGTCATAAGCAAGTATTAATGATGCCACTTCTAATTGTAAAGGAAATTCCTTTTGCTTTTCATAATACATCGCTTCCATTTCGCAAGTCACTTGAAGCTGCCATAAACGCAAGTTGTACAAAACGGTTGGATGATAGTTTAAATGCTTTGCAATAGATTGCCCAATATATAAATTATGTTCAATCCCATCTGTTTTAAATTTTTCGAAATAATGTGGGAATATTTCTTGGGCCTTAAGTTGCTGTTGATCTAAGAATGAAGACAGGGCTTTATTTCCTTTTTCAATAGTTACATCATAGGCTTTTCGGGCTTCATAGAAACTACTTGTTGTTTTATCTATCGTTTTGAGAAATGTTGTTATGTCTAAATTGCTTTTAGAATTATTCTGAAAATATTCAAATAAAGGGAAGAGTTGCTTTTCAAAAAAGAGATTAATTTCTTGTTCTGAATTGGTGTGAAAATGTTCTTTTAATTCTAACAGATAATTATCGATTTGAAAAATTAATTGCTCGTAGAACGGTAAATTAATTTTAATTCTATTAACTAAAATGTCTTTACTATTTTCTAGTTGCGTTGTTAAGTCTAGTCTAATAGCTTCGTTTCTAGCATTGGATGAGCCAACAACATCGATTTGACCATAAAGTGGCACGACATCTTGGAATACAATTTCTTGAAAAACGGGATTTTCTCCATAATTGCGTTCTTGTATGTATTTATTGGCTTCTTCTTCAAAACGCCATTGCACAGAAGGGTGTATGGCTGTACATTCTTGTTGTATAATCGCACTAATTTCATTTTGATGTTCCGAAAAAGTCCGTTTTGAGTAGCTTAAAATAAATGGCAAAATGGTGTCTAATTTCACCATGTTAATAGCATTAAGTTCATTAGGTTTAAACGCAGCTAATTCTATAATAAAACCTAATTCCCCATTAATTGGAACAGGAATCAGCGCTGCACTTTTTAAACCTTTTTTTAATAAATTTTCACTTAATCTGTTGCCTTTAGTTTTTTTGTGATACGTTTCTACATTTGAAATAATGACAGGCTTACAATCTTTAAATAGTTGACAGTTAATGTGGTCGCAAGCATATTCCTTTATGCTAACATCTTCGTCTGGTACTAACGTTAACATTTTGAAATTTCGATCAAAAGGCGAGATGATTTTGTCATGCTCTACACTATAACTTCCTAATTGTAAATCCGGATTGTTAAATATGCGTCTAATGTCTTGTATGAGATATTGAAAACTTTCACTATTAGGTTGTATTAAATGCGTTTTAAAGTCATCTATTCGTTCGTCTAGTGAGGTATCTATGAGGTTTATAATTCCGAAGCCTTCAATAGTCCAAGAATCTTCTGGAAAGTATTTTTTCCAAATCTTAATATTGGTAGCATTACTTAGTAATTCATCTAAAATATCATCCGTAATTTCAATGGCATTTCCGTTAGGATAAATGTCTAAAAAGTCGGCATTAAAAGTAACGCGATAACGCTTGCTTTCACCATTTTTATCAGTAATAGATAATGTTTTTGGTCTTTCAAAATCGACATTAAATTTATAATAAACATTTAATATGATAGCATAGGTCAATAAATCGAAAGAGTCTTCGTAATCCTTGTAAAGATTATTGAAAATATTTTCCTGTGTGTTAGCATCAGTTATAATATGTTCTAATCGCGAGCTGCAATATAAAATTTCGCTAGTATATGGTGTTACAGCAGCTTTGATTTCATTCTCCGTTAAAGCAGGTGGAAAAATATAGGACATTAGCTGATCTACAACAGGTTTGTTATTTAAAAAATCTTCAGTAGAAGATGTTCCAGTTAATAATATAGGATGCTCGTCAAATAATTCTAAAGCTTGCTTAGCTTGTAGTTGAACCGCAACATTATTAGATTTTAATAAATCTTCAAACCTATCCTTTAATAAACGCAATGATATATTTACCTTGAAGGGTCCTGTAGTTTTATTCTTCATATAATTTAAATTAAAATTACAAAGGCATGTTTATATAATAACTATAGATAAACGATGCTGCCGATATAATGATTCCGAACATAAAAACGGTATAAGTGATTCGTAATAATTTATATTTTCTATTAAGCACCAATCCTAAATAATACAAATCTTTAGTAAGCGAGTTGTATAATGTTTCTTCATTGTCCATTAAGTAGTCGATTCCCCATTCAAAATCTTTCAAACTCATCTTATGAAAATTTCCAAAAAAGAGAATATTTGTTTTTTTCTCCTTAATCATATCTTTTGTAATGGCAACATTAGATATTTTTGGACGCGTAGATAATACTGATAGCACGACAGAAGCTACACTAAAAAGCATTAAAATTAACGTAGGGTAAACTAAAAATAAATTTGAAGGATTATCTAGTTTTGGAATTAGGTTAGATAAGGCTACCGAGATAATTATAGCGTTTACAGAGAGTAGTATATTGGCTTTGGTATCTGCAATGGCACTTAGTTCTATGTGGTTTTTTAATTGTACGCGATACATCGTTTCTACACCTCTGCCAAATCTTGATTTTTTATCTTTTTTGTTTTTCTTTTGAGATAGCTTGTATAATTTTTTTTGAATTTCTAATTGGTTGATCTCCTTTTTAGGTTGCCAAAGTTGTTTAGCCGAATCAGAATAAAAGGAATGATTTTTAAGAAACTCTAGGTTTTGTTCCATCCATTCCTTATCAGAAAGAAGATTACCATTTTTAGCATTCAGTTCTTTTAGTAGATTTTCTGAAATGTCTAAATAATTATCAGAGGTGATATGACCACAATCAGCATCCCTTATAATATATTCTAGTTTACTAGTCGGTTTTAATCCTGTTTTTGTTGCTAAAATCAATCGCTCAACTTGATCTAATGTTTCTTGAGGTACATTTTTTTCCTTTAAATAGGCATGCGCAACCTTAACACTTTCTTCTTCATGACCAGTATCTATAAAAATAAATCCAGTATCATGAAACCATCCGGCTAATAGTAATACCAAAGTTTCCTGTTCTGTACAGTTTTCGCTATTCGCTAATTCTTTAATACTAGCAACGACTCTTCTAGTATGAATAGCGTTGTGGTAATAGTTTATTGGGGCGAGCTGTTTGGTTAACAGTTCTGCAACATATATTTCCACATCGAGTAAAAGCTTTTCTTTCATATTACAAATTTACATTGTTTTTGACATTTGAAATCATTTTAAAGATACGAAGGCTATTTCAATGACACTAAATAATTGTATGATTGCTGCTCTTATGAAATTAAATGCAACTGGAGCACCAACTGAAGAGTAACTAATTTTATATGAAAAAGGTGCGTAGTGTGATAATACAATATTATTAGTGGGTACAATATTTAAGAGCTATGGAATAATGATATTTCATTTGCTTGATGATCTAATAGTTAATAAAATGTACGAAAATAATTATTGTATTTAATGACTTTCAGTTATCTAGATGATGATAAAAAAAGTAATGTTATTTACTAAATTAACTCAGGCCTTTAAATATGAAATTAATAAAGGTAATTTCGTATAGATATAAGATAAACAACGACTAGTAAGATAAAGCTTTTGTTCGGAAATTTGCATTTTAAAATTGAGGTTATTAATAGCAATTTATGAAGGTTGAATTTTCTAATAAAAAAGCTTTACTGTCTTTAGCAATAGGTGGCTTTGGGATAGGGCTTACCGAGTTTGTAATCATGGGTATTTTACCAAATGTTGCTAACTCTTTAGGGATTACGATTCCAGAAGCAGGTCACTTTATTTCGGCTTATGCTTTAGGTGTCGTAGTTGGTGCTCCGTTATTAACCAGTTTTAGTCATAAGTTATCTCCAAACCGTATGCTGTTGTCCCTTATGGTGTGGTTTACTATTTTTAATACATTATCTGCTTTTGCAACAAACTACAATATGTTGTTGGTAATGCGTTTTTTATCCGGACTTCCACATGGTGCGTTTTTTGGTGTTGGAGCTGTTATAGCTGGTAAATTAGCAAAAGAAGGTAAGTCGGCTCAAGCAATTGCTACTATGTTTTCGGGACTTACAATAGCTAATGTTATAGGTGTGCCAATAGGAACTTATCTAGGAAATCAATACCATTGGAGTGCTTCTTTTTTAATGGTTGGTGTTGTAGGTGTGTGTACCCTGGCGAGCATTTTTTATTGGATGCCGCAATTTAAAAAGGAAGAGAAACAGCCTTTAAATGAAGATAATAAAGGGCTTAAAAATCCTGAGCTTTGGGGTTTAATAGCGCTCACAACTATAGGAACTGGTGGATTTTTTGCATGGTACAGTTACATTGCACCATTATTAACTGATGTGGCATTATTTTCTGATAATGTTGTGAGTTATGCTATGATTATTGCAGGATTAGGCATGTTTGTAGGAAACTTTTTAGGAGCAAAAATGGCCAATATTTTCACACCGTTACGTTCGGTTATGATTAGTCTTTTGGCTATGGCAGTTGTACTTATTGTTAATGCATTCTTGGCGTCAAACGGTATATTGGCATTAGCATTAACATTTATAATAGGTTTAATTGCTTTTAGTATATCCACTCCTATACAAATGGCGATAATTAATACTGCTAAAGGTGCTGAGATGCTAGGGTCTTCTATGAATCAGAGTGCATTTAATATGGGAAATGCTATGGGTGCTTACTTGGCAGGATTGCCAATTGCATACGGTTATAGCGTAACCTCTTCTTCATTGGTTGGTGCATCGCTTGCTTTTTCAGGATCTCTAATTGCCATATCAATATTGGTCTATAGAAAGCAAAAACTAAAGAAAATTAGTGAACCGTCAGTTTGTACTGAAACATAGTTTTACACTATTTGATGTAAAACGAAAGTTAGTTATGTTTAGAAAATCATCATAATGAAAGCTCCATGAGCTCCATTAACTGAAGATTACTCAATATCTGAGGTTTTTTAATGGTTTCTAAACTAATAGTGTTTAAGTATTACGTGTTTTCTATATGCGAAAAGTTAACTTTTGTATCTATGAAAATAGATCGAATCTGAGAAATAACATTCAGGTTAAAGTGGTATGTATCACATGGAGACTAGCAACCTCTACTTTTTATAAGGTTTTGTATGTTGCTTTCTAAATGAAAGAATTCTGAATCTCAAATCAACTTATTTTTACATAATTACCATAAAAGTATGTTATATTAACCTGTGTATGTGTTGGTGTTTTGGAATGCTGTTAAAATAGCATATATATGTGATAAAGGGGTAATGTTTGCATAACGTTTTTCTTCCGAATTTTGTACCAGAGATATTTAACAAGTCTCTTTGAATAATTTAAAACGAAACACTATGAAAAATACAGCAATAAATCCAACAATTTGGCAGCCGATTTCTTATTCAGCTTATAGAGCAGAAAAATCAGAAAATTCTAATCGTAAAAATAGACAGACTTCATTATTTAATTCCCTTCGTAATTATAAACCATTCAAAGGTTTTTATAGTGAATCAACAGTTTTCACAAATACATTTAACGTGTAATTTAGAAATTGACTTAAAGTTGAAATGATATTAAAAAAGGTGCTCAATTGAGCACCTTTTTTAATATCATTTCACTAATTAAAGTTTTATTAGTTTAGTTGTGAGTGTTTGGTTATTAGTATTTTGAACTTTAACCATATACATTCCAGAGTTCAATGAAGATACATCAAAAGTATCAACTCTATTAAAATTGCCTTTAAATGACTTCACTAATTTTCCTGTTAAGTCGTAAACTTCAACATTTGAAACATTAACGTTAATACTGAATGTTGTTTGTGAAGGATTAGGATAAATACTAAATCCTAATAATGCTTCATCAGCAACACTTAGCACATCTGAAGCTTTGTTTCCTAAGATTCTAAATTGACCAGCAGGAATAGTAATTGCTGAGGTCGAATTACTAACTGTTGTGTTTCCTGTTGCATCCATAAGATCATACCATGTTGATGTTACACCTGCCGGAAAATTTGTGTCTATACTTCGTGTTGTTATATCAAAGTTAGCAAGAATAATTACATTTTTTAATTCGGAGTTTGGTATAGAGTTGTCAAAAACATCAATTCTTGGAGTTAAGTTTCCAGAAGTGATTTCATAATCTCCCTCAAAAACAGGTTCATCAATTTTAAGTTTGTGAAGTTTAGACCAGTCGTCATAAATCTGACCTCTAATGGCATCGGTTAACCAATTGTTTGTCCATTGTGGTTGCGGTTTAGTATCTAATTTGCAACCATCATTGTCATAGCTTCCATCGTTACAAGTGAAAATTGAAGTATCCATTCCTAATTCTCCAAAATGCCAAATCATTTTTGGTCCAGGCACCATTACCGAAACGGCTCCTAAAGCAGACATTCTAGATAATGCGATATTTAAATCTTGTACATTATGACTGCTATTGCTAGTGTTACCAAATGCTACATTTTTATACATTAAACGTTCTTCATCATGGCTCTCTGCATAACCTACAACTCTTGGTCCATTAAAACTAACATGCCCTTTATGTCCCATTCTGCTAATATTTTTATCGCCACCTTGGCCCATTGTAAGTTCACTATATGGTGAATTCATAATGCCCCACATCATTACACCTTTACCTTCGCTAAGTTTGTAATTCGCCCATTCCTTTTCTTCATTGTCAGATCCTAAATGTTCAAAAATCACATAATGATTTGGGTCTACTGACCATGAATGATCTGCATATTCTTTTAAAACATCCACACGATCTTGTTGGTAACTGCCAGTACAGCCTTCATCTCCTCCATAAGTACCATTACCACAATTTTGTGTAAATCCTTTTGTTAAATCCCAACGGAAACCATCAATTTTATACTCTTCTATCCAATAACCAACGACTTGTTTAACGTAATCTTTTGTGTAATCTGAACTGTGATTAAAATCGTTACCAACACTATATGAGTGTGTCGGATAAACATTAAAGTACGGGTTGTCTGTTGACGGACCTCCCCAACCATCACCATCTGGATCATCCATCCACATTCTCACCATTGGGTTTCTTCCAAAAGCATGATTAAAGGCAATATCTAAAATAACGGCAATACCGTTTTGATGACAAATGTCAACGAGTTCTTTGAATTTTTCTTGTGTGCCATAAAACTTATCTATTGCCATATGAAAAGAGGTGTTATAGCCCCAACTTTCATTGCCTTCATATTCCATAATTGGTAATAATTCTATAGCATTAATGTTTAAGTTTTTGAAATAATCAATTCTATCAATAATGTCTTGAAAATTACGGTCAGCATCAAAATCTCGTATTAAAACTTCATAAATTATTAAGTCTTCTTCAACAGGCTTTGTGAAATTAGCAACTTGCCAATTGTATGGTGTTTGGCCAGTTTGTAATACCGTTACTTCGCGTTCTTGGTCTGCTGGATAGGTTGGCATATTAGGATATGTAGTGGCAGAAATATAAGGATCATCAAAAGGAGACAAAACTAGGGGAGAGTAAGGGTCTGCAACTTTAACCAAAGCAGGTGAGTTCGCAATAGGATTGGTGTCAAAAACCCAATATTGGTAAGTTTCAATAGTACCAGATGTTAAACCAGATACTTCTAACCAATATTTTCCAGTAGAAGGATCACGTTTCATCACATCACTATTTGATGGTTCATAGTTGTTCCAGCTTCCTGCAACTTGTATAAACTCTTTTCCTGGAGCTGTTAAAACCAAAGTAGCCTTGGTAGCATCGGTATGGTAATTAATACCGTCAATCATGTTTGCTGGTAGTGCTTCTTCTGTTACCGTTGGTACAACGATAATATCAAAGCTAGCTTCGCCGGTATCCGTAGAGCTTGGAGGAGTTCCAACAAATTTTACAGTACCACTTTCAGTAATATTTGTAAGTGTTGAATTACATGCCGGAAAACCACAGTTTCCAGTAGATACAGAAACGTTGTTGTAAAAAATTTCGAAACTTCCCATAACTGTTGTGGAACCTTGATATGTAATGGTTGCACTTACTGATAGATCATCTCCAGAATTAAGAACTACAACTTCACTAGTAGGTTGTGTGATATTGATTAGTACTTTTCCAACAGGAAAAATAAAATCAATACAACCGTCATCTTTTAACTCTTGGTCTCCAGTTTCATTTCTAAATACCATTCCTATTTGTGTAGCACTATCAGCTTCAGCTTGTGTAATACCATAATACGTTTGTGGAGTAATGGTAATACTAAACGTTCCATCACCATTATTGGTCATTTCTCCAACTCCATCATCTTGTCCCCAATTACCAACAACACCATATCCAAAGGCATCAGAATTGTTTCCAATACCAGAATGTATATATACTTTTGTTGGGTTATTTAAGCCATTACAATTACTATCCGTGCTATTAGCATCAACAGTTATCGTTACAGGCTGATCAACTTCAATTGCACTTACACTAAGACTAACTTGTGCATAAGCGAAATATGAAAACACTGTAAAAAGTGTAAGTAATATTTTCTTCATAGTTAAAATTTTTAATAAAAAAAGCTATGTATTAAACATAGCTCTTTTTTATGAATATAAGTTAGTTAATTTAATGTTATAGTTAAATTAACGGTATCAACTGTTAGTGTATACGTACCAGGTGTACCATCAAAAGAGAAGTTACTGTCACCATCCATAGCGTTACTAAAGTTGCTATCTATAGTGTATCCTTCACCTTCATAAGTTGGGTAATTGATTCCTGTTCCCCAATCACCATTAACGGTAAAGAATCTGAAAGCGTCATTAGTAAATTCCACTTCACCAGAATAGATGCCTGCTCCAGTACATGCTAAAGCTGCAGGAGTTGCCCAATCCCATCCAGTTCCAACAACTCCAGCACCAACTAAATATAATTGTTCATATTCACATTGTAATTGTTCAGGTCCTAATGTAATTGTCTTGTTGATATCATCTACAGTTAAGAAATATGTGCCAGGCGTACCGTCAAAAGAGAAGTTACTGTCACCGTCCATAGCATTACTAAAATTGCTATCTATAGTATAACCAGCTTCTTCATAAGTAGGATAGTTAGTACCTGTTCCCCAATCACCATTTACGTTAAAGAATCTAAATGAATCATTGATTAATGCTACATTTCCTGCATATGTTCCATTTCCTGTACAAGGTAAAGCAACAGGCGTATCCCAAGCCCAACCTGCATCAGCAATACCAGCGCCAACTAACCAGAGTTGATCAAAGTTACAGTTTGGTCCTACGATAGCTGGGCCCAAAGTAATTGTTTTAGCTGCCGTATCAACTTCTATAAAGTATTCTCCAGGTGTTCCGGTAAACTGGAAGTTGCTATCTCCATCTAAAGCATTTACTAAGTTAGAATCTATGGTGTAACCAACAGCTTCATAATAAGGATAGTTTAGCCCAGTTCCCCAATCTGCAGCTACAGTAAAAAATCTAAATGCATCGTTAATTAAATTAATGTTTCCAGAATATTTAGTGCCTTGTAAAGGTAATTCTACTGGAGTTGCCCAGTCCCATCCTGCATCTACGGCACCCGCACCAACAACATATAGTATTGGAGCTAATTCTACACTATATGGAGTTACAGTAATGGTAACAGCGTCAGAGTAACGTTCCATGTTACCACCATCCATTTCTATAGTAGCTTTGATTCTAATATCTAAACTAGCAGCTTCTTCTGCAGTAAGACCTGCATTAAGAACAATTTCGTTGAAGGCTTCGTGAGTGCTTGAAAAAGTCATTCCTTCTGCGCTTTCAGCTACTGCTCCAGCAAAGTCTGTTCCTGCTTGTGCAAATTGTACTTCATAGTTAACAGTTACAGTACTATTTTCACCAAAGTCTGGATCTTCCCAAGACACAGCAATAGCTTCATCATTAGGAGTGGTTTCGAGTAATACAACGCCAAAGGTGTTATCAGGACTTAAAATAACAGGAATAGCTTCTGAATATGATGATACACTAAAGCTTACGCTATTAGTCATATTTGATCCTGAAGTCACTCTCATAAACACAGTGAATGGTTCAAAAGCATCTGCTCCCGCACCTAATAACGTATTGTTAAATTCAGCAACAGTCATGGTAAATCGGTCTGTATTAGACGATCCGATTACCGTTGGACTTTCAAATAAGGCATCTGGTGATAATTCAACTATGTAGTTATCTCCAGAATTTAATTGGTCATTCCATACAATAGTGAAAGCCTCATTATTTGGAAGATTATAGTTTAAATTAATATTAGATATCGCTGGCTCCAAAAGTTTAAATGAAGCGTCAGGAGTCGTAATATCAATACTTTCTTCTGTTTCGCACGCCACAAAAACTAAGAATAAACTTAATATAAGCGCACTAATTTTATTGAATTTCATAGTGTTATTTTTTTATAAGTTAAGTGGGATTAAGATATAATCTCCAGTTAAGTCGTTAAACCAAACCTCATAATCATCTTGTACAATAACCGGAATTGATCCTCCTCCATCAGTTGCAACACCAGAGAATGATGTTGACCCTGCCCAAGAACTACCCGTGTCAGTTACAATTTGAAAATCTCCAGATTGAAGATTTACACTACTTATATACCATAAGTGACTATCAAAAGTAGATTGTGTTAACGCAGTATCAGCACTTAAGGCAGAACCTTGAAGTGTCATACTTGTATAACTAGCAGCTCCTGAAGCGTCATATGTTTCTGTAGTGTATGTGTTTGTTGAGAAATTAATTGTAAAGGTATAGTAACCGTCACTTGGTACACCAAAACGTCCTGGGTCACTATCTTGAGTTCCTGGGTTTCCAGCTATAGCTTCAGCAGTAGATAATATAATATCATCACTACCTTCAGGTGTTAAAGTTCCCCATTGTGGTTGCCATTGTCCTCTTTCTTCTAACAGTTTAAATCTACCTTCATCAAAACCACCAGCACCTTTAGTAAAGAAACCAGTATATCGATGAATGTTAGTGTTTTCACCATCTCTAAATAATGGTGTATTATTAGCATTGTTGTTCCAATTATCTGGTGTTGCATTTCCAACTAAATAAAACTCTTCAAACACATAATTGAAGTAAGGTTGCACTTCAAAGCTGATAATATTAGAGCTTACAGGAAGACCATTTTGAGTTCCAATAGAACTTTCTACCTTAGCGTACAAGGTGTTAAAGAAAAAAGGAGGTAATCCCGCAGCGCCAGCAGAAGAATTTAATTCATTAACCGATAAGGTTGCTGATGTTGTTCCTGTGATAGTTGTAGCAATTACAGGGTTTGTAAACGCTTCATCAGCAGCAAAAATTACAGCATAATTTTCGGATGCTTGTTGTCCATAATCAGCTTCATTCCAATTAAGGGTTAGTGCAGGATTACCAGGATTGGTAGCGTCCAACTCAATAACTGTAATAGGAAGTTCAGCAAGTGTAATGGGGTCTGTTTCTGTAGCTGTAAATACGGAGGTGTCATCTTCACAAGAATTCATTAAGAATCCTAGAGAGAGCACGGTTAATAGTACAACTTTAAATTTTAATATTTTTTTCATTGCTTTATTTTTTAGTATCCAGGATTTTGTGAAAGATTAGGGTTAGATGACATACTTAAACTAGGAATTGGAAAAAGGTTTAAGTGTGCTGGTATAGCGATACCGTTGCTTCCGTTTCCTTTCCATGCCCAATTGTAATTTCCACCAGTAAATAATCCAAAACGAATTAAATCTTGTCTTCTGTGTGCTTCCCAATGTAATTCTCTAGCTCTTTCATCTAGTATAAATGGTAGTGTTAAATCACCTGTAGAAATTGTATTAGGGTTATTTGCACGAGTTCTTAATGCATTAACCAAATTAACAGCTTCAGTGATAGTTCCACCTCCACCACGAAGATGAGCTTCAGCATACATTAAATGGACATCAGCTAATCTAAATAGTGGAAAATCCGTATCCACAAAAGTTTGATCTACACCAGCTACTCCATCAGAGCTTACATTAGAAAATTTTTGAATAATATACCCTTGATTAGGATCTGATATATCTGTAATACCAATTGGTCTCTCGGCAGAAATGATAGTATTTCTATCATCATCGATAAAGTTTCCACCTTCCCAAAGTTGAGCAAATTCTTTTCTAACGCGTATAGCTCCTCCCCAAGCAGCTTCTGATACACCAACTTCTGCACCATTAACTTCAAGACTTCCTACTGAACCATTAATCATAACGGTTGTTGGTCCGTAGTTTTGAGTTGTAGATCCATCAGAAATAATAGGGAAAATAACTTCGCCAGTTGCAGAATTTAAGTTGTTATCCGCTTGGAAATTATGTTTATATTCAGTTGCAAGGACATAACCAGAACTTAATAATTGTTGGCAGTAATTCATACAGTCGGTATATCTTGGTGTTCCTGTATAAACTTCTGCATTAAGATATATTTTTGCAAGAATCATATAAGCTACTCCTTTGTCAGCTCTTCCGTATTGGTTTTGACCAGCATCTACTAAATCCGATTCGATATCTAATAATTCACTTTCAATAAATTCAAAAAGTTCAGCGCGCTCGGCAACTGGTAAAACAGTATTTATAGCATTTGCTTCGGTACCAAAATTTGCTTTTCCAAAGAGGTCCATCATATAATAGTAAGATAAAGCTCTTAATAATCTTGCTTCTGCACGGTATTCAATTATATCTGCGCGTGTACTTTCAGATACTCCTCTAGAATCTAACTTGTCTGCAGTTGTTTCTCTTAAAAAGTTATTTGCAAGTGCAATAGTTAGATGTGTTCTACTGTACATTCCTAGAATCATAGGGTTTTGAGCGGTCCAAATATTACGTTGAAGCTCTCTAGTTCCTGGATCATTTTCGTAAGACCAAATCATTTGATCTGCTGTTAAAGTCTGTAGGTATAGTAATACACGACCAAATTGACTCGTACCTGCATCAATACCTTCAATATTAGAAGATTCTGGGCCACTTGTTCCTGTTAGAGCAAGATTAGCATAAACACCAGCAATTACACGTTCGTAGGCTGCTTCATCTTCGTAAAGTTCTGAGCCTAATAAAGTGTCGTCGTCATTTGGTATAATATTTAAGTCTTCTGTACAAGACGTCAATGTAAACACCATTAATACGGCAATGACACTAATATTTTTTATTATTCTTTTCATAGTTGTTAAAATTTGAAATTAGCACCAATTAATATATTTCTTGGTCTAGGATAAATTGTATTATCAATGCCATTAAATACTTCTGGGTCTAAACCACTGTATTCTGTTATTGTAAATACATTTTGGATACCTCCCCAAAGTCTTATCGACGATATAAATTTTGATAAGTCTTTAAACGTATACCCTAAAGTAATGTTATCCATTTTTAAGAATGAAGCATTTTCAACATATACATCAGAGATGATAACATCAGATGTGGTTTGAAAATTAGTGTCTAACACAGATGTTGGTATGTTACCCAATACAGCGTTACTACGTAATAAATCATATTGAGCACGTGCGGAATTTACGTTGTTATAAACGTAATTTCCGATGTTAGCTCTTAAGTTAAATGAAAAATCAAACCCTTTATATTCTAAATTCGTTTGAAATCCTAAAATAACATCGGCATCTGGGTTTTCTTTAAGGTAACGATCTTCATCATTAATAATGTTATCTCCATTTAAATCGACATAAGCACCTTCGATATAATTACCTTCAGTATCTCTTAGTTGTTTAAATACGTAGAAAGAGTTTGGTGATTCCCCTTCTCTAAATAATTGAACAAAGTTTCCGGTTCCACCTGCAATACCTCCAGTAGTGACATCTTGACCAAAAGCTAATTCAGTGATTTCTCTGTCTAGGAGCGTTGCGTTAAAGTTGAAATTTAAGTTGAAATCTTCTTTTCTAATAACATCTGTATTAATTGTAAATTCTAAACCTTGAATTCTAAGATTTCCAATATTTTGAACGACACTGTTAGAGAAGTTACTTCCATCTGGCACAGGAGCGTTAAATAATAAGTCTTCTGAATCTTTCTGGAAGACGTTTAAGCTACCTGTAATACGCTCATCAAATAAGCCGTAATCAACACCTATTTCTAAAGTTTTTGTTTCCTCCCATTTTAAATCAGGATTAATTTCAGAAGGAATTAAAGACGATATAACACCATTTCCAAATTGGTACTGAGAGTTATCCTGTCCTGCTTGGTAACGGCTTAAATATAAATCGCGTTCCCCAATTTCTTGTTGCCCTGTAATACCATAACCAGCTCTTAATTTTAAGCTAGAAATTGTTTTAGAATCTTTAAGAAAATCTTCATCACTTATTTTCCATGCTAAAGCACCAGCGTAGAAATCTCCCCATCTGTTGTCTTCACTAAAACGCGATGTTCCATCTCTTCTATAAGTCAATGTCATTAAGTATTTTTCAGCGACTGTAAAGTTAGCTCTTCCAAAAAATCCAATTAAGACAATATCCGGATCAGCAAACGTATCACCAAAACTATTTGGGTCTATCTGATTTCCGGTATAATAACCTTCATTAGTGAATTTTTGGTACGAATAACCAGCGGTTAAATCTGTACCTATTATACCAAAGTCTTTCTTATAGTTTAAGAACCCATCTAAAGATTGATTTGTTCTTTCTTGGTAACTAAATGAACTATTTCCTTTAATAGGATCATTTGTTGCATACACTGAGTTGTTTCGAGAGATACCTTCAGTTTTATCATAACCTAAGTTCAATACAAACTTCATCTCTGGTAAGAAATGGAACTTATAATCGAAATTAAGATTACCATAGAAACGTTCAGAATCACCAATATTATTAGTTTGTAGTAATGAAGCTACTGGATTTGAACCTCCTAATAAAAGTGTGTTACCATTTCGGTGCTGGTAAAAGCCTCCAAAAGGTGATGTTGGGTCGTAAACCGGTTGTGTTGGGTCATAACCAAGTGCAGCACCAATTTGTCCTGAATCTGCAAATCTGTTATCCTCATAAGAGAGGTTCGTATTTAAGTTAACCTTAAGGTGGTTATCTAAAAAGGTTGGATTTAAAGATAAAGACAGGTTACGTCTATCAAATTCAGAAGTTAATAAAGCACCTTCTTGTTCAGTTACACCAAAAGAAAAACGTGCAGGTATAGTTTTAAATAAAGAACCTCTTAACGTAATGTTGTGGTTCACTGATACCGTTTTTCTGAAAATTTCATCTTGCCAATTCGTATTAGCATCTCCTAATTGAGAGATAAAATTATTTGGTAAATTTTGAGCGGCTACTAGCGCACGGTATTTCTCTGCAGAAAACACTTCAATTTGCTCGTCTATATCACCTAAAGTATATTGAACATCATAATCGACACTAAATTCTGATTTTCCTTTTTTAGTGACTATAATAATAACACCGTTTGATGCTCTAGAACCGTAAATAGCAGTTGCTGAAGCATCTTTTAAAACGGTAAAAGAGTCAATATCGTTAGGGTTAATGCTCGCTAAAACCCCTCTAGAACCTCCGACGTTATCATTAGAGATTGGTAATCCATCAATAACAATTAAAGGATTATTAGAAGCGTTAATAGAAGAACCACCTCTAATTTTAATTTCAGAGCCCGATCCTGGAGCACCACTAGTATTGACGGTAACACCGGCAACACGTCCACTTAATAAGTTTTCTGGTGTTACAATGTTTCCACGTGTAAAATCCTTTGATGTTACAGCGTCAACAGAACCTGTGGCATCTTTTTTAGTGGTAGTACCATAACCAATAAGTATAACCTCGTCCAATTGAGAAGCATCCTCCTCAATAACTATATCTATACTTGCTTGTCCTGTAAACTCAATTTCTTGTGTTGTATAACCAAGATAAGAGATTACAATAATTTCACCTTGACTTACTTCTAAGGTATACTTACCATCGAAATCCGTAGCGGTTCCTCTGGCAGTACCTTTAATAATAACATTTACACCTGGTAGAGGCATGGCGTTTGCTTTATCTGTAACAGTACCCGTGACGGTAGATTGCGCCAGCAAAGTTGCCGGCAGCATAATGAGACAGAATAGTAAAGCATTTAAAACTGTTTTCATAAAATGTTTTTAAATTAATTGCTTAGTTATTTGATTTATATTTTCACTTCTCGGGATAAATCTATGTAAATTTAGCGTGATTTAACATTAAAATAACATGACGAAAGTCACGAAAACGTTTTCGTGTTAAGAACTTTTTGAGAAACCGTAACATTATCATTAAAATAATGAAAAATTACGCTTTTTTCAATAATGCTACGCGAAAATTATGAAGTTAGAAATTATGAATCTATTTTTTGACTTATATTCGTCCTACATTTAGAATCTATTATGAAGAGAAAAATTACCCTAAAACAAATCGCTAGAGAGCTCGATGTATCTATTTCTACAGTTTCTAAAGCATTACGAAATAGTGCAGAGATTAGCGATGATACGAAGCAGAAGATTCAGGCTTTTGCTAAGCTTTATAACTATAGGCCTAATAATATAGCGTTAAGTCTTAAGAATAGAAGAACAAATACAATAGGAATTATTATTCCGGAAATTGTACACCACTTTTTTTCTGAAGTGATTAGAGGTGCGGAGTTAGAGGCTAATAAGAGAGGTTATAATGTGATTATTGGTTTGTCTAACGAGTCGTTTTCTAAAGAGGTTATAAATATGGAAATGCTAGCTAATGGTAGTATCGATGGTTTTATTCTTTCCATGTCTAAAGAAACTCTATTACAGCAAGATTATCATCATTTCAATGAAACGATGAGCCAAGGGATGCCAATTGTAATGTTCGATAGGGTAGTGTCTGAAATAAAATGCGATAAAGTAATTGTCGATGATTTTAATGGTGCTAAAAATGCAGTCGAAAAATTAATAGCAAACCAGTGTAAGTCTATTGCTTTAATAAGTACCCAAGATTATGTTAGTGTTGGTAAGTTGAGAACACAAGGTTATCTTGAAGCTCTACAAGAAAACAATATCACTGCAGAAGCAAAATTAATATTAAAAGTAGATGACGCTTTAGATTATGAAGTTCATTTAGAAGCTTTAGAGGCTGAGATCGAGCAACTTTTTAAATCGAATGAAAAAATAGATGGTGTTTTTGCAGTCAATGAATTGTATGCCATAACAGCCATGAAAGTCGTTAGGAAATTAGGATTAAATGTACCTAACGATGTACAGGTCATTGGATTTACAGACGGAGTGCTTTCTAAACATGCGACGCCGAGTCTTACTACTGTACGCCAACATGCACAGCTTATGGGAGAAAAGGCAGCTCAACTACTCATAGATAAATTAGAAAGCGAATTTAATAGTGCAGACGAAGAGTTTCAAACGGTTGTTATCGCAACCGATTTAGTAGAGCGAGAATCCACCAAATAAAAATTTGTCATTGTTGTTCTAAAATCTTTTTTATCTTTGTACCATATTCAAAACTTATATTTTCACTTCTCAACGAAAATAAGTTTTGATAAGCTAAGCTTGTCAGAATAGTATCAACTCTAATATACTATTTCATGGAAAAGCGTAGAATGAGTTTCTGGCAAATCTGGAACATGAGTTTTGGATTTCTAGGAATACAGATGGGTTTCGCCCTTCAAAATGCCAACGCAAGTAGAATTCTTCAAATTTTTGGAGCTGATGTTCACGAACTATCATGGTTTTGGATCATTGCACCCTTAATGGGTCTAATTGTTCAACCTATTGTTGGATATTATAGCGATAGAACTTGGGGGAAATTAGGACGAAGAAAACCTTACTTTTTAGTAGGTGCTATTTTGTCCTCTATAGGTCTTGTGCTTATGCCACAAGCAGACATGTTTATTGCATTTTTACCAGCACTATGGGTTGGAGCAGGAATGCTAATGATTATGGATGCTTCTTTTAATATTGCGATGGAGCCTTTTAGGGCTTTAGTTGGTGATAATTTAAGAACAGATCAGCGTACAGCAGGTTTTAGTATTCAAACGGCTTTAATAGGTTTCGGAGCCGTTATAGGTTCGTGGTTGCCTTATGCTTTAACCAATTGGTTTGGCGTTTCAAACGAAACGGTTGCAGGTGTCGTGCCAACAAATTTAATTTTGTCTTTTATAATAGGAGCAATTATCTTAATTATTTCTATTCTAGTTACAGTAATAACTACTAAGGAGTATTCCCCAGAAGAACTAAACAGTTTTGAAGATCAACACGAAGGTTCTGATAGTTCATTATTAGGTGATGAAAAAAAATCAAGTCTTTTCGATATTTTCGATGATTTTAGAAAAATGCCAACAACTATGCGTCAATTAAGTTGGGTGCAATTCTTTTCTTGGTTTGGGCTTTTTGGTATGTGGGTTTTTGCAACACCAGCAATAGCACAACATATTTATGGTTTGCCTTATACGGATAGCAGCAGTTCTACATATCAAGATGCTGGAGATTGGATTGGTATTCTTTTTGGTGTTTATAACCTTATTTCCGCATTTTACGCATTTGCACTTCCTTATATCGCTAAGAAGATTGGAAGGAAACGTACGCATGCAATTTCATTAGTGATTGGTGGATTAGGATTACTATCAATCTATATTATGCCAGACAAAAACTGGCTTATTGTTTCAATGATAGGTATCGGAATTGCTTGGGCAAGCATTCTTGCTATGCCTTATGCTATTTTAGCAGGTTCTATTTCACCTAAAAAGATGGGTGTTTATATGGGGATTTTTAATTTCTTCATTGTAATTCCTCAAATAATCAATGCCTTAATTGGCGGACCACTGGTTAAGTATGCTTATGGAAATCAAGCCATATTTGCTTTAATGATGAGCGGTCTTAGTTTTTTAATTGCAGCGGCATTAGTATCAAAAGTTAAAGACGTTGATGACGTTATTCAAAAATAAATAAATGAACAAAAAAGGATTCATATTCGATCTTGATGGTGTTATCGTAGACACTGCAAAATATCACTTTTTAGCATGGCAGAGACTGGCTAAAGGTTTAGATATTGATTTTACAGAAGAAGAAAACGAACAATTAAAAGGAGTAAGCCGCGTGCGCTCTTTAGAAAAAATATTGGCGTGGGGAAATAAAACGATTTCTCAAGATTTGTTCAATGAACTCATGGGTAAAAAGAACGAAGAGTACTTGAGCTTTATTGCTGAAATGAACGAAAACGAAATCTTACCAGATGTTCCTCGAGTTTTGAATCTTTTAAAAGATATGGAGCAACCGATTTCTTTAGGTTCTGCAAGTAAAAATGCACGTACAATTTTAGAACGTGTGAATCTCATGGCAGATTTTGATGCTATTGTAGATGGTAACGATGTTACAAAAGCAAAGCCAGATCCAGAGGTATTTCTTATTGCAGCAAAAGAAATAAATATAGAGCCAGAAGATTGTATCGTTTTTGAAGATTCAGTCGCAGGAGTTACTGCGGCTAATACAGCAAATATGATTTCAATAGGTATAGGAAGTAAAGATGTTTTAGGACATGCAACATATGTATTTAATGATTTTACAGAAATCTCTGATGATTTTATAAAATCTTTAATCGAAAACTAAACAGAAGTAAAACGTCTCGTATTGAGATTTTTAAATAACATTATCATGAACCTAGATTACATCATCCCAAACAATTGGTCAATTATAGAAGAAGGATTTGACCCAAGTCAGGTTAAGGCATCAGAAAGTTTATTCAGCATCGGAAATGGAGCGATGGGACAACGCGCTAATTTTGAAGAAAAATATTCAGGCCCAACATTTCAAGGAAGCTACATTGCTGGAGTTTATTATCCAGATAAAACAAGAGTAGGTTGGTGGAAAAATGGGTATCCAGAATATTTTGCTAAAGTATTAAACGCGCCCAGTTGGATAGGTATAAACGTCACTATCAATAACGAGCAACTCGATTTATTTGCTTGTAAAAATGTGAAGGACTTCCGTAGAGAATTAAACATGAAAGAAGGTTGGTTGTCGCGAAGTTTCGTTGCAACACTTCAAAATGATATTGACGTTGAGGTTAAAACAAAACGTTTTTTAAGTTTAGATTTGGATGAAGTTGGTGCGATTGAATTTAATATTACGCCTTTAAATTCGGATGCCGAAATTACTTTCGAACCGTATTTAGATTCAGGTATTACCAATGAAGATACCAATTGGGACGATAAGTTTTGGGATACTTTAAAAGTCAGTCATGAGAATCATCAAGCCTTTATTCAGGCTAAAACCATGAAAACAGATTTTTATACTTGTACGTTTATGGAATCTGAGGTTTTTATTGACGGGAAATCGGTTTTAATAGAACCAGATTTTACTTCAGATGCCAATTTAGCGTCTTTTAAATATTCGTTTAACGTAAAGCAAAATGAAACCTATACCATTCACAAATTTGGTGGTTACACTGTAGATCGCGATCACGATAAAAATGAATTAGTGTCCGCTGCAAAAACGACCTTAGATAAAGCGAAAACAGCTGGCTTTTCAAAGTTATTAGACGATCAAAAGCAAGCTTGGGCTCAAATTTGGGACATGGCAGATATTACTATCGAAGGAGATGTCAAAGCGCAACAAGGTATACGTTTTAATATTTTCCATCTGAACCAAACGTATTTAGGTACTGATGAAACGTTGAACATCGGTCCAAAAGGATTTACTGGAGAAAAATACGGAGGAAGTACGTATTGGGATACGGAAGCCTATTGTATTCCATTTTACATGGCTACAAAAGACCAAAGTGTAGCTAGAAAATTATTGGCATACCGATATAATCATTTACCAAAAGCGATTGAAAATGCTGAGAAATTAGGCTTTACCAATGGAGCAGCATTATATCCAATGGTGACTATGAATGGTGAAGAATGCCATAACGAATGGGAAATTACGTTTGAAGAAATCCATAGAAATGGTGCCATAGCATTTGCCATTTTCAACTATTACAGATACACAGGTGACTTTAGTTATATTCCAGAAATGGGACTTGAAGTTTTAATCGGAATTTCACGTTTTTGGCATCAAAGAGCAAATTTCTCTACCAATAAGAATAAATACATGATTCTTGGTGTTACCGGACCTAATGAATATGAAAACAACATCAACAATAATTGGTACACTAACTATATCGCCAAATGGTGTATTGATTATACGCTGGAAACTATTGAAAAAGTAAAAGAAGGTCATAGTGATGATTATGCGAGAATTTCAGGTAAAACAAAAATTACACATGAAGAGTTAGCACTTTGGAAAGAGGTAGCTGATAATATGTATTTCCCGTACTCAGAAGAACATAATGTATATCTTCAACAAGATGGTTTCTTAGATAAAGAATTAATTACAGTTGCCGATTTAGATAAATCACAACGCCCAATTAATCAAAAATGGTCTTGGGACAGAATTTTACGTTCACCTTATATTAAGCAAGCCGATTTACTTCAAGGCATGTATTTCTTTGAAGATCAATTTACAACCGAAGAATTAGAACGTCATTTCGATTTTTATGAGCCATTCACAGTTCACGAAAGTTCATTGTCACCTTGTGTACATAGTATTCAGGCAGCGAAGTTAGACCGAATGGATCAAGCGTACACCTTTTATTTAAGAACATCACGTTTAGATTTAGATGATTATAATCACGAAGTTCATGAAGGTTTACACATCACCTCAATGGCTGGTACTTGGATGAGTATTGTTGAAGGTTTCGGAGGTATGCGTATTAAAAATGACACCTTATCTTTTGAGCCTAAGATTCCAGCACAATGGGAATGCTATTCATTTAAGGTGAATTTTAGACATCAAATTATCACAGTAAGTGTTAGTCAGAATGAAACACAATTTGAATTGGAAGGAGATGCTGATTTAGATATTTTGGTTAATGGAAAAGCAGTTACTATTAGTGCTAATAATTTAGTAACGGTTTGATTAAATTTTAATAAAAACACCCCTAAAGTCCGCTCAAGGTGGACATTCCACTCAGTTGAATCAAAGGATTGTCCCCTTGAGGGGACTTTAGGGGTGTAAGACATAATAAAAACGAAAATACTCTTCCAAATACCAACGTTTCAAAAACCTTTGATGTAAAGTAATAATAGTATAAATAAAATGAAAGCACTAAAACAAATCCTAATAGTTTTGCTCGTTACAACTGTGTTTTCATGCAAAAAAACGACTTCAGAAGAGAAAGTCGTTTTCGAAACCATCACAGAAATTAGAAACGACATTCAACGTGTTGAACCGCCAAATTGGTGGATTGGCTTCAAAAATCAAGACTTACAATTATTGGTAAAGCATCCAAATATTGGAAATGCGACACCTAAAATGTCTTATCAAGGTGTTTCTATAACTAAAGTTCATCAAGCAGACAGTCCAAATTATCTTTTCCTAGATTTAGAGATTTCGGAAACCGCAAAAGCAGGACAATTTAATATTACATTTCAGCGCGAAGACGGTTCAGAATTAATTCAAACTTACGAACTAAAATCACGCGAAAAATCAGCTGAGGATTTCATTGGGTTCAATAGTTCAGATGCCATTTATTTAATCACACCAGATCGTTTTGCGAATGCCAATCCTCAAAATGATAGCGTCGAAGGATTACTTCAACAAGGTATCGATAGAACGAACGATTATGCTAGACATGGTGGAGATATTCAAGGCATCACTAATCACTTAGATTATATTGATGATTTAGGCTTTACAGCGGTTTGGCCTTGTCCAGTTGTAATTAACGATATGCCAAGTGGCTCATATCATGGTTATGCGATGACGGATTTCTATAACGTAGATCCTCGGTTTGGGACCTTAGATGAATACCGAAAATTAGCTGATGATTTAAGATCGCGAGATATGAAACTCATCATGGATCAAGTCGCTAATCATTGTGGTTTGGAGCATTGGTGGATGAAAGATTTACCTTTTAAAGATTGGGTTAATTACCAAGAATTATACGAAGAGAATATTGATAATTGGGATTGGAAAGTGACTAAAACCTCCAATCACAGACGGACTACAAATCAAGATCCTTATGCGTCTAAAAAAGATCATCAGGAAATGGCAGATGGTTGGTTTGTATCTGGTATGCCAGATTTAAATCAACGTAATCCGTTTATGGCCAACTATATTATTCAGAATAGTATTTGGTGGGTAGAAACTTTAGGTTTAGGAGGCATTCGTCAAGACACCTATCCGTATTCAGACAAAACATTTATGAGTTATTGGGCAGGAGCGATCATGACTGAATATCCTAATTTTTCAATCGTAGGAGAAGAATGGAGTTATAATCCATTGTTAATTGGGTATTGGCAAGACGGTCAGAAAAATAAAGATGGCTACGAATCTAACTTAAAATCAACTATGGATTTTGCCATGCAAAAAAATATAGTTGATGCACTAAATGAAGAAGAATCTTGGGATCAAGGACTCGTAAAAATGTATGAGGGTTTAGCTAATGATTTTGCGTATGCATCACCAAAAGATATTATGGCATTTTTAGATAATCATGATAAGAGTCGGATTTTTACAGAATTTAATGGTGATGTTGCGAACACGAAAATGGCACTGAGCTATTTATTAATGCTACCAAGAATTCCACAAATTTACTACGGAACTGAAATCTTAATGGACGATTTTGATAATCCTGGAGACCATGGGTTAATAAGAACTGATTTCCCTGGCGGATGGGAAGGTGATACAATTAATGCTTTTACAGGGGAAGGACTTTCAGATGCTCAAAAAGAGATACAGTCTTTTCTCAAAAAAATATTGAATTACAGAAAAACGAGTGAAGCCATTCACAATGGTAAAACGGTACATTTTGCACCACAAGATGGAGTTTATGTTTTAGCCAGGATTTTTGAAAATGAAACTATTGTTCATGTGATTAATAAAAATGAGAATCCGATAGAACTCGGTTTGGAACGGTTTCAAGAATTAGAACTTAACGGAAAAACGTTGAAAAATATCATTTCCGATGAAACACTAATTTGGAATAATAGTCTGTCTTTACCTACTAAAGGCAGTTTAATATTGACTACTAAATTTTAAAAAGACTTAACAGGTCTAAAAAGTTGAATTAAACATATCCTGCAAGGTTTCAAAAACCTTGTAGGTATAAAAGCTAAATATGAAAAAATATATTTTCTTAATCATAAGTTTAATATTTGCGATTTCAATCACTGCTCAAAACGAGGAAAGAAAGTTCAAAAGTGTAAAGAAAACAGACTTTACGGTTGAAATAGAAGTAAGTGATGGAACTTATCAATTCTTAATTTATAATCCATCTATTATAGAAACAACTTTCATTCCTATAGGTGAAAAATTAAAACCTATTTCTCATGCTGTTACTTTAAAACCCGAAAACATGAAGCATATGGTTTCAGCGCATGGAGATATGATTTTCAATGGTACAGATTATTTAAAGGAGTTTAAAGAAGATGAAAATAATATTGTTTTGTTAACTGAAGGGGTGCAAATTGATATCCAAAAACAACCTTTTCAAATATCTTATTATTATAAAGGCAAACCAATTATTTCCGAAAAAGCAGGTTACGTTAAAAACGACAGTCTAGAAACTATAGAATTCAATCTTACCAAAGATGAAGTTTTATACGGAGGAGGCGCAAGGGCTTTAGGAATGAACCGTCGTGGACACCGTTTGCAATTATACAATAGAGCACATTACGGTTATGAAACACACAGTGAATTAATGAACTTTACATTACCAATTGTGTTGTCGTCTAACAAGTACATGATTCACTTCGACAACGCACCTATCGGTTTTTTAGATTTAGATAGCAAAGGGGATAATACCTTAAAGTACGAAACCATTTCTGGCAGAAAAACATATCAAGTGATTGTCGGAGATTCTTGGTACGACATTACTAATAATTACACCGACTTAACCGGAAAGCAACCTATGTTACCACGTTGGGCGTTGGGGAATTTTTCAAGCCGTTTCGGATACCATTCTCAGGAAGAAGTAGAAATGACCATCGCTAAATTTAAAGAAGAAGAAATTCCCGTCGATGCCATTATTCTCGATTTATATTGGTTCGGAAAAGACTTAAAAGGCACCATGGGAAATCTGGAAGTGTTTAGAGATTCCTTTCCAGATTTTGAAGGCATGGTAAAACGGCTAAATGATAAAGGTGTAAAAACCATCACCATCACAGAACCGTTTGTTTTAACCACGTCTAAAAAATGGGATGAAGGTGTTGAAAAAGATGTGTTGGCTAAAGATTCTATCGGAAATCCTGCCAAATACGATTTCTATTTTGGCAACACTGGACTCATAGATATTTATAAACCTGAAGGCGAAAAGTGGTTCTGGAATATTTATAAAGATATCGCCAATATGGGAGTTGCAGGTATTTGGGGAGATTTAGGAGAACCCGAAGTACATCCAAGTTGGGTACAACATCACACAGGTTCTGCAGACGAAGTTCATAATATCTATGGTCACGATTGGGCACGGTTAATTCACGAAGGTTATCAACGTGATTTCCCAAACACAAGACCATTTATTTTAATGCGTGCTGGATATTCTGGCTCACAACGCTATGGTATGATTCCATGGTCTGGAGATGTGAATAGAACTTGGGGAGGTTTACAATCTCAACCAGAAATTGCCTTACAAATGGGAATGCAAGGTTTGGCTTATATGCATTCCGATTTAGGCGGATTTGCAGGAGATAATTTAGATGATGAATTGTATGTGCGTTGGTTGCAATATGGTGTGTTCAATCCTATTTTTAGACCACATGCACAAGAAGATGTACCTAGCGAGCCTATTTTTAGAAGTACGAAAGCAAAAGCTTTAGCAAAGCAAGCTATTGAATTACGTTACAAATTATTGCCTTACAATTACAATTTGGTTTATGAAAATAACCAATCCGGGAAACCGTTGATGAGACCATTATTTTTTGAAGAATCTGATAACCCTGAATTATTCAATTACTCAAAAACTTATTTATGGGGAAATGATATTTTGGTGTCGCCTGTTTTGGAAGCTGGTAAAAGAGAGCAGGAGGTTTATTTTCCGAAGGATAATGTGTGGTTCGATTTTTATACTCATAAGAGAATTGAAGGTGGACAAACAAAAACGGTTCAACTCAAAGAAAATTCTATTCCGACGTATGTTAGAGCTGGTGCTTTTATCCCGGAAGCTGAGTTGGTGCAAACCACCTTAGATTATAAGGATACGTATTACCATGTGCATTATTACTATGATGAATCTGTAACTGCGAGTTCAGCTCAAATTTATACAGATAATGGGATGTCTTCAAATCCAATTCAAAATAAAAATTATGAATTGCTTTCATTTGATATGACTAAAAATGGAAGGCAATTAGAATTTAATATTAACGATACCATAGGTGAAAAACTTGAAACAAAAGGTCGCGTATTTTATTTATTAATTCATGGACTAGATAAAAAACCAAAAAGCGTGATTGTTGGACCAAGTCGTCGATTTGAATGGGATGAAAATTCAAAAGTGCTTAAAATCCCAGTTGAGCGCAATCCAAGGGAACATTCTTTAATCAAAATCAAACTAAAAAAATAATGCAATGCACATAAAAAATCTTATCTTAATTGCTTTAGTTTTTACAGTGTTTATGAGTTGTAAAAACGACATAAAAGAGTTGCCAAAAACAAAAGAAATTAAAACTCAAATGAAGAAAAAAGAAGTCGTTTATCAAGTTTTTACACGTCTATTCGGAAACACAAATACGACTAACAAACCTTGGGGAACTTTAGAAGAAAATGGGGTTGGGAAATTCAACGATTTTACGGATAAAGCCTTAAAAGAAATCAAGGACTTAGGCGTAACACATATTTGGTATACAGGAGTGCCGCATCACGATGTCATTACAGATTATACGGAATTCGGCATCTCAAATGATGATCCAGATATCGTAAAAGGTAGAGCTGGTTCACCATATGCTGTAAAGGATTATTATAATGTGAATCCAGATTTAGCAGTCAATGTTGAAAACCGATTAGAAGAGTTTGAAGCCTTAATTGAACGTTCTCACAACGCAGGATTAAAAGTCATTATAGATATCGTTCCTAATCACGTGGCACGTAATTACGAAAGTTTAACTAATCCTGAAGGGATAACCGATTTTGGTGCAGACGATGATAAAACTAAGACTTACGACGTTAACAATAATTTTTACTACAATCCGGGTGAAGCCTTTAAAGTACCAGAGTGGAAAAACGGTTACCAACCTTTAGGTGGAGAACAACAGCCTTTAGCAGATAGTAAGTTCGAAGAAGTTCCAGCCAAATGGACAGGTAATGGCTCAAGAGCATCGCAACCAGACATCAACGATTGGTACGAAACGGTAAAAGTTAATTACGGAGTTTCACCAGAAGGTAGAAAAGATTTTGACGAGTTACCAGATGGTTTTGATAATGAAGATTATAAAAAGCATTTCGAGTTTTGGAACGGTAAAACAGTTCCAAGTTCTTGGATAAAATTCAAAGAGATCGCTTTGTATTGGACCGAAAAAGGCGTGGATGGATTCCGTTATGATATGGCAGAAATGGTGCCAGTTGAATTTTGGAGTTATATGAATTCAGCTATAAAAATGGAAAATCCAGATGCGTTTTTATTAGCGGAGGTGTACAATCCAAGTTTATATAGAGATTACATCCGAAAAGGGAAAATGGATTATTTATATGACAAAGTTCAGTTATACGATACCTTAAAACATGTGATGCAAGGGCATGGAAGTACAGATAATGTGCCACCAATTTTAGATGATTTACGAGATATTGAGCACAACATGCTTCTCTTTTTAGAAAATCATGATGAGCAACGTATTGCAAGTCCAGATTTTGCAGGAAGCGCAGAAAAAGGAAAACCTGCAATGGTCGTTTCTGCAACGTCATCCACAGCACCAACCATGATTTATTTTGGTCAAGAATTCGGAGAACCAGGCGCTGAAGATTTAGGCTTTGGAGATCCAACGAGAACGTCAATTTTTGATTATGGTTCAGTGCCTAGTCAGGTGCGTTGGGTAAACGATAAAAAGTTTGATGGTGGGCAATCCACAGAAGCAGAAAAAGAACTTCGTGATTTTTATAAACGACTGTTGAATTTTACGATAAATAGTTCGGCTTTGATGGGCGACTATCAAGATATTCAACATTACAACCATCAACATACGGAATGGTATAATGATAAAGTATTGTCATTTGTACGTTGGAGTGACGACGAGAAGTTGATTATTATTTCAAATTTCAATGCAGAAAACACCTATGGCTTCGAATTGCAATTACCAGAAGATTTGGTTCAGAAATTAGGACTTATAGGTGGCGAATATGAGGTAAAAGACGAGTTGTATAATGCTTATTCATCAACATTAAAAGTAGAAAATGGTAAGGCTGAAGTGAGAATTGATATCAAACCTTTAGAGTCGTTTATTTTAAAAATTAACTAAGTCCTAGCAGGTTTTACAAACCTAGCAGGACGCACAATAATAAAATAATCAATCGTCACTTCGAGTGAATTTGCGAAGTATGATCAAATTTGTATCGAGAAGTCATTAAAAAAAATTATAAGTCTTTGTTGGTTTTAAAAACCTAGCAAGTCTAAAACTATAAAACATGAAGAAACTATTTTTATTCACCTTTATACTAATCACTTTGAGCTGTAAAAATAAGGACAAGGAACACATGGTTGCTGTTGCAGAGACAGAACAAACTATTGAAACACCTTTCGTTTGGGAAGGTGCAAATCTCTATTTCTTATTAACAGATCGTTTCAATAATGCTGACCCTTCAAACGATATTAATTTTGACAGAACCAAAGAAACGGCTAAACTCAGAGGGTTTAAAGGAGGAGACATCAAGGGTGTTACGCAAAAAATTAAAGAAGGGTATTTTACCGATTTAGGAATTAACGCCATTTGGATGACACCAATTGTTGAGCAAATTCATGGCGGAACCAATGAAGGCACAGGAGTTACTTATGGTTTTCATGGCTATTGGACCAAAGATTGGACAGCGATTGACCCCAACTTTGGAACCAAAGCAGATTTACATGAATTGGTGAAAGAAGCACATGCTAAAGGTATTAGAATTGTGTTAGACGCGGTGATTAATCACACAGGACCTGTAACTGATAAAGATCCGGTTTGGCCAGGAGAATGGGTGAGAACTGATAAACAATGTTCTTACGATAATTATGAAAATACAGTAAGTTGTACCTTAGTTGCTAATCTTCCAGATATTAGAACGGAAAGTAATGACAATGTAGACTTGCCACCACAATTAGTAGAAAAGTGGAAAGCAGAGGGGCGTTACGAACAAGAAGTTAAAGAGCTCGATGCATTTTTTGAACGTACTGGCCATCCAAGAGCTCCTCGTTTTTACATCATGAAATGGCTGACGGATTACATCACAGAATTTGGGGTTGATGGTTATAGAGTAGATACGGTAAAACATGTAGAAGAATATGTTTGGACGGAATTTAAAGTGGAATGTGATTTTGCCTTTGCCGAATACAAAAAGAATAATCTTGAACAAGTGTTAGATGATAACAATTTTTATCTGCTTGGTGAAGTCTATAATTATGGAGTTAGTACAGGTCAGGAATTTGATTTTGGAGACAGAAAAGTCAATTATTTTGATCCACCAAGTTTTCAAAGTTTGATAAATTTTGAGTTCAAATACAATTCAAAAGACAAAGGTTATGAAGATTTATTCACGCATTACAATGCCATTCTACATGATGAATTAAAAGGTTTCGGAACCGTAAACTATTTAAGCTCGCATGATGATGGTCAACCTTTTGATGCCCAAAGAAAAAAACCATTTGAAACGGCTAATAAACTATTGTTGTCACCAGGAACGTCGCAAGTTTATTATGGAGATGAATCTTCGCGTTCACTTGTTGTACCAGGAACGGAAGGTGATGCGACATTGCGTTCAATGATGAATTGGGATTCTATTGCTAAACGAAAACGAACAAAAGAAGTCTTATCGCATTGGAAAAAATTAGGTCAATTTAGAGCTAAGCATCCTGCAATTGGAGCAGGAACTCATCAAATGATTACAGAACAACCTTATTACTTTTATAGAAGTTACCAAAATGGAAATTTTAAAGATTTAGTCGTTGTTGGTTTAGATCTCGAAAAAGGTAAAAAAGTAATCGATGTCTCTGAAGTTTTTGAAGAACGCGTAATGCTTCGTGACGCCTATTCTGGAGAAACAGCAACTGTAGAAAATGGAAAAATTATTTTAGATACAGACTTTGAAGTCGTTCTATTAGAAAGAAAGTAAGCTATAAAATTGACCTGTAAGGTTTCCAAAACCTGACAGGTCTTAAATATTATAAATATTATGAAAGTATACATTTTAGTTTTTGCAATCGCATTGGCATTATTCTCATGCAATTCAGAAAAAAAACAAACCACACAAATCAGTTCACCAGACGAAAAAGTGGTAATTGATTTTAATATCAATAATGAAGGACGACCATTTTATACGGTTCAGTTCAATAATAAAACGGTTGTTGATACCTCTTATTTAGGTTTTGAATTTAAAGATGTTCCGGCTTTTAATAAGAATTTCATAATTAAAAATACAAGTAGTTCAACCTTCAATGAAACTTGGCAAATGCCTTGGGGAGAACAATTAGATGTGGTTAACCATTATAATGAACTAAAGATTGAGCTTCAAGAAAAAACAAGTCCAGAACGTTTTTTAAATATCGTGTTTAAAGCTTATGATGATGGTATTGGATTTAGATACGAATTCCCACAACAAGCTCGATTAAAAGGGGATGTTTTTATAACAGAAGAGCATACTGAATTCAACCTTACAGAAGATTATAAAACCTTTTGGATTCCAGGAGATTGGGATATCTACGAACATTTATACAATACAACAAAATTGTCTGAAATTGATGCTTTGCAATTTGCAAATCATAAAAATTTAGCACAAACTTACATTCCTGAAAATGCTGTAAATACACCGGTTACTATGGTGGGAAGTGATGGAACACATTTAAGTTTTCATGAAGCTGCTTTAGTAGATTATTCTGGAATGACCTTAAAAGTTGATACTGAAAATTTGAACCTGAAAAGTAATTTAGTAGGTTCAGAAAATACAGATTACAAGGTGAAACGCACGATGCCTTTCAATACCCCTTGGAGAACGATTCAAATTACGGATAACGCTCCCGATTTAATTGAATCTAAGCTTATTGTTAATCTAAACGAGCCGAACAAACTAGGTGATGTGTCTTGGTTTAAGCCGATGAAATATACAGGGGTTTGGTGGGAAATGCACTTAGGGAAATCGTCTTGGGATTACGGAATGACTCAAGATATGAGTACATGGACAGATGGTGGAACATCTAATGGAACTCATGGCGCCAATACCGAAAATGTAAAACGATTTATTGATTTTTCAGCTAAAAATAATATAGGTGGCGTTTTAGTGGAAGGCTGGAATACCGGTTGGGAACATTGGATTGGTTTTGAGGACCGTGAAGGTGTTTTCGATTTTGTAACCACATATCCAGATTACGATATTGAAGAAGTTGTGCGTTATGGAAAGGAAAAAGGCGTAGATATTATCATGCACCATGAAACCTCTGCAGCAACGGAAACATACACTAAGCAACAAGATACGGCTTTCGCTTTGATGCAGAAATACGGTATGCATACCGTTAAAACAGGTTATGTTGGAAAAATACTACCCAAAGGAGAATACCATCATGGCCAATATATGGTGAATCATTATAACAATACCGTTGAAAAAGCAGCGAAATATGAAGTGGCTATCAACGCACATGAACCGATTAAAGCAACAGGTCTAAGACGAACCTATCCAAATACAATTTCGAGAGAAGGGTTAAGAGGGCAAGAATTTAACGCGTGGGCAACAGATGGAGGTAACCCACCAGAGCATCTACCAATTGTAGCTTTTACAAGAATGCTGTCTGGACCAATTGATTT
Source organism: Winogradskyella helgolandensis (assembly GCF_013404085.1). Lineage (NCBI taxonomy): Bacteria > Pseudomonadati > Bacteroidota > Flavobacteriia > Flavobacteriales > Flavobacteriaceae > Winogradskyella > Winogradskyella helgolandensis. The sequence continues at coordinate 317,682 of NZ_JABFHO010000001.1, read as the reverse complement.
TACTCCTGGTATTTTTAATATAAAATTTGACGAATACAAAAAGGACAATCAAGTGAATACAACCATTGCGCAGCAATTAGCCTTGTATGTGGTTATTTACAGTCCGGTACAGATGGCTGCCGATTTAGTAGAGCATTACGAAGCGAATCCAGAACCTTTGCAATTTATCAAAGATGTTGGTGTCGATTGGGAAACCACTAAAGTTTTAAATGGTGAAGTTGGAGATTATGTCACCATTGCTAGAAAAGAAAGAGAGACTGGGAATTGGTTTGTTGGTGGTATAACGGATGAAAATTCTAGAAATATTGATGTTGTTTTTGACTTTTTAGATGAGAACCAAATTTATGAAGTGATTATCTATAAAGATGGAGACAAGGCGCATTGGGATAACAATCCATTAGATATTTCTATTGAAAAAATTGAAGTTAAAAAGGGTTCGACATTAAGCGTACAACTAGCCGAAGGTGGTGGGTTTGCAATTAGTCTGATGAAGAAGTAGTTTAAAATCGAAGCTATACTGTTGTTCAATATTTTAATCATTTTGTAGCGTAACTTACGCTCTCAGTATGGTCTTTTTTGCTTCATAATTTTAGAATTTTAACTAAAATTTGCAGAGCTCAATCCGTTGACTTAGCATTTGAGTTAATATGAAATCGTATTTTTATAAACAATTGTAATATTAAATGGTTTATTGCAATGCTAAAATTACTTACCATATTTAAGTCACTCAAATGCTAAATTAGATAGATGAAGTTACACATAAAAGATACATTTAGTAAAGAGTTACCTTCAGATTCTAATACGGATAATAGCAGACGCCAAGTCTCTGAAGCCACACATTCGTTTGTTAATCCTAGAATACCATCGCAGCCTAAATTAATTCATGCTTCAATAGAGATGGCTAATGCCATTGGTTTAGAGGAAGAAGATATCAATTCAAAAGACTTTTTAGAGGTTTTTTCGGGCTCTAAAGTTTATCCAAAAACAAAACCTTATGCTATGGCCTATGCTGGTCATCAATTTGGCAATTGGGCTGGACAATTAGGCGATGGAAGAGCAATAAATCTATTCGAAATTGAGCAAAATAATAAACGGTGGGCCATTCAACTAAAAGGGTCTGGCGAAACACCATACTCAAGGCAAGGTGATGGGTTGGCGGTTTTACGTTCTTCTATTCGCGAGTATTTATGTAGCGAAGCCATGTGTCATTTGGGTGTGCCCACTACCAGAGCGCTGAGTTTAATATTGTCTGGTGATGATGTTTTGCGAGATATGCTTTATAACGGTAATGCCGATTATGAAAAAGGAGCTATCGTCGCTAGAGTAGCACCGACTTTTATTCGGTTTGGTAATTTCGAGTTATTTGCAGCACGAAACGATATTAAAAACCTCAAAAAACTAACCGATTATACTATAAAATACTTTTATCCAGAATTGGGTAAACCTTCAAAAGAGACATACATTAAATTTTTTGAAGCGGTGACACAACGCACTTTAGATATGATTATCCACTGGCAACGCGTTGGTTTTGTTCATGGAGTGATGAATACCGATAACATGTCCATTCTAGGCTTAACCATAGATTATGGGCCTTATGGATGGCTAGAAGATTTTGATTTTGGCTGGACACCAAACACCACAGACAAACAGAACAAACGTTACCGTTTTGGTAATCAGCCCAATATTGGACTTTGGAATTTATTACAACTCGCCAATGCCTTATATCCGTTAATTGAAGAAGCCGAACCTATAGAAGCTATTTTAAATCAGTATCAGGTTGATTTTGAAAAGCAATCACTTCAAATGATGCGCTCTAAATTAGGGTTGCAAGTAGAACTTGAGGACGATGCCAAATTGATACAAGATTTTGAAGATTGTTTATTGTTGTCTGAAACCGATATGACGATAGCATTCCGATTATTAGCGAACTACAAAAAAGATAATCCGGACAATGGCATAGAAATCATAGAAAACGCATTCTATAAACCTGAAGAATTAACCGAAGATAATTTAATGCAATGGAAAGTTTGGTTCAAAGCTTACGACCAACGCTTGCAGAAGGAGACAATTACAGATTCAGAACGTCAACAAAACATGAATGCTGTAAACCCAAAATATGTGCTTAGAAATTATATGGCGCAGTTAGCTATCGATAAAGCGGATGAGGGTGATTATGGTTTGGTAGATGAATTATTTCAACTACTTAAAAAACCTTACGATGAGCAGCCAGAGCACGAAAAGTGGTTTGCCAAACGCCCAGAGTGGGCACGACATAAAGTAGGTTGCTCTATGTTGAGTTGCAGCTCTTAATTTTTAATAAAAAAACAGAACAATGGATTTTTCAAAACTTAAAGTATTATACATCAATTGCACATTAAAGAAATCACCTGCAGTAAGTCATACCGAAACGCTTATGGAGGTCTCTCAAAATATTTTAAAAAAGGAGAACGTATCTTTTGAAACGATTCGACTTATAGATTTAGATGTCGCTGTTGGTGTGTATCCAAATATGACAGAACACGGTTGGGTGAAAGATGACTGGCCAAGTATTTATAAAAAAGTGAGTGAAGCCGATGTCTTAATCGTAGGAACACCAATTTGGTTAGGTGAAAAATCTTCTGAAGCGCAAAAGTTAATTGAACGTTTGTATGCTATGAGCGGAGAAACCAACGATAAAGGACAATATGTTTTCTATGGTAAAGTAGGAGGATGTATGGTAACGGGTAATGAAGACGGCGTAAAACATTGTGCTATGGGAATATTGTATTCGCTGCAGCATGTCGGTTATTCTATTCCGCCGCAAGCCGATTGTGGATGGATTGGCGAAGTAGGACCAGGACCAAGTTATGGTGATACTAAATGGAAAGATAAAAGCATCAATCCCCCAGTAGGTTTTGATTCAGAATTCACCAATAGAAACACCACATTTATGACTTACAACCTTTTACATTTAGCAAAGCTATTGAAAGAAAATAAAGGATATAGTAATTACGGTAATTCTCGAGAAGCATGGGACAGTGGTACACATTGGTCTTTTGAAAATCCAGAATACAGATAGAAATTAAGCATCCACAAATGGAGCGAGATTAAAGTTTCTGTTTGATAAAAAACAATAAAGATGAAAGCAATTTGGAATAATAAAGTCATAGCAGAAAGTAATGACACTATAGTAATAGAAAGAAATCATTATTTTCCTCACGAAAGTATAAAAAAGGAATTTTTTAAACCAAGTGACTTAAACTCTGTATGCCCATGGAAAGGCACAGCATCGTACTATACGATAGAGGTTGATGGTAAGGAAAATAAGGATGCAGCTTGGTTTTATCCAGAAGTATCAGAATTGGCAAAGGGGATTAAAAACCATGTCGCTTTTTGGAGAGGTGTAACAATTGAAGATTAAAATTAGGTTATGAAAAGCACAAAACTCAAGATAAAAAATAGAAAAGGCCTTATTCTCAATGCCAATTTAGAATTACCAGCCAATCAGAAACCAAATTACTATGCCATTTTTGCACATTGTTTTACATGTAGCAGTAGCTTAAGTGCTGTTAGAAATGTGAGTAGAGCATTAACTCAAAATGGCTTTGCGGTGTTGCGTTTCGATTTTACAGGCTTAGGTCGTAGTGAAGGCGAATTTGCTGATAGTCATTTTTCTGCAAATGTAGATGATTTGTTAGATGTCCATAAATACATGGAAGAACACTACCAAGCGCCAAGCTTATTGGTTGGGCATTCATTAGGTGGAGCAGCCGTATTAGTGGCGGCTTCAAAGCTTGAAACAGTAAAAGCAGTTGCTACTGTAGGTGCGCCATCAACAGTAAATCATGTAAAGCATTTATTTTCGCATCAGGTTGAAGACTCTGCAGAAAAAGGCGATGTAGAAGTAAATATTGGTGGTCGTCCATTTGTTATCAACCAAGATTTTGTTGAAGAATTTGATAAAACGGACTTGCCTACAATAGTTAAAGATTTACGCAAACCGCTATTGATTATGCATGCGCCTTTCGATAAAATAGTGGGTATTGAAAACGCTGAGAAATTATACAAAAAGGCACACCATCCAAAGAGTTTTGTAACTTTAGATAATGCGGATCATTTACTAACTAAAGAAGAAGATAGTCAATATGTTGGTGAAATTATAGGAACTTGGGCTAAGCGTTATTTCCCTAAGGCTAAAAATAAAATGTTAAGTACCGAAGGTGAGCAACTAGTTGGTCATTTAAATATTGTCGAAAACAACTTTACCACGGAAATCCAAACTAAAAATCACGCGTTCATTGCCGATGAACCTGCAAGTGTTGGTGGAAGTGATTTTGGCCCTTCACCATACGAATATCTCAATGCCGCATTAGCAGCTTGTACGGTAATGACCTTAAAAATGTATGCCGAACGAAAAAAATGGGATTTAAGAGAAGTCTATGTTTATATATCACACTCTAGAAAACATAGTGATGATTTAAATCTTGTTACAGAGCAGCCAAAATACTTAGACCACATTAGCAAAAAGTTAAAATTGATTGGTGATTTGACAACAGAACAAAAAGACCGTTTAAAAGAAATTTCCTCGCGTTGCCCTGTGCACAAAACCATTGCAAGCGAAGTCGTTTTTGAAACTGAAATATTATAAATTAGCGTGGAAACAATAACAAACCATACCATAACTAAAGAACGCTTCTTAGAAGTTAGGCATCAAACAGAACTGATTTGTAAATCGCTTCAGGCGGAAGATGTATCTATTCAGCCAGCAGAATTTGTGTCACCACCCAAATGGCATTTGGCACATACAACTTGGTTTTTTGAGCAATTTATACTTTCTGAATATAAAGCAGATTATGAATTGTTTAACGATGATTTCGCCTATTACTTTAATAGTTATTACAATAACGTTGGCAAACGTGTAATGAGAGCTGAGCGTGGCTTAATGACACGGCCAACATTACAGGAAGTTCTCGATTATAGAGCTTATGTAAATGCACAACTTTCAGAATTTATTTCTAATGGAACTTCTGAGGACATTTCTAATATTATAGAGATTGGTTTACAGCACGAGCAACAGCATCAAGAATTATTAATTTACGATATCAAATATATTTTTGGGAATCAACCTTCATTTCCTGTTTTAGGTTATAAAATTCAGTTGCAAGCCGACAATGAACCACAAGAATTCCTTCAAATTAAAGAAGGCGTTTACGAAATTGGTCATAAAGGTGAAGGCTTTTGTTTTGATAATGAATTAGGAAGGCACAAAGTGTATCTTCATGATTTTGAAATCTCAAATCAACTCGTCACCAATTCAGAGTATATTGAATTTATAGATGCAGGTGGTTATAAAGATTTTAATCATTGGCATGCTGAGGGTTGGGATTATGTTCAAAATAACAATTTAGAAGCACCTTTATATTGGCATCATGTCGATGGAAAATGGATGCAATACACACTCAATGGTTTCGTTGAGGTAGATGGTGATTTGCCGGTAACCCATATCACATTTTACGAAGCATATGCCTTTGCACAATGGAAAGGGATGCGTTTACCAACCGAGTTTGAATGGGAAGTAGCCTCACATAAATTTAGTTTTGGCCAGCTGTGGGAATGGACTAATAGTGCGTACTTACCTTATCCTAATTATACCAAGGTAGACGGTGCGCTTGGTGAATATAATGGTAAATTTATGGTGAATCAAATGGTATTGCGAGGTGGCTCAGTAGCGACTTCAAAAAACCATTGCAGACCAACTTATAGAAACTTTTTTCAGCCAGACATGCGTTGGCTATTTTCAGGAATTAGATTAGCAAGATAAATGACAGATAACTTCGCAAATGATGTGCTTAAGGGCTTAACTGCCAAAAATAAACACTTGCCATCTAAGTATTTTTACGACGATAATGGCAGTCGCATATTTCAAGAAATAATGAATATGCCAGAATATTATCCAACCAATTCAGAGTTTGAGATTTTGTCTATGCAATCCAAACAAATTATTGAAGCCTTAAAGTTTTCAGGGCCTTTTAATATTGTAGAATTGGGTGCAGGTGATGGTTTTAAAACATTTAAACTTTTAGAATATTTAGTGAATAACAACGTGGACTTCCATTATATCCCTATCGATATATCTCAAGAGGCCATTGATATTCTCACACAGCGCTTAAAAGAAAAATTACCAGCTCTAAAAATTCATCCAAAAGTGGGTGATTATTTTGAAATATTGAAAGATAACAGACAAAGTGATTATCCTAGTCTATTATTGTTTTTGGGTGGTAATATTGGAAACTATTTGCAGGATAAGGCTGAGGAATTATTACAGCTTTTTAATAAAAACATGAAAACTGGTGACAAGCTGTTAATCGGTTTTGACTTAAAGAAAAATCCAATTATTATTCATAATGCCTATTATGATAAGCATGGGATTACAAAGCGCTTTAATCTCAACTTATTGGTGAGAATAAACCGTGAATTAGATGCCGATTTTAAAATTGATGATTTTGATTTTTACTGCTATTACAATCCAACCACTGGAAATGTAAAAAGCTACATCGTTAGTCTTAGAAAACAAACGGTGCATCTTAAGGCCATAAACGAGGTTGTTCATTTGGATTATGATGAATTAATCTGGACCGAATTGTCTAAAAAATATGCCTTAGAAGAGATTAGCGAGTTAGCAAACCATGCCGATTTTACTGTAGAAAATAACTTCTTAGATTGTAAACATTACTTCACAGATAGTTTGTGGACAAAATGATACCGATTAAAACCTAATGCGTTTGGGTTAAGTGATTCACTTATAAAGGTGTTTCTTGAGGCTGAATTGAAAATTTTTTTCAATGATGACTAGTGTTATAACTCTTAAGCGTGAAGAAGTACATTTACAAAATCCTAAAATCATTAGATAAGTTAGAAAGTAATATTGCTTTTTATCCCTCAATTATTAGTCTTTTTGGGATGCTTTTTGCATTCTTCATGATTTATTTAGAAAGTAAGGGTATCTCTAAATACCTCGTTGAACATGCACCAATTTTAGTGGTTAATAATACGGAAACCGCTAGAAGTTTACTCACCACATTTATTGCAGGCCTAATTTCAATAATGGTGTTTAGTTTTTCAATGGTAATGATTTTATTGAATCAGGCGTCAAGTAACTTTTCACCTCGATTGCTTCCGGGATTGATTTCCAATAGACGACATCAAATTATTTTAGGGATTTATAATTCCACATTATTGTATTGCATTTTCACCCTGGTGTCCATAACACCTCAAGGTGACAAATACCAACTGCCTGGTTTTTCGGTGTTGCTAAGCATTGTATTTATGACTTTGAGTTTGGGGTCTTTTATTTATTTTATCCATTCTATTTCTCAAGAAATTCAGGTAAATACCATTATGGATAAAATCTTTAAGAAAGCTAAGGTCCGATTAGACAAATTGATTGAAGACGAAAAACATAATGACACAGCGTTTGAAGATACTTCAAATTGGAACCATGTTATGGCAGATTCAACAGGTTATATGCAAGATGTAGGTTTAAATTCTTTAGCTGATTTAGCAGAAGAGCATCAGTTAAAAATTGAGATTGTGCCTATTAAAGGAGCTTATGTTTTAAAAGGCATCCCGATTCTAAAATATAAAGGTCATAGCGATGATAACTTAGAAAAACAATTAGCTAAAACCATAACATTTTCTAATAGTGAACTAATAGAAGATAATTACGTGCTTGCTTTTAAACAAATCACTGAAATTGCTCTAAAAGCCATGTCGCCTGGTATTAACGATCCTGGAACTTGTATTAATTGTATTGATTATCTCACTGAATTATTCGCATTGCGGATGACTAAGAAAGATAAAAGTTATTATTTTAATGAGGGTGATACCGCGCTTATATCTATTAAAACGGTAAGTTTTGAGCAGTTGCTCTATAACGTAATGGCATCGCTTAGAACCTATTGTAAGCACGATATTATTATTGTACAGAAGCTCTTTTTAATGCTACAATACCTACTACAAAACAATGATGTATTAATTGAAAACTACAATGAAATCATCGTTAACGAAATACAGAATCTCGAAAAAGATGCATTAGATAATCACAAAAATGAAGCAGATATTAGAGTTATAAAAGCGAGTGTAAAAAAGCTGCAGCAAGTTAACAATTCAGCGTTTGAAATTTAAGACGCTAATTCAAATTGAAAGAATAGATATAGCCTCCTTCAGAATTTTTTCTTTCATCTGTAATAATAATGGTTGAGTTTGTCTTAAAGCATATGCCTTCTTTTTGTGAATCATGACCAAATGCAGCTTCAGTGATCTCGCCAGAGAAAAAATCATCATGCTCAAAATTGGTGATTTTCCATAATTTATCGTGATTTAAAAGAATAACGGTTTTACCATCTTCGCTAATATCGGCTGAGGTAATTTTATTGTTTTTACCTTTCAATTTATATTCAGAATGTACTTCAGCAACATGCTTTCCTACGCTATTTTTAACTTTTAAAACAACAAACTTTTTATTCTCTTTACTAAAAATATAGAAGTAGTTATTGTAAATAAAAAAGGACTCGAAATCTTCAGATTTTTGATTTTTAGGAAGAGAGAATTCAATGACTGCGGCGACAGCAGAACTTGCATTTAAATCGTTGTCATTAACCTTATAGATTTTAAATGTTTTGCGTTTTTTATTGTTGTTTCCAAAATCGCCTATGTAAATATGACCTTGGTTATCTGACGTTAAATCTTCCCAGTCTTTGTTTTTGGCATTGCTGATATAAATGTTCCTAACGATCTGTCCGTTGTTATCTAATCCTATGAGGTTATTGTCGTTTCCTGCATCTTGAATCACCCAAATGATGTCAGAATCTTTAGCCATTTCAGCAGCAGATACTTCCTTTAATTCGTTAGTAATACGGTTCTCAATTTTTAGCTGTCCTATAGATTGACAAGAGTTCACAATAAATAATAGAAATATTAGTCTTTTGATGTATATCATTGTAATTTTATACTTTGACTCAAAGTAGTGCTCGTCATTAAATAACACAAATTAATAATCACAAAATCTTCTTAAGATAATAGTTTGAATACACAAAAAGATATTATAATTATTGGTGGAGGTGCCGCAGGTTTTTTTGCAGCCATTAACATCGCAGAAAAGCATCCGGAATTATCGGTTGCCATTTTGGAACGTGGGAAAGAAGGCTTACAAAAAGTGAAAATTTCTGGTGGAGGACGCTGTAATGTAACGCATGCTGAATTTATACCATCAGAATTAGTATTAAATTATCCAAGAGGTGAAAAGGAACTTTTAGGCCCTTTTCATAGTTTTATGACGGGTGATACTATTGCTTGGTTTGAAGAACGTGGAGTGGAATTAAAGATAGAAGAAGATGGTCGCATGTTTCCGGTTTCAAATTCATCGCAAACGATTATTGATTGTTTTTTGAAAGAAGCTGAGAAACATAATGTTGAAGTGCTTTATAACCATTCCGTAAAGTCAATTCAGGCCTTTGAAAATAATTTTATAATTGAAACATCACAAGGGGAATTTCAATCTCAAAAACTATTAATTGCCACAGGAAGCAATCCTAAAATCTGGAATTTACTCGAAGATTTAGGTCATAATATCATTCAACCTGTTCCATCTCTTTTTACGTTTGATATTAAAGATAAACGTATCAAGGATATTCCTGGTGTTGTTGCAAAAAATGTAGACATTAAAGTGGTTGGAACCGATTTAGAATCTAATGGTCCAGTGTTAATTACACATGTCGGTATGAGTGCACCAGTCATTTTAAAATTGTCCGCATTTGGCGCTGTAGAATTGGCGAGGTTGAATTATAATTTTAAAATTGAAATTAATTTTATTCAGTTAGATTTTGAGTCTTGTTTAGAAGAACTGAAAAATCTTAAGCAAGACTTTGCAAAAAAGACAGTCGTTAAATTAGCGCAATTTGATTTGCCAAAACGCCTATGGAAACAATTGGTTTTAGCTTCAGATATAAGTGAGACAATGCGATGGGCAGATTTGAATAAACAGCAATTAGAGGCTTTAGCTAATCAATTGACTAACGCTATTTTTCAAGTTACAGGAAAAAGTACCTTTAAGGATGAGTTTGTTACTGCAGGAGGCGTAGATTTAAAAGAAGTGAATTTTAAAACATTTGAAAGTAAACGTATTCCTAATCTATATTTTGCAGGTGAGGTTATTGATGTAGATGCTGTAACGGGTGGTTTTAACTTTCAAAATGCTTGGACTAGTGCTTATATTGCTTCTGCATCTATAATGCCTCTCTGATTTTGTTTATTGCCATAAGACGTAATAATGGCTTTAAAATCGTCGAAAATATAAGGTTTTGTAATAATCTGATCTATACCAGCAGTTTCTGCTTTTGTAGAAATTTCATTAGAATTTAATGCTGTCAAAGCTAAAATAGGAATATTTGGATTAAACATTCTTATATGTTTAGTGACATCGTAACCATCCATATCTGGCATGTTGATATCCATTAAAATTAGATCGAAATCTTTTTCCTTAACAATAGATATCGCTTCTTTACCATTAGAAATTGTTTGACAAGTATAACCTTCAATTTTTTCAATATTCTTTTTAGTGATTAAAAGGTTGATTTTATTGTCATCAACGATTAAAACATGCATATCTCTTTTCGGTAGTACGGGTATTTTAATTTGATTTTCTAACACCATTGAAAGCTGAAAAGTTATTTCAAAGAAAAAACAGGTCCCTTCATTTGGGGTGGAAACGAAATCGATATCAGAATTATGACTTTTTAATAAGGTCTTTACGATATATAAGCCCAAGCCAGAGCCACTACTATTTTTGTTTAAAAATGTTTTGTTTTCAAAAGCACTAAAAACAACAGAGCGATGTTCTTCTTTTATGCCAATACCAGTATCTTTAACTTCAAAGCGTAAAGTAATATTCTTGCCATCTCTACTTTTTTCAAAAACATTAATTAAAATATGACCTTTCTTTGTATAGCGAATTGCGTTGTAGGCTAAATTGATTAATATTTGGCTAAAGGCCACTTTGTCTATTAAGACATGTTCATTTTCGTTTGAAGCATCAATATGAACTTTTAGTTCTAAATCTTTGTTTTTAGCAGCTATTGCAACCGTACTCATAACATGACGAACAATATTGTCTATTTTACCTGGTTTTAATCTAAGGTTTCTTTTTTCAAACTTTAGTCTATTGGCTTGTAGAATATTGTCTATTAGTATAGATAAATAGTTGCTTGAGGATATCAATGAATCCAAATATGATTGCTTTTTTGCATCATCATTTTCTTGGTTTATAAGTGTAGCTAATCCACTAATGCCATAAATAGGTGTACGTAATTCATGACTTAATATTGAGAAAAATTCTAATCGATCTTTATCTATAGCAATCAGTTTGGAGTTAGAATCTTTTAAAGCTTCATTAACCTTTACAATGTTTTTTCTGGCTTTAAAGTAGAAGTAAAATACGGTAAGGATTATAATTAAAGTAATACTCGTAATAATGGTGCTTACTAAGAATATCTGAGAGTTTAATGCTTCTTTTTTGCGCGTTTCATTCGCTAATGCTAGCTTTTGTTCCGCATTTATAATTTTATTTACCAACTCACCATTTCGAATATTCTTTTGCTCTATATTATTAAGTGCTCTGTACTTGTAAGTGTCAGATTTTAAAAGATATTTGGTGGCAGAATCTAAATTTTTATTGCTATTGGTATAATAGAGGTATTTATAGTAATTTAACGAGGCTAATTTTCTGTATGAATTAAAGTCTGTAGAAATAGAAGCTGCAAGTTTATCTTCATCTATTAAAAATAGAGCTTCGTAATCTGAAGATTTAAAGTCTGATATCTTTATGCGTGCTATAGCATTATAGTATTTAAAAGATTGATATAAATTCTGTTTAAGATTTTCTATTCGGTAACTTTTAGAATAATTTAGGCGATTAAAATCTGTGTTTTTTAAATCAATTAAAGCAATATTACTAGATGTAAGCATATTCGCATTATCAAAACTGTAGTATTCTTTTTTTATTTTATACTCAAGATTTATAAAGTATATTTCGCTATTGAGTTTCTTAGAAATGTCTTGAGCTTTTGGGTATAGACTATCGAATTTTGAATAGTTTTTTCCCATAACATAACTATTAAGTAAGCCAGAGTACGAGAGGTTTCTGCCTTTGTCTATGTTAAGTGAATCGTAAATTTTTAATGCTTTCTTGTGGTATTTTTCTGCTTTAGTAAAATTAGACATCTTAGTCATTACGCTTCCAAAAGCATTGTAAGATTTAGCCTCAGTTTCTTTTGAATTGTATTGTTTTGAAAATCTTAAAGCATCGTTAATGAGAACCGTTGCCTCATAAAGGCTATCGTTTCTTACGAGTATATCTAACTTTTGACTGTTAAAAGTGCAAGTACTGCTACCGGTATTTATAAGGGACTCTTGTGCTTGTGCAAAAGAGTTGGTAATTAGGGTTATAAATAAAACAATAACAGTGTTCAATTTGGGAAAACACATGTAATATTACTATTAGTGCCGTAAAACTACATTTTTTTATAAGACCAGAGTTGTTTTAACGGATTTATTTGCATTTTGTGGGCGCTTTTTATGGCGTTTCTAAATTGAGGAAATTTATGCTTTTGCCATTTTATTAATTAAATAGTAATTAGATATTACTTTTGAGTAATTAATCTCAGTATTTTTAATTATGATTACATATATAACACTTTTAAGAGGTATTAATGTTGGTGGACACAAAAAAGTACCAATGGCAGAATTAAGAGAATTATTGACAAATTCTGGATTAGAACATGTGAAAACCTATATTCAAAGTGGGAATGTTATTTTTCAGTCCTCTACAAATGATGCTAAAGTTTTAGAAAAAGAAATTAAAAAGTTGATTAGTGATCAATTTGGTTTTGAGGTTCCGGTTATCATAAAGACGCAGCAAGAATTAAAAACTATATATAGTAATTGTCCTTTTTCAGAGGACAAAAAAGTAGACAGTTATTTTGTAATGTTAAGTGAAATACCAGATCAACAATTGGTAGAAGAAGCGTCTCAAAAAGTGTATCCTAATGATATATATGTAATTCTTAACGACTGTATTTATTTGTATTGTGAAAAAGGTTACGGCCAATCTAAATTCAACCTGAATTTTTTTGAAAAGAAACTTAATGTCAATGCTACGGCAAGAAATTATAAAACAATAGTAAAACTCTTATCTTTGTCAGATATTTAAAATGCAATGACAGAACAAGACTTTATTCTCAAATCCTACCACACCAATGTTGAAAATGATTCCATAAAATGGGAATCTCCAAGTAATATTGCTTTGGTAAAATATTGGGGAAAAAAGGAACATCAAATTCCAGAGAATCCTTCTATTAGTTTTACACTTTCAAACTGTAAAACAATCACAGAAATCACTTACACTAAAAAGGAAGAGAAGGGTTTTAGTTTCGATATTTATTTCGAAGGTGAAAAAAACGAAGCCTTCAAACCTAAAATTCAAACCTTTTTTGAGCGTATTGAAATGTATATGCCTTTTCTAAAGGATTATCATTTTAAGATTGAAACCTCAAATACATTTCCGCATAGTTCAGGTATCGCTTCTTCTGCGTCTGGAATGAGTGCCATTGCTTTGTGTTTAATGAGTATTGAACAATCATTAAGTTTGGAAACTGAGCGAGGTCGAAGTGATAGTGAAGAATCGATATCTTATTTCCACCAAAAGGCATCATTTCTAGCTAGGTTAGGTTCAGGAAGCGCTTGCCGAAGCATAGAAGGCGAACTTGTAGTTTGGGGAAGAAATGAAATTATTGAAGCAAGTTCAGATTTATATGGAGTAAAATTTGAAGGAAATGTACATTCAAACTTTAAAAATTACCAAGACACTATATTATTAGTCGATAAAGGTGAAAAACAGGTCAGCAGTACAGTGGGTCATCAATTAATGTTTGGTCATCCATTTGCAAAAGAACGTTTTTCGCAAGCGCATGATAATTTAGCGAAGTTGAATACCATCTTAGCTTCTGGTGATTTAGACGAATTTGTAAAAATTGTAGAAAGTGAAGCCTTAACACTTCACGCTATGATGATGACTAGCATGCCGTATTTCATATTAATGAAACCAAACACCTTAGAAATTATCAATAAAATTTGGGCTTATAGATTAAAAACGGATTCTAAAGTGTGTTTTACACTTGATGCAGGAGCCAATGTTCATGTTTTATATCCGGAAAATGAAACTGAAACTGTTCTACAATTCATTAAGAATGAATTAGCTAACTATTGCCAAAATGAACATTATATTTGCGACCAAATCGGTCATGGTGCGAACCAATTATGATTTTAATACGTATATTTGTTAAAGCTATTACTAATATTACATGAAGGGACCACTATTTTATTCTAAAATACTTTTATTTGGTGAATACGGAATTATCAAAGATTCTAAAGGCTTATCTATTCCTTATAATTTTTATAATGGAGCTTTAAAGAGAGATGAAAACCCAAGTAAAGAAGCGCTAAGTTCTAACGAAAGTTTAAAGCGTTTTGCTACGTATTTAAAAGGTTTAGATACTAAGTTAGTAGTTTTTAATACTAATAAACTGCAAGAAGATGTTGATGCAGGTATGTATTTTGATTCTTCAATTCCGCAAGGCTATGGAGTAGGAAGTAGTGGCGCTTTAGTTGCTGCTATTTACGATAAATATGCAAGTGATAAAATTACGGTTTTAGAGAATTTAACTCGTGAAAAACTATTAAAGTTAAAGACTATTTTTTCTGAAATGGAATCGTTTTTTCATGGTAAATCTTCAGGTTTAGATCCCTTAAATAGTTATTTGAGTCTTCCAATTTTAATAAATTCTAAAGATAATATTGAAGCAACAGGTATTCCTTCTCAAAAAGCAGAGGGAAAAGGAGCTGTGTTTTTATTAGACAGTGGTATTGTTGGAGAAACGGCACCAATGGTGAGTATTTTTATGGAAAGCATGAAAAATGAAGGTTTCCGTAGCATGCTTAAAGATCAATTTATAAAACATACAGATGCTTGTGTAGATGATTTCTTAAAAGGCGACATGAAATCACTATTTAAAAACACTAAGCAATTATCTAAAGTTGTACTTAATAACTTTAAACCTATGATTCCTGCTCAGTTTCATGAGTTATGGAAAAAAGGATTAGATACTAACGATTATTACCTAAAACTTTGTGGTTCTGGTGGTGGAGGTTACATCTTAGGATTTACTGAAAACATTGACATAGCAAGAGAAGCTCTTAAAGGTCAGAAGTTAGAGGTAGTTTATAATTTCTAATTTTTTTTGTTTAAAGCGCTGCGTTGAGTCTCAGTGTTGTTTCAGAATTTTACAGATTCAAAATCATGTTATCAAGACGGCAGAAACATATTCTTCTAAAATTTTTCAGCCTATTTTCAGTAGTCAGAGGTTATAACATTTTAGTTGTTGTTATTGCCCAATATTTAGCTTCAATTTATATTTTTGCTCACGATAAGCCGGTAAAATCAGTGCTTTTAGACCTCAATCTTTTAATGTTGGTTTTAGCATCTTCGGCAACTATAGCAGGTGGTTATATTATTAACAATTTCTACGATTCTGAGAAAGATTTAATTAATAAGCCTAGAAAAACAATGCTAGATCGTTTGGTGAGTCAAAACACAAAACTTTCATGCTACTTTGTGTTAAATTTTTTAGCGGTTGTATTTGCTAGCTATGTATCCTTTAAGGCAGTAATATTTTTTTCAATCTATATTTTTGCAATTTGGTTTTACTCGCATCGCTTAAAGAAACAGCCAATCGTGGGTAATATGGTGTCTGCAGTTTTAACAGTAACTCCGTTTTTTGCTATTTTTATTTATTATAAAAATTTTGAAACCGTTGTTTTTGCCCATGGTATATTTCTGTTTTTGCTAATTTCTATGCGAGAGCTCACTAAAGATTTAGAGAATTTAAAAGGAGATTTGGCGCTGAACTACAGGACTATTCCTGTTGTTTATGGAGAAAAGGTATCTAAGTTAATGCTAACGATTGTAGGAGTTTTTACCATTATTTCGGCAATTATACTTATTCTGTTTTTTAAGATTGGTCATATGTATTATTTCTTCTATCTCAGTATTGTGTTATTGTTACTTTACCTCATTGTTTTACTGAAATCGAATAAAAAAAACCACTATCTTATACTTCATAACATCTTAAAATTTATCATTGTAGTTGGTGTGTTTTCTATTCTTTTGATTGATGTTTCTATTGTTTTAAACCGTATTTAATTGTAGTCCGCACCATTTTCTAACGTATTGAAAATCTATAGTGTTAAACAACTCAAATAATTAAGCACTAGATATAAACTATTGCTTACCTTTGCAAAAAACTGAAACATGAGCAGAAATCAAGAAAGCAAAGGAAAAGGAAAGACTTCAGGAAGAGGAAATGCTAATAGTAAAACTAATAGCTTTGCTAGAGGTAATGCTCCTTTTAAAAAGAATTCGTCATCTATAAAGAAGACATCGCAACCATCAAAATCATCCAATCCAGATGAGATGCGTTTAAATAAATACATAGCCAATAGTGGTATGTGTTCACGTCGCGAAGCGGATGAGAATATAGCCATTGGTTTAGTTATGGTAAACGGTAAAGTGGTTACCGAAATGGGTTACAAAGTAAAACGCACAGACGAAGTTCGTTTTGATGGCCAACGCATTACACCAGAACTTCCTGTTTATGTTTTATTAAATAAACCAAAAGGTTTTGCAACGACAACTGCTGAAGGTAAAGGTAGAACGGTTATGGATTTAGTTGCCAATGCAACTAGTGCAAACATTAAACCAATTGGTCGTTTAGGTAGAAATTCATTAGGGTTACTTTTGTTTACTAATGATGATGTAGTAGTTCAAAAATTCACAAATTCTAAAAGTGGAGTGGCTCGATTATTTCAAATAGAACTTGATAAGAATTTAAAATTTGAAGATTTAAAAAAGATTCAAGAGGGTTTTAAAATAGAAGGTAAACTCGTTGCTGTAGAGGAAATAAGCTACATTCAAGGAGAATCTAAAAACCAAGTAGGTATTAAAATTAAAAATACTGGAAATACTATTCTACGTACTATATTTGAGGAACTTAACTACGATATCGTGAAAATTGATTGCGTAGCGATTGGTCATTTAACTAAAAAAGACATTCCTCGTGGTCACTGGAAGCACCTTACTGAGCAAGAGGTAAATACCTTGAAGATGTTATAGTTCTTGGGCTAGTCAACAATTTTTATATTTTCCAAAAATTACCGTTCGTCGAATAAATACACTTTTTATCGAGCTTTTGTTTGTTTTTTCTATATTGCAGTCCCAAATAGATAAAAATAACCTACTTATGAAAAATGTAACACTCATTTTAGTGCTTTTACTTATGGTAAATTGTACAGCTGATTCTTCTGATGTGCAAGAAATTCAAGACGATTTAAGTCCTCAAACGCTTAATTGCGTTGATGATTTACCTCAAATTAAGTTTACGAACAATGGAACGGACAGTTTTGATTTTATAGTTTACGGACAAGATTATAGCCTATTGCATTCACAAACATTATCCATAGCGGAAAATACGGATTGGCTCGAATTGTCTAATAACGAAATCATTGTAGTCGCATCAAACAACATTGTTTACAGTCAAAAAATGGAATTAAGTATTTTTCCCTGTGAAAGCGTTGAATTAGAAATTGACGAGTTCAATAACTTCTTAATTATCGGGATATAAAGAAAACTACTTTATATTTAACGGTATGATTTTGTAGCTTTATATAATGTGAAAGTGCCTTGAAATATAAGAGTGCTTTCACATTATTATAAACAGATGTTTTTTTAAGCTGAAGAATTAATTTTTAACGAACTTTAGAGCATGTTCATTAAAAAAAATATCTAATCTTTTGATATGCATTATTTAAGGGTTTGTTTTTAGAGCTAAAATATGTATTGCAGAATAATAAGAGCTAAACGATTTTTTAAATTTTTTTAGGACTTTAGTGTTGAATATTAATGCACACAAGCATTCTAAGTTAATATTGAGGCAATAATGAACGGTTTTTTACAACGTATTAATAACTTAAACTAAATCTGCATTTAACATAAATCATAAAGGTGTCTGCTATTTTTGAAGTGTAAAGTTTTGTAAGGCACACCTTCACATTGACTTGGTACGGAGCAGCATGCCATACAAAATATTAGAAATCTAGCATCCAGATCGTGGATGCTTTTTTTTATTAAATTAATTTGTATTTAACTCCTGTCCTAGGTCGTAATATGAAATGAATAATGAAATATAGGTGTAAAAAATATAAAAATTTTTACATGTGAAAATTATATTTTAATTGAAAATCGGAGCTCATAATATAAATTAAAACTCCGATTTTGTTCTCATAGTTTAATGTCAAATATTTTATTAGGAAGTTATTGAAATTAAAACCATAACATTTCTATATGCTTATTAGCCTCTCATTTTAATCATTTTTTGAATCATGTCGTAAGTTTCACGTAACTCGGCTTCACTCATTTCTCCTAGTTCTTCATCATTTAGTGTAGCCTTCTTTTTCCATTCTTCAAAAGACATGTTTTTAATTTTACTTAAGTCGTAGTCTGTGTCTTCAAGGTTTGAATTGAAATCTGTATCAATTTCAACATCTCCAAATAATTCATCTTGCTCTACAATTGTATAATCAGGAAGTTTGAAATGACTTTCTGAGACATCAATATTAAACGCAATATTTGTAGCTTCTTTGGTGGTTTTAATTCCCATTAATGTGCCAACAGATTTTAAGGTAACCCCTTTGTAAATCCATTGTTTAATTCCCATTGCTTCCCAAATGTCGCATTCGAAATCTTTATAGGTTTCATTGCCTATTTTTTTTCCACCTATAGCTGTGAGCATGTCTTCTCCTACTTCTCCGGCATCTGCATTAGGTTCATATGTTTTAGTTAGTTGCATTGCAGGATCTTGTATTTTATAGATTTTTTTCTGTTTAAAATCTACACTATAGCTATCACCATTATCAAGTTTTTTCATGGTGTGTGTTTCAGTTGTTTTTGTAGATTTATTCCCAAATACATTTACTGCTGTAGTCTGAGAAGTTATTTCTTCAACTAATTCTAAAGCTCCATAGTTTGTAAAATAGAGACTTTCTGTACCGCTACCAGTAATTTTACTTCCCATGACATCACCTGTTATAGTGATTTTATATGTTATGATGCCAGACTTTACTTTATAGCGTTTTAGCATGGTATCTTGTTGTGGTGTATTGGCCAAAGTATCAATATATGTATTGCTTTGGCTCTCGTTGCAGCTCAATAACATTAAGGCAACGACGAAGAGGCTAAATGTTTTCATGTGTTTTTAATTATTTTTTTTTAAGGTATTATTTCAACGTCATTCAGTATAGGCATGCAATTTTCTGTTTATCATTTTTATAGATGACAAAATTTTGAACATGCGCATTTCATGAGGATAGTTATACGGTTACAAAGGATTTGCAGTGATTTCTAAATCGGCTGTGACTTCAATATTAAAATTCATTGCGTCATCAGTAGCAATTGTGCTTCCTTTTATACCAACAGTTGTTTTATTATTGGATTTAAGTAAATCTGCCATTAAATTTAGTTTACTGACGTCTGTAATTTCAAAAATAGTAGAAGCGTTATAAGCATCTTTTACAACAAATGCTTCAGTTTTTAATGTAACGTTATCGGCATAAAAATCTATATCCACCGAGCCTTCCGAATACCCGGAAAAACTAATGATTTTATAGGTTAATTTTTTAATTGTAACACCTTTGATGTTGTCTAAGTAATCGTGGGTGTCGTTATTGTCTAAGCTTAAAATAACGGACTCATCTATGGTTTCTTGACCTTGGTTAACGTGTGCGACAATGGTAGATTTTACTGTGGTGTCAAAATCGACATCTAAGAGATCGGATTCGCAAGATGTACCTACGAAACACATAAGTAATACGGATAAAATTTTTGCTGTAGTTTTCATAATATTTTTAATTTAAGGGTTCATATTCTTAAAAATGGATTAATCCTTATATATTATCTTTTGTAAGGTGTAGAGGTGATAGTAAGGGTGAATTTCGCTAGTGTTTTCATCTATTATTTTAGCGTAAATACCAATTTTATCAGATATCATCCATAATTTTTTATTCATGTCATAGTCATTTGAAACTTCGATTATTGTGCAATCAAAAGTACCAGCAGGTGTTGTTATTTGCTCATTTCCTACGATTCTATACATATATTCTTGTAAGGGATACAAAGGGTGGTTTGCATCCGTATTTGGCCCTGGTTCTGGGTTGCCTGATGTGTCATAGCTACTAAAAATGTTTTCAATAATGAAACCTTCGTATTCTAAATTTGCTATCACATCTGTTGTTAATATTTCGGTTTCAAATACGGCATTAGCATCGTTGTTAAATTCGTAACTGTAAACTAGTTGGTGAACATTTAGTAGGTCTTTTTTCATGATCTTCCAATTGTTCCATGGTAATTTTTCTTTATCTGCTGCGTATTTCTCATCACCATTTTCTGTGAAGAAATCTTCGTAATAGAATGTGAGATGTTCACGTTCCACAGTGCTTTCTTCTTTTGTAGTCATTTCTACTATTTTATGGGCTTTAAATGTTTTATTATAGTTTTCTAACTCAAAATTATTTTCATTTAATTGAATAACCTTACTTTCTCTAATTGGTAAGGTTTCATCCCTAAGGCCAATCATAATAAGTGTCATCTTTTTGGGGTTAAAAATCCATGTGCCTTTTAGCTTGGTTTCCATATATTCTTTTTTCTGAATTATTACATAACCGTCAGGTGATTTAAAAGTAATACGTGATGTTATATCTGGATTTTCGTTGTTTTCAAATTCCCATTCACCTATAAGCCCAGACTTTTTATTGGCCATTGCAACTTTTTCTAAATTCAGTTTTTGGTAGGTTATTTTAGTGCCATCTTTTTCAACAATTAGTTGGTTTTTAGTGAGAATTAAGATTTTTGCGTTACCATTAAAATCCTTATCAAATTCTGATGTCATTACAATTTCATTTGTCTTTTTGTTATAGTGCCATCTGGCGATTTCCATTCCCATTAGTATCATTTTTCCGTCTTTTGTATAATCAAAAAGGAGATAAGGATTTTCAATTGCACCTTGGGTTTCAACTTGTGTTGCCAGCCAATTCCCTATAAGTTCTTTTTTTTGAGCATTAGATGGCCCAACGACGAGCAAAATTGTGGTTATAATGACATATATTTTTTTCATGATAAAGCTGTAATAGGTAATAAGTAAATTCTAAAATAATATTTAGATTAAAAAAGCAAGAGCGCATACGGATTGATTAATAGCCCCAAAAATTATAAGTATGCACTCTTGCATTGCTCTAATAAATAAGCGTTACGTCATATTTTTCCAAAAGAGCTTTTGTTTTATTAATCTATAACTTCCCAAGCGGTAGATTCTACAAAACCGGTTATGCTATAAGATTGTAAATTAGGCCAATCTGTACATGTGCCGTCAAATGATATTCTGCTGGCTGATGTACGTGTTAACGTTCCTGATCTTGTATCATAAAGGTTTTGTCCTGCAATTATATTAACTCCAGGGTCTCCGTCTGAATCCATATTGGATTCACCACTAATTGATGTTGGAAAACCAGAAACTATAATCGCGGTTTCAGTTCCCGTACCAATAGTAACGGTGTTTACGTAGTTGCCTTGGTCGTCTTTAATTAGACCTACATCTGCATTTGTTCCTTCCAAGAAAAGTACTCCGTCCAAATAAATTTCATAACTTCCAGTTGCTAGTGTTGGTTTTGAGTCTGAGTCATCGTCGCTACTACATGAGCTTAGCGTTAGACTTAACGCACTTAATAAAATGACGATTACTACAATAGATTTTTTCATGATTTGTTTGTTTTGTGATTATTATTTAATCTTCTTAATTTTTTAGGTCTGTAAAATGAAGTTGAATTCACTTTCGTTTCAGCGATATTGTTTTTAAAATCCAAACAAAACACCTGCGCATACTTGTAAGTATCCACCATTATTTATAGCATATTTAGCTTCTCCTAAACCGTATAAATTATCAGATAGTTTATATCGTGCACCTGCACCTAAATTGATACCGGTCTCTGTATTACTTATTGTGCTAGTTGATGTGGTAGGTTCATCATCATAAGGGAAATCATAATCACCATAATCAATATCATAACTTGGTATGCTAACACGCATAACATTTAATCCTGCAATGCCATAGAAATCAAGATTGTCCGTTTTTGAAAATACATAATGTGCATCTAAATCAAATCCTAACCATTTTATTTCATACGCTCCTTCTCCTTTTGGGAAGAAATAGTTGATACCTAGAGAAGCTTCCCATTCATCGTTAATTTGATAAACGCCTTTGGCAAAAATGGCTGCTGAATTTATTTCAGTTGCATAGGCAATACCAGCTCCTGCTAAAATTTTAGAGTCTTGAGCTTCTAATTGTTGTGTTGTAAATGCAATCAATATTATAATTGCTGATGCGAAAAATAGCTTTACTTTTTTCATGATAGTTTGGTTTTATATTAGTTTAAAATTTCACAAATTCTACGCGTCTGTTGTTGGCTTTTCCCTCTGGTGAACTATTGTTATCAATAGGCAGGCTTTCTCCATACCCATTAGATTTAAGTCGGTTTGCTGATATTCCCATTTCTATTAATTTAGTCATTACGGCTCTTCCCCTTTCTTTAGATAATTCCATGTTGGCTTCGTCTCCACCGTCACTATCTGTATGGCCTTCTACACTAAAGTTTAGTTCTGGTTGTTTTTGCATTAAGTCGAAAATAGTATTAATTGGACCCATACTTTCTGCTTTTAAGGTGGCTTTATTTACATCGAATTTTATACCGTTTACTATGATTTTTCCTTCAGATAAAACTCTGTCATAGTATTTAACTCCACCTTTAGCAATACGAATGTTTTTGATATATGTATATGAGCCTGACTCAGATTCAATTGTGATTCCGGTCGGATTTCCCTCGAGATGAGGAATGTTAATCAAACGAGTATCATCCATATAAGCTTTAAATTTACCTTTTGTATATGCTATAGATATATGTCTCCAAGCAGGTTCAACTATTACTCCCCAGTTTACATTTTCTCTGCCTGGATATCTTTTATTTGAAGATCCATATTCTAATCCATTTGGGTATAATTCTAAATCGGTAGTTTCACCACGTCTTTGATTTTTTTTATCAAAAAACTCGATCCAATATCTCTTAAAAGCTTGTTCTTCACCAAACCATACATCCATTTCTATTGTAAAAACTTCGGGTAAATAATCTTCGCTTGAATTTTTTAAATACGGAATTATTTCAGCACCATCGTCTAGAAACATTATAACTGGTGTTCCATTAAATTCAGCAACTTCAGTCCCTCCTTCAATTAAATCCCAGCGACTCGGAAACTCACCGTTTTCTTCATTTATACTTGGGCCATCCTCAAAAATCACAGTATCTCCAGGTATAAAATCAAACTTACTCCAAGCCACATTTGGTTTTTCATTTTTTGTTTCTGCACTAGTTTTTTTGTTTTGATTAGAGTCAGTTTTTTTAGACTTTGTTTCTTCTGAAGCACTATCTGTTTTCTTTTTGTCTTTGCCATCTATAGCATCTTCGGCTTTGTCATATTCGTTATCAATTTTAGTATTGATACGTTTTTCGGCTCTCTTTTCAGCTTCGCGTTCTATTTTATCTTCGGCTTTCTTTTTAAGTCGTTTTAAAATTTGTCCGTTAGAAAATTGTGGAATGGTAATGAGTAAACTAAAAACCAATAGGATCTTAAACAGATGTTTAGAGCTTGTTTTTATGTGTAAAGTTTTCATGACTCTCGTTGTTTGTCATATAAATTTACAATAGATATTTAGTTGTTTTTCAGTGAATTTGATTGCGTTGTAAGGCACTTTGAATTCGCTAGTTTTTGAATGGAATTTGCAACACAATTTTATGTTTTTCTAGTGGAAATGAATGTTAAATGCATCAAATGAAGCGAATAGATAAGTGTTTCACCTAGATTAGCTTAGGCGAATAGATGTTTAAATTGTTTGAAGTAGTAAAGTTTACTTATAAATGATCTAACAAGTCAATTAGATTTTTCTTTTGGCGCGTAGAAATAGGAATTTCTTTTTTGTTTTTCATGATAATAAAGCCATGATCCGTTTTGTCTACCTTTTTAATGTGATTGAGGTTTACTAAGTAGGATTGATGAGGTCTGAAAAAACCGTACTCCTTAAGTAAGCTTTCGTATTCTTTTAGGCTTTTTGAAACGAGTATTTTTTCGTTATCATCAAAATAAAAGGTGGTGTAACTGTTATCACTTTTACAAAAGTGAATATCGCTAATGTCAACAACATGTATGGAGTTTTGAGTACGTAAAACGAGCTTTTTGTTCTGCAATTCTTTTTTAAACGAATCCATTAAAACATTGAATTGAGATTCTGTGTGCTCTTTTTTTTCGATTAGCTCAATAGCGCGCTGTATGGCTTGTTGAAATTCAATTTCATTTATCGGTTTTAAAATATAATCTATAGCACTAAATTTTATGGCTTTTATGGCAAACGAATCAAATGCAGTAATAAAAACGACCTTAAAATCATAGGATGGTAATTTTTGTAATAGCTGAAACCCAGAACCATCAGACAATTGTATGTCTAATAAAACCAAATCGGGATTTTCCTTATGTATTAAATCAATACCTGATTTAATACAACTCGCTGTGCCTACTTGTTTTATTTCTGGAAAATATTCAGATAATAATTGGCTATTAACTGCTCTCATGGCAGTTTCGTCGTCTATAATAATGGCTTTAATCATTTATAATGGGTATATATATAGTTATTCGTACACCAGTTTGGCTTGGATATTCGTCTTGTAAGTTTAAAATTTGGAACTTAAAATCTTTTTTATATTTCTGTTTTATAAGTTTTCTTCTGTTTTCAAAAATGGACATCGCCATAGATTTATGATTTCCTTTTGGTGATTCTTTTGGGAATCCCTCTCCATTATCTTCAATAATAAATTCAATCCAATCTTTTTTGTCTGTTATATTGATGGTTAAAACACCTCCTTTATTAATATGTTTAAAGCCATGTTTTATAGCGTTTTCAATAAAAGGTTGATTGAGCATTGGTGGAATTCTAATAAAATCTAGATCTAAATTTTCATCGTAATTAATAGAATAATCAAACCTGTCTTGTTTTCGCATTTTTTCTAATGCCATATAGTTTTCTAACATGCCAATTTCATCAGCTAAAGAGATGGATTCTGCTGTGGAATAACTTAAAGTAGCACGTGTTAACGACGCAAATTGCGATAGATATTGCGAAGCTTTCCGAGCATCGTTTTTCAACATGTAATTTTGAATAGAACCCAAAGCATTGAATATAAAGTGCGGATTCATTTGAGTTCTTAATACTTGTAAGCGTAAATTATTTTGCTTTAATTCGGCTTGCTTGTTTCTAATATTAAGGATGTAAAGAATAAGCAGTACAATAACAATTAGAATTATAACAATAACAAATCCTGCTTTAATTCTTTGGTTTTTAAGTTCGTTTTCTGTGGTTAGTAAGTCAATTTGCTGTTCCTTTTTTTCGGTTTCATATTTAGTTTCTAATTCTTCAATCCCTTTACGAACTTTATCGTCGCGTAGTTTGTTTTCAAGAATTCTTAAGGAGTCATTCCACTTATAAGCTGTTTTGTAATCTTGTAAATCAGCACTCAGTTGCGATAATAAACTCAAGGTTTTTTCGTGCTCCATTGAGTAAAATCTTAAGTCATTTAAAGTGGTGTTTTTTAACACCAAATCTAGTGCTGTTTTCTTTTGACCTAATAAGCTGTAAAGTTCAGCTTTGCTGTTATTGTTAGAAATGATTTCATAAGGGTCGCTAAAATACTGTTCAGATTCTAGTAATAACTCTAAGGCTTTTTGGGTTTGGTTAAGGCTTTTGTATATGTCAGAACTGTTTCCCAAAGCAGCACTTATACCTTTGTTAAAACTGACTTCTTTACTTAAAACTAAAAGGGAATCGAAATATGCGAGTGCTTTTTGGTTATCACCTTTTCTTACAGACAGAGAGCCTAGGTTATTGTAAATCTTTGCTATATCTCCAAACGAAGCACAATGCTCTACATCTTTTAATTTGTAGGCTTTATTAATGTAGTAGTCCCATTTTTCAATATTATTGGTTTCCTTAAAAATGGTTGCCATAGCGACATAATGGTAACAAATGCGTTCCCAGTCTTTGGCTGTTTCTTTAATTTTTAAGGCATTGAGTGCATATTTTATGGCTTGGTCGTAATCTCCTAAATAGTTATAATTGGAGGCTAAATTCATGCTCACTTTTGCCATTTGGCTACTGTCATTTGTTTTTTTAGCACTTTGATAGGCGAGTATGAAGGTGTCTGTTGACGATTGATATTTACCAGCTTGCCAATAAACGTTGGCGAGGTAGTTGCCAATTTCTGCAGTTTTTTTATCATTGTTTATTTGTTCAGCAAGTTTTATGGCAATGTTTAAGTTAATTAGAGACGCCTCGTTATCTCCAATGGTATGTAGATATTGTCCGTATTCAAAATAAGCTGTTACGATTCTCAGAGAGTCATTAGAAGCTTTAACTATTTTGTTTTTAAACGCAATTTTGGCTGAGTCTTTTGCAATAACAATGACTTCGTTTTTGTAATAAATAGAGGTGTTAGCAGGTTCTAATTTGGCAATATTGATACTGTATGAACTTGTTAAGGCAAGAGGATAGATTATATAAATCGCTAAGTGAGATAGATACGTCATAATACGTATGTCTTTCTATCTCAAATTTAAGGATTTAATGCCTTAAAATTTAATTTTTGTAGGATTATTATTGCGTTTATTGTGCTTTTTTTAATCTTCAAAATTTGCATTATAGAATAGTCAGTTTGATTTGTTTAAGTTGTTGTTTCTGCGTATTTTATTTGTGATTTAAAAATAAAAATCGTCATTCCAAGCTTTAAACCTACTACTATACGTTTTAGACCGCTCTCGCTTGCGTTTATTTCTTAAATACTAACCGTAATAATAATCTTTTTGTTTCGCAAAACCCTTCCATTATCAGTTAGTTGTTCTCTAAAATTCAATGTGCACTTTAAGCCTTTTACGTTCTGAAAATTATTCCTATTTCGTCTTTTACCGTTTACCTTTTTAGATTTCACTTCTATATATAGTGATTGATTACCTTTTTCATTTATTAAATAAAAACCTTCTTCTAATGCTATAAGATTATCGTTTAATTCAATGTTCGAGTTTACTATATTAAGTATTGGTTCATCAATTAAACTGAAAGAAATGATGACTATTGAATAAATTCATTTATAACGTTTAGGATTTTAAATAAACACCTTTAGATTTTCTATATTCAGAAGGTCGTTTATCCATAATTTTTCTAAAAGTATCACTAAAAGTAGGTAAGCTATTATAACCAACTCTGTTGGCAATTTCTGAAATGTTATAATCTGAATTCATTAAGAATTCTAAAGATTTGAATATACGAAGTTTAGTGTAATACTTAATAAACGACATGCCAACATCCTTTTTAAATAATCGATATAATGTTTTGTTAGTCATACTAAACTTTGATGCGAGTTGAGGCAATAAATGCTCTTCGTGAATTTGTTTGTTGAGATAATTTATAATAGCAATTAACCGCCTGTCTTTAGGATGTGGCAGTTCAAAATGTAATGACTTTGATGTGGTTTGCTCTAAAAGGGCCTTAAATGCAATGGCAATGGCATATTTGTTTTTTTGTGAATTTGTAACATCACCATTCCAGTTTTTTGTATGTAATAATAACTCTAAAAGTAGGTTGTTAATTGGGTAAATAGCTTCATTTTTATAAAAATTAGATGTCATTGCGTCCAAAGGAAAATATAGATTTCTCATAATAACCTTTGGTGAATTTGGGTAAATAGCATGCTTTGTTTTTGGAGGAATCCACATATAATGTCGTGCAGGTAAATAGTAAGTGCGACTATCAGTTTTAATATGTACTACACCTCCTTCAGTATATAAAAATTGACCTTTGTTATGGCTATGTGATTCAATAAAATTTTCACCCATTAAATTGTGATAACAAAAGATGCTATCTGGAATTTTATCAACCTCTGTCAAGTAATATTTTGTGTCCATAATATTTACAATTTTAACTTCAATAGTTGCTATTTTACCATTTATGTCCGAAATTAATAATTTAAAGTCTTTTTTAGATAAAAAGACAATTAATATCTTATATAAATTGCTTTTCACTTTTATTGAAAAATATAATAGAAACTAAAACAGTAATTTTTTCACTTATAATAGATAAAATAATCAGGACTATGCAGAGAGTTAAGTATTCAGCTTATTTAGATAAAATTCAGAGCCCAGAAAAGGCTGCTTTATTAATTAAAAATCAACATATATTAGGTGTTAGTGGTTTTACCAAAGCAGGTGATAGTAAAGCGGTATTACCACAAGTGGCAAAGCGAGCACTTTTTGAAGATCTAAAGGTTACTGTAATAAGTGGTGCTTCATTAGGATATAATACTGATGCCGACTTAGCAAAAAATGGTGCTTTATATAAAAGAATGCCGTTTCAAGCAGATCCTACCTTAAGAAAGAGTATCAATAATCATGAGGTACTTTATGTAGATCAGCATTTAGGGCAAACGGCAGACATGTTTCAGAAAATTGATAAATTTAAAATTGATATTGCCATTATTGAAGCGGTATCAATAACAGAAGAAGGTTATATTGTGCCAACAACATCTATTGGAAATTCACCAATTTTTGCTGAAAACGCAGATAAGATTATTATTGAAATCAATACAACATTTCCTGAGAGTCTCGAGGGTATTCATGATGTAAAAGTTCTTAAAAAACAACCTAATCGTGAGGTTATTTCTGTTTTAGAGTCTGATACTAGAATTGGAGATCCTTTTATTAAAATTGATCCAGCCAAAGTTGTTGCTGTTGTTTATACTGAGCTTCCAGATAGTCCTGCTGTGATTGCCGCACCAGACGAAAAAACTAAGGCAATTTCTGAACATATTCTTAAATTCTTAGAAAAGGAAGTAGAAGAAGGACGTTTAACAGAATCACTTTTGCCTTTACAAGCTGGTATAGGCAAAACAGCTAATGCTATTTTATCTGGTTTTACTAACAGTAAGTTTAAAAATTTAACCATGTATTCAGAGGTGCTTCAAGATAGTACTTTTGAGCTTTTTGACTCTGGAAAATTATTATTTGCCTCAGCATCTTCAATGACAGTCACGGAAGGCTGTTCTAAAAAAGTGTTTAGTAATTTTGAAGCCTATAAAGATAAACTTCTATTAAGACCTCAGAATATTAGTAATGCGGCTGAAGTCATTAATCGTCTAGGTGTTATTGGAATTAACACCGCAATTGAGGTTGATATCTATGGAAATGTAAACTCTACACATATTGCAGGTACTAAGATGATGAACGGTATTGGTGGTTCTGGTGATTTTGCTAGAAATGGCTACTTGAGTATTTTTGCTTGTCCTTCCATGTCTAAAGAAGGTCGTATTTCTCATGTAGTTCCTATGGTTTCACATACCGATCACAGTGAGCATGATGTTGATATCTTGGTTACAGAACAAGGTTTGGCAGATCTTAGAGGTTTAGCACCTGTAGAAAGAGCTAGAGTTGTTATTGAAAATTGTGCACATCCTGAATATAAAGCACAGCTTTTAGAATATTTTGAAGATGCTTATAAGTTGGGAGGACATACACCACATAGTCTCGAAAAAGCCTTTAAGTGGCATATACAACTTAAAACAGAAGGAACAATGAAATTAAAACAATACGCCTGTAATGAGATTGGGGTTTAGGCTTAAAATTCCTATTAATTAGATTCAGACCTATATCTTATTACAGTGGGTGTTTACTTTACTGAACTTGATTGGAAAATGATCTCTTTATTTTAGAAATATAGAGAGATACGTTTCCGTTAGATTCAATATCTATTGCTTTACTGCAACCTAGATAAGTTAAACTTTAGAAGAATTTGAATAAAGGTATCTAACCTAAAAATTAAATGTACTTTCTATTTTTTAATGAACTTTAAAACTTGCTTATCTAGATAGATAAAGTATAAGCCATTTGCAAGCGCTTCAATATTGATGTGCTTATTATGTGAAATTGTGCCTGTTGTTACCTTTTCTCCTATTAAATTATAGATGCTATAATTTGAATGACCGGTTAATCCCGAAACTTGAATGTTATGTTTTGCAGGATTAGGAAATATAGCGAATTTAGGTTCGTCAAATTGCTCAATAGTTAATCCTTCTCCTTCTATTAATTGAACATCGTCAATATAACCATCGTTGTTACTTCCTTGGTATCGCTCAGAAAGTAGTGTCACTTTAATAGTTCTTGTTCCTATTGGTGCTAAACGCGTATCTGTAAAATAAACCCATTCATCAGTTCTCGTATTAACCCCTGTATCATATGTATCTAAGATATCTCCAACTGAATTTATATAGTCAACTATAACTCTACCTTCATCCGTAGGTGTTTGAGGCCAAGAGTGTAAATAACAACTAAATGTATAGTATTGATTACCTGAATCAATGTTTGTGCTATTGTTAGAAACATCTACATCTTGAAATAATTCAGCACTACTATTAGCACCAGCAAAGAAATAAGCACTCCCTTCTTGTGGTAATGGTGAAGTTGTTCGCTGTTGCCAATCTCCTGAAATTTGTGTCCATCCATTTTCTATAATTGGACTGACTTCCGCGTTGCCATTTTCTACTAAATTTTGACTAGCAACAAAAGTTGGAAGCAATAAAAGATATAAGTAATATGTAATTTTAATCATAGTGCGCAGTATTAATAGTTAGATAAATTTAATGATAATATTTTGTGCTTAATGTTAAGGTGTATTATTGGAGGATAAATATGTGTGGTTGGAATAAAAACCGATGTGATGATATACTAATAAATCAGATTGAAGTCTTGCATTTAATAATCTAGTCGGTTGTAATTTGTCTAAAAATCACTATTCAAAAAAAAATAAAAAAAAGGTTCGCATATTAAAAAATAATATACATTTGTATTGAAATTGGTGCAGATCTTATAGGATTTTAAAACCAGTTTTAGCTGAACAAATTGAAACATGTTTTTATGTTCGGGTTTTTGAAAATTAGGAAGTCAATTTCAAAAGCTGCTTATAGGATAAGTAACCGAATTTTAGAGCTAACTTCCGCTTCTGCGATTGCTGCTAGTCAGCATATTTATGGTTTTGTACCAACTACACAAAGCCAAATTCAGGTATGATATAACGTAACCTTAACACTTTTTACGCTTATATTTTTTAACTTATCACTTGAATTTTTAATTTACAACATGAACAATAAATACATTGATCTCATCGATCAATCCTTTCACTTTCCACAAGATGAATTTAAACTTGAGGACAAAGAGCTGCATTTCCATGATATAGACCTAATGAAATTGGTTGAAGACCATGGAGTACCTTTAAAATTTACCTATCTACCACAAATATCTAATAACATACAACGCGCTAAAACTTGGTTTGCTGATGCATTTAAAAAGCATGGTTATAAAGGCAAGTATAACTATTGCTACTGTACTAAAAGTTCGCATTTTAAACATGTTTTAGATGAAGCTTTAACTAATGATATTCATATTGAAACGTCTTCTGCTTTTGATATAGATATTGTAAAAGCGCTTAAAAAGGAAGGTAAAATTACGGACAAAACGTTTGTATTAAGTAACGGTTTTAAACGCGAACGCTACATTACTAATATTGCCAACCTTATTAATGACGGACATAAAAATTGTATTCCTATTATCGATAATTATGAGGAAATCGATTTGTTATCTGAAGAAATTGATGGAAAATTCCAAGTTGGAATTAGAATCGCATCAGAAGAAGAGCCTAAGTTCGAATTCTATACGTCACGTTTAGGAATAGGTTATAAAAACATTGTGCCTTTTTATAAAAATCAGATTCAGGATAATAAAAAAGTAGAGTTGAAGATGCTTCACTTTTTTATCAATACTGGGATTAGAGACAATGCCTATTATTGGAATGAATTGCACAAATGTTTAAAGGTTTATACCGCTTTAAAGAAAATTTGCCCAACGTTAGATAGTTTAAATATAGGTGGAGGCTTCCCAATAAAAAACTCATTAGCTTTCGATTTTGATTATGCTTATATGGTAGACGAAATCGTGAATCAGATCAAATTAGTTTGTGAGGAAGAAGAAGTTGCGGTTCCAAACATTTTCACTGAATTCGGTAGTTTTACAGTCGGAGAAAGTGGAGGCGCATTGTATAAAATCTTGTACCAAAAACAACAAAATGATCGTGAGAAATGGAACATGATTAATTCATCTTTCATTACAACTTTACCAGATACTTGGGCAATTAATAAACGTTTTATAATGTTGCCTCTTAACCGCTGGAATGATAGCTATGAGCGTGTGCTTTTAGGAGGTTTAACTTGCGATAGTGACGATTATTACAACAGTGAGCAGCATACCAATGCTATTTATTTGCCTAAATACAATAAGGATAAACCCTTGTATATTGGCTTTTTTAATACAGGAGCTTACCAAGAAACTATTGGTGGTTTTGGTGGGTTACAGCATTGCTTAATTCCAACACCAAAACATATTTTAATCCAGAAAGATGCTGACGGTAATCTAAACACTAAAGTTTTTGCAGAGCAGCAAAAAAGTGAAAATCTGTTAGGTATTTTGGGCTATGAGCCAGAAACTAAAGTAGAAAAGACTAAGTCTAATTCGATTTCAAAATCAAAAATTTAAATTAAATTTCTAATTACTTAGAATAACTTAATAATGAAAACAAAAACTTACGCTGGTATTCCAGAAGAATTAGCAAAATTAGAAACTGCTAAAATTGTATTAATTCCTGTGCCTTATGATGGTACAAGTACATGGCAAAAAGGAGCTGATAAAGGTCCTGATGCTTTTTTAGATGCTTCAGCTAATATGGAGCTCTATGATATTGAAACAGGTTCTGAAGTGTATCAACAAGGTGTGTTCTTAGCTGATGCGGTAACAGAAAATGCGTCGCCAGAAGCGATGGTTGAAGCCGTACATCAAGCCACAAAAAAATATATCAAAAAGAACAAATTTGTAACTGTTTTTGGTGGTGAGCACTCTGTATCAATCGGTACTATTAGAGCGTTTAATGAAATGTTCGATGATATTACAGTGTTGCATATTGATGCACATGCCGATTTACGTGAAAGCTACGAAGGTACTAATTGTAACCATGCATGTGCCGTTTATGAAGCGAGTCAAACCACTAACTTAATTCAAGTTGGTATTCGTTCTATGGATATTCTTGAGAAAACCGTTATGGACGAGGACAAAACGTATTTCGCTCATGAAATGGCGCAAGATGACAGTTGGATGGATGCTGCTATAGACCAAATGACCGATAACGTATTTATCACATTCGATCTAGATGCGTTTGATCCTTCAATTATGCCAAGCACAGGAACACCAGAACCAGGTGGTCTATTTTATTACGAAACACTAGAGTTCTTAAAACAAGTATTTGAAGAAAAAAATGTAGTTGGTTTTGATATTGTAGAATTATGCCCTAATGAACATGATAAATCATCAGATTTCTTAGCGGCTAAATTGTACTACAAAATGTTGAGCTACAAATTTCAAGATCAAAATATTGAAGATGGTTTTGAAAGTAACTTTAACGATTCAAACAACACAGGAAACAAAAAATCTAAATTCAACACAGAAGATGACTACTAATAAAGGAGAAATTTCAAAATTTATAGAGAAGTATTATTTACACTTTAATGCAGCGGCTTTGGTTGATGCGGCAAAGGGTTACGAAGATCAGTTAAATTCTGGTGCAAAGATGTTAGTATCTTTGGCTGGTGCGATGAGTACTGCCGAATTAGGTAAGATTTTTGCTGAAATGATTCGTCAAGATAAGGTGCAGATTGTGTCTTGTACAGGTGCTAATTTAGAAGAAGATATCATGAATTTGGTAGCACACTCACATTACAAACGTGTACCAAACTACAGAGATTTAACACCTCAAGATGAATGGGACTTATTAGAAAAGGGATTAAACCGTGTCACAGATACATGTATTCCTGAAGAGGAGGCCTTTAGAAGAATTCAAGAACATATCGTTAAAATTTGGAAAGAAGCTGAAGCAAACGGAGAACGTTATTTACCACATGAATACATGTACAAATTGTTGTTGTCTGGAGTTTTAGAAGAGCATTACGAGATAGATATTAAGGATTCTTGGATGTATGCTGCTGCCGAAAAAAACCTACCTATTATCTGTCCAGGTTGGGAAGATAGTACCATGGGTAATATTTTTGCCAGCTACGTATTAAAAGGCGAATTAAAAGCAAGCACTATGAAATCTGGTATAGAATACATGACATTTTTAGCAGATTGGTATACTAATAATTCTGAAAATGGTATCGGATTCTTCCAAATTGGTGGAGGTATTGCTGGTGATTTTCCTATTTGTGTAGTACCAATGTTATATCAAGATATGGAACGTCCAGAAACACCTTTCTGGAGCTATTTCTGTCAAATTAGTGATAGTACAACGAGTTACGGATCGTACTCAGGTGCAGTGCCAAACGAAAAAATAACGTGGGGAAAACTAGATATCAATACACCAAAATTCATTATTGAAAGTGATGCGACCATCGTAGCACCATTAATTTTTGCTTATCTTTTAGATATGTAATCATGGACGAACAAAAAATTGAAAATATAGAATTAAGCTATCTAACAGTTGGCGATTTTGAGGAATTAAAATCGGCAACCTTAGAAGCCTATGGCGGTGTTCTTAATTCGTATTGGAAAAAGGACCATATTGCACGTTTGACCTCTATTTTTTCTGAAGGGCAAGTGGTCATTCGCATCGACGGACAGTTGGCAGGTTGTGCGTTGTCTTTAATTGTGGATTACGATAAGATTGATGACAACCATACTTACGCTGACATTATTGAAGGTGATAAATTTAAGAACCACGATCCAGATGGTGATGTGCTTTATGGTATTGATGTCTTTATTAAACCAGAATTTAGAGGTTTACGTTTAGGACGTCGTTTATATGATTACCGAAAGGAATTATGCGAG
The DNA here is from genome assembly GCF_013404085.1 of Winogradskyella helgolandensis. Classification (NCBI taxonomy): domain Bacteria; kingdom Pseudomonadati; phylum Bacteroidota; class Flavobacteriia; order Flavobacteriales; family Flavobacteriaceae; genus Winogradskyella; species Winogradskyella helgolandensis. Next base: position 282,428 of record NZ_JABFHO010000001.1, on the reverse strand, counting down.
AACTTAAACTTAAAAGGAATTGTTTTTGGAGGTAGAATGCCAAATTACCATAAGTATAAAGATCAATATTCTCCAAAAGAATACATTCAGAAAGTAAAGCATAAAGAAATTCACGATCCGGTTTTAAATTTTCAGACCTCTAATGATTTTCATCCTATAAGAATTATAAAAGGCTATTTAGAAGGAGATACAGCATCTAGCGAATATGCGGTTTTAATGGAATGGGATAATATTTATTATACCAAACCTAATAAAAAAGCGAGCAGTGTAAAAACGGTAGTGCGTTTAGGGTTGATTCAATGGCAAATGCGACCTTATGATGGTTTAGACGATTTAATGCAGCAAGTCGAATATTTTGTAGATAGTGTGTCTGCTTATCGTTCTGATTTTGCCGTATTTCCTGAGTTTTTTAATGCACCCTTAATGGCTAAGTATAATCATATGCACGAGCCACAAGCCATTAGAGAATTAGCAGGTTATACGCAAACTATTGTAGAGAAAATGCAGCAATTGTCTATTTCTTATAACATTAATATTATCACAGGTAGTATGCCAGAGGTTGTGGATGATGTGTTGTATAATGTGGGTTATTTATGCCGAAGAGATGGAAGTTTAGAGCGTTATGAGAAAATTCATGTGACTCCAGACGAAGCTAAAGTTTGGGGAATGCAAAGAGGTCATCAATTAAAAACCTTTGAAACTGATGCCGGAAAAGTAGGAGTTTTAATTTGCTATGATTCCGAATTCCCAGAATTATCAAGACTGTTAGCAGATGAAGGCATGGATATATTATTCGTTCCGTTTTTAACGGATACTCAAAATGGGTATTCTAGAGTTCGTTTATGCGCTCAAGCAAGAGCTATTGAAAATGAATGTTATGTCGCTATTGCTGGTAGTGTTGGTAATTTACCGAATGTAAATAATATGGATATTCAATATGCCCAGTCAGCCGTATTTACTCCGTGCGACTTTTCATTTCCAAGTAATGGTATTAAGGCAGAAACCACACCTAACACAGAGATGATTTTAGTAGCAGATGTAGACTTAGGCTTATTGCGAGAATTGCATTCATTTGGTGCGGTAAAAAATTTAAAAGATCGAAGAAAAGATTTTTATGATGTTATTCGAGTAAATAAATAAGTATTATATTTAAAAAAAATTAGCTTTAGAAATATTATTAAGGAATGAAACCAAAAGACGCACATTTAAAACGAGTTATAGTTGATTTTAAAAAATTGACACCAGAAATTTTAGCACTTCTGGTAGACAAATATCCTGATGGATATGATGACGATAATGTTATTTCGTTTAAAAATGCAAAAAATGAAACAGTCGAAGCTGTAGAAGTTACCACAGAAGACACCAAATATTTGGTTAAGGTAAGTACGAAGCTAGAACAAACGATGGAAAATTATGACGAAGAGGATTATGAAGACTTTGAAGATGATGATCCAGATGCAGTTCAAGATCCAGAATTAGAACCTGGAGCTGAGGACGAAGATTTTGACTAAACTTAAGTTGCTCGCTTAAGACTATTTTGTAATTTACTGTATAATAAATTGTTATAAATTTAAAATGGTTGAATTATGGAAACAGCATTTCACATGTCTTTGCCATGTTTAAGTATAGAAGACACTGAGAACTTTTACACCAAAAACATAGGAGCTTCTCTAGGCAGAACTGGCGATAATTGGTTAGATATAGATTTATTTGGTCATCAATTAACATTTATTCAAGCCGAAAAATTTAATTTCAATAGTCCAAATTATGTATTTGAAGGTAAGTTATTACCTTCATTTCATTTTGGTGTTATTGTAAATATTGAAACCTGGGGAGAACTCTATGCAAAGCTTAGTGACTTAAAGCTTAAAGTAGTGACTCAAACCACATTTTTAAAAGATAAATCTGGAGAGCATTTATCGTTTTTCATTAAAGATCCTAACGATTATATGTTGGAATTTAAGAGTTTTAAAGACTCTAAAGATATGTTTAAAGCCTAATTAGGTATCCTTATTCAGAATAACACAAAAATAAATTCTTCAAAAAGTACCACAGTAATTATAACCAAGAGGTTGTAATCTAAAAGCATTTGGGCTTGAGGTGGCAAACTCCCAAAACCACAATCTTAAATTAATACATGCCAACATTAGTTTGGTATTAAAATTGAACGCAATGAATACAAAAAAAATTACAGTATTTGTGCTTATGGTAATGGTTTTAAGCGCGAATGCATTCTCAATTTCTATTGAAAATGGACAAGAAAAGGAAAAAGTAACTACCATTGCAACTTTTGATGGTTACGATGAAGATGATGGGTATGCTTTTTTAATTAATGAGGACCCAAACGATGAAGACAGTGAAGAAACGGTGTATTTTTCCGAAATTACAGAACAAGCTCTTAAAGCTGTAAATTTAAAGGCTAAAGACTTGGTTGGTAAGCGGTTTGAAATTTCGTATGAAATTACCGAACACGAAGAAGAGGATGAAAATGGTTATATAGAAGTTTACGAAACGTATAAAATAATTTCGATAAAGAAGTTGTAATGAATATATAATATTAGACTGCTAGGTAACTGGCAGTGTTTTTTTGAAACATAATTCCCAAATAAAAACAGAAAACACGATGCTATATTCTAAAGCGATTATCCAAAGGTTTTCAGAATTATCAGTATTGGAATATGCTAAATAACTGAGTATAATCACTAACGACCACACCAATGGAAATTTATAATTGGTAAAGATACTTAGGATTACTAAAGTTGCAATATACCATGGATGAACCGTGGTACTCAAAAACAAATAACAGGTTAATGCTAACAACATCGACGTTGCTAATTTAGCTAAGCTATTATTTTGTTTAAAAAACGAAAAGCCAAGAATTATAAGCACCGCAATAATGGGGAGTATTTTTCCAATAATAGCAATTTCATTATAACCTGTTATGGCGTAGCCGATGGCTCTTGCGAGATAGTACATGCTCGCATTAAATTCAAAATTCCCAAACCAAAGTCCTACTGTTTTAGAGTAATTTGTTACAAAATCAATTGAAAAAAAGGGTAAGAACAAGAACAATGTCGTTGCCATTACCATGGTATAAAATGTAATTAATTTTAAGAGACCTAATGTCTCTGTTTTATCATTCAACTTTTTAGTGGTGAACCATCCAAAAAACAAAGGCAATAACATCAAAGGGATCAACTTCACGGAAATGGAACACGCTAAAACGACGGCAGCCCATTTCCATTTTCCAGAATGTAATAAATACAATGACCACACTAGGAAGAAAATCATGACTCCTTCAAAATGAAGATTTCCTGTTAATTCTATAATAATAAAAGGGTTTAGAATATACCAAAAGATTCTATTAGATGGCAGTTTCAGACGTTCTAAAAGTTTCTTTCCAAAGAATAAGGTTCCTATATCTGCTGCAATAATTAAGACTCGCATGACAACCACGGAACCCAAAATGTTTTGTCCAGAGAATATAGCTGCAATGGTAAAACACAATTGATTTATTGGTGGATAATTAGTGAAATGAGAAGCGCTTAAAGTTCCCATGCCATTGTATAATTCTTGAGCCTGTGGTATGGGAAATTTCCCATTTTGAATGAATGAATCAGGTGTAAATAAATAAGGATTATAACCTTCAATAATCATTCGTCCATCCCAAATAAAACGGTAAAAATCTTGAGATAAATTCGGGATTGCAAATAAAAATAACAATCGAAATACAATAGAAAAAATGACTAATAGCTTGAAGTTAAAGCCTGTTTTCTGAATAATTTGAAAAGCAATTACAAATAATACAATATATAAAAGCAGCAGTTGGGTAGTTTCAACACGAGTTATATCGTAAGCAAACCATAAATAAACGATGCAACTAACAATGAAAAATAGAAATGGAATTTTGTGATATTTCCAAAGCGAAATCACACCTTAGAACTTAAGGACTTAAAAAACACATAGCCAAAGCCAATAAATAGCATTAAGTGAAACGGAAACAATCCGAAGTCACCACCTTGGTCTCCAACCACAAAAGCACTATACATCCCAAAAGCAAAATAAAGCATTAAAATACCTTCAATAATAACGTGAGGCGACATCTTTTTCATAATGTATTTATTGCCTTTCCATGAATCTCTAATGGTACTAATATTAAACTTTGGAGTTCTTACAAATTCGCTGCGTTTTCCAATATGCCCTTCAATAACAGCTATAGAATTATGAAGTGAAAAACCCATAGCAATTGAGAAAAAGGTGAAAAACATACCTATATAACTAAAGAATTTTTTAAAACCACTACCATAAATACTGCGGTACATAAACCAATAACATACAAAGAAAATGATGGTACTCATTACAAAGAAACTCATTATGTAGAAGTAGTTTCTTAGGTGCGCGTATTCATTTTTTATATAGAGCATTGGAATACTTAGAATAGCAACTGTAAAGATGCTTAAAAACATAGAGCTATTCAGTAAATGAAGTAAACCGTGTACTTTTGTTTTGGTGGATATGTTATCCGATTTTAAAACGCGCCACAGCATTTTTCTAAAATTCTCTGCACCACCTTTATTCCAACGAAATTGTTGAGAGCGTGCCGCACTAATGACTACAGGTAGTTCAGCGGGTGTTTCAACATCTTCCAAATATTTGAATTCCCAATTTTTTAATTGCGCTCTATAACTTAAATCTAAGTCTTCTGTAAGTGTATCTCCTTCCCAATTACCAGCATCGAGAATGCAGGTTTTTCGCCAAACACCAGCCGTTCCATTAAAATTAATGAAGTGACCTTTACTGTTTCTCCCAACTTGCTCTAATGTAAAATGCGCATCTAAAGCGAAGGCTTGAATTTTAGTTAGTAAAGAATAATCGCGGTTAATATGTCCCCAACGTGTCTGAACAACACCAATTTTCTCATTCTTAAAATACGGAATAGTGCGTTTTAACCAGTTTGGTTGCGGTAAAAAATCAGCATCAAAAATGGCTATAAAATCACCTTTAGCAATTTTTAAACCTTCTTTAAGGGCACCAGCTTTAAAACCACTTCTATCTGTTCTAGTAATATGTGTAATATCTAAACCTGTTTTTGCTAGTTGATCTACATGTGCTTTTGTGGTGGCAACTGTCTCATCTGTAGAGTCATCTAAAACTTGAATCTCTAACTTGTCTTTTGGGTATTCTAAAAGCGCAATATTATCTAATAAACGCTCCATAACATACATTTCGTTAAATACTGGAAGTTGTATAGTCACAAGAGGAATTTCATCGGAATTTGAAAAGTCAAAAGTATCGCAATCTTGCCTTTTCTTTTTAGACGATAAATAATTGTAGAGTAAATTTAATTGTGCCAAAGCATACATGAATATGAGTACTATGGCAATGGTGTAGATAACAATAACGATTGATTCGAGAATCATTTTTTAAAACTGTATTTAAAAATCCAACCTAAGATCTTTATACCTGCAAAGATAGCACCTTTTATGGTACCTGAAACTTTTGAGACACCTATTCTGTTCCTATAATTAACAGGAATTTCCCTATAGCTTAACTTCTGTTTTAAAACTTTTAATTGCATTTCTACAGTCCAACCATATGTTTTATCTTCCATATTTAACCCTAAAAGTTTGTCGTATTTAATAGCTCTAAAAGGTCCTAAGTCGGTAAATGTAGATCGAAAGAATAAAGTCATTAGGTTGGTTGCTAGCCAATTACCAAAAATTTGAGGAACAGTCATTGAGCCCTCTTCTCGTAATCCCTTAACACGAGCACCTACCACAAAATCAATGTTGTGATCAATAATGGGTTGAACGATTTTCGTTAATTCTTCAGGATAATCACTAAAATCTCCATCTAAAAAAACTACGATGTCTGTTTTTTTTTCTTGCTTAGCGATATAATCCATGCCTTTTAAGCATGCAAAACCATAACCTTTTCGGTTTTCGATTAAAACAGTGGCTCCAGCATTTTTAGCATTATATTCAGTGTTGTCAGTTGAATTGTTACTAACCACAATAATTTCGTCAACTATCTCAGGAATGGCGTTAATTACAAACGGAATTGAAGCTTCCTCATTGTAAGCAGGAATAATAACTTTTATATTGGGCATTTAGTGAGTTTGAAGGTGCAAAAGTAAGAATTAAATCGCGTAAAGTCGCAGTGACGCAAAGTGATGCTATAGAATTCTAATTATAAGTATCATCATAAATATGATTGGAGATTTATGTTAAGCGTTTTCTATAGGTCTCTTTGTGTAAACTATGTGAATCTTTGTGATATAATATTTCACGCGCAAAGGGTGATAAATACAACGCATTCGTAAAACTCATGTCAACTATCATATTTTAATGAGACTGAAACTAAATCCTACTTATCATTTACCAAATCCATTAAATCTACATCATTTCCTAAAAGAATTTCAGTAGGATTAATACGTCCTTTTTCTGGTCCATTCTCTAATTTCAAAACTCCTCTTGGGCAAACAGCAGAACAGATACCACAACCCACACAACTAGAGCGTATAATATTTTCTCCTTTTTGAGCATAAGCTCTTACATCAATGCCTTGTTCGCAATATGTGGAGCAATTTCCGCAAGAAATACATTGGCCACCATTAGTAGTAATTCTAAATCGAGATTTAAAACGCTGTACAAATCCTAAATAAGCAGCTAATGGACAACCAAAGCGACACCACACACGATTCCCAAAAATAGGATAGAAGCCAGTACCAATAACTCCAGCAAAAATAGAACCGATTACCAAACTATAAATACTTTGCACAGTTGAAGTTTTAATGCCTAAAACGGTTCCTGTTTCTGTAAAGAAACTATATAACGTCATACCTGTCATTATTAAAACGAATAATAAAACGGCATGAATTAAATAACGTTCCACTTTCCAAGCAAATAACGATTTATCAGAGTGTTGTCTGTACGGATCACCAAGTGTTTCTGCTAAGCCTCCACAACCACAAACCCAAGAACAGTACCAGCGCTTTCCAAAGAAATACACCATTACCGGCACAATAATTAAGGTTAAAACGATGCCCCAAACGAGAATAAAAATTCCTATTCCACCATTATTGATAAGATCTTTTAAATTCCATTGGAAAAAGAAATCGTAATCTAAAGGAAAAGCATTTTTAAAATCGTAATAAGGCATTTGTAGCCTTACCATAATTTCTGGAATAAGAAATGCAAATACAATTTGAAAGAATAAGACCGACGTTGTTCTAAATACTTGATAAATATTGTGACGGTATTTTATATACATTCTTACAGCCATTACGGTCATCACAGTACAGTACATAAAACCATAAACAAACCAATGACCTGCAGGATTTCCACTTAAAGCTTCACTAATTGGGTCGACCAAAAGTGTCCAATTGGTAGCGTATTCTGATGCGAAGTAAAGCACTAAATAAAATGAGACTAAAAAGATAAAAACCATCCAGCCAATCCAACCACGATTGGTAGCACTTTCATGGTAAATACCATCGTTTTTAATACCTTTTTTACCTAATAAAATAACGTTTGGCAAAATGAACATTAATGCTCCAATAATGCCTAAACCAAAGGTCAGTAGCCACATTAAACCTTTATTATTCGCAATAAATCCATTAGCTGATTTTTTACCAATCATGGCAGCCATATCGCTAGAGCTGGTATAGATTTTTTTATCCCATTCCTTATTTTTTATATGCGCTTCGTTCGCATTAGTTATAGCTTTGGATATATTAGGAGAAAGGCTTTGCATACCATTAAAGTCTTTGCCAACCACATTTGATTTTAAATCGTTTATAAAAATGTCACTTTTAATGTTCTGTTCTTTTACGATTGTATTAAAATCGGCTTCATTTAAGTTGAAGGTACCTAGTAGAGGTAAAGCGGTAAAAATGGCTAATCCTACTAAGAAAATTACCAATCCTATAGTTTTAATTGCTTTCATGAATTTGTGTTATGTTTATTTGAATTGAAAAAGTTATAATTAGACCTTGCTAAAAATGCGTTTCCAACTCTTTTTATGTGCGGTAAGATTGGTGTTAAATGTGTTGTTGTATTGTTTTAGAATATCGTTTTCATAAGTTTTGAAAAATTCAGGATCAAAGTTGGCATCTTTTAAATAGCTCATCACGTAATCCACATCTCTTTTTTCAGTTAACCACTTATCAAAAATTTCGTGACGCATTCTAATACCAAACGTATTGATGCCTAAAAATTCTTTAGTGTCTTTATGAAAAGCTACTGTAATGCAAATATTTTCTTTGGCATGTTTCCAATGAAAATGATGCTCGTATTCTGGACGTCCACGTTCTCCAAATACCCAACCATAAGTTTGATATTCAATATCTAAAAACTTCGCTGAGTTAAACCAATGGCCTGGTTTATATGGCGTCTTGTTTCCACAGATGGTTTGTGCCAAAGTCTCTCCCATCATTCGACCTGTGTACCAAACGGCTTCAATAGGACGTCGGTTTCCAATGGCTTCATGTTGTTCAGCACAATCTCCAATAGCATATACATCTGCAATGTTAGTTTCTAAAAAACGATTCACTTTTACTCCACGTCCTAATTCGATATCAGAATCTTTTAAAAAATCAACATTTGGAGTTACTCCTGCGGTTAAACCAACCACATTACATTCGAGTTCTTCACCTGTTTCTTCAATGATTACAGATTTGACTTTTCCGTTTTCGTCAGATTTTATTTCTTTTAAGTTTGTTGATAATCGTAAATCGATATGATGATTTTTTATATGATCGTTAATCATTTTACTTTCACCTTCAGGTAAAACGCCATTCCAAAAGCTATTTTCTCGAACTAAAAACGTTACTGGAATTTTTCTCGAGTTTAGCATTTCAGCCAATTCAATGCCAATTAGTCCACCACCAACAATCACAGCACGTTTACAAACTTCTTTATTAGGTGCGTATTTTTCAAGTTGTTCTAAATCTTGTTTATGATACATGCCAATCACTCCGTCTAAATCTTGTCCTGGCCAACCAAATTTATTCGGTTTGCTTCCTGTGGCTATAATTAATTTATCGTAATGTAAGGTGTCTCCTTCTGCAAAATGAAGGGTTTTTGTTTCTGTTTCGACCTGTTTTACATAGCCTTTCTTTAGTTCAATTCTATTTTTTTTCCAGAACCAATTTTCGTAAGGTTGGGTGTGTTCAAACTTCATGTGTCCCATATAAACGTACATTAATGCGGTACGTGAGAAGAAATAATCGGTTTCGGCAGAGACGATAGTTATTTTTTTGTCTGATAATTTTCGGATGTGTCTTGCGAGCGTTACTCCAGAAATACCGTTTCCAATAATTACAATGTGTTCCATTTAATAGGGGTTGTTAGTGAGCTCTAAGTCGAAGCTTTTGTTAAAACCTTAATCGCTTAGACGAATTTCTTTAAATTTAGGCATAATTTTACAGTATGCGATATGTTTTCTATTTCCTTTTAAGTCTTATGTTTGTGAGTTGTGCTGCGATTCCACATCAATCTTCTAAGATTAATGGTGTTAGTTTTGTGGCTTCTAGAGGAGTCGTAGATTCGACACATGTTAAACCAATTGTGAACATTAATGCGAATGCAGCTTCTGTTATGCCTTTTGGTTTTATTAAGGATATCAATCACCCTGAAATAATTCATAATACCGATCGTCAGTGGTTTGGTGAAACACGATCTGGAGCAGGGCAATATATTGAAGCGCTTCACAAGGAAGGTATTAAGGTAATGGTGAAACCGCAATTATGGATTTCTCATGGCGAATTTACCGGATTTTTAAAAGCAACTTCGGAAGCCGATTGGCAGTTGTTAGAAACTTCTTATACGGACTTTATTATAGAATATGCTGAATTGGCAGAGGAGTTAAACGTGGAAGTGTTCTGCATCGGAACCGAGCTTGAAGAATTTATAAAAAATAGACCAGAGTATTGGCGTCAATTAATAAAGGAAATTAGAACGATTTATACAGGAAATCTAACTTATGCGGCCAATTGGGATGAATTTTGGACCACACCTTTTTGGTCGGAATTAGATTATGTAGGCATTGATGCTTATTTTCCGGTGAGTGATATGCAAACACCAACGATTGAGGATTGTATTAAAGGCTGGGAAAAACATAAGCAAGGTTTAAAAGCGTTTTCTGAAAAACTAGATCGACCAATAGTATTTACAGAGTTTGGCTATAGAAGTGTTGATTATTCTGGCAAAGAACCTTGGAGATATGATCGTTCTATGACTTCTGTTAATCTTGAAGCTCAAAATAATGCCACACAAGCCTTGTTTGATGCTATTTGGCAAGAGGACTGGTTTGCTGGTGGTTACTTATGGAAATGGTTTATAGATCACCATAAAGTTGGTGGTTTGGAAGACAATCAATTTACTCCACAGAATAAGCCCGTTGAAGAAATACTTAAGGTGCATTACGGAAAGTATTAGTCATTCTCATTTTTATATTTAAATTCTGTAATGATGCCTTGTGTTAAACGTCTACTTTGTTATAAATTAAACAGTTTGAAACAAAAATCAATAGTATTTATTCTTATATTTTCTTTAGGTCTTTTTGGTTATTCACAAGAAGTGAATGTCTCGGAGGTTATAATAGAAGGCAATAAACGTACACGAACCAATTTTTTAAAGCGTTTGGCTTTTGTAAAAGAAGGGAGTGCAGTAGATTCTATAAGAATAGCATCGGATGTTAGACGTTTTAAATTATTACCATCGGTGGCGAGTGCCTCCTCAAAATTAGAAAAAGTTGATGACACTACTTATAGACTTATATATACGGTTGTTGAAAATTTCGCTATCATTCCAGGATTGAATGTGTCTCAAGATAATAATGACGATTTAGCATTTAGAACCTCCGTTTTTGATTTCAATTTTCTAGGTCAAAACCAAATCATTGGTGGGTTTTATAGTAAGAATGTATTCGATTCTTATGGGTTTTATTGGGAAGCCCCTAATTTATTTACTAGGAAATTAGGGATTGGCATTAACTATCAAAATAATGTATTACAAGAACCTATATTTTTTGACGACGAACGCGATGTTAAATATAAAAATACGAATAGAGCCTTTGAGATACGATTAATGTACGAGCATAATTTTAAAAATAGATTCGAATTTGGCTTTAATATCGCTAATGACGACTATAATTACCTAAGTGGAGATGTGCCTGAATCTATACCTGAAACTTTAGGCGTAGATAAAGTATCGGCTGTTGGTGGGTATGAATATAATAATATCACCAATGAGTACCAATACGTCGATGGTTTTAGAAGTATTTTTACCTATAGTTTTACATTACACTCTAATGGTAATAATGATCTATTACGTAATTTTTTTATTGGTAGAAACGATTTTGAATATTTTAAACGGATTGGTAACAAAGGGAACTGGGCTAATAGATTACGTTTAGGTTATGCCACTAACGATACTACACCATTTGCACCTTTTGCTCTAGATAATCAACTTAATATAAGAGGGGTTGGGAATACTATAGATAGAGGAACTGCTTCTGTTGTCCTTAATACAGAATACAGACATACGATAATAGAAAAAGGTTGGTTTGCCATGCAGGCAAATGCCTTTGTAGATGCTGGTACATGGCAAGAATCTGGTGGTAACCTTGGGGATTTAATAGAAGGTGAAAAAGCGTCTGTATTCTCTGGTTTAGGTGTTCGGTTTATTCACAAGCGTATTTTTAATGCTGTTTTTCGAATTGATTATGGTGTTGGCATAGGAAAAAAAGCGAATAATGGTATTGTCTTCGGTATTGGTCAATATTTTTAGAGCGTTCTACTCTGAAGTCATCACTTTAAATTCTTTTATAGCTTTATTAGGTTCAATAATATTATAACCTTTCCAAAATTCAGGATTGTATTGGTTTAATTGTGTTGGTGAAACTTGTGGTTTTTCTTTAAAGTTTTTAAAATCAGATTCGGAAATCATATGGGTTTCGAAGACAATAAGTTCTGTTTTTTCAATATTTCTAACAATAAAATGAATATCACCTTTTAATTCATTTTGTTTGCGTCTGCCTTTTACATGTTTGTTTTTCTCCACAATTTTAAAAGGACGCTTCACACCAATTTGTTCTCCTAAGGTTTCATCTCTATATTTTAAAGTATATTTTTCGTTATCGTTTTTCTGAAAGATGATAGTGCCTTCTTTTAAATATTTCCGCATTGAAATACCAAGGATAGAAAACTTACTGAGTGGCTTCACGTTTTTGTAATCCACTCGTACTACTGCAAAATCTTCTGTATTCACATACATGGTACCAGAAAAGTCTTCACTTCGTTTGGGCTTAAACGGAATCACATATACAAACATATCATTGATATAAGCATAATCTGCTATTTCAAATTCATACCGACCCGATTTATGAATAAAGTTGAGGTCGTTGTCTTCATCAATAAAATTATTGTTTTCAAAATTATGAATCATCATTTTTCGCCAATGTAAAAAGCCAATTTTACGTATGGAATCTTTCTTCTGTTGTTCTGCAAGTAAAGCATCAGTAACGGCTTCTTCTTTCTCGTTTGTATCTCCAAATAAAGATGAGTCCATCTCTTCTTTTACACTAAACCAACCCGATTTAATTTTAAAATACGAATCGCGTTTTACATACTTTTTAAAGATGTCATTAAATCGTTTTTCATAGTTGTTTAAGTTAATGTCTTTAGATTTGTCATACAAACGACACGCTTTTAGGATGTCCATTTTTTGAGATGCTTCAGGTTCAATTTCTCCGTAGAGTTCACCTAGTATTTCAGTATGATTACTATTGTTTTTGGGCATAATTTGAAGCAAGCTATCTATAAATAACTGGTTAAATTCTGGTATGGTTGACTTTTCTAATTTAACATCATACTTATCCATTTCATCATAGTAAGACGTTCTATAAAACAATTTTCGTTTGTTGTAACTATAATCGTAATTTACAGTTAAGCCTTCTTTTATTTTATCTAGAATTTCGTCAATTGTATAGTTTTTATTGGTGACTAATACTTCAGAAAGATCAACGGTTTTTGAGGTTAAGTAAATCGTAGAGTTGTTAAAGTTTAAAAGCGGAATTCGTTTTTCTTCATACCCCAAACAACTAATCATTAATGAGTCGGTTGCTTTTATAGCACGTGTAATACTGATATTAAATTCTCCATTATCATTACTTATAACCCCATTATTTGAGTTAAACTGAATCGTCGCAAAAGCAATGGGTTGCTCTGTTTTAGAGTCTAGTAATGTTGAAGAAAAGGTTTGCTGTCCGTAAGATTGCGACGTTAAAAATAACGCAAGCGCAATGATGATTTGATTGATTTTCATGATGATGTATTGGTTGGTTGATTAGATTTCAGCCAAAGTATAAGAATGAAGTCTTTTAGAAAGTCGATTTAATCTTTTGTTAAGTTAGTTTTACCTTAAGTTTAACAACTTTAAGAAAAATTAAGAATTCAAATTAAGTCTGTCTTAATTAAAAATTAAATTTTAGCTTTGATGAAAATCGAAATAATATGCGAACGTTAGCAATAGGAGATATTCATGGTGGTTTAAGAGGTTTAATTCAGGTGGTAGAACGCGCAAATGTGAGTTCTGATGATGCATTAATTTTCTTAGGAGATTATGTAGATGGTTGGAGTGAAGCGGCACAAGTCATTCAGTATCTCATTGATTTATCTAAAACAAACACATGCGTTTTTATTAAAGGTAATCATGATATTTGGTGCGAACAGTGGTTGGCTTATGGTACCGTGAATGATGTTTGGTTTAAAAATGGAGGTAAAGAAACCATAGAAAGTTACGATGGATTCTCTAAAGACCAAAAATTAATGCATCTCGACTTTTTTGAAAGTATGCCTTTATATCATATGGATTCACAAAATCGATTATTTGTGCATGCAGGCTTTACCTCTATGCATGGTGTGGAACGCGAATTACACAAAGAAAACTTCTATTTTGATAGAACGCTCTGGGAAATGGCATTAACGATGGATCAACGAATAGAGAAAAACTCTAAACTTTACCCTAACCGCTTGAAGCATTATTCCGAAATTTATATTGGTCATACACCTACCATTAATTTTGGTAAAGATAAGCCTATGCATGCTGCTAATGTCTGGGATGTAGATACAGGCGCAACGTTTACAGGAAAACTATCGGCTATTGATATTGATACAAAAGAAGTTTTTCAAAGTGATAAGCTTATGGATTTGTATCCTGATGAGTTGGGCCGGAACAAAAGATAGTTGTTTTTCATTACCTAAAATCCGAAACATAAATGATTCAAGCCAAACATTGCGATTTATGCGAACACCCAAAAAGAGATTTTGAAAATGGCTTGACTTGTGGTTTAACGGATAAAAAACCGGATTTTATTGGCACATGTCCTGATATTTTATTAGATGATCTATTTCAATCAAAACTTGAGAGTACGAATCTAGAATTCTATAAAATACAAAAAGGTAAAACAAAAGCTTATTTGACTTTTTATTTTCTAATAATTATTGGGTTTTTAATGATAATTGGGAATGAATTGTATGCTGATTTTACGCATACGAAAATTTATTCTTGGAGATTTATAGCAATTGCAATTGGCTCGGGTATTACAATTTTGACTAATGCTTATTTCCAGCTAAACCGTTTTAGGACGAAGCTTAAAACAGCGGAATTTAATAAACGAAAGATTGATTCAGTTATTGAGCAATATGGAATTAGCTATAATACCAAATTTGAATTTAAAGAGAAAATTCACGGAAATCAATATATTGAAATCACTACCGAATATATAAACTGGAAAGAAAAACAAACCAAAACATTATGGGAGTATTTTTAATTGTGTTTACTGAAAACGTAGATTGTTATTGGATTTAAATGATTTGTGTAAAATGAATAAGTATTTATAATTTTATACCTACAAGGTTCTTGAAACCTTGCAGAAAAGCAAACTAACAAACATACTTCTTATAATAAGCCAGCAAATCATAGGCTGAAGCACCAAACCATTTCTTTACATATATCATCCAGAAGTGATACTGTAATGTCCAAACACCATGTTTACGATAGAGTCGTGCTGAGGTAATAATTTTTTTATTGATAACCACATATTCTTTGCGAGTGTAGAGCTCGTTAATTAATATGTTGTCTTCATAAATGATATAATTTTCGTCATAACCACCAATGTCGTTAAACAGTGTTTTGGTTATAAACTGACTTTGGTCTCCTCCTCTGCAAGCACGCCAAGAAAATTGGGTGAACCAACTCGCTAAACGCAGCCACCAATGGTTGCTGTCAAACTGCATTCTAAAGCAACCTGCTTTATTCCCTTTGTTTATTTCATCTATAATGAGTTGATCAAAATGTTTTGGAGGAAAAGAATCGGCATGAAGAAAATATAAAATATTTCCAGTTGCAAGCTTTGCGCCAAGGTTCATTTGTTTTGCTCTGCCTTTTTCTGAATGAATGAGTTGTATGTCAGTTCGAGTGAAATTCTTTTTTTGAAATTTTGTATCGAGAATATCTGAAAAATCTTCTCGATACAATGCTTCTCTGCGTTCAGAATTACTCGAAGTAACGAAGTTTTTAACCTTATCCTGAGTCCCATCCGTACTTCCGCCATCCACCACAATAATTTCAGAAACATGAGCAGCATCAGAATTTTCAAAAAGGTGCATCAATACATCACCAATACGTTCAGCTTCGTTTAAAACAGGAATAATAATACTTATCATATTTGTATCTACGAAAAACTTGAAGTCTTAGTTTTAATCATTCAAACCCCAATTATAATCCGTGTAACTTTTCTTAGCCGATTCTGAAATGGTTACGTCAGCATATTGGTTTAAAAAATCTATTAAGCTGCCGTTTGTTTCGAAGTCTTTTTTAAACCATTTAAAGATTTTTGAAATTTTAATGTTGTCTTTTGAAAGTTCGTTTTTAGACGTGTCCGCTAAAAATTCTTTAGTCACCTTCGTTAATTGTGCATCTAAGTTTACAGCTGTAAATGCCGTATTCTGAAGTTTAGGACAAGATACCGAAGCGCAAACAATGGCGAAATGAATTCGAGGTTCATCCATGTTTCTAAGAATCTTATGCTCAATATCATTAAGGTTTTGCCAGGTATCACCAAATTTCCAAAGTCGTTGATCCCAAGGGTCTTTAATGTCTTTAATGCTTTTTGTTGGGTAATTTCTAAGGATTAAATCTATAGTAAGTGCATTGTAGGCGTTAATCCAATAGGCTAATTTTTCATTTTTAGACCATGTTTCGTTTGGTTGATTATCACTTAAATAGTCAATATAAATATCAAATTCAGCCTTGTCATTTTTAATGGCTTTATAATCGACATTCCCATCATCTGATACATGGTTTTGTAAAATCGTATGCCATCGCTTGTGCATTAATTCTTTAAAATTTGCAGACTTTTTCGGTGGTTTTGGTGGAAGCGGAATTTCTGTTTTTTCAATCTCATTAGTTGAAACTTTAATTGATTTTTGCATACCACAACACGACAAAGTGAATATTAAAGTGATAATTAATACTGATAAATATTTCATATATTTTTTTTATTATTCTGTTTTCCGTTTGCGCTGAAATGCAGGATATGCAGACTGACTCATAAAATCTTTTGGGAAATTTTCGTCGTCATCAAAGCCTAATTCGATGTCTCTTCCATCGTGTGGAATGTAATCGGTTTTAAACAAATAATCCCAAAGACTTAAGGTGATTCCGAAATTCACACCAAACCGTTCTCCTTTAGGTAATTCTTTAACGTGATGCCAAATGTGCATCTTTGGATTGTTAAAAATGTATTTTAAAATTCCATAATCCCAGCCCAAATTCGCATGATTTAAATGTCCAATGGTAATATTAAAGAAATAGACGATCGCTACATCTTGCGCGTCAAATCCACCAATTATAGCAAGCGGAACGTATAATATTGTTTTATAAACAATAGGTTCCATCCAATGATATCGTAAATGCCCTGCAAATCCCATTTCCTTAATGCTGTGATGTACTTTGTGGAAATTCCAAAGCCATTCAAATCGATGTAAAAGCCTGTGGGTATTCCATTGTACAAAATCTGACACAATAAAAAGGATGAATAAACCTAACCATTTAGGTAGTGCTTTAACATCAAAAAGCTGAAAACTTGAAAGTGATAAGCCAACAACTCCCAAAATATCATTGAATAATTCCGAAACCGTATTAGACAGCGCAATAAGTATAATGAGATTTAAAAGAAAGAAATTGAAGAACATATAAAAGGTGTCCAACCAAAAATCTTTTCTGAAAAGTGCTTGCTCTTTTCTCCATGGAAAGGCAATTTCTAAAATCCAAACTAAAACAGATATCACAATAAGACCATAGAAGAAATTGTCCCAATGGTTAAGGTCAATAAGTTCATATTTCAGGTAGTTCCAGTAATTGGAATATGATTTTGTGAATATGTCTAGGTATTTTTCCATCTCTCATTCCTGCGAAGGCAGGAATCTCTTTTTATGCATTTAGACTTGCTTGGTTTTAAAAACCTGCTAAGTCAGGTATTTATTATAATGTTTTAATCAACGCTTTAAAAAGTGTAATCATATTTGGTTCAGCTTTTCCTGCCATAGCTATGATTTCATTAATGTCAACAGGTTTTAAGTCATCCGGATTACATTCGTCTGTTAAAACAGAAACGGCAGCGACTTTTAAATTTAAATGATTAGCAACAATAACTTCAGGAACAGTACTCATACCAACAGCATCAGCACCCATAATTTTTAACATTCTATATTCTGCTCGTGTTTCTAGTTGAGGTCCAACAACAGATGCGTAAACACCTTTGTGTAATGTAATATTATGTTGTTTGGCAATATTTTCAAATTTTGAATTGATTTCCGCATCATAAGGTGCACTCATATCAGTAAAACGTTCTCCTAATTCTGAAACGCCTTTAAATGCCAAAGGAGAACCTCCTTGAAGATTAATATGGTCGTCGATGAGCATTAATTCTCCTTTTTTATAATCGAGATTAATTGCTCCTGACGCATTTGAAACCAATAAAGTTTTAATACCTAATTTTTCCATTATTCGCACAGGGAAAGTCACATCTTGCAAGGTATACCCTTCATAAACATGAAAACGGCCTTGCATTACAACTACCTTTTTACCTTCAAGATTACCATAAATAAGTTTGCCTTTATGAAACTCTACAGTGGCTGTTGGGAAATTTGGAATGTGATTATAACTAGCTTCTGCAATGATGTCTATTTCGTCAATCAACTGCCCTAAACCTGTTCCTAATATAATGCCGATTTCAGGGTTTTCAAATCCTTTACTTTGTAAATATTCGGTGCTTTCTGTAATCTGTTTAATCATTGAGTTGCTGTATTTTTTCTTGTAATTTTAAGTTAGATTTATAAAAGTCTGAAGCAATTAAATCTTCATACGTATCAATATCGTTTAAAGTGTCTAAGGTACCAACAGAAATATCATTGTTGTGTAACTCTTGTAACGTAAGCTCTAATAACTTGGGCTGACTCCATGGTTTATTAATGAATATAGAATCGTGGAATTTAGACATACCAACCAAATAATAACCACCATCTTCGGCAGGTCCAAAAACAACGTCATTAGTAGTTAAGGCGTCTAATCCGTTTTTAATATGAGTAGAATTAATATCTGGTAAGTCTGAACCAATAAGTACAATCTTTTTATAGCCAGATTCAAAACCATCTTTAAAAGCGTTCATCATACGCTCACCTAAATCAACGCCTTTTTGCACTGCTTTAAAATCATGCTCCCATTGCGATTCAACCACAGTATTAGAAAAATAAATACGTTTGTCCATGTCTAAAGCTTCAGTTGCTTTTTCTGTAATTTTAACTAATTCGGTATACACTTCAAAAGCTCCAAAGTCGCCAATAGTTTTAGCGAGTCTGGTTTTTACGGTTCCTAATTTTATATTTTTTACAAATACAATTACAAGTGTATCAGTCATATATTTTGTTTCCTTTTAAAAGCCATTGGCTCCATTCTTTTGAAAATGCATGTACATTTTCAGTGGGTTTATTTTCAATATCGTAAACCGTGAAATCTTTGTTTTTCCATTCAAAAATACCACCAAATAAGTTGAATACGTTAGTGTAACCTTTCTTTTTAAGTTGTTCAGCAATAGCTTCAGAGCGAATTCCTAAGGAACAATAAACGACTATAGCTGTGGATTTGTCCGTAATTCGATTCGTAACTGATTCAATTTTGAATTTATCATAACCAACATGAATAGCGTCTTTTAAATGACTCGTTTCAAATTCAAATAGTTCTCTAGAATCTAATAAAATAGCGTTTGTTTTTGGCATGGCTAATTCTTGTACAGAAATATAAGGAACACTTTCTTTATTATGTGTTTTTAGCAACTTTTCAATTGATTCTTGGCCATTTACCAAAAAGCTTAAGAGTAAAAATGATAATGTAAAGATTTTATGCATGCCTTTTTAGTGCTATTAATTAGGGTAACCTTACAATTCTATAGGTTGTCCTTGTAGTTTTTTTTCAGTCTCAGGTAAAATTTCCATATTATCCCAAAGACCTGAAACGATTGTTTTGGCATAAGATTCTGGAAGTAATCCATTTAACATGAGTTTGTTTGCTAGTGTATGATTGTACTCTAACTTACGAAAATTTACTTGTAAAGGTTTTGTCGAGTCATCCAAAATAGCAAACCAAACATTAGGTTTTCCATCATTAGCAGGCATACCAATCACACCAGGATTTACCCAGAGTTTAGCATCGTTCTTATCTTCAAAAGGCAAGCCACAATGTCCAGCAATAATGACGTCAGTTTCTGTAGCTTCAAAATTAGATTGCTTAGTAGCCCAAGGTGTTGACTTAAAAATAAATTCTGAAACATTAAAATACGAACCATGTACGACGGTTACCTTCTGATTCCCAATGGTGAATTTTATATGGTCTGGAATCGTTTCAAGATAGTCAAGAGAATCTTTTGAGAGTTTACTCTTCGCATATGGATACCATTGTTGCGAAAAACCATCGCATCGCGACCCTTCTCTAAAATCGCATCCGCAATCATCTTCATCATCACGTAATTGTATTTCAACATTACCAACAATGCTTCTGGCATTCCAATTTTTGAAGGTCTGAATGGTTTCTTCGGGTTGGGCACAATAGCCAATAATATCACCAGTACAAATACAGTTTTCAGGGGTAATACCTTCAGATTCTGCCACAGCAATTAGTGCTTCAAGGGCTTGAAGGTTGCTGTAAACACCACCAAAGAGTAGTACTTTACCTGATAATTTTCCTATGTCAATTATGTTTTTATCCATTTCGGTATGAAATATAAAATATTACAACTTAAAATTCCCCAAATATTTACCCAAAGTAAATCGGCATACTTGCCTTCTGTAAAAATTAGGGCTTCTGGAAACACCTCAAATACGAGTAAAAATCCAAATACGAGTCCTGCAATCACACTAAGATAAAAACTCAGTTTTGGAACTTTCGTGTTCCAAAATAAGAATACAGGTGTTAAGCCAATGACCATCGTTCCTGATATGGTGGTTGCTGATAAAATTTCGGCTTCAAGAAAAACAGGAAGTGTGCCTAAAATCGCTATGGCAGCCATAGATGCTCTTCCAAAAGTTAAATCGTTAACCATGCCTAAATCAATCGCTAATAATTTTGAAAACGATGAAAACGTAGAGTCTAGAGTGGATGCTGCTGAGGTTATCATTATAAAATTAATAACTAATAAAATAACCACACCAAAGGCTTTGCCAACTTCTACGGCGGCTTGACCTTTAAAACCTTGGGTTTGCGCATAGACACCAATGACGCTAAATAGGATAATGCAAATGGCGCCTAATAAACTCGCCCATAAAAAGCTTTTTCGGGTTACTTTAGGTGAACTGATAAAGGCTCTATCGGTTAAAACCGGATCGTGAAACGGATAACTAAAGGATTGAATAATGGCTGCGAAAAATAGGTTTAAACCTAACTTAAAACTCCAAGTTCCAGAAGTGACGACATCAGTAACGCTAAAGGTTTCAATGGAGAAGATATTCCATAGAATTAGCATAAGTAGAATACTAAATAATACCATCTGAATCACATCAGTAAAAATAGAACTACTCAAACCGCCTTTTATCGCATACGCTAAAGTTAAAACAGTAAAAACGATAATGGCCCAATAATAATTGGAACTTCCTGTTTCTCCAAAATAACTACCAATAACCATGGTGTTACTCCAGACTTCATTAAATAATCTGATGGCAATCAATATCGAAAACAAAGCCATGGCTCCTTTTCCGAATTTGGTGGTTAAAAATTGATGAATACTTTTAAATCCGCCAACAACGCGCATTTTGTAAATTAGTAAACCAGCGACAGCAAACGATACATAATAACCAGCATAAGCAACACCACCAACAATGCCAAAATCCAAACCTAGATTTGCGGCATTGGTAATGCTCTTGGCAAAAATCCAAGAAATGATAAGACTTCCGGTAAGCACCAAGCTGTTTGGTGCTTTCTTTTTATGAACCGCCTTAAAAAATTCGTCTGTTGTCTTTGCTAATGGCGATAATATAAAGAGTAGTAAACTCGATGCAATTATCAATGTCCATTGCCAGTTAATTATATCCATATTCCATTATTCATTCCACCAAACTGGCACGTTTATACTATTGTTATCGGTTGCGTTGGCTGCAACACTGTAATTTTCAAAATTTAAGGCTGCTTCTTCAGCAGGATAAGGCATTCTAATCGGAATTAAATCATTGTTTAAACTCGCCGAAATGGTTTGTAACTGAGGGAAACCTGTTCTTCGGTATTCTATCCAGCCTTCATAACCATTAATCACATTAGCTATCCATTTTTGCGTTAAGATTTGTTCTATTGGATTTGACCCAAAAGCATTATAAGCCGCAGGACCAGTGAGGTAATCTACAGGTAATGCTGTGTTCCAATATTCGAAAGCTAAAGTGACTCCGGAATTATAAAGGGTTTGTGCATCTGCGTTGATAATACCTTTGGCAGCCACTTCGGCTAAGGCGAATTGTACTTCCCAAGCAGTTATAAAATTAGCATCTAAAGTAGACGTGTCTTCTCTGAAAGCTATACTTGCTAAAGAATAATCTGCTAAAGCAATAGAAGTCGAAGATGCATCGATACCGTTAAGCAATCCGTTAAATTCGTTTGAAGTTGAATTAGAAAAAGGGCGAAATAAACTTGAAAGTCTCGTGTCATTCAAGCCAATTAAAATATCTTCCATAGTTTCGGATAAGACAAAATTGTTGAAATCACCAATGCGTAATTGTGCCAATCTAAAACTGTTTGGATCTGTGTTTGTAAAATTAAAAATAGCATTTTCACTGTTGGAAGTGATATAGTTGCCTTCATCAAAAAGCGATTGTAAATCACTAGTAACATCTATTTTATCCGAAATACGAACCAAATGCTTAATTTTTAAAGCATTCGCGAATTTTATCCAAGCGTCTAAATTGCCATCAAATAAAATATCGCCTTCCAATGGAATCATATCAGAATAGGCTTCAATTGCAGCAATACCTTTACCTAAATTATCTAATATACCGTTTTCATTAAGATAGATATCTTCTTGTGAATCGTATCCTGGTGTTACGGTACCTTCAACACCATTGAACGCTTCAAAATAGGGAACGTCTCCAAATAAATCAGTTAAACCAGCAGCCATATAGGCTTTTAAAATTAAAGCAGGACCTTCATAAACAGCAAAGGTTTCTGTTGTTCTAGCTTGATTTAGGATAATCTCATTATCTCTCAAATTGGTATAAAAAATAGGCCAAGGATTACCTCCTAATTGTGGTGATTTTAACGCGTGTCTATCAAATAAATTGAAATCTAAAGCGGTTCTATGTTGTGCTAATAAATCGCCGGCAACAAAGCCTTCGTAACTCATGTTTTCTCCAAAATCGTAAATAACCTGTCTTAGCAACAAACTCGGTTGGACCGAACTGGGTTGGTTTGGGTTGGTATTTATGTCTTCAAAATCTTTGGTACAACTCATCGTTGTTGCAATAAATAAAACAGAAAGTATATATGTGAAATTTTTCATTTAAAATTTTATTTTCATTCCCTTGAAAAAGGGAACTTTATTCTTTTATTTTCTCTTCTTGAGATTCTCATTGTCGTGAGAACTAGAAGTTAAATCCGGCTTTGAAACCAATACTTCGTGTTGTCGCATAACTCATGTCTTCAACACCACTTACAAATCCATTGCCTTGAACGGCTAATTGTTCTGGGTCAAAATGCGGATTTCCAGTGAAAGCAAATAAGTTGTTTCCAACTAATGAAAGACTAATGTCAGCACCTTCTTTTAAACCTAAAAATCCATCTTTTAAGTCAAAAGTATAGCCAATAGCGAATTGACGTAACTTTAAAAAGGAAGCATCATAAACATTATTTTCTTCGTGATTTCTATCGTAAAATTGTCGGTAATAACTTTCTGCAGTAATCGCAACGGTATTTGCTTGTCCTGTATTTACATTGACACCTTGTGCAACAATTCCGGCATCTGGTCGGTAACTCGTTTCTGCTAGTTGACCACCAACATTTCCTAAAGCGCGTGTTCTAGATACAATTTCGCCTCCTTGTCGCCAATCGAATAAAAAGCTCATATTCCAATTTTTATAATTGAAATTGTTACTCCATCCTAATGTAAAATCTGGATTATAATTTCCTAGTTTTTTTAAGTTGTCATCGGCAATGTAGTTACCATTATCATCAATTAAAAATTCATCATTTTCATTTTTTAGATAACCAGTTCCGTAAAAATCTCCAACACGTCCACCTTCTTCCACCTGAAACCAAACCGTTTGATTAGCACTATCGTAAATTCTGCTATAAGCAAGTGTTAACCTTCCGTCCGACTGTGGTAAGTTTTTAATAACAGAGCGATTAGTGGCGAAGTTAAACGTGCTATTCCAATTGAAATTATCCGTTTGAATTGGTGTAATCCCTAAAACAATTTCTACACCTTGTGTGTTTACATTTCCGCCATTAACTACTTGTTGGCTGTAACCAGAAGAAATGGCAACAGGTAAAGAAATAATTTGGTCCTTTGTATTGGCATTGTAATACGTAAAATCGAATCGTAATCTATTATCTAAAAATCGTAAATCTGTACCAAACTCATAAGAGGTGGTGCTTTCTGGTTTTAAATTGGCATTGGGAATAAAATCTTGGTCGCTAAACGTAGGTTCGCTATTGTATGGTGTTTGTGATACAAAAGCACCAGAAGTTTGGTAAGCACTTGTGTCGTTTCCAACTTGTGCCACACTCGCTCGCAGTTTTGCAAAAGATATGGCAGTTGGTAATTCCACAACATTAGATAGTATAAAACTTGATGACACTGAAGGGTAGAAAAACGAGGTGCCATCTACCGAAAAAGGTGTCGCTAAAGCGCTAGACCAATCATTTCGACCTGTAATATCTAAAAATAAATAATCTTTATAACCCAATTTTGTAATACCGTAAAATGAATTGATACGCTTTTCACTTTCAAATTGAAAGACTTCAATAGGTGAAGCTGCATTGTTTAAATTGTAAATTCCGGGTTGTGCCAAACTAACCGTTTGTGATTGTTTGGTAGTTGCAATTTGATTCAATCTATTTCCACCTAAAAACACATCCACAGAAAAATTATTAAACTGATTTTTATAGTTAATTAAAAAATCGGTATTCACTTCTCTAAACATAACATCGTGCTCTGCATAAGCACCATTACTAAAACGATTACTACTGTAGGCTCTCCGTAATTGTCTAGTTTCGGTGCTGTAATCCATTCCTGTTCTAAGAGAAATACTTAAATTTTTAGTTAGGTCTTGGGTAATAGAAATATTACCAAAAATTCGGTCGCGATTAAAGGAATTGGTGTTCTCGTTTAAAATGAAATACGGATTGTCAAAAAACGTGTAATTAAATGAATATTGCTGTGTGCCTTCTAAACCAGGTTGCCAATAATTTTTAAGATTTTCTATATTTAAAGAGCGTGGTCCCCAAGCAACTAAAGAGTAATTCGCGTTTTCACTGCCGTAACCATTGGATGGTCTATTGTCACTATTAGAATTTATATAACTGAAAGATGAATTGATTTCGGTATTGTCACTTGGTTGAAAGTTTAATTTAGCAGAAATGGTTTGTCGGTCTAAATTCACGCCAGGAATAATCGATTCACTTCTTAAGTCGGTAAAAGATAATCGGTAATTTCCAGAATCGAACCCATTAGAAACTGAAATATTATTAATAGTGGTAACACCAGTTTCATAAAAATCTTTCAAGTTATCCGGATGAGAAACAAAAGGTGTAGCTGTGATGTCTAAACCATCATAAAGTGCAGTATCTCCACCTCTTACAAAAGTACCGTTTGGTAATTGCACAGGACTATCAAATTGTCTAATTAAAAGTCCAGCATCTAAACGTGGTCCCCAAGAATAGGTGATATTATCATTAATACCACCACCAAGACCATCACCATATTCAAACTGACCAGAATTACCTTGACCGTAAGAATTTTGAAAATCTGGCAACCTAAAAGCAGTGTCCACAAAAAGCGAGGAATTAAAACTAATACCTAAACCTCTTTTGTTTTTTCCGTTTTTGGTTTCAATAACAATAACACCATTAGATGCTCTTGTCCCATACAATGCGGCAGCACTTGGCCCTTTTAAAACGGTAACAGAACCAATATCATCAGCATTCACTTCCATACCACCATTTCCAAAATCAATTTCTTGAAATCCGGCTGCAGCTTCATTGGTGAAATTAAAAACCGTTTCGTTGTTAATCGGCACACCATCAACCACAAATAAAGGGTTGTTATTAGAAAAAGACGCTTCACCTCTAATCGTAATTTTAGAAGACGAACCAACACCTGTGGCACCTTGTGTAACCGTTACTCCAGCTAATTTTCCTTGTAGGTTGTCTAGAAAGTTCACGGTTTTTACTTCTGTTAATTTCTTAGAGGAAATGGCCTGGACAGCATAACCTAATTCTTTGGTATCGCGTTCTAAACCTAATGCTGTAATTACAACTTCATCTAAAGCAGCAGAATCTTCTTGTAATTCAATATTGATAATTGTTTGATTTGCGACCTCAATAGTTTGTGTTTTAAAGCCTAAAAATGAGTAGGTGAGTTTATCTGTAGTTGAATTAACGACTATTGTGTAGGTGCCATCATCGCTTGAGGTCGTTCCATTGCCGTTGCTAGATGAAATGTTTACAAAGGGCAAAGGTATTTTTGAACTGGCTTCGGTTACTGTTCCGGTAATTGTAATTTGAGCATTACTGAAAAAGCAAAAGCATAACAGTAAGCATAAGTAAATGTGCTTCATATGTAGACCACAAAACGTGGCTATTTTTTAAAATGAGAGATTATTTAGTTGAAAAAATCTTTAGGTATTAATGACATTAAAACCCAATTTTAAATATGAAGTAAAATAGGTGAGCCTTTATTGTAGTGTTTGTTGAAAACGGTTCTACCATGAAAAACAGAAGCGACTCTTGTAATTGTTTTTACTTTTTTTAGAATTTTTAAAAGCAGTTTTCTAATATTGAAATCTAAAGATTTAAAATTCTTTAAGACCAATTCTATATCTGAAGTGTCATCAATATCTGTTAGCGTTTCTAAATAAGAAACACTTTCGTTTTGCTTTAGTAATTCTTGATGTAAACAACGTCTTAATTTAGATGTTTGCCAAGGTAAATTTTGGATGTCTGTTTTACTGAAATGTGCTTCCTTGAAACCCATTAAATAGAAACCTCCATCGGTTGAAGGTCCTAAAACAAAATCTGAATTCTCTAATTTATCTTTAGCTTTTAAAATAAGATTAGCGGTAAGGTTGGGAATGTCATTACCAAGTGTAATCACATTTTGAAACCCTTTATTAAAAACGGTTTCAATAGCGTTGGTAAAACGTTCTCCAAATGAATGTCCTTTTTGCGCTTTCTCAGAAATATGAAAATAAGGTAAACCCGCTTTTTTTACTGTTTTTACAGTATCAGAATCAAGCAAATTAAAGAAGTCAGAAGAAACAACTGATTTTGAAGTCAATTCTTTTCCTGCAGAATTTGCAAAGATTAATATGGCGGTTTTGTTATTCATATGTTATTCCTGCGAAAGCAGGAATCTTAATTTGTTTAAGTCTGAGATTCCTGATTTGGCAGGAATTTGTTTATGCTACAACACCTTGACAACTACTTCCTGCTCCAGCAGTACAACCATAGCAATGTTGAGAAATAACGATGTTTCTTCCTTCTAATAATTCTTCGTTAAATTCTGAAATATGTCTCGATTTGCTATTTACGGGTAACTCTAGCATCTGATTAAAATCACAATCAAATAAATACCCATCCCAACTAATTGATAAGGTGTTGGTACACATCACATTTTCTACAGCAGCCGGATTATAAGCTTCCACTAAAGAATACATATAATCTTCGTAATTTTCTGAAGCAATTAAATAATCTAAGAATCGTGCGATAGGTAAATTTGTAATCGCAAATAGATTATGGAATTCAATTCCAAAATCGTCCATCAATGCCTTTTTGAAATCCTTTTCCATTGCAACTTGATCACCTGGTAAAAAAGCTCCAGACGGATTGTAAACTAAATCTAGTTTTAGATCACTTCCTGGCATTCCGTAACCCACGGCATTTAATTCTTGTAGGGCTTTTATAGATTTATCAAAAACACCATCACCACGTTGTTTATCCGTTTTTCCACGTGTCCAGTGTGGCATAGAACTTACCACATGTACATTGTGTTTTTTAAAGAATTCTGGCAAGTCATAATATTTTTTGTTTGCTCTAATAATGGTAAGGTTAGAACGCACGATGAAATCTTTAATTCCCACTTTGGCAGCTTCTTCTACAAACCATCTAAAATCAGGATTCATTTCTGGTGCGCCACCAGTTAAATCTAGCGTGTGCGCACCTGAGTTTTTTATGACTTCAAGACATTGTCTCATGGTATCTCTGGTCATTATTTCTTTTCGATCCGGACCAGCATCTACATGGCAATGGTCGCAAACTTGATTACACATGTAGCCAACATTAATCTGTAGAATTTCTAGTTTTTTAGCTTTAATTGGAAATTGACTCGTTTCTGAAATCTTATCTTTAAAGGTTGGTAATTCACCACTTTTAAAGATACCATTAGAGAGTATTTCTATTTGTTTATTGCTTTGCGCTAAATCGTTTCCGAGTTTTTTTAGGGACTTTGTTGCCATTAATCGTTTCTCTTGTTTGTAATTCTTACGAAATTAATGCGGTTGAGGTTTTTATCTTAACCGTCTAATTTGTTGACTTTATTCATCATTTGTACACCATGTACTAAAGTGGCGCCGCTTTTTATGGCTGCACCAACATGTATGGCTTCCATCATTTGCTCTTTAGTAATGCCACGTTGTAATGTGTCTTTTGTATAGGCATCAATACAATATGGACATTGTTCTGTATGCGCTACAGCTAAAGCTATGAGTGATTTTTCACGAGCAGTTAAAGCGCCTTCTTCAAATACTTTTGCGTAATAATCGAAGAATTTTGTTCCTAATTCTTCACTCCATTCTGTGATTTTTCCAAATTTGCGTAAATCCGCAGCATCGTAATATGGTTTTGACATATAGTTGTATTTTGATTAAAAAAATCAATATACAATCTTATGTCGAAGTTAAATCCTAAAGATTACAGAAAATTTTAAAAGTTTGATTGCTATTAAAAGGTTTGACTCTAGTTTTAGAAGATAATACCATTTATATCAAAAAAACCTTACTTTTAAATTCTCTTTTTTATTAGAAATGCAAAACTGGATTGAATTACTTTTTGAATTTAAACAAAAGCAAATACCTGTTGCCTTTATAACGGTGTCCAAGTGTTTAGGGTCAACTCCTTGTGTGGTGGGTTCGCGTATGCTCGTGACTGAGGGTAAAGAAATCCATGGAACGATAGGAGGAGGGAAACTTGAATTTAAAGCCATAGACGAGGCTATCGTTGCTTTAAAAGAGAATAGAATTATTGAATCGACTTATACTTTGGGACCCGAATTTGAACAATGTTGTGGTGGAAAAGTGGAATTTATTATAGAACCTATGAATCAATCACCAGAATTATTTTTATTTGGAGCAGGACATATCGGTGTTGAAATCACAAAATTATTAGTCGATACACCTTTTAAAGTGAACCTTATAGATTCACGCGAAGATTGGTTTTCTAATCTAGAATTAGACAGCATTGTAACCACGCATCAAGCCACTGAAACCGATTTTAAATCGTTTAAAGATGCTGTAAAATGGGGATCTAATTGTTATGTTTTAGTGTTGACTCACAATCATGCTATTGATTTTGATATTATAACAATGGCATTACAAAACGAAACTAAATTTTTAGGACTAATAGGAAGCAAAACAAAAAAAGTAAGATTCAATAATATGTTGATTAATGAGATGCATATTCCTGAAGGAATGACAAATGTGGTGTGTCCAATAGGTTTAGACATTGGAGGAGATACACCAAAGGAAATTGCGATTAGCGTGGTGGCTCAATTGCTTCAAGTGCATTATAAAGACACCGTTGAGAATTAAAAGAGATGCCCGTTTTTACGGGAAGTATGCATGAAAAACAATAAATCCATTATAGAAAAACTAACTGCACTTTGGGCTTTAAACGAGTCGGGTTTAGGTGGTTTTTTACACGTGTTTAATTCTCCATTCACAGGATTAATTGTGGGTGGTGTCTCTATTTTACTGATTAGTTTGATAGCCTATTATGCCGTAAATAAATGGCAAGCCATCTTAAAAGCCTTGGTGATTGTGTTAATTATAAAAATGGCCGTGAGTCCATATTCACCTTTCGGAGCTTATGTTGCAGTGAGTTTTCAAGCTATTCTCGGAGCCGTTTTATTTTCTAACTTTTCATGGAAAGGCATTACTTTAATGGTCTTAGGAATGGTGACATTTCTAGAGTCTGCGCTTCAGAAATTAATAATACTGACCATTGTATATGGTACAGAATTATGGGAGGCCGTTAATATTTATGGTGCTTGGGTGCAGAGTAAACTTAATTTTATGTTTAGCACATCAACAACATCATTTTTAGTGACATTATATTTATTAATCTATGGGGTTTGTGGTGTTTTGGCAGGAGTCTTTATTAAAAATGTCATTGGAATTATTGCCAATAAAACCGAAGCGGACTTTTACCTAGAATTAGATTCTGCAACCTCTGAGAATCACAAGAAAAAAGTAGCCTTTAAAACTAAAGTCATTTGGGTTTGGCTGGTTACGATTGCGATTATAGTTTTAGCTTTTTCAATATTTGGAGGTCCACTTTTTGGATGGGAAAAAGCCATTTATATTGTCTTGCGAAGCTTCTTAATTTTAATGCTTTGGTATGTCGTGATTGGCCCTTTCTTATTGAAAGTAGTTCAGAAGTTTCTTCGAAAAAAGGAGTCTAAATATCAAGAGGATATTAGTAATGCGATGGATTTGTTTCCTTATTTCCGACAGATAATTTCATATACTTGGAAAGATACAAAACACCTCAAAGGGTATACACGGTTCAAATATTTTATGGCCAATGGCATTTCTAATTGTATTCATTTTAAAGTGCCTTCGGAATGATTTATATTCTTACAGGTGAAATTCGATCTGGTAAAACAACAGCTTTATCGGAGTGGTGTAAGAACCGAAATGATGTCGATGGTTTGTTATGTCCAGATAATGCCGAAGGAAGACGTTATTTTCTAGAGGTTAAATCTAAGAATGAATTTGAACTTGAAACGGAACTCGACACTGAAGATATTATTAAAATAGGAAACTTTAAATTTTTGAAATCTGCTTTTGATAAAGCGAATGAATTTTTAATTTCTGCGGATTCCGAAACTAAGACGACATATCTCATTATAGATGAACTTGGAAAACTTGAATTAAGGAATGAAGGTTTGCATTGGTCTGCAGAGAGATTGATTCCTAATTGTTTAACTGATAAAAACAGGCATCTCATTCTTGTAGTTAGAAATTATTTGGTTGAAGTCATTGTGAAGCACTATTCAATCACAGAATATCGGATTCTAACAAAAGTAAACCTAGAAAACCTGAATTAGTCTTGTAAGATTTCCGCAACCTTGTAGATGTG
Source organism: Winogradskyella helgolandensis (assembly GCF_013404085.1). Taxonomy (NCBI): domain Bacteria; kingdom Pseudomonadati; phylum Bacteroidota; class Flavobacteriia; order Flavobacteriales; family Flavobacteriaceae; genus Winogradskyella; species Winogradskyella helgolandensis. Next base: position 251,256 of record NZ_JABFHO010000001.1, on the reverse strand, counting down.
AAAAGTCGATTTATACCTACAAGGTTATAATTAAACCTTTCTACATCATACCATCTCATTAGTTACGCTATGATGAGGTTAACGTTTACCAAAATTAATTGTCATTGAAGCATAAAAAAGCCCTTCCAAGAAATCTGCATTTTAGTTTGTATCTATTTTGAATAACAGTATTTTTATAAATTGAATCTCTCAGACCTAAATGAATAACAGAACAGAACGAATTACAAAACGATTAGAGCAATTGTCCTTAATCAGCGATGACGATAAGTGTTTATCTCGCTTTTTTGGAACACCTGCACATAATGAAGCCAAGAACCTATTAATGACTTGGATGGAAGCAGCAGGTTTGCTTGTGTTTTGTGATAGTTTAGGCAATGTAAGAGGTGTGTTGAAAAGCAACCAACAAAATGCAAAACACTTTGTTATTGGTTCGCATTACGATACGGTTTATAACGCCGGAAATTTTGATGGTCCTTTAGGGATTATACTCGGAATTGAAATAGCACAACGATTAAAAGAAAACAACACAGAATTACCTTTTCATTTAAATATTGCTTGTTTTTCGGATGAAGAAGGTTCACGTTTTAATACCGCTTATCTAGGAAGTAGTGTTTTGGCTGGTAATTTTGATACGGATTGGTTGCTAAGAACAGATGATTGCAACGTGACGTTATCTGAAGCCATAGAAACATATTACGGAAATGTAGAAGCCATTTCTAATGATAAAATTCCTGAAGGAGACTGGTTAGGTTATTATGAAATTCATATAGAACAAGGGCCTGTGCTTTGTAAAGAAAATTTACCAATTTGCTTAGTTAGTAATATTGCGAGCCAAATTAGAGTAGAAGTCACTTGGGAAGGTATAAGTGCACACGCTGGCACCTCACCAATGTATTTAAGAGATGACGCGCTTTGTGCAGCTTCAGAGTTTATTTTAGAAGTAGAAAAAACTGGGCAAAAGCATCAAGAGAAATTGGTAGGCACTGTCGGAAAAATGAATATGTTGTCTAATACATCTAATGTTATTCCTGCTTTTGTGTGTCATAGTCTGGATATCAGAAGTGCGGATTCCGACTTTTTAATCGAAATACAAGACCAACTTCAACATAAAGCTATAGAAATTTCTAAAAAAAGAAATATCAAACTGAGTTGGAAAGTCATGCAAATGAATCCGGCTGTGATTTGTGATAATCATTTAAAAGACGTGCTTAGAAAAAGTATTAAAAAAGTGGGCATTGATAAATCCATAGAAATCACAAGTGGAGCAGGTCATGATGCGGTTATGATATCCAAAGTAGCACCAGTTTCTATGTTATTTGTGCGTTGTACAGATGGAATTAGCCATAATCCAGAAGAATATGCGAGCCCAGAAGATATAGAAGTCGCTCTAAAAGTTTCAGATCAATTTTTGGACGAACTAATTAAAGAATTTAATTAAAATAGTTATGAGTAAAATAAAACTAACAGCCTTATCAAGGTCAGTTGTAGAATCTGATCATGCCGTGATTACAGGCGATGGATTTGTAAATAGTAAAGTTCCTGGTTGGGATAATTGCGAAGTTAATGTGGTAATTAACGAAGCTATGGGAGCCAATTTTTGTCAGCTTTTAATAACCATGGAGGCCTCAGGACAATTGAAAGGCAGAACTAAAGACTCACAAATTTTCTTTTATGTTTTAGAAGGTTCATGCGACGTAACCGTTGAAAATCAAAACGAAAATCTCAAAAAGGGATCTTATGTTTATATACCAGTAGGAAAAGATTATTTGTTTTCTAAGGCTGAAGCAGGCACTAAACTATTAACCTTTCATAAGGTTTATGAACCGTTAGAAGGCTTTCCTGTTCCAGAAATTATAATTAATTCCGATTCAAAAATTAAACAAAACATCTATTGTGATGATCCTAATTTGTTGATGCAAAACTTATTGCCAGAACAAGATAATTTGTCTTGGGATATGGCTGTTAATATTTTCACCTATAATCCTGGAGCCAATCTTCCATTTGTTGAAACGCACATTATGGAGCATGGCTTAATTTATTTAGAAGGTCAAGGGATTTACCGATTAGCAGATAAATGGTATCCTATTAAAAAAGGAGATAGCATTTGGATGGCACCCTATTGTCCACAATGGTTTGGTGCTTTAGGAACAGAACCAGCCGTCTATATTTATTATAAAAATGTGAACCGATTTCCAACAACAATATAAATAACTATGAATAGAATACACCAAGAACTCGATACTTTAGCGCGCTTTTCATCAAGCGAATTTCCATCGGTGACCAGAGTTTTATATACGCAAGAAGATTTAAACGCGCGTGATTATTTTATAGGCATGTGTGAAGAGATTGGCTTAAAAGTTAGAGTAGATGCCATAGGAAATACGTATGCGCGTTGGGAAGGCACAGCACCAGAATTAGCAGCTGTGGGTACTGGTTCTCATATCGATGCTATTCCATTATCTGGACAATATGATGGAACCGTTGGTGTTTTTGGTGGTTTGGAAGCTATTAGGTATTTGAAAAGTATAGATTATAAACCAAAACGCTCTATAGAATTGGTGTTGTTTACGGCAGAAGAACCAACACGTTTTGCCATTGGTTGTTTGGGAAGCAGAATGATGTCTGGACAATTAACACCCGAACAAGCCTTAAAGCTTAAAGATAAAGAAGGTGGTTTTTTTAATGATATCAGAGAAGCAGCTGGATTTAAAGGCGATTTAAATGATGTGAAACTGTCTGAAGATTACTACCACGCCTTTGTAGAATTACATATTGAACAGGGGCCACGTTTAGAAAAAGAAAACTTAGATATTGGTATAGTAGATAAAATTGCTGCGCCAAGTACGTTGATTGTAAAATTGATAGGCGAAGGTGGTCATGCAGGAGCTGTGTTAATGCCGATTAGAAAAGATGCTGGTGTCGCAGGAGCTGAAATTATGATGGCTGTTGAACGCATTGCAAAAGATTCTAAAAGTGAAGATACTGTGGCCACGACCGGAATTTTTGATATTCTTCCACGTGCAGTCAATAGTATTCCCAAAGAAGCATACTTAGAAATAGATTTACGGGATACAAATATTGAAACGAGAGACAAAGCTCTTGCAGATTTAAAACATGAAATCGCTGAAATTTGCGAGAAGCGACATATTAAATATTCAATAGAATTATTGAATTGCGATCCTCCTGCCACTTGTGATGAGAACTTAGTGCATACAGCGGAAAAAGCAGCCAAAGGTTTAGGGTATTCAACGAAAGTGATGACGAGTCATGCTTATCATGATTCTTTGTTTATGGCACAATTGTTTCCAACTACCATGATTTTTATTCCTAGTAAAGATGGAGTAAGTCATCGTCCAGATGAATACAGTTCACCTGAAGAAATAGATAAAGGAGTGCAAACGTTAGCTTTAACGTTAAAGGACGTTGCTAGCTAAAAAACAATCCAAAATGTCAGTTTGAGCGCAATTAAAAATCTAGAATTCATTTTCAATTGCGCTCATTATGACAACATATGTTACTAAAGTATTTCTTTCAAAGCACCTATTAGCATATTTACATGGTTATGCGTACAACTTTCACCCATAATTCCGATACGCCAAATTTTACCTGCAAAATCACCAAGTCCACCACCAACTTCAATATTAAAGTCAGTTAATAATTTGGTTCTTAAAGTAGCTTCATCTGTTACGCTTTCTGGTAAATAAACAGAATTTAAGTTAGGTAAACGATGTGCTTTGTCCACTAAATATTTAAAGCCAAGAGCTTCTAATTCTTGTTGTAAATAATCGTGCACCTCATAATGTCTTTTCCATCGGTTTTCTAAGCCTTCTTCCATGACTAAATTTAATGCTTCATGTAAAGCAAAAACAGCAGAAACAGGAGCTGTATGATGATACGCTCTTTTAGCTCCAGCCCAATAATTTTTAACGAGATTTAAGTCTAAAAACCAACTTTGAACTTTGGTCTTTCTATTTTCAAGAACTTCAACTGCTCTTGGAGAAAAACTTACAGGAGATAATCCAGGAGGCGCACTTAAGTTTTTTTGTGATCCTGTGTAAATAGCATCAATTCCCCATTCATCAACTTTTAAGGGTACACCACAATAAGAGGTTACAGCATCAACGACTAAAAGTGAATCAACATCATGCACAAGTTTACTAATCTCTTCTAAGGGTTGTAAAGCACCAGTTGAGGTTTCAGCATGCACTAATGCTACCAATTTTGGTTTCGGGCAGTCTTTTAAAGCGTCTTTTATTTGTTGCTCAGAAGTGACTTTTCCCCAAGGAGTCATTACTTTGTGAACTGTAGCACCACAACGTTCTGCGATTTCTGCCATACGTCCACCAAACACACCATTGATGCAAATAATACATTCGTCACCTGGTTCTAATAAATTGGCTAAACAGGTTTCCATGCCTGCACTTCCAGGTGCTGAAACTACAAATGTTAGATTGTTTTGCGTTAAAAAGGTTTTTTGAACCATATCCTTAACTTGATCCATCATGGTTACAAAATGTGGATCTAAATGACCAATTAAAGGAGATGCCATAGCTTTTAGAACTCTAGGGTGTGCATCGGATGGTCCAGGACCCATTAAGTAACGCTTTGGTGGATTAAATGTATATGCCATAATATTGTATTTTAAATTAATGTTTTTATTTAGTGTGACTAATTAACTTCCTTTATATGTTGAATAACCATAAGGGTTAATTAATAATGGTACGTGATAATGGTTTGTATCTGTCACTTCAAATTGAATTGAAACTTCAGGATAAAATCCTTTTTGATTACTATTTTTAAAATAGTTTGCTGTGTCAAAGAGCATCGTGTAATGTCCAGGTGTTAAAAGTTGACCAGGAGGCAACACATCTGAAATCCGACCATCGTTATTTGTAATGCCAACACTCATTGGTTTCCATTGATTGTTACGTAAACCTTTTAGTGTTATCAGCATATGTTTTGCAGGAATTCCTAAAGAAGTATCTAAAGCATGCGTGGTTAAATGACTACTTAAATCTGCGTTTTTAGCAAGATTTTCAATGAGTTTTACTAATCGAATGACGGTAATTTTATGCTGCTCATTCATAGCAACATAAATTTCATCGGCTTCGTCATGATTCAACCTACAATTGATAATCGCTAACATTTCTTCAGCCGATTTTCCACTAGCGCTCACTATAAAAATATAACCGAATTTAGCTTCGTATGCATCATTGGCTTTTGCTAAGGCTTCAATAGTATCTGTATTGGCTTCTGCAACTTTAGCTTGTTCGTTTCCTGCCCAATTTGCGGTATGAGCGAATTTGGCTTTTAAACTTTCTATATTTCCAATTTTTGGATGGCCAGTAAAGGCTTCTTTAAAATCGTCTAAAGCACAATCGTTATACCATATTGATGCGGCTTTTGTGATCAATTCACTTTCCGTTGCAAAAGGTCTACTTGCAAGCATACCATTCACCCAAGTTTTGGAAACACAGCATTGCTCTAATTTAGAAAATGCTTCCTCATTAGAAAGTGAATTAAGTTGGTCTATTGTTATCATATGCTTTATTTTGGTGCTCCTTGATTGATCCAACAATTAATCATATCGCGTTCTTCCTGGGTCATTCCTGTTTGATTATTATTAAAAGGCATGTTTTTACTTACTACGACGCGTTGAAAAATTTTATCTTTTAAATTATAAATCTGTTCAGCCGTATCATATTTCACGCCATTTGGTGCAACTTTCCATACAGCATCTGTTGGATTTGAAGAATGGCAAACTGTACATCTATTGTTAATAATAGTTTGAACATCTATAAACGAAACCATTTCTTGGCAGTTTTCATATTTTGGAGGTGTAGGTGCCGTCATAAATGCCATCCCAAATAAAAGTAATACAGAAATTGGCATTACCCAAATAGAAAGCTGTCCTTTTTCACGTAAATTGAGATAGTGTTTTACTCCTGCTGTACCCAGAGTAATACCAATAAGAACAATCCATTGGTAGGCATTTCCAAACGTACTCGGAAAATGATTGCTAATCATCACAAACAACACAGGAAGTGTAAAATAATTATTAGTGTACGATCGTAATCCAGCTGCTTTTCCATCTGCAGGATCTGGAAGCAAGCCTTTCTTTGCAGCAGCGACCATCCGTTTTTGCCCAGGAATTATAATGAAAAATACATTGGCAGCCATTAAAGTTCCTAAAAAAGCACCAAAGTGAATATAAGCCGCTCTACCACTAAAAACTTGAGCATAAAACCAAGCAAATAAAAACATCAAAACTGTTATTGCCATGGTAAAAACGACTTTATTGTTGCTTAAGCGTTTGCAAATTTGGTCATATAAAATCCAACCAATTATTAAAGAAGCTACACTAATGGCGATAGCTGTTGAAGGCAAAATATCTAAAACTTCAGGGTCTATTAAGTAAGAGCTGGCATTAAAATAATAGACTATTGAAAGCAGACAAAACCCAGAAAGCCAAGTAAAATAAGCTTCATATTTAAACCAATGCAGATGCTTCGGGATTTTTTTTGGTGCTAATTTGTATTTTTCTACATAGTAAAATCCACCACCATGAACGGCCCAAAGGTTACCTGCTAATTCATCTCTTACATTTTCAGTTCTGTTTAAGGCATTCTCTAAAAACACAAAATAGAATGAAGCTCCAATCCAAGCAATTCCGAAAGTGATGTGAATTAAGCGAACCGTTAAATTTAGCCATTCAAAAAAATGACTTTCGTAAATAGTGCCTTTCAAAAAAAGATATAAAACACCAATACCACATATAGAAGCGATAACAATTAAAGCGTAAAACCAATTTTGAGATGTTTGTAAGACTTCTGCTTTTTCATCCTTGCCTTTAGCTTTAAAATCACTGATGAGATTCTGAATTTTGTAGGTGCCAGCAACTATAATTATAAAAATAGTAAGCCAAGTTAATAATATTAATATTTTAATCATATATCCTCTTAAGTAGTAATTGTCCTTGTTGAAGCGTCTTTAATTTTGAGTCTTCAACTACTTGAACACCATTCACAAATGTATGCATTACTTTTCCAATGAGCTTTTCATTCATATATGGTGTTGCTTTATGCTTGTGTTGTATGGTGCCTTCTAAAATAGGAATTTCTAAAGTGTCATCCCAAACTGTAATATCAGCATCAAAGCCTGCGATTAAAGCACCTTTTTTATCATTAATTCCTAAAAATTCTGCTGGTTTCTTTGTTAGCAATGAAATGAGTTTTTCTGTTGGTAATCCTCTTTTTTTACCTTCAGAAAACAATATAGGAAGTGTAAACTGCAATCCTGATATGCCTCCCCAAGCTTTAAAGAAATCTCCACTTTCTAATTGTTTACGTTCAGGTGGAGCAGGTGAGTGGTCTGAGGCTAAAAAGTTAAAACCATCGTCTAATAAAAAGTCCCAAAGTTGGTCATTATTAGCTTTTTCTCTAATGGGTGGAGCACATTTGAAAATGGGTGACTCATCCGGAATGGTTTCGGCATTAAAATATAAATAATGCGGACAGGTTTCTACAGTCAGTTTATTGGTTTCTTTTTTGCGCTGTTTAATCCGCTCAATACCTTCTGAAGCCGAAAGATGAACAATATGCACTTTAATATCAAAGGCTTTTTGAAGCTCTAAAGCTAAATCAATAGCATTAGTTTCCCAATGTTGAGGTCTTGATTCTAAATACTCTTGATAACTTTTAGGATTTGTCACTTCAGGAATAGCCTCGTCAGTTAATTCACAATGAAGCAATAAAGGGGTGTCATATTGTTTTAGAATAGGCGCAATAGCTTCCAAATCTAGTTTTGAAACATTAGGAAATTCATCAATTCCCGAATGGGATAGAAAACCTTTAATTCCAAAAACACCTGCTTTTATTAAATCTTCTATATCCTTTTTATTTGTTGGAATAACACCACCATAAAATCCGCAATTCACATGAAGCTTACCTTTAGAAGCGTCTTGTTTTAATTTAAATGATTTGATGTTTGTAGTAACTGGACTTGCATTTAATGGCATTTCAATTAGCGTAGTGACACCTCCAATAGCTGCCGCTTTTGTGGCTGTATCAAAACCTTCCCAATCTTCGCGTCCAGGTTCATTAATATGCACGTGCGCATCAATAATGCCAGGCATAACGATAAGGTTCTGATAGTCTAAAAACGGAATGTTTTCAACTTGATGATATCCTGCGTTTATACGATGAATTTTCCCATGTTTTACATGAATTGTAGCTTCTTTAAATACATCATCTAAAAAGCATCGCTTACTATATATAAGACATTCTTCCATGGCTTTTTAACTGTATAAACTCATTAAGACTTTTTCAGGAGTCATTGGAGCGTGAAACTTTAAATCATAGTTGGAATTAAAGGCTTTTATGGCATTTTGAAGTGCAAAATAAGCACCAATGCCATACATTAAAGGCGGTTCGCCAACGGCTTTTGATTTTAAAATAGCTAATTCATGTCCTTTGGTTTCCACAGGAATCACTTCCACGCTTTTTGGTACAGAAAAAATATCTGGTATTTTGTAAGTGGAAAGCGCGTTCGAGAGTAATTTGCCTTCATCATTATAAGCAATTTCTTCCATAGTCATCCAACCCATACCTTGAATTAATGCACCTTCAACCTGACCTAAATCTATACCTTCACTCATGCTTTTGCCATAATCATGAACGATTTTTACAGAGTCAAATTCGTAAGTCCCACGTGTACAATCTATGGTTGTCGTAGTAATCGCTGTACCATAAACATGATAGGCAAAAGGATGTCCTTTTTCTTTAGTTTTATCAAAGTGAATTTCTGGTGTGGCGTAATGTGCATTTTCGGTTAAAGCAACCCGCTCTAACATGGCCATGCTTATCAGATGCTTCCATTCCACTTCTGTTTTTTCATTATTCATGTAAACGAATTCGTCTTTTAATACAATGGCTTCAGGTGTCACTTTTAAGTAGGCAGCTGCCACGTTTTTGAGACGTTCCAATAAAGCATTACATGCCATTAGAGTAGCCTTTCCATTTAAATCGGCTGTAGAACTCGCAGCAGAAGGTGAGGTGTTGGCAACTCTAGTGGTGTTGGTAGTTTCAATCTTAATGTGTTCTATGGAAACCGAGAAAACATCAGCCGCAATTTGCATCATTTTTGTGTTTACTCCTTGTCCCATTTCTACAGCAGCAGTACTAATGCCAATACTTCCATCTAAATAAATATGAACCAAAGCACGTGCATGATTCATTGGTGTATTGGTAAACGAAATACCAAAAGTAATGGGCATAAACGATACCCCTTTTTTAAACGCTGTATTGTTTTTGTTGAAGTCTGAAACCTCTTGTTCTAAAACTTCACTATTAAATATGTTTTTAGCAGAATTCCATGTGTTTTTAGCTTCTACTTTTTTAGCTATTTGTCCATACGAAAACGTGTCATTTTCATCTAACAAATTGGCTTCTTGAATTTGTCTGGCAGAAACTCCAATTTCAGAAGCAGCTTTTGCAATCGCAGACTCAATAACAAACATACCTTGTGGTCCACCAAAACCTCTAAAGGCTGTATTTGGTGGTAAGTTGGTTTTACAACTCAATACTTTGGTTGTTACATTTGGTACATAATAACTGTTGGTGGCATGAAATAAGGTACGCTCTGCAATGGCTGGCGATAAATCTGCTGCTGCTCCAGAATTTTGTAAAAATTCAGTTTGGTAGGCTAGGATTTTTAAGTCTTTAGAAAGTCCAATTTTATAAGTGCTTTCATAAGGATGACGTTTACCTGTCATGCGTAAATCATCATGACGATTCAGTATCAATTTTACCGATTGATTTAAATGATACGTTGCCAATGCAGCCATCACAGCCCAAGGTGTCGCTTGGTCTTCCTTGCCACCAAATCCGCCACCAAGTCGTGTGACATCAACTTCAATTTTATGCATTGCAATACCTAAAACTTGAGCAATTGTTTTCTGTACAGAAGTTGGTCCTTGTGTAGAAGACGTCACTTTTATATTGCCATTTTCTAAAGGTTCTGCGTAAGCACCTTGCGCTTCAATATATAAATGTTCTTGACCGTTGGAAAAGGTTTCGCCTTCAAAAACGTACTCACAATCTTGAAATGCTTTTTCTGTATCGCCTAAACTAAAAGAACGTGGTGCATTAATAAAGCTGCCTTTTGCTTTTGCTTCTTTTGCTGTGGTGATGACTGGTAAATCTTCAATTTCAATCTCGATTAAATCTCGAGCTTTTCTGGCAATAAATTCTGATTCTGCTACAATTAGCGCAATTGGCATGCCCCAAAAATCGACCTCGTGTTCTGCAAATAAAGGTTCGTCTGGAATAATGCCGCCAATTTCGTTTTTACCAGGAACATCTTTATACGTAAAAATACGTTCCACACCATCTAATGATTCCGCTTTTGAGTAATCAATACTTTTAATTTTTCCGTGAGCTTTTGGTGAGTCAAAAACCACGGCGTGAAAGGTACCTTGTCTAATATTAACATCATCAACATATAGAGATTCACCTCTAACATGTGTGTAAGAATCTAAGTTTTTAATGCTGCGTTTTAATGATTTTGAAACCGCATCTAACTTCGTATCTAAGACTTTATTTTCTTTGTTCTTATGCATGTTGAATAAAATCGTTTAAGGTGAAATACTTTGGAAACAACTCCGTGAAATGCGCGAAAAACAATTGTCTAGCAAGCAAGCGTTTGTAATCTGTTGTGCCTCTAACATCGCTAATTGGACTGATTTCTTTTTGAAGTATCTCGTTAGCTTTCAATATTGTTTCTAAAGTCAGTGGTTTCCCTACTAAAAAAGCGGAAGTTTCATGTAAATACTTTGGAATAGCAGCAACACCACCAATTGAAACGTGAGCTTCTGAAATGGTGTCGTTTTCAACAGACAACTGAATGGCAGAATTGACACTTGCAATATCTAAATGGGTGCGTTTACACACTTTTTCAAAATTGAAAAATGACTGTTCTGTTGGTAATTTAAAGGTGATGTCTTTTAGAAGTTCGCCTTCTTTTAAATCGAAGGTTTTGTATCCTTGGTAGAAATTTTTAAGCTTGCGAGTTCGTTCTTTTTGATTTTCGTTTGAAATTGTGATTTCACTATTCAACGCTAAAAAGAAAATGGTCATATCACCAATTGGTGAGGCATTCACTAAGTTTCCGCCTAAGGAAGCCATGTTTCTAATTTGCTCAGATGATACTAGTTTTAAATACTTTTTTAAGTGTGGTAACCTGTTATTTAATTCTATATGATTCCATAAATCTGAAACTGTTGAGTTGGTTCCAATGGTACAAATTCCGTTTTCAATGGTAATGCCTTTTAGATAATCTTTCTCAGCAATTAGATGCACGTCATTATCTGCTAAGTGATCTGCTTTTTGGACGTATAAATCGGTACCTCCAGAAACATATTTTCCTTTGGGTTGATTTAGATATTTTCCTTCGATGTCTTTTAAACGTTGTGGAATGCTTTCAAAATACTCTGGAATAAATCCATTGTCAATTAACCATTTAAAAGAATTTTTTTCTTGATGCTCTAGTTTTTCAACCACTTGGTGAGCGGCTTTTTCAATGGCTTTATAACCAGTGCATCTACAAATATTGCCGCTAATGGCATTTAGTGCATTCTCGTAATTGTTTTCAGAATTCGATAATGCAAAACCTGTTAAAGCGACGACGAAACCTGGTGTGCAAAATCCGCATTGCGTCGCGTAATTTGATTTCATGGCTTCTTGAGCTGTGGTTAGTTTGCCTTTTAGATTTGTGCCTTCAACCGTTACAATATGTTTGCCATGCGCATTACCTAATGGTGAAATGCACGAGGTGATACTTTGGTATTCCATAATATCGTTGGTTAATGTGCCAACTAAAAGTGTGCAAGCTCCACAGTCACCTTCGCGACAACCAATTTTGGTTCCTGTAAGGCGTTGCTCGTAACGTACAAAATCCAGTAAAGTTGTGCCTGAATGTTCTGACGTTTTAATGGTTTTGTTATTTAGGATGAAGGTGATCAATGGTCTAGTTCTTTGTTATGTTATCAATTTGTATTCTTTATATTTATAATATTTTGGCTTAGAGTCTAATCTAACATGTAGCCAATGAACTCCTAAACCAGCAGTACTCAACCATTTTTTTTCAGTGCCAATTATTTTTGAATATTCTTGAGCTACTTTTTTCCAAAACTTTATTATTTGATGTTGAGGAGCTTTACAAATGAATATGGCTATATGTGTGTAATTTTCTATATCAGATATTTTAGTAGGAACTATTAGTTTAGCATCACCACGTAAATTATTAAAACTAACAACTTCTGAATTATTTTGAAAATATTTTTCAAAAGGAGTGATATTTGATTTTAAAGAATTGAGATGTGAAGAAAAAATTAGAACAAATTCAAACTTTTCACATATACTTTTCTTATCAATCGGCTTAACTTCCCAATAATATGCATCGAATTCACAATTTCTTAATAGTTCAATGAAGAATTCAATAAATTCGGAAGAGTTTTGAATAAGGAAAATCCAATCTTTGAAATTGATAATTTTGTCATTTTCATGAATTTGAAATTTAATAATTCCTTCGCTTATTAATTTACTTTTATAATGCCACAAAATAATTTTATTTACTAATACTCAGTCTTATCAAGTTTCTTAGTCCATTCCTGAAAAGGTTCTAAAGCCACTTCTCTTGCCAATTGTTCAAAAGGAATACTACGTTCTGAGTATGGTAATGGAATTTCTTTATAAATAAATTCGTCATCAAAGCCAATATTCGCAGCATCTACTTGATTACTACCGTAATAAACCTTGTCTGGTCGTGCCCAGTAAATGGCTCCTAAGCACATTGGGCACGGTTCGCAAGAGGTATAAATTTCGCAACCGTCCAATTGGAAAGAATCTAAATTTTTACAAGCATCTCTAATGGCTGTAACTTCGGCATGTGCTGTTGGATCGTTAGTAGAGGTGACCTTGTTGTTGCCGCGTCCTACAATTTTTCCGTCTTTAACAACAACGCAACCAAATGGTCCACCTTCATTATTGTTCATTCCTTTAAGGGCAGCGTTAACCGCTTCTTTCATGAATTGTTCTTTATCTGTCATCTAAATGTGAATCTGTGTTTTTAAAATATGTGAATCAATAAATATATAATAATTTTAGGAATTAGGTGCGACCTTATTAAGGTTTTAGCTTGAAGTTTGAGATAAATGATAAAAAAAGAAGATTTATGGTGTCAGCTTACTTGGGCTTGTCTCTATTTAGAACGAATACCCAATAGCAAAATTAAGCACAGGTTCATCATATTTAAAATCCCAGCGCTCACCTTCTGCTAGTGAAGGATCGTGAAATGGTGCTGCCAAATCGAACCGAATGACAAAGCCTTGCACATCTATATGCAATCCAAATCCAGCTCCCATACCTAATTCATTGATGAAGTTAGAGGTAAATTTATCTTCGCCATCAAATACTGAATTCGTTTTAGAGTTCCAAACATTTCCAGCATCAGCGAATACCGCACCTTTAAAAAATGAAAATAACGGAAAACGATATTCTACATTGGCTTCGAGTCTAATGTTTCCGGTTTGGTCAAAGTAGGTCACATCGCTATCGTCATCGCTCTCATCGTCATAGGTTCCTGGTCCTAAAGAGCGTGTTTTAAATGCTCTAACGCTGTAAGGTCCTCCTGAAAAATATTGTTTCACGTAGGGAATAACATCCGAATTTCCATAAGGTAAACCATAACCAGCAAATAAACGCGTTGCTAAAGTTTGCGCTCGGTCTTTGCCGAAATTAAGATGGAATCTTAAATCTAAATCGGCTTTCGCATATTGCGCATATTCCAAACCTAAAAATTCTTTAGGTTCACCAGATGTGGTTTCTTGTCCTAATAAGCTTATTGAATTACCTGCAACATCTAAGGTAGTATTGAGGTAAAATTGATTAGGATCGTTTGCGTCTACCATTTCGTTATAGGTGAATGAAAAGGTCATCCCTGAAATAAATTGCTGATCGAAACTTTGTTGTAGATATACATTTTCATCTAAAATAGCGTCAAATTCATCGGTTGTATTTGAAAGTCTTGTGTAACTCACCGATATAGGGTTAAAAGCATAAGTTATATATTTATTCGCATTCCAAGAATACCCAAATTGGCCATTTGCAGAGAGTAAAGTGTACAATTCGCTTCGACTTAAATAGTTAAGTCCAATGCTTGTTTTGGTTTTTGGTATAGAATATTTAAAGAAATCCGTATTAATTTTTACCGGAAATAAAACACGTGGAAAAATAAGTTCGGTAGTTAAGCCTAATTCTAAACTTGTATTTCCTGCATCATCACCACTGGCAAACTGCGATTCATAACCCACATTTGTGCTAATATTTAAGGTTTCTCCACCATTAAAGACATTACGATTACTGTAGGTTAATGCTAAATGTGGTCCTGTATAATTATTAGATTTTGTAACGCCTTGTAATTCTGCACGAACAGCGCGTTTTGTTAATGGTGATAAGAATATATTGGCTTCTAGAAGTCCTAAACTATCGGTTTCTAATGAATCAATTTCTTTATATTGAATGTTCACGTATTTATAGGCTCCGATTTTTGAAAGTCGTCTTGCTGTATTTTTAGATTCGTCAGGACTGTATAAATCGCCTTCCTTTAGTGTAACAAATTCATCAAGATATTTTAGTTTCATAAAAAGTGTATCTTGGATGTAATTTTTATTGTTGAATCGTTCGGGCGCTACGTACGTCGAATCTTGTAAATCGTAATTTGAAAAGACATTTATTGTAGAAATTTGGTAAGGAATGGTTGCCTTTTTAGGGACTTCAGCTTTTAATTTTAAAAATAAATCGAAACGCTTTTTATCATATTGCGTCGTGTCGGCTTCAAAAATGAAAAAATCTGAATTCAGATTATAATAGCCTTTTTGTTTTAGCTCTGTATCAATACGTTGGCGTTCTAATTTCATATTAGACAAATCGAAACGCATATCATTTTGAAAATGAGATTTATCGGTTTCTTTTTTGACCGCTTCATACAGTGGTGAAGGCATTGAGTCAATTTCAAAACGCTCCATTTTATAAGGTTCCGTGACATTTAGTTTATAATTTATAGAGGCTTCAATCTCTTTCTCTTCAAAAGAAGATGTTGCAGTACTGTAGAAAAATCCTTTGTTTTCTAATCGGTTTCTTAAAACAGCTTCAACTTCAAACGGTTCTACGCTAGATTGATAAACGGGTTTTTCTCCAAGTTGTTTATAGAGCCATCTATTGAGAAATCCTGGATTCTCTTTTTGGTTTTTGTAATAATAATATAAACCCACATACATTCCTAAAAACTTTGAATTAGGTTCTGGTCTCAAAATCGTTTCTAATTCTGTTTTTAGTTCTTTTTCATTTTTTATAATAGAATCAGCTTCAATTTCAATGGTAGCACCTGTATATAAGCGTTCGCCTTCAGGAATGTGTTTTGTGATACTGCACGAGTATAGCACCATTCCGAATACGATAAAAGCAACGCTATGTCTTAAAGTTCTTTTCAAATTTAATTTGTTTTCTGTTCCATGCTTTCGTCCGTAGCTTCTTGCTTTTCTTGAGTAACGTCCTCAGCTTCGGATGCTGCTTCTTTCTCTTTCTTAGAACGCAAAATAGCATCCCAAAGTTCGTTAAATTGGTTAAATTCTTTAGTAAATATTAAGCTAATACCACTGACTATTGTTTGACCATCAATGACATTTTCAAATTCACTTTTTCTAAAGCCTTTTAATCGGTACCTACCATCTTCTGTTAAGGCATATTCTAAACTTACATTACCAATGATAGGTGTTTCTTCATCAGTGCTGCTGCTACCTTGTATGTCCACATCACTACCAACACTCACGGTTAATCTGTCGTTAAACAATTTTTTCTTTGCCGCAATTTCTAATTCTGTACGGTCTGTTGGTGAATCGCCTTGATAATCAGTGTAGCTGTTCAATCCAAAATCGAGTTCAATACCAGAACGGCCTAAAAGTTTGTCTGAAAACGCATTAAGTTGGTCAGAAACCGCATCATTTAAATTGTCTCTTGCTATGGTTGCAAAACCACCATCACTACCATCGCTGCCAGAATCTGGGTAGAATCGATTAAGGACTAATAAAGAAAAGACTTGTCGATTCAGTTCACCTTCTTGTTGGTTCACTTGTTGCACTCTACTATACACTTGTCCGCTTACTGCGCCTTGTTCTTCTTCTGGCATATCTAAACCAAAGGAAATTTTAGGCTGCAAAAGTTCCCCGTCAATATTAAGATACACATTAAAGGGTAAAACTTCTTGGTATTTACTTTTTACAGAAGAATCTGCACCAGAAATTTGAGAGGCCATCAGTCCATATGCTGAGGTTTCTAAGTTGTAAATAGCGCGTACATCAAGTTTAGCATCAAATGGATCACCAGACCAAGTAACACGACTGCCTTGCGCAATTAAAAATTTTCGATTAACTAAATTGTAAAGATTGAGTTCGTAATGCCCTTCTGAAATTTCATAAGCACCAGTTAATGTAATTCTGCCGTTTGGTTTCATGGTAAAAACAAAATCGCCTTCACCCGAAATTTTAAAATTATCTCCAGTTTCTTCATCTATAATTATAGTAACGGCAGCATTTTTACCGACGTTAAATAAGGCCGAAATATCAAAGCCTTTTATTGTTGCCGTTTGTTCTTCTGTTTGGGTGAGAATAGCATCTCTATTTTCTCGATTTACAAATACAACCACACCATCACGTTCTTCAACACTAGCAACAGAAGATGGTAACACGTAGGTGAAATCGGTATCAGAACCTAAGGTGAGTTTTGCATCTAATTTAGGGATTTGTAAATCTCCAGTAAGTTTTGCATTAGCATCAAAAGTCACTTTGCCGTAAAATTCTTCGTTGTCTTCTTTAGTGGCATTTAAGACTTGAAAATTTTTAGTTTTTACAGTTAAATCGAATGTTGGATTGATAAAACTTTCGGTGCCAACGTTTCCTGAAAGCACCAAGGCATTATCATTTTCATCACGAATGGTAAAATCTTTCATAGAAAGACCACTGTTGTTAATGTTTAGTTTTTCATTGGCCATGCTAAACTTTGAGTTGAGTTTAGCGATGTTGAAACTTGCATTATTAAATGTGAGATACCCATCGTATTGTGGATCTGCTGTGGTACCTGTTACTTTAAAAGCACCAGAGAAACTACCTTCAGAATTTTTAACTTCACCTTGAGATAAGGTGTTCAGCGCTTTTATTTTGAATTCATTGATGTCAAAATCAAGATCGAGATTCGCTATGTTGTTTGTCACTGTATAATCTCCGGTGAGATCAAAATCAATATCACCACCTTTTAATCCAGCATTAAAAGCATAACTATTTGCGCCAAGAGAATTCCCGTTAATGCTCAAAGTACCTAAATCCGTTTGCAGTGCATAGAAGTCTTTAATGCTTAGGTCGGCAATGATTCCTGCGTTTTCAAAAGGATCTTCAAGAACAAAATTACCATTTAATTTTCCAGTGGCTAATTCGGCTTTTGGACTTAAATAGTTGAAAAATTCATTGATGTCATAATTTTCAAATATAATAGCAATATGCTTCTTAGCGATGTTTTCTAATGTATCAGTGAGTTCTATAGATTGATTGTTCTTTGTAATCTTGAAGTCATTAAATTCCAAATTTTTCTCTGTTAGAATCACTTCATTGCCAGATGGGACGATCCATTTTTCTTTGTTGAGAATTAAACTATCAGGATTCACTGTAAATCGTAATTGATCTCGACTGCCTGTGATTTTAGTATTGACATTCATTAAGGTTTCTTCCTCGTGATAGCCTGAAAAATTGAGGGCTAATTCATGATCGGTTTGTTTACCTGTAATCACCGTTTTCGGAACGTCTAAAGGACCAATATTCACATTATTAAAACCAAAATTAAAGTTGAAGTTTTCTGGGTCTGTATCCATTGAAAAGGCGAGACTATCTAAGGTGTTTCCACTATAATTAAGATGTGGTGCCGTGATATTTGCTTTAAAAATTCGTGCTTTTTCATTAAAATCAACGGCAATATCAATCGTATCCAAATCTTTTACATTAACCAAAAACACATCATTTAGTAAAGACGATTCAGCAATTTTGCCTTCAAGTTTTAAGTTTACAGAATCTGAAATGGTATCTGATACAGTTTCATCTCTATAAAAATAGCTTAGTACATGTCTTTGTATCGCTTTGCTAAATGTTTGAGGATTGGCGTTAGACTGTAAATTTAAATCTATAATTTTATTTTGAAGCGATACAGATGTGGTGTCGTTATCTACATGGGCAACGGCATCTAAATCACCAATTAAATAGGTTCTATTGTCATAAACGACAACACCATCATTCATTTTCGCACTCGCGTCATAGCGCTCTCCATTACCTTTAAAATTGGCATTAATATGCATAGCCGTTTTAACATTACGCTGCATTACACCAAGTGCTTCTAAGTTGGCACCTATAACATTGAGATCTACTTTAATCTCGGGATTTATAGAATCTAAAACGACGTAAGCTTCTAAAGTTGCGTTGAGGTTATCGTCTTTATATTTTGAGTTAATGTTGCCTGCTCCGTTGACAATATCTCCGCTAATAATAAGATCTTTAATGTCATAGTTGTTCAGTTGAAATTCAGAAATTTTTGCGTCTAAATTAGCATTAAGTGTGTTGATGGTATTACCACTTCCTTGCGATGTAATAGAAAGACTTAATGCGCCCAATTGTGGGTTATTTAGTAATTCATTTATTTTATAGTCGTCAATGCTAATATTAGCGTTAAAAGCAATTAATTCTGCGTTTTTATAATTCCCATTAACGGTCGCGATTCCTTGTGTTGTCGTTAATTTGGCTTTAGTTGAAATGTCCTTAAGATTCCCTTTAAATTGTGCTACAAACTTTACATCTTTCGGTAAGCTAACTCCCAAATCTTTTTCACTGACAAACTGAATTAAATCCGATTGTTTTGTAATTGCTGAAAACTGTGGAATATTAAAGGCTAGTGTTTCTGTGTCTGTTATATTTTGAAGTGTTCCGTTGGTGGAAATTCGTGTTGAATTTCCCCAATTAAGCTCGGCTTTATTTAATTTTATTGAAGCTAAAGTTCCTGAGGCATTAAGGTTTCCTAAAACGAGTTTTTTACTTAATTTATTAAGGTATTCGTTCTTTTTTAAATCGGGTTGAAATTTGAATATCTCTGTTAGTGAAAATTGAAAAGACGGTAAGTTTAAGTTGACTTTAGTGGTTTCAGGTGACTCAATTAAATTTGAAAGTGATTGATACTCTAAATGAGCGTAACCTGAAATGGAATTGTTATTTAACTTGAATTTTAAATCATCCAATTGCAGGTTTTGATCTGTAGCATCAAAATTGACAGCCAGCTGATTTAAATTTAATCCTGAAGCTTCATTAAAATTAAGCTGCTCTAAATTTAGGCTTGCGTTTTTATCTTTTAATAAAATGTCCTTCGCTTGAAGCGTGAAATTTGACAGTGCAATCGCATCAGGATTGAATACGTCTTTTGTCGGTTTTGCATTGCCTACACGATAATCGATGGTGTTGTTTTCAAAATCAATAGCAGCAACATTAACTTTTAGTTGAGGCCATTCAAAAGTATTGTTATTTGTTGTTGAATCTTCAGTAACGTCATCTATTTTTGATGCTAAACCATCAATTTCAGCTTCGGTTGTTAAGCTGATTCTAGAATTTTTCAGTGTTATTTTTCCAAGACTAAAATCACTTTCAGCCAAATTGATATAAGGTGATCGTGTTTCAAATTCTGAAATATCAACATCTGCAATTAATCGATCGGGTTGCGATTCGTAATAAGCAACCACATTATTGAACGTTATGTTTTCAAAAGCTAATTTTGGTAATGGAGCGTCAGAGGATGTGGTGTCAATGGTAGCAGGCTTTTGTATGAATTTAATGTTAGCGTTAGTCAACTCTATATCTGAAGCCTCAAAAATCATGTCTTCAATATTGGTGGTTTCCAAATCGGCTTTCAATTTACCAATTTTAAATCTCGACTCGATGCCTGCAACCGCATCATCAAACACAATATCGAAATTATTGAAATTTAAGTTGCCAATTACAAGGTTCAATGGAGTAGACGTGGTGTCTGTTTCAACGGTTGTTGTGTCTGTTGTGGCAAAAGCATCAATTAAGAACTGAAAATTATAACCTGTAATACTATCTTTTCTAATAATATTGGCACGTAAGCCATCCCAATCTAAAGCATCTACACCGACACCTTCTCCACGTATCATTTTCCATAATGGTATATTGGCTTCTAGTGATTTAGAGTAGACTAGAGTATCACCCTTAATGTCTTCGAGATACAGGCCATCGAGTTGCACATCGCCATCAAATGTGATAAAAAGCTTTTCTATGGCCACTTTAGTTCCTGTTTTATCAGCGACGAAATTGACAGCTTTATCAACGATAATGGATTGTCCCCAAGGACTGCGAACAAAAAGAATTACCAAAAATAAAAACACAAGAACTCCTAGCAAAACGCGTAGGGTTCTGCGCAACCAACGAAATTTTCGTTTTCGTGGTGTTTGGGGTGCTGTGTCTTCTGTTTTATTCAATACGTAAAAATATACGAGTAAAAGTATTACAATTGTCGTTATTGCTAAGAATATTAACGCTCACACGTTTATTTTTAACTAAAATTGAAGGGTTAATAAAGCTAATGTATATTTAGGTGGTTGTGTTAATTATTTGAACGTCATAGCTATAATTAAATTTCTCGAAATATTTGGAGTGTTTTAACCCACTTATTTAATATCTAATATTTTTTTAATCACTGGTTTTACGGAAGGTACGTTTTGCCATTTAAGTAATTTTTCTTTTGTTGAATCTTCAAGTTCAGTTGCATTAGAACTGTGTTTAAGTTCTAGTACAATCTCTAATAATTTTTTACTGCCACGAATAGGAATGTCATTCATTTCTTTGATAGCAGAATTTAAAAGTTGAAACAAAAAGGCATTATGTGTTTTAGAAATATTGAATAAACTATGAGTTAATAAATCCGTGAATCTTTTTAATGGAGCGTATTCACCAGTTTCTAGTCGTCCAATAAAACTTCCTAATAAATTGTTATCTAATGTGGCTTCGTAATTTGCTTTAATCCAAATTTCAGCCGCCAATTCTCGCGATATTTTATCACTACATAAAAGGCCTGTAGCTAAAAATAGATAAGCACCTTCATTATAATCTGATCGATTCCAAATGTTATATAAACCTTTTAGCAAATTAATCATGTTCTTTTTGCTCGATTCATCCCAAAACGTTGATACTTTTAAGTTGTAATGCACCACCTGACTTAATAACATACTTGGGTTATTTGGAGATAAATACAAGAATTTAATATCGTCGTGAGGCTGAATGGTCGTATAGTATTTCTGTTTTTTGAAATACATAAAACTGTAAATGCTTTTTATTTTGACGGTGTTTTTACCGAATTTAAAAATTCCTTTCAGATTATCTAACAGTGATTCAGGTCCTTTTTTCTGAACATGAAAATCATGAAGTTTTAACTCTTTCTTTATGGTTTTCTTTCGGATTTGTTTTTGCGAAGGGTAATCGTATTCCAAATAATAATGATCTCTTAGTTTACAATCCCAAGTGTAATTCCCTATCTCTTTTCTTAGATTGGTTGAAAGCTTATTTTGAAAATAATCGAGTTCATTTTTATTGTTTTTTATGAGTACAGATTGTAACCATAATTCAGGTTGAGTGAGTTTAACACCTTCAAGTTTAATGAAATTAAAATGGTATTTGAGTACTTGTCTAAGTTCAAAATCTGTGATGAGTTCAATCTGATTTGAAATATTTTCAGGATTATAATTAAATGGTAATCTACTTATGGCTATTTGAAAATCATAAAGGATAATGGTTTCGCTCTGTTTTTCGTAAGCTACTATTCGTTCAATTAATGTTGTTGGGTCTATCCAACAAGGTGCATGTGTGGGTTTAGAAAGTAAATCTAAAGTTGCATTTTTTTGAATAAACGATTTAGATTGTATAAACAACGCATGGTGAATTTGATAAATGTAATCCGGAATGCTTTGCTGTTCTATAGGTTTTAAATTTTCCTTATGGTGACTAGAGTAGAATTTATCATCCTTAAGTTTTTGAATTTTAGATTGCTTTTTCTTTTTAAAACTGGCAAGTTCAATGGGGAACCGTTTTATTAGAATTTCAGAAAAATCATTGATATAATAGGCAGCTTCATGTTCTAGATTTCCTATTTGGCTATTCCAATCATAACTTAAAGACAAATCTAAAGCGCGTTTAAAAATCGGTTCTAGTTTTTCAACATTCGTTTTGTCTAAAAGTACATTGAGTTTTGGTAAATAACTTAGCAATAAATCGATATGGTAGACCTCGTTATTATCAATTGCCTGACTCACAAAAAAGATGAGCTCGTCAAACGTGTTATAGGTTTCAATTTTATTATCGTTAGCTAAAACGTTAGTGAGTTCTATGGTTTCAGGTTCCTCTATATTGCCGTTTTGCTCTGTTTCAGCAACGAGGTAATCTTTTAGTAAGTCTTTAGAATTATGCAATAAATTATCTGCATACATGCTAATTTCATCTACTAATTCTTCATTCTTAGGCTTGCCATATTTTTCAATAATCTTAGCGGCTCTTATCTGTATTTTTTCATCGACATTTATTAAAGCTTCTGTGGCTTTTAAGCACACTGAATTTTGCAACGTTTTATGAGTTTTTGCAATTTTATCTAAAATCATTAATGTGGAAGTTACCACAGATTTTGTTTCAGAATTTAAAAGTATTGATGCATTTTCTATGAAAATAGCATGCTTAAAATTTTTGTGAGTTGCGGCAACTTTAAAATATTTTAAAACGGAATTAACCACTTTAGAATGTGGCGAGTTCAGTGCCGCAAAAAAGGCATCTTGTAAACTTAGAATTTCCTCTAAAGTTGGATTTAGTTTTAATAATAATTCGGCAAACCAACCGCTTAATGTTTTATTAAATCCTTTTGTTGAGGTGTGTAGTGTGGCTGTTAAGACTTTGCGTCTATCAAGCTTTTCGGTTGCTGTTAAATTTACAAACGTGTCAATCCAAATGTCATTGCCTCCTTTGTAATTATCTAAGTGTAAATAATTGTAATAGTTATTGATTCCAGATGCTTCTTCAAATAAAAACCAGATATGTAGGTCTAAAGTTGCTTTGTGTTTTAGTAAAACTTCAGGTTTGTAAATACTTTTGTTGACGTTGTTTTTCCATGAACTTTCTACGATGGCATTAGGTAATCTAGCAAGTATTAAGGCTTGTGAAGGTTCAAATAATTCTTTTTGGTATAAGTCCATGAGTTTCTCATAAGTTAAATCCCAAGGCATTTCGTCATTTATTAAGTCGCCAAACCACTTGGGTTTATACCAAGGAATGATGTTCTTGAGATAATCGTTACTTATAGAAAGTTTACTCACCTGAAAAAATGCTTTTTTAGTATCTGTTTTGTTGAAACACACATAGCAAGCTTTGTCTACAATATCCATTTTAGCTTGTGAATGCACAGGCTTTGATGAATAAGACACTCCCCATTTTGTCTTGTCATGAATATCATAACGCTCAAAAATTTTCGTTCTCAATGTTTTGAGAAAAGGAACAAGTTCACGTTTTTGAGAGGGTGTTAAGGTTTTTAAAAGTGGAATTATATCTCCTTCTTTTTCTACAATAGCTTCAATTTGTTGGCTTAGCATATTAGTTGTCTTTTGCTTTTTTCTTTACGGCTAAAATATGTTTGCAAGCTCCACGCTCGCCTTGATTTTTACTAAACCATGTACACGTACATTTTTGTGTATCTCCTTTTATGATAACATAATGTTGAACCCCAGAACCTTCAACTCTAGCCTCAATTTCATTGTCTTTTTTTAATATAATTTCAACTTTACCCTCTAAAAGTAATTTTTCAGCACCTTTAAGTCGTGGGTTTAAAGACATAATTCTATCTAATTTAAAAGGTAGTCGTCGGTAAAAGAAACCGTTGTTTTCTAGATCGTAACCTAATAATCCCATGGCTGATAGTTTGGTCGCTAGCTTATCGATTTTAGACACATCAATATGTTCTTCAAAAGACATTAAGGTAGGATTGAAGGTTTGATTGGTATAAGAATAATTGTCGAAAGCTTTAATTAAATTTTCAGGAAGATCTTCTATTAAAGATTCTAAAGCCGCTCCTTCGCCAGAAAAACCGCGCCAAAAATCTCTTGAAACTGAAAACACAAAATTTAAGTCGTTAAAACACAAAATGAAAGTCACTGATTGCATATCCTTTTGAGGATAGATTTTCATCTCATTAATTAAAGGAATTAAAGGCTGTAATAATTTTAAACGATGAATACCTCCAATGCAAACGGCAGAATTCGATTTTAAAGGGCTGAACAAATATTTGTTGCCGCGTTTAATTAAAAAATAATCGGTTTTAACTTTGCCGTTAGGAATGGTTTTAAATAATTGAAGTGCCTGAATTCTATTTAAGGTGAGCGCATAATCTGATTCTGAAAAATAATGTTGAACGGTTGTTAAGCCTTTAATCCATTTGCTTGGTAAAGGTACTTTGCGCTCTATAAAACTTTCACCTTCTTTATGAAAACCGACTTCTTTTTCTCCAACAGACAAAACGAGGTCGTCGTTCTTCTTTATTTTTCCTAATTCGGAAATTAAGGGAGTGTTGAAATCTACGTTGGTGGTTCCGTTTTCAATAAATTCACCATCTTGTCCGTTTTCTAAAACATCAACTCTAGCATAAACACCAGCACAATGCGAAAAACCTTCGAATCGAATTTGATTGTTTCCAGCAGTGACAATTGGATCTTTTAATAAAGCTAATTGAAAAGGTGACAGATTAAAACTGGATTGTACGGTATTGGAAAGCGTGATTAAACAGCGTGATAATTCGTAAGGGTTATTCAGTTTTCCCCAGAAAAAACAAGGTGAATTGCCTTTTTCTACTTCGTTAAACTTTGAGAGTAATAAATTTTCTTTTCCTTTTGTAGATGTTATGCTCGATTGGGAATTGTATTTATAACTTAAAGTCTCTGAAGCCATGTTTTTGTTTTAAATATACTAAAATCCATGGTCTAAAAATTAAAAAAGCCGAACTTGTCGTTCGGCTTTTTATTAAAAAACAGTAGAGTTGGTTTAGGCAACTTGCTGTTCTAGCTTTTCTTTTTCTTTTAATTGCGTTGAAAAAATAGGTTTTAAAAAACGTGCCAATTGATCAAATTCTATTAAAAAGGCATCGTGGCCATGAACGGATTTAATTTCATGTATATTAACGTTGTCTTTTAATGCTTTTAAGTCTACATAAGTATTCCAGTTTTCATCTGCCTTAAAAAACAAGTCCGAATTAATCGTGATGATGTGGATGTCTCCTTTAATTTTTGAAGCCACTTCTAAAAAATCAGTTCTGTTTCTCGTGATATCTATAGTTCGTAAAATCTGATTCATCAATTTATAAGCGGCAACTTGAAAACGATTTTCTAGTGCATTACCATGGTAACTCAACCAAGATTCAATGTTGTAAAGTGAATTGCTTTTTTTAGTGCGTTCAAATTTTTGAGTTAATGATTCAGGTGTACGATATAGGGTCATAGCATGCATCCTCGCATCTTTTAATGGTTGTGAGGAGTTGTTCAAAATAGCATCTTGAATATGGCAATTAGCAATTACCCAATCCGTCGATTTCCAATCAGTCGCAATAGGAATTAAATGTTGAATTAGTTGTGGTTTTAAAGCTGCCAATTCCCATGCAATACCACCACCAACTGAACCTCCAATTACAGCGAATAAGTTCTCAATCTTTAATTGTTCTAAGGCTAATGCAAATAGTTGTGCTATGTCTCTTGCTGTAAAATCTTTATAATTTTCAATAATATGTTCAGCAATATTATCATAGCCGTTACCAAGGATATTGAATGCTAAAATGGTGTATTCATTTGTGTCTATGCATTTGTTTTTACCTATAATATCATTCCACCAACCGTTGTCGCCAATCACGTTAGAATTACCAGTAAGGGCGTGGTTGACTAAAATTATGGGAGCAGAATGTAGCGTTTTGCCAAAAGTTTGGTAAGACAATTTAGGGATTATTGTCTTACCGCTTTCAGTAACATAATTATTTAGGGTTATGTAGTGTAAGTGTGCCATTACAAATTTTTATATAGCCGTATATTCTTTTTCTACGGAAATTTTTAAAGGTGTTATATTCTGTAAATTATCTTTTACAGGACAGCGTTCTTCCACAATTTGAAGCCATTTTGTTAAGACTTCAATACTAGCGTCAGTCTCTGGAACGAGGTTGAGGTTAATCGTTTTAAAACCTGCACGTTCTTTAGTAGAGGTACCTAAGAATCGATCAGGATTTAATTCACCTGTCACTTCAATCTTTAAATTTTTAATTGTGAAGCCTAATTCTTTGGCTACTAGATGTCCAACAACATTTGCACAGCCAGCAAAGCCTGCTAAAATGTATTCTACCGGATTGGCATCTTCATCTGTGCCTCCTAAGGCTTCAGGTTCGTCTACAACTAAAGTAAATTGTCTTGTTTTTCCTATAAATTGAGTTGCAGAAGCACTGTCGCCTACAACTGAGAATTTTAAATCACTCATTGATTCGTCTGTTTTAGTTTTTGAAAATTTAAAGTAGACACCTTCATTACAAAGGCATCTACTTCGCTATTAATTAAATTTTAATTCTGAAGTGCTTTTTTCTGCTTTACAACAGCAAAAGCTTCTTTTAAATCATCTTTTAAATCTTCAATATTTTCAATACCTACAGATAAACGAATTAAATCTTTAGTAACTCCTGTGGTTTCTTGCGCTTCATCACTTAATTGTTGATGCGTAGTACTTGCAGGATGTATGATAAGAGATTTTGTGTCTCCAATATTAGCTAACAATGAGAATAATTTGGTAGTGTCTGCAATAGTTTTAGCAGCTTCGTAGCCACCGTCAACACCAAAAGTTACCACTCCACTTTGACCTTTTGGCAAGTATTTTTTAGCTAATGCATTATACTTGCTAGATTCTAGCCCTGGGTAATTTACCCATTTGACTTCAGGTTGAGATTCTAACCACGTCGCTAATTCAAGCGCATTTTCACTATGTTTTAGAATGCGTAATTCTAAAGTTTCTAAACCTTGAATAATTTGAAAGGCATTAAACGGACTTAAAGCTCCTCCATAATCTCGTAAACCTTCAATTCTAATTTTAGCAATAAATGCAGCTGGTCCTATAGCTTCGCTGTACACTAAACCATGGTAACCTGCAGATGGTTCTGTGAACTCAGGGAATTTTCCGTTGGTCCAGTCAAAGGTACCTGCATCAATGATAATACCTCCAAGTGATGTTCCGTTACCAGTAATATATTTTGTTAAAGAATGGATTACGATGTTTGCTCCGTGTGCAATCGGATTTAATAAATAAGGAGTTGCTACTGTATTGTCTACAATTAAAGGTACTTTGTAAGATTTCGCTTCTTTAGAAATCGCTTCAAGATCTAAAACATCTAACTTAGGGTTTCCTAAAGATTCTACGAAAAAGGCTCTTGTGTTTTCTTGGGCTGCTTTTGCAAATTCTTCAGGGTTAGAAGCATCAACAAATGTTGTAGTAATACCGTGTCTTGGTAACGTTACACTCAATAGATTGTACGTTCCTCCATACAAACTGCTCGATGCCACAATATGGTCTCCAGCTCTTAAAAGTGTTAAAAGCGTAGTGGAAATTGCTGCAGTACCAGATGCTGTGGCAACGGCTGCGATACCACCTTCTAGAGCTGCTAGTCGCTGCTCTAAAATGTCGTTTGTAGGATTGTTTAAACGTGTGTAAATAAAACCAGGAACAGAAAGGTTAAATCGTCCTGCGGCTTCATCAGAATCTTTAAAAACATACGATGATGTTTGGTAAATAGGAACAGCTCTTGTTCCTGAGGTTTGTGTTGTGTCGTGACCTGCGTGCAACGCTTGTGTTGCGAATTTTTGTGTACTCATTTTTCTAAGTTTTTGAGTTAATAAATGATTAAACCAAAAGCCAAATAAGCCTCTTTGTTCCTTGACCGTAGTCGAAGAGTGAAGCGTACTTAATAGAAAAATATTAAAAAGAAAATGCTAATTACAGATGGGTAATTAGTCTTGAGTTATCTATCCAATTTTTCGATTAATGAATCAAATAATTAAGTAGAATTTAGCACCTTCATAGTAAATCTAAGGGTTGCTAAGGCTTCATAGGGTCATTCCCTCCGCCTTTCTTGATAACATTTCAGTAAGTGTTTGAACTTTGTGAGCACAAATATTGCAATACAAAAACTACAATTCCAAATAAATTGTCAATTTTATGAGTTTTTTGTGAAATTCGTAAGATTACGAGCTTTTCTTTGCTAAATACTTGGTTTGAATAATTTCGCCAACCGGTTTGTTTTCAATTTTACTCTCTAGCCAAGAAATAATATCTAAGTATAAAAATGCGCGTCGCTCGTATGGATGATCTTCAAAAGTCTTCAATGTTTTGTGCAATTCTTTAAACGCATTTTTAAGATCGTGTGGGTAAATATCTTGAAGACCTCTAATGAATTTTATCATTTCCTTTTGCACTTCGTGAAGGTCATTCATTTTAATTAAAAATTTATACGTGCTTCGTAAAAGGGTTTCTAAATGATAATCTAAACCGGCTTCATAATGTGCTACAAGATTTAAAACTCGTGAAAAACAGAGTAAATCTTCGCGCATGCTAAGTGTTTTGTTTGAGATAATTTTATCCAAATATTTTATACACGCTTTATTGTTGCCAGCTCCAAATTGTAGACTCGCAAATTTATAATAAAATATCATTTTGTGATGAGGGTCAATTCTATTACTAAACGGAATTAAAGCTTTTTCAATTTTAGGAATTAAGTCTAATCCTTCTTCAAAACTTCCATCAATAAAGTGTTGGTTTATGCTATGAAAGTTAGTGTAAAGGAAAACTAATGAGGCTACATTTTCATCTTGAGGAAAACTTGTTTTGTTGACGGTCACTTCAAATTCTGAAAATTTCTCTAAGAATTTTGGTTTGTTTCCAATAAAAAATAAGGCTTCTAAAAGGTAGTTATTGCCTTTTAAAAAGAATACCGGATTCAGATTAATCATGCTTGGATTTTGGTAAAATAAATCCACCCATTTTGAAGCATATTTATAACAATTCAAAAAGTCTTGAAGCAAAAAACTTTGCCATAAATTAGCCTTGTATAGCCATAATTTTTCACGAAATCCTAATTTTTCAATTTTAACTTTTGGAACATGTTTGTTAAAATAATTAATAACCATTTCAGCTTCTTTCTCATTTCGTATATAGCCGGTTTTTAGAATGGTACTGTAGAGTTGTAGTGATAAATTAGAGAGTTTACTCGCTATAACATTGAGTGAGCTTAACTCTTTTGCTTGTACGGCTAATTCATCTGCACGCGTACTAATGCTTCGTGTAATGTACTGAGATTCAATCACCTTTTCGAGTTCAACAATTTCAAAAGCTGAATTTTTTTCTTCATTTGCAATGGCTAATTCTTTGGCTTTATCTAAGATTTTTAGACTTTGCTTGTATAGGCCTTTGTGATATAAAATAGAAGCAAAATCTAGTTGTTCTCTAATTTGTAATCTTACATTTTGATGTGATGGGTTAAGTTTTAAGCTTATTAAAACTTGTTTATATAGGTGTGCTTTGACATTTGCAAGTTGCTGTTTTTTTACAATCCCACTTTTTATAATTGCAGCTTCATTGTACGTTTTTGATTTGTCTAAAAGATTGAAAAGTTTTAAGAATTTTGAATCCGAATTTACGCCAAGTCTCCCTACATAAAGTTTGAATTGTCGTTTTTCAGACTTTGTCAATGACTTTATGAGTGAAAATAAATTATCTTTTTGGTCTTTAGTTATCAATGTAAAATAGATTTATAAACCTGTTAATCAAGAATTTAAAATACATTTTGGCGACTGAACATCGTAAAGTTACACTATTAACGAAGTTCAAGATAATTTCAAAACATATATTCGTTAGACAATACTATAAATATATTTTGATATATGTCAAATAACAACATACAAATCTTTGATACAACACTTCGCGATGGAGAACAAGTTCCGGGTTGTAAACTGAATTCTGAACAAAAAGTCGTCATTGCGGAACAGTTAGATCTGCTAGGGGTTGATGTCATTGAAGCTGGGTTTCCAGTATCTAGTCCAGGTGATTTTAAATCTGTAGAAGCGATTTCGAAAATTGTTAAAAATGCTACCGTTTGTGGTCTAACAAGAGCTGTAGAAAATGATATAAAAGTGGCTGCGGAATCTTTAAAGTACGCTAAGAGGGGTAGAATTCATACCGGAATTGGAACTTCAGATTCTCATATTCTTCATAAATTCAAATCAAACAGAGAAGCCATTATTGAGCGTGCCTTTGAAGCTGTAAAATATGCTAAGTCATTTGTTGAGGATGTTGAGTTTTATGCTGAAGATGCAGGAAGAACAGAAAATGAATATCTAGCAAGAGTTTGTGAAGCTGCTATTAGAGCAGGAGCAACAGTATTAAATATTCCTGATACAACAGGGTATTGCTTGCCAAGTGAATATGGTGCAAAAATCAAGTACTTAAAAGAAAATGTAAAAGGTATTGAAAAGGCTATTTTGTCTTGCCATTGCCATAATGATTTAGGTTTAGCAACAGCAAATTCAATTGAGGGTGTTATTAGCGGAGCTCGTCAAATTGAATGCACAATCAACGGAATTGGAGAGCGCGCAGGCAACACAGCTTTAGAAGAAGTAGTGATGGTATTAAAACAACATCCTTACCTAAATTTAGATACAAATATTAATACGTCTATGTTATACGGAATGAGCCAATTGGTAAGTGATAGCATGGGAATTTATACACAGCCTAACAAGGCGATAGTTGGAGCTAATGCTTTTGCGCATAGTTCTGGAATTCATCAGGATGGGGTGATTAAAAATAGAGCAACCTACGAAATAATTGATCCAAAAGATGTTGGTGTTACAGAGTCGGCAATTGTGCTAACTGCAAGAAGTGGACGAGCAGCTTTGGCTTATAGAGCTAAAAATGTAGGTTACGAACTTACCAAATTACAGTTAGATGATGTGTATGCTAACTTTTTAAGTTTTGCAGACCGAAAGAAAGAAATCAATGATAATGATATTCATCAAATTATAGAAACGAGTAATGTGTATCAACAAATAATTTCAGCATAAGATAGATGAGTAAAACATTATTTGATAAAGTTTGGGATTCGCATGTGGTCAGTAGTATAGAAAATGGACCACAAATATTATATATAGATAAACACTTAATACATGAGGTAACAAGTCCACAGGCTTTTAATGAATTAGAAGAACGTGGAATTCCTGTTTTTAGACCTAATCAGATTGTGGCGACAGCAGATCACAACACACCGACGTTAAATCAAGATCAGCCTATTAAAGATGCATTGTCTAGGAATCAATTAGAGCAATTATCTGAAAATTGCAAAAAAAATAACATAACATTATACGAATTAGGGCATAAATATAATGGTATTGTGCATGTAATGGCTCCTGAGTTAGGAGTGACGCAGCCAGGCCTAACCATGGTTTGTGGCGATAGTCATACATCTACACATGGCGCATTTGGAGCTATTGCTTTTGGAATTGGCACAAGTCAGGTGGCACAAGTTTTTGCGAGTCAATGTTTGTTGCTCACCAAACCTAAAAGTTTAAGAGTAACGGTTAATGGTAAATTGAAGAATGGTGTTTTGCCAAAAGATGTTATTCTTTACATTATTTCAAAATTAGGAACCAATTCTGGTACGGGATATTTCTGTGAATATGCAGGAAATGTTTTCGAAGACATGAGTATGGAAGGTCGAATGACAGTTTGTAACATGAGTATCGAAATGGGAGCACGAGGAGGAATGATTGCACCAGATGAAACGACTTTTGAATATGTAAAAGGAAGAGAATTTGCACCTGAAGGTGATGCGTTTGAAAAGAAAGTAGCCTATTGGAAAACGTTACCTACAGACGATGATGCTACATTTGATAAAGAATATAGCTTCGATGCAGAGGATATAGAACCAATGATTACTTACGGAACTAATCCAGGTATGGGAATTAAAATTTCTGAATCTATTCCTGTTGATGAAAATCCGTCATTTAAAAAATCATTGGCATATATGAATTTTGAAGCTGGTGAAAGCTTAATCAATAAGCCTATTAATTTTGTGTTTATAGGAAGTTGTACTAATTCTAGAATTGAAGATTTTAGAGTTGCAGCAGATTATATAAAAGGAAAGAAAAAAGCTGAAAATGTGACTGCTTGGTTAGTGCCAGGAAGTAAACAGGTTGAAGCTCAAATAATAGAAGAGGGTTTAAAAACTATTTTTGATGATGCAGGATTTGAATTACGTCAACCAGGTTGTTCAGCATGTTTAGCTATGAATGATGATAAGATTCCTCAAGGGGAATATTGTGTGTCTACGTCCAACAGGAATTTTGAAGGTCGCCAAGGACAAGGTTCACGTACTATTTTAGCAAGTCCTTTAGTAGCAGCAGCAACTGCAGTAGAAGGTAAAATTATAGATATTTCAAAGCAATTAAATTAATGGAAAAGTTTACAACATTACAATCTAGAGCCATTCCATTGAATATAGAGAATGTAGATACGGACCAAATAATACCTGCACGTTTTTTAAAAGCAACAGATAGAAAAGGATTTGGTGACAATGTATTCAGAGATTGGAGATATCATAAAGATGGAACAGTAAATGCAGATTTTGTTTTAAATGATTCAAAATATTCAGGGAGTATTTTAGTTGCTGGAGATAACTTTGGTTGCGGATCTAGTAGAGAGCATGCGGCTTGGGCCATTACAGATTTTGGATTTAAAGTGGTAGTGTCTAGTTTTTTTGCTGACATATTTAAAGGTAATGCTTTAAATAACGGATTGTTACCAGTGCAGGTTTCACCAGTATTTTTAAGTGACTTAATGCAAGAAATTGTGTCTAATCCACAAACGGAATTAGTGGTGGATCTCGAAAAACAGACCATTTCGGTAAAAGATTCAGAATTATCTGAAGATTTTGAAATTGATGCCTATAAAAAAACCTGTATGATCAATGGCTACGATGATATTGATTACCTTGTAAATAATAAAGAACAAATAGAGGCTTTTGAAGCTCATAAAATATACTAATTAACTAAACCTAAGGTTTCCGTTTATCCGGAAACGATTTTTTGATGAAATTAAATATAGCAGTTTTACCAGGTGATGGTATTGGTCCAGAAGTAACAAATCAAGCGATAAAGGCTTTGAAAGCAATTGCTTCAGAATTTAATCACAATTTTAAATTTACAACGGCAGATGTTGGTGCTGTTGCCATAGATAACCATAACGATGCTTTGCCAGATCAAACATTAGATTTATGTAAAAAAACTGATGCCATTTTATTTGGTGCCATTGGGCATCCTAAATATGATAATGATCCTTCTGCAAAAGTACGTCCAGAGCAAGGTCTGCTTAAGTTGCGTAAAGAGTTAGGTTTATATGCAAACATCAGACCAGTAAAAGCTTATAAAACCTTATTGGATAAATCGCCATTAAAGAAACATATCATTCAAGGTACAGATATTGCTATTTATAGAGAATTGACTGGCGGTATTTATTTTGGGGAAAAGCAATTGTCTGAAGATGGTAATTATGCTTCAGATTTATGTGCTTATTCTCGCGAAGAAATAGAACGTATTGCGCATTTGGCTTTCGTTGCTGCAGAGCATAGAGAGCATAAGGTGACTTTAATTGATAAAGCTAATGTTTTAGAAACTTCTAGACTTTGGAGAAAAGTAGTAAAAGAAGTTGCTGAGCAATATCCAGATGTGACACTTGATTTCTTGTTTGTAGATAATGCAGCCATGCAAATGATTTTAAATCCAAAGCAATTTGATGTTATTTTAACGGAAAATATGTTTGGAGATATTATTAGTGATGAAGCCAGTGTTATTGGTGGCTCTATAGGATTATTAGCTTCAGCTTCAGTTGGAGACAAATATGCGATGTTTGAGCCTATTCATGGTTCGTACCCTCAGGCTGCTGATAAAGGCATTGCAAATCCGATTGCATCAATTTTATCTGCGGCTATGTTGTTGAGTCATTTTGAGTTACATAATGAAGCCGAATTAATTAGGTTAGCTGTAGAAAAATCATTAAAATTAAACATTACAACACCAGATATAAATTCGGTGGTAAATACAGTGACAACCTCTAATGTTGGTGATTTTATTGAAGATTTTATTTACAATCCAAAAGATACGAATCTCAATTTTAAGAATATCCACTTAGGGCAATCCACAATAATATAATTTAAGATAATGCCCACACAACCAAAATTAACTCGATTTAATCAAAACGTATTGTCAAAGTATCAGATATACAATAGTATATTTATGACGTTACCTTTTGATGCCGTTACAAAAACAGGAGCGCTTTTGCCGTTATTTCACGAAACTTGTCAAAAAGGATTCGCAAATAAAGATAACCCGACGGCAATTGTCGATTCGTTTTTTAATAAATACCAAGCTAGACGTTCGTCCGAAAGTCAGATAAATTTGTTATTTCGATTTATTCAGTATATCGAAAGACAAGTCGTTTTATTTGATGCTATTGAAGATGCTGCTTTTCCTATTGTAAATAATATGGATGGTATCGGAACGTTGCGAAGTTTGAAAGAAACTGTTTCTGCTGACAATAAGTTGGAAACACTTCAGAAATATTTAGAAGAATTTAAAGTAAGAATTGTTCTAACAGCACACCCAACACAGTTTTATCCTGGTTCTGTTTTAGGAATTATTACCGATTTAACGGAAGCTATTCGTGAAAATGATTTATTACGAATTAATGATTTGTTAGCGCAATTAGGAAAAACACCATTCTTTAAACACGAAAAACCATCGCCTTTTGATGAAGCTGTAAGTTTAATATGGTATTTAGAAAATGTGTTTTATAAATCATTTGGAACCATTTACGATTATATTCAACAGAATATTTTTGACGGCAAACAAATTGACAACGATATTATTAATATCGGGTTTTGGCCAGGTGGAGATAGAGATGGTAACCCGTTTGTTACACCAGAAATTACGTTGAAAGTTGCAGGTCGCTTACGACTTTCAATTATTAAGAATTACTATAGAAACGTAAGACAATTAAAACGGAAATTAACATTTCAGGGTGTTGAAGATCGCATGGGTAATTTGGAGCGTGAGCTTTACAATATAATCACCAACGAAGGATCTGATTTAACTTTAGAGTATTTTGTGTCAGAATTAAAAGCTGTTAAGCAAATAATTATAGATAAGCATCAGTCCTTGTATGTGGATGAGCTCAATAGTCTTATTAATAAAACGCACTTGTTCGGATTTCATTTTGCGAATTTAGATATCAGACAAGATAGCCGTAAACACGAGCAGTTTTTTAGTGATATGGTGAATGCGTTAATAGAAAGTGGTAGCGCTATTTTTCCAAAGAATTATCACGACTTACCTGAAAATGAACAAATTAAAATACTATCTAAAGTAGAAGGTTCTGTGGATTTGGCTTTAATTAAAGACGAAGAAACGCTGATGGCTTTAGAAACTATTAAAGCTATAAAAACAATTCAAGAAACTAACGGTGAGCAAGCTGCAAACCGATACATTATTAGTAATAACCAATCAACTTTACATGTAATGCAATTGTTTGCGATGCTAAAGTTAGTTGGGTTTCATGAGGATTTAACAGTAGATATTGGGCCGTTATTTGAGACTATCACGGATTTAGAAAATGCACCAAAAGTAATGGAGGAATTATATTCTAATCCAGAATATGCAGCACATCTAAAGTCTAGAGGAAACAAGCAGACAATTATGCTTGGATTCAGTGATGGCACCAAGGATGGTGGTTATTTAATGGCAAATTGGGCGATTTACCAAGCCAAGGAAAATCTAACTAGAGTGTCTCGAGAACATGGTATTAAAGTTATTTTCTTTGATGGTCGTGGTGGACCTCCTGCTAGAGGTGGTGGGAAAACACACAATTTTTATGCGTCTTTAGGTCCAACAATAGAAGATGAAGAAGTGCAACTAACCATACAAGGTCAGACGATAAGTTCTAATTTTGGAACCTTAGAATCTGCTCAATATAACTTAGAGCAATTAATTAGTTCAGGTATTGGTAATAGTTTAAGTGATGTAGATTTGAGTATGCAGCCGGAAAACAGAGAAGTTATGACGGATTTGGCAAAGCGAAGCTATGATGCCTACGTAAACTTTAAAGCGCATCCTAAATTTATATCGTACTTAGAGCACATGAGTACTTTAAAATATTACGCTAAAACCAATATTGGTAGTCGTCCTTCTAAACGTGGTAAATCTGAAGGGTTAATTTTTGAAGATCTAAGAGCTATTCCATTTGTTGGATCTTGGAGTCAATTGAAGCAAAATGTACCAGGCTTTTTTGGAGTGGGTACAGCATTGAAACATTATGAAGATATTGGTGAGTTTGATAAAGCTCAGCATTTGTTTAAGACATCGAATTTCTTTAAAACGTTAATTGAAAATAGTATGATGTCATTGTCTAAATCGTTCTTCGATTTAACACGATATATGTCTGATGATGCTGAATACGGTGAATTCTGGAATGTGATTTATAAAGAATATGAAACTTCAAAACGTTTAATTCTTAAACTTACAGGTTATAAGGAATTAATGCAAGAAGAACCTTCTGGAAAAGCATCTATTGCCGTTAGGGAGTCAATTGTTTTACCTTTATTAACTATTCAGCAGTATGCTTTAAAGAAAATTCAAGAGCTAGAAAAAGCTGAGGTAAGAGATGAAGAGCAAATTAAAATCTTTGAAAAGATGGTAACACGATCTTTGTTTGGTAATATTAATGCGAGTCGTAATTCGGCATAAAAAGATAATTTAAGAGTATAAAAAATCCTTAGAGGTATAACTTCTAAGGATTTTTTTTGTGCAATTACTAGACTATACTAAAGCAAAAACCCTCGAAGGATAAACTTCGAAGGCTTTTATTCTAACAACTAAATTAATTATCAATTAAAACTTATATGAAAGAATTAATAGAATTATTATCTTTCTCTTTTTCCTGGGTAAGCAATTTCACCGTGCTCAGAAAGGTCAAGTCCAACTAGTTCTTCTTCTTCGCTTACGCGTAGACCCATTGTAGATTTTAATATTTTAAGAACAATAAATGATAAAACTACAGCCCATACACCATAAGCTAAAGCACCAGTAGCTTGAACACCTAATTGTGAAAATCCTCCACCATTAAATAGGCCTATTCCTGTTTCGCCATCGATTCCCCAAAGGCCAATAACAAGTGTTCCCCAAACTCCGGCAACACCATGAACAGAGGCTGCACCAATAGCATCATCAATTTTAAGTTTCTTCTCTATAATCTCTATAGAGAATACAACGATGATCCCACCAATTAGTCCAGCTAAAATGGCACCTAATGTCGACATGTTTCCGCAGCCAGCAGTAATACTTACTAAACCAGCTAAAGCTCCGTTTAAAGTTTGTGGTAGATTTGGTTTTCCGTACCAGATCCATGTCGTTATTAATGCTCCTAAACCACCTGCAGCTGCTGCTAAATTTGTAATTAAAACAACATTAGAAGCTGCGATAGAATCTGCGCCTCCCCAAGCAAGTTGAGAACCTCCATTAAAACCAAACCATCCTAACCATAAGATGAATACACCTAAGGTTGCAAGTACTTGGTTGTGTCCAGGTATTGGCATTACTTTTCCGTCTATGTATTTTCCAATTCTTGGTCCTACCATATAAGCGGCTACTAAAGCTGCCCATCCACCAACAGAGTGTACAATTGAAGATCCAGCAAAGTCAATAAATCCAAGTTCGGTTAACCAACCAGAACCTTGCCATTGCCATCCACCAGCAATAGGGTAGATTAATGCTGTCATTACGATTGAAAATATAGCATAGGTAGAATATTTAGTACGACCTGCAATAGCTCCAGATACAATAGTTGCAGCTGTAGCGGCAAACATTGTTTGGAATAATAAATCAGCTCCTTCTCCTTGCATTATACCACTCCAGAAAAACCATCCGTTTGAAGTATCTCCATACATTAAAGAATAACCAACAAACCAATAGGTTAGTGATCCTACGCAAATATCAAGTAGGTTTTTCATTGCGATATTGGCCGCGTTTTTAGAGCGTGTCATTCCTGTTTCAACAAGAGTAAAACCAGCTTGCATAAAGAATACTAGGATTGCTGAGATCAGCATCCAAAGCATTCCCATATCGCCATTTATTGCGGCAACTGCAGCTTCGACTTCAGTAGGTTCAGCAGCATCTTGTACTGCTGCTAGAGTTGGGAGTATTGTTAAAAAATTATGTATCATAATAAATGTGTTAGTTAGTGTTGTGGTTTAGAATGTGTAGATTGCAGCTAAAGTAAAAGCTTGTAAGCTACTCATATCTTCTCCGTCAGCATCAAAGAAAGCAGCATCGTTATTGCTCCAAGAGTCTAACCTTACTTCTGGCTTGATAATTAAGTTGCTGTCTACAGTATAGCTACCTGTTACAGTTAGTCCAATTACGCTTGGTAAATCATCAAAATCATCATCATGTAATGAGAAATATTCTCCTCTTATTCCAAGAGCGAAATCATCAGATAGCGAGTACTGTGGGTAAAGTGCAGCACCATAAAAACCACTCCCGTCATTATCATTATACGCAGCGTTGATTCCTAAGAATAAGGTATCATCAATATCGAATCCACCTGTGTAGTCTACTTCAAATCCTAATCCGCCATTGTTACCACTGTCATAGTATAAATTTAAATATTGACCAGAGTATCCTAATTGAGCTCCGAATGAATATTCACCTGTAGTAGAAGTGTCGTTAGTATCCCAAGGATTCATAACTGCTAACATTAAGCTAAAATCATCAGATAAAGCAAAATCAGCTTTTAAACCCATATGAGAGAAAGGTCCGCTAGAGAACAAATATGATGTGCTGTAGTTAAAGTTTGCTGCTGGTGCAATAACTTCATATCCTAAAAACGTATTAAAACGTCCCATAGTTAAAGTCGTTGTTTCAGAAACATTCCAATAAACATAAGCTTGGTTTACAATACCATCAACAATGTCGGTGTTGAATGTAGCAGCACCACCTCTTGGTCCTGTTACTAAATCAAGTACAGCACCTACTTTACCACTTTCGTAGCTCGCAATGATGTTACCCATTCCGAAAGCGAAACCGGTTTGATTTGCAAAAGCAGTTCCGAAGGCTTGTCCTGAATCATCAGAAGCATTTATCAAGGTTTGGTAGTAAGCGTCTACACTTCCTGATAATGTAAATTTCTGTTCCTTAGCAACTTCTGTAGAGTCTTGCGCTGTTAATACTACTGACATTAATAGTAAGCTTAATGTAAAAATTTTTTTCATAATAATCGATTTATAATAGTTAGTTCGTCTCAAATCTAAATAATCTTTGTTTACACCCTATAAAAAATCGGGTATAAAATGTAATTTTTATGAATATAAAGTTTTATACCCTATAATTTTTAGGGTGATTGTAAAATAAATCGATTTTTTTGGTATATCAATAATTTCAATTTGTTTAAAATGAGATTAAAATGGTGATTTTGTGTGTTATTTTTAATGTTTGATTCTTTTCTAAAACGTTTTAGCAATAAATTAGCTTTTTTATTGAATATTTTATATTAGCTAATTGTTAGAATATGTTGTTATTATTGCAATATTTTCAAAAAGAATGCTCATTACTATTGATATGAGAAAAGTGTTGTAACTATTTTTATAATTAACTTTATGCATATATATTAGAGGAGTAATAAGGTGTAAAAAACCTTTAAATTTTTTTAAAATATGTTTAAGAAGCAAGGGCTGTATTCGCCAGAGTTTGAACACGAAAATTGCGGTGCAGGATTCATCTGTAATCTAAAAGGAGAAAAGACAAATCAAATTATACATGATGCTTTAGAAATACTAGAAAAACTAGAGCATCGAGGAGGTGTAAGTTCTGATGGAAAAACAGGAGATGGTGCAGGTTTATTAATCGATATTCCACATGCTTATTTTAAGCGCGTTTGTGGTTTTAAAGTCCCTGTAAAAGGAAAATATGCGGTAGGAATGGTGTTCTTACCAAAAAATAGAAATCAGTATAAATTTTGCAAAGATACTTTTGAAAAAGAAATCATTGCTCAAGGCCTTACTGTTATAGGTTGGAGAGAAGTTCCTGTAGACTCTACACAACTCGGGGAAATCGCTTTAGCATCGGAACCTAATATTGAACAGCTTTTCGTTGGGAAATCTAATGAAGTTTCAGAAGCTGATTTTAAAGCAAAACTTTATGCGGCGCGCAAGATAACGGAACATGCGGTTCGGAATTCTAAGATGTCACAAAGTTCTTATTTCTATGTGTCTAGTTTGTCAATGAATACGCTTATTTATAAGGGGATTATTATGCCCGAAGATATTGGGCCTTATTACAAAGATTTACAAGAAGATGATTTGGTGACGCGCTTGGCATTAGTGCATCAGCGTTTTTCTACGAATACAATGCCAACATGGGAGTTAGCGCAACCATTCCGATTTATGTGTCAAAACGGAGAGATTAATACACTTCGAGGTAATGTGAGTAGAATGCGTGTTCGTGAAGAAATCATGAAAAGTGACGTTTTTGGTACGCAAATAGAAAAATTATTTCCAATAATATTACCGGGAAAGTCTGATTCGGCTTCAATGGATATGGTCGTGGAATTGTTGACGCATACAGGTCGTTCATTGCCGGAAGTTATGATGATGATGATACCTGAAGCATGGGAAAAACATGCAACTATGTCTCCTGAGCGCAAAGCATTTTACGATTATAATGCTTGTATAATGGAGCCGTGGGATGGGCCAGCTTCCGTGCCTTTTACAGATGGAAATTATATTGGAGCTTTATTAGATAGAAACGGATTGAGACCGTCAAGATATACAGTTACTAAAAGCGGAAAATTGATCATGTCTTCAGAAATTGGAGTGGTTGATATTGCACCAGAAGATGTCGAAAGTCATGGGCGATTAGAGCCAGGAAAGATGTTCTTGGTAGATATGAATCAAGGTCGAATAATCAATGATGAAGAAATAAAAAGTAAAATTGTAAAAGAAAGACCATATCAAGAATGGTTAGATAAAACAAGATTACATCTTAAAGATATTCCTTACACAGGAGAAACGTGTCCAATAGAATCTTTAGATATAAAAACAAGACAACGTTTATTTAATTATACATACGAGGATATTCAGGAAGTCATCACACCAATGGCTCAAAAATCCAAAGAAGCTTTAGGTTCTATGGGGACAGATACACCATTAGCTGTATTGTCCAACAAACCGCAATTAATTTCAAATTATTTTAAACAATTATTTGCACAGGTTACCAATCCGCCGTTAGACGGCATTAGAGAAGAAATTGTAACAGATATTAGTTTAGCATTAGGTAAGGATAGAAATATCTTTAGTATTACTGAAAGACAATGTAGAAAGTTGAAAATTCAGAATCCCGTAATTTCAAATGATGATTTAGATAAAATACGACATATTGATATTGAGGGTTTTAAAGCCGAAACTATTGAGATGTTATATCAAAAAGATAAAGGTTTAAATGGGCTTGAAGATGCTTTAGATAATATCATTGTTCAAATTGAAAAAGCCTTAGTCCGAAAAACAAATATTATCATTTTATCAGATAGAGGTGTAAGTAAGGATATGGCTCCAATTCCGCCATTGCTAGCATGTTCTTACGTGAGTCATCAAATGAATCGTTTGCGTAAGCGTTCGTATTTCGATATTATTATAGAATCTGCAGAGCCTCGTGAGCCACATCATTTTGCAACTTTATTTGGTTATGGAGCAAGTGCAGTCAATCCATATATGGTAAATGAAATTATCAGAATGCAAGTTAAAGAAGGCTTCATTACGGATATGGATGAACAAAAAGCAGTTGATAATTTTAATAAAGCTATTGGAAAAGGAATTCTGAAAGTGATGAATAAAATCGGAATTTCAACCTTACGATCTTATAGAGGGTCTCAAATATTTGAAATCGTTGGATTCAATTCTCAATTTGTAGAAAAATATTTCCCTTATACCACATCAAGAATTGAAGGTATTGGGTTATATGAAATTGAAAAAGAAATAGATAAACGTTATCAGCATGCTTACCCGAGTAATGTACTCGACAAACGTTTAGGTTTAAATATTGGTGGAGATTACAGATGGAGACGTAATGGAGAACAGCATTTATTTAATCCAACAACGGTTGCTAAATTGCAACAAGCTGTGAGGTTAAGTGACCAGGCAAGTTATGATGTTTATGCTAAAACTATAAATGAACAATCTGAAAATTTAATGACCAT
This sequence comes from Winogradskyella helgolandensis, assembly GCF_013404085.1. NCBI lineage: Bacteria > Pseudomonadati > Bacteroidota > Flavobacteriia > Flavobacteriales > Flavobacteriaceae > Winogradskyella > Winogradskyella helgolandensis. Next base: position 208,718 of record NZ_JABFHO010000001.1, on the reverse strand, counting down.
TCGTGGGTTATTCGAATTTAATAATATAGATCCCATACCAATTGAAGAGGTAGAGCCATGGACCGAAATCGTAAAACGTTTCAAAACAGGTGCAATGTCTTATGGTTCAATTTCGAGAGAAGCACATGAAAATTTAGCGATTGCCATGAACAGAATTGGTGGAAAATCTAATTCTGGAGAAGGGGGAGAAGATAGAAGACGTTTTCAACCCGATGTGAATGGCGATAGTAGAAACTCGGCAATAAAGCAAGTGGCTTCCGGTCGTTTTGGAGTGACGTCGCATTATTTAACTAATGCTAAAGAGATTCAAATAAAAATGGCGCAAGGTGCAAAACCTGGAGAAGGTGGTCAGTTGCCAGGAGAAAAAGTATTACCATGGATTGCAGCAGCGAGGAATTCTACACCATTTGTGGGTTTAATTTCGCCACCGCCACATCACGATATTTATTCGATTGAAGATTTAGCACAATTAATATACGATTTAAAAAATGCCAATCGTGAAGCTAGAATTAATGTAAAGTTAGTTTCAGAAGTTGGTGTTGGAACTATTGCCGCAGGTGTCGCTAAGGCAAAAGCCGATGTTGTTCTTATTGCAGGATATGATGGAGGAACAGGAGCATCTCCTTTAACCTCATTAAAACATGCAGGTTTACCTTGGGAACTTGGTTTAGCTGAGGCGCAACAAACGTTAGTGCTAAACAACTTAAGAAGTAGAATAGTTGTTGAATGTGATGGTCAATTAAAAACAGGAAGAGATGTAGCTATTGCAGCATTATTAGGCGCAGAAGAATTTGGTTTTGCAACAGCACCTCTTGTAGCTTCAGGTTGTATTATGATGCGTAAATGTCATTTAAATACGTGTCCAGTTGGTATTGCTACGCAAGACAAAAAATTGCGTAAAAACTTTAAAGGCACACCAGAGCATGTTATTAATTTCTTCTATTATATAGCGGAAGAACTACGAGGTATTATGGCTGAATTAGGGTTTAGGTCAATGGCAGAAATGGTTGGGCAAACACATAAAATTAACGCCAATAAAGCAATCAAACATTACAAAGCTAAAGGTTTAGACTTATCTTCAATATTACATCGACCAGCAGAATACAGTCAAATGCCAGTTAAGAATTTACAAAAACAAGAGCATAATTTAGATAATGTTTTAGATTTTAAAATCTTAAAAGATTCGCATCGCGCTTTATATAGAAAAGAGCAAATGACTTTGGCATATCCTATCAAAAATACAAATCGTACGGTTGGAGCCATCGTGAGTAATGAAATTTCAAAAATATATGGTCATTTAGGTTTGCCAGAAGATACATTGAATATCAATTTTGAAGGTTCGGCCGGACAAAGTTTCGGAGCTTTTGGAGCACACGGATTAACGTTTAAACTAGAAGGTAATACAAATGATTATTTAGGAAAAGGATTGTCTGGAGCAAAACTTATTGTTAAGAAACCAACTCGAGCAGATTTTAAAGCGGAAGATAATATTATCATTGGAAATGTTTGTCTCTTTGGAGCGGTTGAAGGGCAGGCGTATATTAATGGAATTGCAGGAGAACGTTTCGCAGTTAGAAACTCAGGTGCAACAGCAGTTGTAGAAGGTGTGGGAGATCATTGTTGCGAATATATGACAGGAGGAAAAGTCGTTGTTCTTGGTAAAACAGGACGAAACTTTGCTGCAGGTATGAGTGGAGGAATTGCATACGTGTATGATCCTGAATGTAAATTTATAAACGGGTTATGTAATATTGAAACTATAGAATTTGAGAAAATTTTAAAGAAAGATGCTAACGATTTAAAAGCTTTGATTGAAAAGCATGTAGAATATACAGATAGCGAATTAGGAAAATCATTATTGGGTGATTGGGAAACAAGCTTAAAGAATTTTGTTCGGGTAATGCCAACGGAATATAAACGTGCTTTAAAACGTTTAGAGACAGAAGAACCAATGGTTGAAGAATTGGTGTAAGCTAAGGTAGAAGATAAAAGTTATAACACAATTAAATTTAGAAAGCAGGATGAGATTCCTGCCTTCGCAGGAATAAAATGGGAAAAGTAACAGGTTTTAAAGAATTCGAAAGAAAAGATGAATCCTACAAGCCAGTAAAGGATCGCGTAAAGCATTATAATGAATTTACGGTGCCTTTAAAGGAAAAGGACATGACTGAGCAAGGGTCGCGTTGCATGGATTGTGGAATCCCATTTTGCCATAGTGGTTGTCCATTAGGAAACCTAATTCCAGATTTTAATCATATGGTACATCAAGGCGAATGGCAAAAGGCTTCATGGATTCTGCATTCTACAAATAACTTTCCGGAGTTTACAGGTCGTTTGTGTCCTGCACCTTGTGAACAGGCTTGTGTTTTAGGTATTATTGAAGATCCGGTATCTATAGAGAATATTGAAAAAAGTATCGTTGAACGTGCTTTTAAAGAGGGTTGGATTAAGCCTCAACCACCAAAAACGAGAACAGGGAAAACAATTGCTGTTGTAGGTTCTGGCCCAGCAGGTTTGGCTGCAGCACAACAATTAAATCGAGCAGGTCATACCGTTACCGTTTTTGAAAGAGATGATGCTATTGGAGGTTTACTGCGTTATGGAATTCCTAATTTTAAAATGGAAAAAGGTATAATTGATCGTCGTTTAGCTATTTTAGAAGCGGAAGGTATTATTTTTAAAACCAACGTTAATGTAGGTGTTAATTATAAGATTGAAGACTTAAGAGCTTTTGATGCGGTCGTGCTATGTGGAGGAGCAACTGAAAGAAGAAGTTTACCAACACCCGGAATTGAAGCAGACGGAGTAGTGCAGGCTATGGATTTTTTAACGCAACAAACTAAAGTTGTTTTTGGACAGAAAATAAAAGATCAGGTTTTAGCAACTAAGAAAAATGTCATCGTCATTGGAGGTGGAGATACAGGTTCAGATTGTGTTGGAACATCTAATCGTCAAGGTGCAAAATCGGTAGTTAATTTTGAAATTATGCCAAAGCCACCAGGACATCGTTCGCCTGCAACACCTTGGCCATATTGGCCTTTACAGTTAAAAACATCCTCGTCTCATAAGGAGGGTGTGGAACGAAATTGGTTAATTAATACCAAAGAGTTCGTAACGAATGCTAAAGGGAAACTTACAGCAATAAAAACGGTAAATGTAGAATGGGAAATGGTACCAGGTGAACGCCCTAAACTTATTGAAATTGCAGGAACTGAAAAAACATGGCCTTGTGATTTGGCGTTATTGGCTTTAGGTTTTACAGGTCCAGAAAGTACTATTGCAGACCAATTAGGTTTGGAAAGAGATGTACGTTCTAACTATAAAGCGAGCTATGGAAAGTATCAAACTAATATTCCAAATATTTTTACAGCGGGAGATATGCGAAGAGGACAATCGTTAATTGTCTGGGCAATTTCTGAGGGTCGTGAAGCGGCTCGTCAAGTAGATATTTACTTAATGGGTAAATCCGATTTAGCGACTAAAAATGCGGATGGAGATTTAGTTGGAGTATAAGAGAATTTTAAATAAAAATACTTCTGCTGCTATAAATTTCTAAGGGTAGTCTATTTATTAGGGTAGAATATAAAGCATCTGGAAACAGATGCTTTTTTTTGTTATCCTGCATGTTTTTTAAAACCTTGCAGGTGTAATAAGTTTAATCTTATTTAGGATACTTTGCTCGAATATCTTCTAAACACAAATTATGAATACTCCCAATATGAGAGTGTTCTTTTCCTAAATCTGGAGTATAAGTTCCTGCTTGAACTTGCCCTCCTATTTTTTGATACGCTTCTCTAAAACTCATGCCATCAACCACTAAATTATTAATGCTGTCTACTGTAAACAGGTATTGGTATTTCTCATCTGTGAGGTCAATATCCTTCACGATGATTTGTTGAATGGAATAATTAAAGATGTCCAGAATGTCCTTTACATCTTCAAAAGCATTGATGATGTTTTCTTTCAATAGTTGAAAATCTCTGTGGTAACCGCTTGGTAAATTATTCGTGATTAATAGCATTTCAGAATGTAAAGCTTGAATTTTATTACACTTACCTCGTATTAATTCAAACACATCAGGATTCTTTTTGTGTGGCATAATACTACTTCCTGTAGTCAATTCATCTGGGAATGTTATAAATCCAAAATTCTGACTCATATACAAGCAAATATCCATAGCAAAACGTGCCATAGTGTTACATAAGCCACCTAAAGCACTTGCGATAGCGCGCTCACTTTTTCCTCTGCTTAATTGTGCCGCAACTACATTATATTTTAAGGTTGAAAAGCCTAATTCTTTAGTTGTAATATTTCTGTCAATTGGAAATGAACTACCGTATCCAGCAGCAGAACCTAATGGGTTTTGATCTGCAATTTTGGAAACGGCATTCAGTACATAAACATCATCAATTAACAATTCCGCATAGGCAGAAAACCATAACCCAAATGAGGAAGGCATAGCAACTTGTAAATGCGTATAACCAGGTAAAAGTTGGGTTTTATGGGTTTCAGCTAGACTTAAAAGTGTATCGAAAAAGGTTTTTGTTTTGTCGTTTATGATTTGAAGATTTTCTTTATAATAGAGTTGAAGGGCCACTAAAACTTGATCATTTCTAGAGCGTGCGGTGTGGATTTTTTTACCGACCTCGCCTAAAGTTTTGGTAAGCTCGTGTTCAATTTTAGAATGTACATCTTCAAATGATTCTTCAATAATAAACGTTCCTCTGTCAATGGAATCAGCTAAGACTTTTAATCCTGATTTTAATTGAATCAATTCTTCCGAAGTAATAATCCCTATAGACTCTAACATCACAGCGTGTGCTCGCGATGCTTCCACATCGTATTTAGCAATATGCATATCAATTTCTCTATCGTTACCAACGGTAAATAATTCTATCTTTTTATCTATTGAAAATCCTTTGTCCCAAAGTTTCATACGCATTCTTTGTTTTGTCATTCCTGCGAAGGCAGGAATCTATTTTTAATTTTAGACCTGCTAGGTTGAAAAAACCTGCTAGGTCTATTTTCTTTTTACAATACTTTCTCTAATAATTTAATATATAAATCAACACCTTCTTCAATTTCAGCTAAATAAATAAATTCATCGGCTGTATGCGACCTCGTGCTATCTCCTGGTCCTAATTTCAGTGAAGGGCAAGTTAATACGGATTGGTCTGATAATGTTGGTGAACCGTAAGTTTCTCGTCCGAGTTCTATACCTGCTTCAACCAATTCGTGATTAATAGGAATTGAAGAGGAATTCAATCGCAAACTACGGGCTTTAATACTTGTGCATGGGGATTTTCTGATTAAAATCTCTTCAATTTGTTGATTGGTGTATTTGTCATTCACACGGACATCAATGACTAAATCAACTTCAGCAGGAATGGCATTATGTTGTCGGCCTGCATTGATTTGAGTTACGGTCATTTTTACATCACCTAAAACAGGTGAGTTTCGTGCAAACTGATAATCTTTAAACCATTTTAAAACCTCAATAGTATTGTAAATTGAATTATCCTTATTTGGGTGAGCGGCATGACCAGCCGTACCTTTTACCTTAGCATCAAAAACAACTAAACCTTTTTCGGCAATAGCTAAATTCATTAAAGTAGGTTCGCCTACAATAGCGACATCAATTTTTGGAATGATGCTTAGCATGCTATTCAATCCGTTTGGTCCACTGCTTTCTTCTTCGGCAGAAGCGACAATTACTAAATTGTAGTTGAGGTCTTTTTTATTGTAAAAATAGGTGAAGGTTGCTATTAGAGATACCAAACATCCTCCTGCATCATTGCTGCCTAATCCGTATAATTTACCATCTTCAACAATAGCTTTAAGCGGATCTTTGGTATAACCATTATTAGGTTTTACCGTATCGTGATGGGAATTTAGTAATAAGGTTGGTTTGCTCTCGTCAAAATATTTGTTCGTCGACCAAATGTTGTGATGATCTCTCTTAAAAGGAATTTTATGTGATTTAAACCAATCTTCTATAAGTAACGCCGTGTTGTCTTCTTCTGATGAAAATGATTCTGTTTCTATAAGTTGCTTTAATAAAGCAATGGCCTCTTGGGTTAGTTTTTCAATCATTGGGTTATGGTTGTGTGTTTACTGTTTGTATTGAAAAGCATGTCTGATTTTCCGATACAAACTTTTTGAACATTTTTATTTATAGCATGAAAGCAATTATCTAATTTAGGTAACATGCCTTCGAATATGATGTTGTTATTCTTTAATGTTTTATAGCTTTCTGTGTTGATGTTTTCAATTACAGAATCTTCATTGTCAACATCTTCTAATACACCGTTTTTTTCGAAACAATAATATAATTCGGTGTTACAAATTGATGATAAACCAATGGCTAATTCTGAAGCTACAGTATCGGCATTCGTATTCAGTAATTGTCCGTTTGCATCATGAGTAATGGCACAAAAAACAGGTGTAATATGGTTGTTTAATAAGATTTGTAAAGTTTCTGTGTTTACTTTTATAACATCTCCAACAAAACCGTAATCAATAGTTTTTATTGGGCGTTTTTCAGAAATTATGGTGTTGCCATCAGCGCCAGAAAATCCGATAGCATTACAATCATTAGCCTGTAATTGGGCTACAATAGTTTTATTAATTTTTCCAGCATAAACCATAGTGATGATGTCTAAGGTTGCTACATCTGTGATTCGTCTGCCTTCATTCATTTGTACAGGGATATTCATTTGGCTAGCTAATTTAGTTGCCAATTTTCCACCTCCATGAACCAAAACTTTTGGTCCTTCTATAGTTGAGAATTTTTTAATGAATGCAGCTAATGCTTCTTCATTGTCGATGATGTTTCCTCCTATTTTTATGACTTTTAATGTTTTCATCTTGTGCTCGCGAAAGCGAGTATCTTTTTGATTTCTACTTTTTTTTAAGACCTGCAAGGTTTTAAAACCTGCTAGGTCAGATAGCCGGATTATAAATCCTCTAAAATCTGTTTCAAAACAACTTGGGCAGCATACGTTCTATTGTTCGCTTGTTTAATCACCACAGACTGATCACTATCTAATACCGCATCTTCAACAATTACATTTCGTCTTACAGGTAAGCAATGCATAAATTTTGCATGACCTAATTTCGACCTGGTCATCATCCAATTGTTATCCTGACTCAATATTTTTCCGTAGTCATTGTAACTACTCCAGTTTTTTACATAAACAAAATCAGCATCTTTTAAAGCGTCCTCTTGATTGTAATTTATTGGTGTGTCTTTAGTGATGTCTTCACTTAATTCATAACCTTTAGGATGTGTGATGGTTAAATCAACCTCTAAATGTTGCATCATTTCTACAAACGAATTTGGGACGGCTTGTGGCAATGCTTTTGGGTGTGGTGCCCAAGAAATAACCACTTTTGGTCTAGCGTTTTCAGTTAGTTCAGAAATAGTTATTGCATCTGCTAAAGCTTGCAATGGATGTGCTGTTGCACTTTCCATATTCACGATTGGAACAGTTGCGTATTTTTTAAAGTTATTGAGAATGTATTCTGATTCATCTTTAGCTTTATCTTGTAATGTTGGAAATGCTCTTACAGCAATGATATCTGCATATTGCGAAATCACTTGTGCGGCTTCTTTAATGTGTTCCGATGAGTTCCCATTCATAATTGAGCCATCTTCAAACTCAATATTCCAGGCATCATTCACGTTTAAAATCATGACATCCATGCCTAAGTTTTTTGCTGCTTTTTCGGTGCTTAATCGGGTTCTTAAACTCGAATTAAAAAAGAGCATTACTAAGGTTTTATGTTTTCCTAAATCTTGAAATTCAAAAGGATTCATTTTTAGTAAAATAGCTTCCTTTATGGTTTCAGATAGGTTTGAAATGTCTTTTATTTTGGTGTAATTTTTCATCTTCGTGCCCACGAAAGTGGGTAACTTTTAGTTTGACTTTCTTTACGTTTACACCCCTAAAGTCCCCTCAAGGGGACAATTGTCCAATTCGTCTGAGTGGATTGTCCCCTTGAGGGGACTTGAGGGGGTGTTTTTTCACAGTTTCATGTTACAATTTATTTAATTCTTTTTCTAACGCTTCAAAAAAGACATCAATGTGTTTTTTCTGAATCGTTAATGGAGGAAGAATACGTATCAAATTTGGATTCTTTGCACTTCCTGTGAAAATATGATGATCGAAAATTAATTTTTTTCTCAATTCGGAAATTGGAAAATCAAATTCCAATCCAATCATTAAACCACGACCTTTAATCGATTTTAAGTTGGGTAATCCTTTGGCTTTTTCTAGAAAATAATCTGAAATGTTATGAGCATTTTCCATTAAGTTTTCTTCTTCTAAAACGTCTAAAACAGATAATGTTGCAGCGCATGCTAAATGATTACCTCCAAATGTGGTTCCTAATAAACCAAAAGAGGCTTTAATTGAAGGGTGTATTAAAATCCCTCCAACTGGAAACCCATTTCCCATTCCTTTGGCAATTGAGATAATATCTGGTGTAATGTTGTGTTTTTGAAAAGCGAAAAAGTCGCCAGTTCTACCGAATCCAGATTGTACTTCGTCAGCGATTAAGGCTGTGTTGTAGTGCTTGCAAAGTGTTTCGAGACCTTGATAGAATTCTGTAGTGCTTTGATCTAAACCGCCAACTCCTTGTATAAATTCGACAATTATAGCACAAGTTTCGTTCTGTTTCAAAATTTGTTCAACAGTATCTAAATCGCCTAATTCTACAAAGTCAACATGTTGTTGTGCATTAATTGGTGCTACAATTTTTGGGTTGTCGGTGGCAGCTACTGCAGCAGATGTTCTGCCGTGAAATGAATTTTTAAACGCTAAAACTTTCTTTTTTCCATTGTGGAATGACGCTAGTTTTAGAGCATTTTCATTCGCTTCTGCTCCAGAATTACACAAAAATAATTGGTAATCTTTACAGTCAGAAAGCGCTTCTAATTTATCTGCTAATTCAACTTGTAATGGATTTTGAATCGCATTACTATAAAAACCTAATTTTTCAACTTGATTAGAAATAGCTGATACATATTTTGGGTGTGAATGTCCAATAGAAATCACCGCGTGTCCTCCGTATAAATCTAGATACTCAACATTTTTGTCGTCGTAAACGTAAACATCTTTTGCACTTACAGGTGTGATGTCAAATAGTGGATATACATTAAATAAACTCATATTTTTTATTTTTTATCCTGAAAAGTTTCAAAAACCTTGTAGGGAAATCATATCAGATTTGCTCTTTCTTAATATTGCTAATCTTATTAAACGAAGCGACCATACCTTGAATTAAAGATGAGCTCAATCCTTTGTGTTCCATTTCATTTAACCCTTCAATGGTACAACCTTTTGGTGTGGTAACACGGTCAATTTCTTCTTCTGGATGATTGCCGTTTTCTATCAGCAAGTTAGCAGCTCCTTCACTAGTGTACATGGCTAACTCTTGCGCTTCTTTGGCGTCAAAACCTAACTGAATTGCTGCTTGCGTCGTCGCTCTAATTAGTCGCATCCAAAATGCAATGCCGCTCGCACAAACTACGGTGGCTGCTTGCATCTGCGTTTCTGGAATCGCCAATGTATGACCCAATCGGTTAAAAATAGCTTCGGCAATAGGAATACGTTTTTTTCCTAATTCATTACTGCACATACACGTCATAGATTTACCAACAGCAATGGCTGTGTTTGGCATGGCTCTAATTATAAATTGATCGCTTCCAACTTGATCCTCAATGCGTGAAATTGAAAATCCTGTTATAGTAGAAATTAAAACATGTTTTTCTGTTAAATGAGGTTTTACATCATTTAAAATTTTTTCAAAATGCGCGGGTTGAACAGCGAATATTAAAATGTCAGAGTGCTTAACCGCTTCAATATTGTCGGTTGTTAGTACTACATTCTTATAACCGTCTAAATCTTGAATACCATCTAAGTTTCGTTTAGTTAAGTATAATGTTGTGATAGCATTATTAGTGATGAGTCCTTTTGCTATGGACTTGCCTAAATTGCCTGTGCCTATGATTGCTATTTTCATTTTGCTTTTCTATTGTTTTTTAATGGTAAAATGTGTTCGCATTAAAAATGCTCGGTTCATCTTATTTTTTGTCATTTCTGCGAAGGGAAGAATCTATATTTTGGTTTAGACCTGCTAGGTTTTATAAACCTGCAAGGTCTATGTTTGTTAAAAATAATTAGCTTTTAATCGTAAACCTTCAGTTTCTTCAAAACCATACATTAAATTCATATTTTGAATCGCTTGTCCTGATGCGCCTTTTAATAAATTATCAATGATGCTTGTAACTAATAATTTGTTTTCATGTTTATGTAAATGAAGGATGCATTTATTAGTATTAACCACTTGTTTTAAATGAATCTCTTCGTCAGAAACAAAAGTAAAAGCAGCATCTTTATAAAAATCTGAATACAATGTTTTTGCGTCTTCTAAACTACCTTCAAATTTGGTGTAAAGTGTAGCAAAAATTCCTCTTGAAAAATCGCCGCGATTTGGCATAAAAATGATTTCTGAACTAAAATCCGATTGTAACCCATTTACCGTTTGATTGATTTCGCCTAAATGCTGATGTGTAAAGGCTTTGTAATGTGAAAAATTATTATCTCTCCAGGTAAAATGTGTTGTAGTTGATAATGAGGTTCCTGCGCCAGTTGCGCCTGTTACAGCATTAATATGAACGTCATTTTTTAATACATTTGCTTGTGCTAAAGGCAATAAAGCCATTTGAATAGCAGTAGCAAAACAACCTGGATTTGCAATGTAATTCGCTTTTTGAATCGCTGTTTTATTCAGTTCGGGAAGTCCATAAATGAATGGTTTTCCATCAAAATTTGAATCACCCGTTAATCTAAAATCATTACTTAAATCGATAATCTTTGTCGTTTCAGAAAAACTGTTTTGTTCCAAAAAAGTTTTTGAGTTGCCGTGGCCTAAACACAAGAACAACACATCAATTTTAGGATTAATTTCGCTTGAAAACTCTAAATCGGTAGATCCTAATAAATCTTGATGCACCTTACTTACTTTATTTCCAGCATTAGATGTACTATAAACAAAGTCGATTTCTACTTTAGAGTGATGAATCAATAATCTTATTAATTCGCCAGCTGTGTAACCAGCTCCTCCTATAATGCCTGCTTTTAGTTTTTTCATCTCAGTGACCGTGAAAACGGTTATCTTTATTTGATTACACTTTGTTCAGACCTGCTCGGTTTTAAAAACCTGCGAGGTCTTATTTAGTTATTGACTTGCTGATAAATCTTGTTTTGATTGCCAAATATTTTTATAAACCCTTTGGCTTCGTCTGCAGTCCAACCTTTATTTTCTTCGCCATAACTTCCGAACTTCGCATTCATTAAATCGTGTTCAGATTTAATACCATCTAATGAGAAATGATAAGGCTTAAGTGTTACGATAACTTCTCCTGAAACTTTATCTTGACTACTCTGTAAAAAGGCTTCCATATCTCGCATTACAGGATCCAAATATTGGCCTTCGTGCAAATGCATACCGTAGAAACTAGATAAATAATCTTTATGTTGTAATTGCCATTTCGTTAAGGTATGTTTTTCTAAGAGGTGATGTGCTTTGATGGTAATTAAAGCTGCGGCAGCTTCAAAACCAACCCGTCCTTTAATACCAACAATCGTATCTCCTACATGAATATCTCTGCCAATAGCATAAGCTGAAGCTAAGTTGTTTAAAACTTCAATATTAACTTCCGGACTGTTTTCTTCTCCGTTTATAGCAACCAATTCACCTTTAGAAAAAGTTAAAGCCACTTTTTCAGGATCTGAATGTTTTAACTGTGAAGGGTAAGCAGAATCTGGTAATGGTTTTTCAGACGTTAATGTTTCTTCTCCGCCAACACTCGTTCCCCAAAGGCCTTTATTAACTGAGTATTTGGCTTTGTTCCATGACATATCGATACCATTTTCAACGAGGTAATCAATTTCTTGTTGTCTGGTTAATTTCCCATCTCTAATAGGAGTAATGATTTCGATTTCTGGTGCTAAGGTTTGAAAAATCATATCAAATCGCACTTGGTCGTTTCCTGCGCCAGTACTTCCGTGTGCAATATATTTGGCATCAATACTTTTGGCATATTGAACAATTTCAATAGCTTGGATAATTCGCTCGGCACTTACAGATAATGGATACGTATTGTTCTTCAATACATTTCCAAAGATTAAATACTTAATCACTTTATCGTAATACGATGCAATGGCATCAATATTTTTATATGTCGAAACGCCCATTTTATAGGCATTACTTTCAATCGTTTTAATTTCGTCGGTTGTAAAGCCACCTGTGTTTACGCTAACCGCATGTACATCGTAGCCGGCTTTACTTAAGCTCACAGCGCAGTAAGATGTGTCTAATCCTCCACTATATGCTATAACTAATTTTTTATTCATTTTTCGCTTTTATTGTTTTTCAATTGTAAAATGTGTTCGCATTTAATTGCTCGGTTCATCTTTATTGTCTTTTTTTAAAAACATATTCTGTTTTATAAGTTTTAATCGCGTCCACACTTTTTTATCATAAGCACGATCTTTAGTGTGTTCTTTAGTGTGTTCTTTTGGTTTTGGTATTTCAGCTTTAGCCGGATCGTAGAGCATCCCTGTGCATAAGCACATTTTTTGCTCTGTTCTTGTTAGAACATCAAAGTTTTTACAAGTTTGGCAACCTTTCCAAAAGGATTGGTCATCTGTTAACTCTGAAAACGTAACGGGTTTATAACCTAACTCGCTATTCATTTTCATAACGGCTAAACCAGTTGTAATACTAAAAACTTTAGAGTTTGGGAATTTTGTTCTTGAGTGATCAAAAATTACTTTTTTAATTTGTTTAGCTAAGCCTATATTTCTGAAATCAGGATGCACAATTAAGCCTGAATTTGCTACAAATTTACCATGACTCCATGCTTCAATATAGCAGAAGCCTGCAAATTTATCGCCTTCTAAAGCAATAACGGCATTACCATTTTCCATCTTTGTAATGATGTATTCTGGTTTTCGTTTTGCGATACCAGTACCTCTAACTGTAGCAGCATCTGCGATAGTTTCGCAAATGAGATCTGCATAAATGCTATGTGATTTATCAGCAATTACAATTTTCATTGTGATTGTTTTTTTAGATTATAAAATGTTTGATTTTCTTGAAATGAAGAACTGGACACACCTAAGTTCCTAATATAGATTATACCCTTCCGGGCGACGACTTAAAATATGGCGTACAAAATCTGCTTTAGTATTAGGGTTTACTAAAATTGAAAAGGGAGATAAAGATGTTGAATTGTTCAAAGTGAAAAAATTAAAATTGATTAACTGAATGGTTTTAAGTAATGCCATTAGCGACGTCGCTTGTTTAATAACACGCGTGTGGGTCTTTCAATTCTATTTCTTTGAGTTAACATAGTGTAAATTTAGAATTAAAATTTATATATCGCCTTAATATATGGGCTTTTATGAAATTTTTATGAAATTCATAATTCTTCGTAATAAAACTTTAAATAATTCAATTTAAAAACCTTAATGCCACCTTTCGTTAAAGGATGTAATCTGTACTTACAAAATTTGAAGCTCTAGAATCTAAGAGGTCTTTCAAAATAGCATTGTTATAATCGTTGTCTTTTGAAGCAACAAAAGTTCTGATTGAAAATGAACGTAATGCATCGTGGACACTCAATGTAGCAACGGCTGAATCTTTTCTTCCTGTGAACGGATAAACGTCTGGGCCACGTTGGCAAGAGCTATTTAAATTTACACGACACACTAAATTTACCAAGGTATCTATTAATGGCGCTAATGTTTTAACATCTTTACCAAACAAACTTACTTGCTGTCCGTAATTAGATTCTGCCATATCATCTAAAGGTTCTTCAATATCTGAAAACGGCACTATAGGAATTACAGGTCCAAATTGTTCTTCTTGAAAAACACGCATGTCCTTTGTAACAGGATATAATACGGCTGGAAAAATATAATTTTCTGTTGTTTCTCCGCCTTTTGAATTAATTACTTTCGCTCCATTATCAGTAGCATCGTTAATTAAATCTTGAATATAAGCAGGTTTATCTGGTTCTGGCAATGGAGTTAATTTAGCTCCGTCTTCCCATGGGTTTCCAAATTTTAAAGCGTCAACTTTAGCAGAAAATCGTTTATTGAATTCTTCAATAATGTTTTCATGTACATATAAGACTTTTAAAGCTGTACAACGTTGACCATTAAACGAGGTGGTTCCTGCGATACATTCATCAATGGCTAAATCTAAATCGGCATCTGGTAAAACAATGGCTGGATTTTTAGCTTCAAGACCTAGGACTAATCGTAATCTATTACTTTTAGGATGTTGATTTTGTAGTGCGTTTGCTGATTTACTATTTCCGATTAAAGCTAATACATCTACTTTTCCGGTTTGCATGATTGGTGCAGCAACGGTTCTTCCTCTTCCATAAATAATGTTTACAACCCCTTTTGGAAAACTATCTCTAAAGGCTTCCAACAATGGTGAAATTAATAGAACTCCATGTTTCGCAGGTTTAAAAATGGCTGTATTTCCCATAATTAGAGCAGGAATCAACAATGCGAAAGTTTCATTTAAAGGATAATTATAAGGACCCAAACAAAGTACAACACCTAAAGGGCCTCTTCTTATATGTGCGTTAACACCAGAGCTTTTAACAAATTTAGCGCTGTCACGATCCATTTGTGTATAATCTTCTATAGTATCATAAATGTATTCAACGGTTCTATCAAATTCTTTTTCAGAGTCAGGCAGAGTTTTACCAATTTCCCACATGAGAAGTTTTACAATTTCCTCACGCTTAGTTTTCATTTGCACTACGAATTTTTCCATGCAGGCAATTCTATCCACAACCTTCATAGTTGGCCATAAACCTTGTCCTTTATCGTATGCGGAAACAGCAGCATCTAATGCTTTAATGGCTTCCTTTTTTCCTAAGGTTGGTATCGTTCCAAGAAGTGTAGGTTGGTAGTCTTCAGTTGAAGAAATAGTAGAATATACTTTAGACGTTTCACCTCTCCAAGGTATCAGAGCTCCATCTACTAAATAGGTGTTCTGATCTACTAATTTTTTAATTTGAAACTGTTCTGGAATGTTCACAAAGGTAGAAGTCATAAAACTTTATTTATACTGTTAATTGTTAGTATAAAGATACTAAAAAGTATGCTTTTATTGCATTAACCGGGTGTTAAGCTATACTAAAAATTGAAATAAATCGGGTTTGTCATTTAGGTAATCTCCAAAGAAATTATGACGTTTCATTTTGGCTATTAAAGGTTCTAAGTCATCTGGAGATTTTAATTGCAATCCTACGACTGCAACATCATTTTCTCTGTTGACTTTTTTCGTGTATTCAAAGTGTGTAATATCATCTGTTGGCCCTAAAATATCCACTACAAAATCACGTAAAGCTCCAGCACGTTGTGGAAACTTAACAATGAAATAATGTTTTAAATTGGTATAAATAAGAGCGCGTTCTTTTATTTCGGCCATTCTAGTGATATCGTTATTACTTCCGCTGATAACACACACTACATTTTTTCCTTTTATTTCTTCGGAAAATTGATCTAATGCACAAAGACTTAAAGCGCCTGCAGGTTCTACAACAATGGCATCTTTATTATATAAGTCTAGAATCGTCTGACAAATTTTACCTTCATCTACAGTTACAACACGATGTAATGTCTCTTTACAAATGGCAAAACTTAAATCACCAACACGTTTTACTGCAGCTCCATCTACAAAACTATCGATGGTTTTTAATTCTGTGTTTTTATTAGCTCTAATGGATGTCATCATTGCAGGTGCTCCTTTTGGCTCTACACTAATAATTTTAGTTTGAGGCGATAAGATTTTAAATACTGAAGATAATCCTGCCGCTAAGCCACCGCCACCAACTGGTACAAAAACATAATGAATAGGATGCGCTTTAGCTTGGTCAATAATTTCTAGGCCAACGGTTGCCTGACCTTCAATAACTTTCTCGTCATTAAAAGGGTGTACAAATGTTTTGTTGAGTTCTTCACTCTGTTGCATGGCTGCATGGTAGGCATCATCAAAAGTATCACCAACTAAAACAACATCTACATAATCTTCGCCAAACATTTTTACTTGTTCAATCTTTTGATTAGGTGTTGGTGAAGGCATAAAAATAGTGCCTTTTATTTTTAATAGTTTACATGAAATAGCCACACCTTGAGCATGATTTCCTGCGCTTGCACATACAATCTCATTTTCAATTTGAGCAGCATTTAAGGATGAAATTTTATTGTAGGCACCTCGAATTTTATAAGAACGCACATCTTGTAAGTCTTCTCTTTTAAAGAAAATATTAGCATCAAAATGCTTTGAATAACGTGTGTTTCTAACTAACGGTGTTACGTGAGCAATACCTTTTAATTTTTCGGCAGCAGCTTCAACTGCTTTTAATGTTGGTCTGTATGTGATTTTGGTTTCTTCCATGTGTACTTCCCACGCAAGCGGGAATTTCTTTGTTTTAAAAAAAACCTGTCAGGTTTTGACTTTGACTTTACTCAGCCAACATAAAATCTGACAGGTCTGTAATATTTATGCTAAAACAGAATCATTTGTTTTTACATCTTCAGTTTTAATAACTTTCATTGCTGTCATTGCAGCACGTAAACGTTGACCAACAGCTTCGATCGGATGATTTCTAATGGCATCATTTACAGCAATTAATTCTATATTATCAACTCCCGTTGTTTTTGAAAATGATTTCCCGATGATATCAGTATCAACCGTTTTCATAAAATCAGTCAATAAGGGTTTACAAGCATGGTCAAATAAATAACAACCATATTCTGCTGTATCAGAAATTACGCGATTCATTTCGAATAACTTTTTTCTTGCGATGGTATTAGCGATTAATGGTAATTCATGTAAAGATTCGTAATAAGCAGAATCTTCGATGATACCAGCACTAACCATAGTTTCGAACGCTAGTTCTACACCAGACTTTACAAAAGCGACTAATAAAACACCATGATCAAAATATTCTTGTTCTGTAATATGATCTGACGTTAAAGGTGTTTTTTCAAAAGCAGTTTCTCCAGTTTCAGCTCTCCATTTTAAAAGATTTACATCATCATTTGCCCAATCTTCCATCATGGTTTTTGAGAAATGCCCAGAAATAATATCGTCCATATGCTTTTCAAAAAGTGGATGCATAATGCCTTTTAATTCTTCAGATAATTCGAAAGCTTTAATTTTCGCAGGATTAGATAATCGATCCATCATGTTGGTAATTCCACCATGTTTCAAAGCTTCGGTAATGGTTTCCCAACCAAACTGAATCAATTTAGCAGCATAACCAGGTTCGATGCCTTCTTCAACCATTTTGTCGAAAGATAGAATGGCTCCTGTTTGAAGTAAACCACAAAGAATGGTTTGTTCTCCCATTAAATCACTTTTTACTTCAGCAATAAAAGACGATTCTAAAACTCCAGCACGATGCCCTCCAGTTGCTGCGGCATAAGCTTTTGCTTGTGCCCAACCTTTTCCTTCAGGATCATTTTCTGGGTGTACAGCTGTTAATGTTGGTACACCAAATCCTCTTTTATATTCTTCTCTTACTTCTGTTCCAGGACATTTTGGTGCCACCATTATAACAGTGATGTCCTCACGAACTTTAGTGCCTTCTTCTACAATATTAAAACCATGAGAATAGCTTAATGTGGCTCCTTTTTTCATTAAAGGCATTACGGCTTTTACAACATTTGTGTGTTGCTTGTCTGGTGTTAAGTTTAACACTAAATCTGCATCAGGAATTAATTCCTCATACGTTCCAACTGTAAAACCGTTAGACGTTGCATTCTTGTAAGAATCACGTTTTTGGTCAATAGCAATTTGTCTTAAGGCGTACGAAATATCTAATCCAGAATCGCGCATATTTAAACCTTGATTAAGGCCTTGTGCACCACAACCAACGATTACGATTTTCTTTCCTTTTAATGCGTTTACGCCATCTTCAAATTCTGAAGCGTCCATAAAACGACATTTTCCTAATTGCTCTAATTGTTCTCTTAATGGTAATGTGTTGAAATAATTTGACATTTTTTCTTCTATTTTAATGTTGCAACGCTTTAAGCATTGTTGATATTTTCATTTCGTCTTTAGTGACAGCAATGCGTCCTGAACGCGTAAATTGCATGATTCCAAAAACAGTTAATTCTCTATGTAATAGGTCTATTTCTTCTTTTCGTCCTGATTTTTCAATAACGAAGAAATCACGATTTACGGTAACAATTCTTGCGTTACTTTCTTTAATTATATTCTGAATTTGACGTTCATCAAACAATAAATTAGATCTCATTTTGAATATACAAGATTCTTGATAAATGATTTCTTCTTCTGTATGATAAAATGCTTTTATCACTTCGACTTGTTTTTCTATCTGACCTTGAATCTTTTTCATTTGAGATTCGGTAATATTGACGACAATAGTGAATCTTGACACACCATCAATTTCAGAAGGTGACGTGTTTAAACTCTCAATATTCATGTGTCTTCTTTGGAATATTGCCGAAATTCTATTCAACAATCCAATGTTGTTTTCCGTATATATTGAAACGGTATATTGTTTGTTTTCTGTACTCATTTCTTTGAGATTTTAGATAAGAGAGAATAGCAAATAGACTTGTATATGATTCCATTTTAATTTTTTCTCTCATTTGTCTTTGTTCTTTTCTCTGTATTCTTTTTTCTTTAATTTACTCTAATCGTATATCTGAAACACTTGCTCCTGTTGGAATCATTGGGAAAACATTACCTTCCTTTTCTACTCTAACTTCTAAGAAATAAGGACCTTCACAATCAATCATTTCTTTTACAGCAGCTTTTAAATCTTTGCGTTCTGTTACTTTTTGTGCTTCAATAGAATAGCCTTTTGCAATGGCAACAAAATCTGGATTTACCATTTCGGTAGAGGCATAACGTTTATCAAAAAACAGTTGTTGCCACTGACGTACCATACCTAGGAATTCGTTATTTAAGACCACAATTTTTACAGGTACTTTTTGTTGAAAGATGGTTCCTAATTCTTGAATATTCATTTGGTATCCACCATCTCCAGCAATCATTACAACTTCACGGTCTGGTGCTGCCATTTTTGCGCCAATAGCTGCTGGTAATGCAAAGCCCATGGTGCCTAAACCGCCAGACGTAATATTACTTTTGGTTTTATTGAATTCGGCATAACGGCAAGCTATCATTTGGTGTTGACCAACATCACTTACAATGGCTGCTTCACCTTTAGTTTGTAGGTTGATTTCTTTCAACACTTCACCCATGGTTAAACCTTCTTTAGTAGGATGTAAATCATTTTTAATGACTTTATCGTATTCTATGGTATATAAATCTTTAAATTTTTGATGCCAAGCACTATGAGAATTTTCATTCAATAATGGTAATAAGCTTTTTAAGCTAGCTTTAGCATCACCTAAAACGGCAACATCGGTTTGAACATTTTTATCAACTTCGGCAGGATCAATTTCAAAATGAACAATTTTTGCCTGCTTTGCATACGTCTCTAAATTTCCGGTAACACGATCATCGAAACGCATACCTATAGCAATTAACACATCACATTCGTTAGTTAAAACATTTGGAGCATAATTTCCATGCATACCAACCATTCCAACATTTAGTGGATGAGAGGTAGGAATTGCTGAAGCCCCTAAAATCGTCCAAGCAGAAGGAATACCTGCTTTTTCGATAACCGCTTTAAATTCTTCTTCAGCTTTACCTAGAATAATACCTTGTCCCCAAACTATAAGTGGCTTTTTAGCATTATTTATAAGTTCTGCTGCGGCTTTTAACGAATTTTCATCCGTATCTGGAACAGGTTTATAACTTCTAACTCCTTTGCATTTTTCGTATTTAAAATCAAATTCTTCAAACTGAGCATCTTTGGTAATATCAATTAATACAGGTCCTGGTCTTCCACTTTTTGCAATATAAAATGCTTTTGCAAAAGCTTCAGGAATTTGTGCTGCTTTAGTCACCTGAATATTCCATTTCGTTACTGGAGTAGAAATACCTACAATGTCAGTTTCCTGAAAGGCATCACTTCCTAGTAAATGAGAGCCTACTTGACCTGTGATGCAAACCAAAGGAGTAGAATCTATTTGTGCATCTGCAATACCCGTAATTAAATTGGTTGCTCCGGGTCCAGAAGTTGCCATGGCAACTCCAACCTTACCGGAAATACGCGCATAACCTTGTGCAGCATGTGCGGCACCTTGCTCATGACGCGATAAGACGTGATGGATTTTATCTTGATACTTATATAATTCATCATAAACTGGCATAATTGCTCCACCAGGATAACCGTAAAGGATTTCTACACTTTCGGCTAACAGACATTTTATAACCGCTTCACTACCTGAAATACGTTCTGTAGTTTCTGTAGCTTTAGTCTTGTTTTGTATGGTTTGAGTTTCTTTCATCTCATATATATGTTTTGAAATCCTTAGACAAGCTCAGGATGACATCTTTATAATAATTGTTTTTCGTCTAAAACTCATCAGTTACGCATCCTTTAGATGCTGATGAAACGGTTTTAGCATATTTATATAAAACACCACGTTCAAATTTTAATTCTGGTGCTTTCCATTGCTGTCTTCTTTTTTGTAATTCTTCCTCTGAAACTTCTAATGAAATTGAATTAGTTTCAGCATCAATTGTAATAATGTCTCCGTCTTTGACGACGGCTATGGTACCTCCTTCTTGTGCTTCAGGTGTGATGTGGCCAACAACAAAGCCATGGGTTCCTCCTGAGAATCTTCCATCGGTGATTAAAGCGACATCTTTACCTAAACCAGCGCCCATAATTGCAGCGGTTGGTTTTAGCATTTCTGGCATTCCGGGTCCTCCTTTTGGTCCTTCATATCTGATAACAACTACATCTCCTTTTTCAACTTTCCCATCTCTAATACCATCGTTTGCTGCATATTCTCCTTCAAAAACTTTTGCTTTACCACGGAAACATAAGCCTTCTTTTCCAGTGATTTTAGCGACACTTCCTTCGGTTGCTAAATTTCCATACAACATTCTTAAGTGTCCTGATATTTTAATAGGTTCTTCAATGGGTTTAATGACGTCTTGTCCTTCTTTTAAATCATCGACATCTAATAAATTCTCTGCAATTGTTTTTCCTGTGACAGTTAAACAATCTCCGTGTATAAGTCCTTTTTTAAGAAGATATTTTAATACCGCAGGAATTCCTCCAACAGCATGCACATCTTCCATTAAATATTTACCACTTGGTTTTAAATCGGCCAAAAATGGGGTGTTATCACTAATAGTTTGAAAATCTTTTAATGTGAAATCTATTTGAGCAGCTCTGGCAATTGCTAAAAAGTGTAAGACAGCATTTGTAGATCCGCCCAGAATGGTAACTAATCTCACCGCATTTTCTATTGACTTTCGAGTAATAATATCAGAAGGTTTTATGTCTTTTTCTAAAAGTAAACGTAAAGCTTCTCCTGCTTTTACAGATTCTGTTTTCTTAGCATCGCTTAATGCAGGATTAGAAGAATTAAAAGGCAGTGTCATTCCTAAAGCTTCAATTGCAGAAGCCATTGTGTTTGCAGTATACATGCCACCACATGCTCCAGCTCCTGGACAGGCTTTTTCAACAATACTTTGATATTCACTTTCTTCCATGGTACCAGCAACTTTGCTTCCCCAAGCTTCAAACGCTGACACGACATCTAATTTTTTTCCTTCGTGGCAACCAGAATCTATAGTACCTCCATAAACTAAAATACTTGGTCTGTCTAAACGAATCATTGCCATTAATGCTCCTGGCATATTTTTATCGCAACCCACAACGGTAATTAAACCATCGTAACTCATAGCTTGTACAACAGTTTCCATAGAATCTGCAATAATATCACGCGATGGTAATGAGTAACGCATGCCTGGAGTTCCCATGGAAATACCATCACTAACACCAATAGTGTTAAAAATTAACCCAATAACATCTTCATTTTTTGTACCTTCTTTAACCAGTTTTGCCAAGTCGTTAAGGTGCATATTACATGGGTTACCTTCGTAACCTGTGCTTGCAATACCTACAATTGGTTTAAAAAAATCTTCTTTTGTTAACCCAATTGCATGCAGCATGGCTTGAGCTGCTGGTTGTGTTGGATCTTGTGTAACGGTTTTACTGTATTTGTTTAATTCGCTCATAATATTATTTAGGCATTTCGGCTGCGCTCAATATGACACAAAAATGATTTGCTGAATCTAAATTACTTGATATGCCATTTATAGATAATGACATTCTATTTAGTAATCTAAATTCAATAGTATTAACATTGGCGTAAGTATTTGAAAAACAATATTTTAAACTCAAATAAATATGATGTCCAAGTGTGTGATTTTTTTATGGAAATAGAGGGCTTTAATCATTTTTTTTTAGGCTTAAATTCTGAGTTTATTTTTAGTTAAAATTATACTAAACCTATGATTCATAAAATCCATAGGCGTTCATAGACGTATATATAACATAACCAAGTAAATAAAATTAATTATGAAATTAAAAATGAATAGAATATTGGCTGGAGTGATGTGTATGTTATTTGTAGTAACAACAGCATGTAATGATGGTGAAAAAGAAGAAGAGAAGAGGGAGATGGAAGCTGCAAAAATTGAAATGGAGGCTAATCAGAAGGTAGACATAGAAAATATGGAAGAAGAAAAGAAAGCTATGGCTATGGAGACAAGTGTTGCAGGTAAGGCAATAGCAAATGAAGATTTGTCCACTTTAGTTGCCGCATTGAAAGCTGCTGATTTAGTTGCAATGTTATCAGAGCCTGGTGATTACACTGTTTTTGCGCCATCTAATCAAGCGTTTTCTAAATTACCAGAAGGTACTGTAGATAATCTATTGAAAGCTGAGAATAAGGAAAGTCTTCAAGGGATATTAAAATATCATGTCGTTTCTGGAAAATTGACTTCAGATCAATTGTTAGAAGCAATTAAAGGCGGGAAAGGTAAATATACTTTTAAAACAGTTGCAGGTGAGGAATTAACAATTATGATGGACGGTGATCAGTATATGATACAGGATTCTAGAGGTAAAAAATCTCAAGTCGTTCAGGGTAATGTTGATGCGTCAAATGGTATTGTATATGTAATTAATGATGTGCTAATGACTAAAAAATAATAACGTTTAAGTGTTAATTTATAAAAGGCTCAACTTCAGTTGGGTCTTTTTTAATGTCACGAATTTTTGATGTAAGTTGAGTCACGTTGAATGAAATGCTTATTTTTAAAATGTTTTCTTAAAATTCGTATATTATTACTGTATGAAAAAATTGTTAGTTTTTTTACTTTTCTTATTTGTTTTTTCTTCAGATTGCTATAGTCAATTTACTCCAAGTATTCATAATTATACTTTAGCAGAATATAAGGCAGGTAACCAAAATTGGGATATTACTAGGGCTGATAATGGTAAAGTTTATGTTGCTAATAATAGTGGGTTATTAGAGTATGATGCTTTGGTTTGGAAATTTTTTCCATTACCAAATAAAACTATTATAAGATCAGTATTGGCTGTAGACGATGTTGTTTACACAGGGTCTTATGAGGAATTTGGATACTGGAAACGCGATGATTTTGGGACCTTAGAATATTTTTCTTTAAGTAAGATGATTCCAGACCTTATCTCTCCAAATGAAGAAATTTGGGAAATAGTAAGTTTTAATGGTAAGATTATTTTCAGGTCATTTCTAAATATTTATATCTACGATTTTGAAAATGTCATTCAGTTAAGACCTAGTTCTGTTATAATTTCTTGTAGCGTCGTTGATGAAAATTTATATGTAAGTACTTTAAATGAAGGAGTGTTTTTGTTAAAAGGTAAAACGTTAGAGCCTTTTTATTTTAATGAGGTATTGTTAGATACCAAAATTATTTCCATTAACAAGTATAAGGATAAGCTATTGTTAATGACATCATTAAAAGGAAGTTTTTTTCTAGATAAAGGTAGGTTGATCCCAACTAATTTTGAAATCAATAAACAAATTCAAAGGCATCAATTAAATGAATTTTCCATTTTAGATAGTGGAGATATGGTTTTTGGGACTATTAAGGATGGTGTCTTCTTAACTGATAACAATGGGAAATCTAAGTTTCACATTAGTAAAGAAAATGGCTTATTTAATAATACTATTTTAGGACAGTCTATAGATAATACAGGTAATCTTTGGTTGGGCTTAGATAATGGTATCTCTAATATAGAGCTCAATAGTAGTAATTACTTTTTTAATGATATCTCGGGTAAGTTGGGAGCTGTCTATGACATTGTAAAATATAAAGGAGTCATTTATATAGGAACCAATACAGGGTTATTTTGGTTGGATGAAAATGAGAAGTTACAATTTATAGAGGGGTCACAGGGCCAGGTTTGGGATTTAGAGATTATAGAAGGGGATCTACTTTGCGGGCATAATGAAGGTACATTTATCGTAGATAAAAATAAGTTTACTAATATTTCTACACATACAGGTGGCTGGACCATAAAAAAAGTACCAGAAAGAAAACACACCTATATTCAGGGTACATATTCCGGTTTAGTGAAATTTGAAAAAATATCAGGTGAGTGGCATGTGAAGCACTTAGGTAAAACCACAATACCTTCGCGCTTTTTAGTGTTTGAAAATCCGCATACAGCTTGGGTAGCTCATGCAACCAAAGGTGTTTTTAAATTTAATTTTGATGATAATTTTGACACGATAACTTCAGTAAAAGATTATCACCACAAAGGAATAAGTTCTAATTATAATATAAGGGTATATAATATTCGTAATAATATTAGCTTTAAATCTAATGAAGGTTGGCAAAAATATGAGCCCATTTTAGATTCTATAGTCCCTTACGAATTGCTTAATGACTTACTTGGAAAGAACAGTTATATCATATCTGATGATAATACAGATCTGTTTGCTTTAAAAAGTAAAGATGGATTTATAAAATTTAGGTCGTTCAATACTGCGCATGACGAGTTTTTTCTTAACGATGTATTTCTAAAGAATAGATATATTGTTGGATACGAAAACGTTTCCAAGATTAATGATTCTAGTTATGCTTTAAATCTTGATAATGGTTTTATGGTCATAAATAGTACTTCTATCACAGATGCTAACTTATATAAACCAGACATTGAATCTATTTCAATAAGTGATTCACCTATTACTTTAACTCATATTAATGAAGACCAGATCGATTTCAAGTTTAAAGAAAATATAGCTGTAGAATTATCCTCTTCAAAATCTCTTAACCATTTCTTTGAATATAATATTTCTGAAGCCGATGTTGCTGAAGATGATAGCTTATGGTATAAAATTGATGGTAACAGAGTAGAGTTTTCAAATCTTATAGATGGTGATTATCTTATCTCTTTTAGGACAAGTGATAATGCGGGTAATGTATCTGCAATTCAATCTTTGAATGTAGATGTGTATCCTCCTTGGTATAGAGATACGCTTGGTTATATATTGTATATTCTTTTAGCAGGTTTAACGATAGTTGTGTTTTACTCACTTCACAATAAAAAAATCGCAAAGGAGCAACGCCTTATTAAAATTAAATATCAAAAAGCTCAGCAAGAGCTATTACGAGAGAAAACGTTAGAGAATGAAAAGCGAATCGTTGAGCTTAAAAATGAATCGCTGCAGAATGAAATAAAGCTTAAAAGTAAGCAGCTAGCGAATAATGCTATGGCCTTGGTTAAGAAAAATGAAACGTTGCAAGACATCAAAAAAGATTTGATGATCAATAAAGAGGGCTTTAATAATTATTACTCCTATAAAAAGCTCGTTAAAAAATTAGATAACTCTATCGTCTTAAAAGACGAATGGGAGGTCTTTGAGAATAATTTTAGTCAAGTACACGATGAATTTTTTGTAGCGTTAAAAACAAAACATTCCAAGCTTACACCAAAAGATTTAAAGATTTGTGCTTACATCAAAATGAATTTATCTTCAAAAGAGATTGCACCACTTATGAATATCTCAGTAAGAGGGGTCGAAACGCATCGATATCGATTAAAAAAGAAATTAAATTTAGAAAATGACATTTCTTTAGTGGATTATTTGTTAAATATTAAAAATTAGACACTTATTCTTACTTGATTCTTACTTTTTACTACGTCATTACTACGTCACTTTGTTAATCCTCTTTCTACTATAACGTTTTTTTTATAGCTTTAGGATACGTCAAATCGGGTTTTGTTAACACTTATTAACCTTCTATGCCTTATATGGTGTATTTAAAATGTAAATAGATGTTAACAGAGTTTAACATTTGATTATAATTTAGTCCTTTAAATAAACTAACTCTATTTATTAAATATTAATCAATCTATATGAAAACAAAAATTAGTCTATTGTTGATGTTGTTTATTTCAATCTGTTCTTTTGCTCAGCAGATTGAAATCAATGGAATTGTAACAAGTGAAAGTGACGGGATGCCCTTACCTGGGACAAGCGTCATTGTAAAAGGAACGAGCAGAGGAACCACAACGGATTTTGATGGTAAGTACATAATTAAGGTAGATCTTGGCGAACAAATTGAATTCAGTTATGTTGGTTTTGTCCCTCAAGTTGTAACCGTCGCTGGTGAGACTGAAATAAACATTACGCTTAAGGATGACGTGGCTTCACTGAGCGAAGTTGTTGTTGTGGGTTATGGAACACAGAAAAAAGCGGATCTAACAGGTGCTATCTCTACTGTAAAATCTGAAGACATCGCGAAAACACCGAGTGGTAACATTATGCAGTCTATTCAAGGTAAAGTGGCAGGTGTACAAGTTGTAAGTAGTGGTTCACCTGGTGGTTCACCAACAGTAAGAATTAGAGGTGTTAACTCTTATAAAGGTGGTGCAACTCCTTTATATGTAGTAGATGGTATGTTTTATGATACTATTGATTTCTTAGATAGCAATCAAATTGAAACGATTTCAGTTTTAAAAGATGCGTCTTCTATCTCTATTTTTGGTCAAGCTGGTGTTAACGGTGTAATTATCATTGAAACAAAAAATGGTAGAACGGAACAAAAACCAGTATTCACCTATAATGGATATTCTGGTTATCAAAACGCTCAGAATGTTGTAAAAATGGCAAATGCAGAACAATTTGTTACAATGGCTTATGAGTCTAACTCGCAACCAGACATTGATTTTGTTAATAATGCTATACAGCGTTTTGGTCGTAGTAGAGTAAATCCCAATATTCCAGATGTTAATACAGATTGGTATAAAGAGATTTTACGTGTAGCACCAATTACAAGTCATGGTATAGGAGTTGCTGGTGGAACAGAAAAAACAACTTACAGTGTTAATGCTAACTATTTTTCTCAGGAAGGTATTTTAGATATGAAAAATGAGTATGAGCGTTTCAATATTCAATCTAATATTGAGATAGAATTATCTGATCGTTTAAAAATAGGAACGAATGCGATTTTTAGTAATGCAACACAATACAATCCTGAAAATGGAGCATGGTTTCAAGCGTATTTTGCCGTGCCAATTTTACCGGTTTATGATTATACCAATACACAGGCAACATCTACTCCGTATTCAGATGCAACTTTATTAGGATATAGAGGTTCGCAAAACCCGTTCCCTGTAATGACCTATAATAATAATCAACTTAAAATTAGAAAGGTTCTAACAAGTATGTTTTTAGAGTACGCTTTAGTTCCAGAAAAACTTAAGTTTAAAACATCTTATAGTCATGATTATTCTACAATCTCTGAGCGTAATGTGAGGTCACCTTATTATATTTCAGGACAGTCACAAAGAGAAATTTCTAATATTAGACGTGCAGAGTTAAAGTATTCAAAACAAATTTGGGATAATACATTAACTTATACTGATACTTTTGGAGATCATAATGTAACGGTACTTGCTGGTTCTTCGTATAGAGATTATCAAGACAATACTTTTATTGCAACAGGAAATGATATTCAAGGTATTGGATTAGAAAGTTCATGGTATTTAAACTTTGCGGATCCAACGACA
This sequence comes from Winogradskyella helgolandensis, assembly GCF_013404085.1. NCBI lineage: Bacteria > Pseudomonadati > Bacteroidota > Flavobacteriia > Flavobacteriales > Flavobacteriaceae > Winogradskyella > Winogradskyella helgolandensis. Next base: position 180,637 of record NZ_JABFHO010000001.1, on the reverse strand, counting down.
TTTAGTGATCAGGTTAGTGAAATCGGTGATCGTGAATATTCAATAGCATTTTTCAGTAGATTAGAATATAGCTTTAAGGATAAATATCTACTTAATGCTACGATAAGACATGAAGGTGATGGAAGATTCCCTAGAGAGCTTTGGGTAACCACGCCAGCTGTAGGTTTAGGTTGGATAATTTCTGAAGAAGATTTTATGCAAGACAATAATGTGTTTAACTTCTTAAAGTTACGTGCAGGTTGGGGACAATTAGCAAATGGTTTTCTTGGAGGAAGTGCAGGTACAAGAACTGTGTCACAAGTAACCACAGATATTGGAGATGTTCCAACGAATGGTATCTTAACAACTAATACGTTTCGTAATTTAAAACGGGAAATTTTAGAAGAAACCAATTTTGGTATTAGTTCTCGTTTATTCAATGATAAATTAAGTTTAGAGGTGGATTATTATATCCGTGATACTAAAGATTTAGTACTTCCAAAAGATACACCAATTACTGCAGAAGTGGTTGATGCTAATATTGGAGAAATGAGAAATCAAGGTTTAGAAATTGCAGCAAACTGGAATCAACGTATTAATGATAACTGGAGCTTTTCTGTAGGAGGAAATATAGCGACACTTAAAAATGAAGTGACTAGAATCGATAGTGAACAAGGTTATTTTGATACCGGAAGTGCAGAATTTCGTCAAAGACTTATCGTAGGAGAGCCTGTAAATGCTTTTTACGGATGGGAAGTAGCTGGTGTTTATCAAAACGATGCTCAAGTTGCTGCAGATCCAACAGCGCAATATGAAGCAAATGAAAACAGTAATACCCTGATTCCTGGTGATTTTATTTATAAGGATCAAAATAATGATGGTATAATTGATGACGAAGATAGAATAGTTTTAGGGTCATATTTACCAACATTTTCTTATGGTGGAAATCTAAATGTGTCTTATAAGAATTTTGATTTATCTGTAGCGGTTTCTGGTCAAACAGGTAATAAAATCTTGAACCGCAAAAGAGGTGAAGTTATTTATACAAATGACACAAACATAGATGCTGACTTTGCTGTTAATAGATGGCATGGTGAAGGCACTACAAATTCATACCCATCTTCTGAAGGGAGAAGGAAAGCATGGAATCAGAAAATGAGTAGTTTCTTTGTTGAAGATGGTGCATATTTTAGAGTTCAAAACATTCAATTGGCTTATACAATTCCAGCAAAATCACTTGGTGAAAATATGCCAGAAGTTAGATTTACATGTACAGCAGAACGTCCAATAACACTGTTTAGTTATAACGGATTTAACCCTGAGATTAGTAGTGGAGTTGATCGTGAAACTTATCCAGTTCCAGCGGTATATACTTTTGGTGTAAATATTAAAATTTAAAAAAAAATGCTAATTATGAAAAATATAAATCAAGTAATAAAACAGCTAGCATTGATGGTAGCGTTCTGTATGGTCGTTTTTTCTTGTACAGATAAATTAGAAGAGAATGATGGTCAGCTAGCGGCAGACGATCTCGATTTTACAATCTCAGACGATATGGTATTACCACTTATTGGTGGGTATTCTGCTGTATATTCTAGAGGATGGGAAGATCCATTACTTATTGGTGTAAGAGGTGATGATGTTAATGCTGGTGGTTTGGGTGATCAGCCACAGTTTGCAGATACGGATCTTTTTATCTATGATAATGGCTTTTGGATGTATAACCAAATTTGGGAGAATTTCTACGGAGATATTGTGAGGATTGTAAGTTCTCGTGAAACTATTCAATCTTACAAAGATTTTGCTGTAGATCAGGAAGATTTAGATAGAGCCGATCAATATATGGCAGAGTGTAAAGTGCTAAGTGGTTTTACTCATTTTCAAATGTCAAGGTTATGGGGAGATATATTCATTATAGGGTCTTCTGATATTTCTGCTGAGCTAGAAAACGGTGTAAAAACTAAAGCTGAAGTTATGCAGTATATCTCAGATTTAATGGATGAAGCAATTCCGTTTTTATTGGATGCTAGACCTAATGAAAGAGAAGATGTAACTGGAGGTGTAACAAAATACACAGCATTAGCGATAAAGGCCTTAGCAAATTTAGAATTAGAAAATTATCAAGAAGTTGCTAATGTTACAGGCGAGATCATCAATTCCGGTAAATTTAATTTATACCCAGATTTTTATCAATTATTTAAAAAGCCCGGAGAACGTAGTAATGAAAACTTGTTCGAGCTGCAATTTTCGGATTATGGTACAGAATCGGGAGCTGCAAACACTCACTTGTATGCACCATTTGGTCCTTCAAGTTGGACACCAGCTGTAGAAGGAGCTGCTGCTGGTTGGGGTTTTTATGAGCCTAGTTTAAAATTCATCAAGTTTATGTTAGACAGAGGTGAAACTACAAGATTATCAACAAGTGTAAACTTTACACCTAGAGGTATTGATGAGATTACTTCTGATCCGGCTTATGCAACATTACCTAGTTTCGTGACAAATGTATCACAAGATGGAGATATTTTTAATGACTATTCTAGAGCAATCTTTAGCAGTGGTAAACATTATTTACCATCAACACAGTTAACACCAGGAAGAACAAGTTATGGCTCTGGTAAAAACTTCATAGTTATCAGATATGCCGAAATTTTATTAATGTATGCTGAAGCTTTAACACAGGGAGCAAGTGGTTCTGCTGGTTCAGCAGATCAAGCGGTTAATGAAGTAAGAGGAAGAGTTGGAATGTCTGCCCTTTCAAATGTTACCAATGAGCAAGTTATGGATGAGAAATTTGCAGAGCTTGCAATGGAATGGGGAATACGCTATTTCGATATGATAAGATTGAACAAATATGAAGAATTAAGTTACGAAGGACGCACATTTACTGCTGAAGACGAGCTTTTACCGTATCCACAAGCACAATTGGATTTATTACCACTTGAATAACAACTAAAAATTTAGAAAATGAAAAAAATTAATAAATATATAATAGCAATTACAGCAATGCTGATGATGGTGTCTTGTTATGATGGCATAGATCCAATCACAGAAGTGGATCCAGGACCAGATGCAGGAGCTCCAGTTGTAACGATTAATTATCCTACAGAAGGTACTGAAATTACAGGTTTAGAATTAGTTGTGCCAATTAATATCAAGTTTAAAGTAGAAGATGATATTGAGGTAGGTTCAATAGTTGTGAGTTTGGATGGAGTACAAATAGCAACATTCGATACGTTTTTAGATTATAGAATCGTTAATCAAGAATATACGTATGATAGCTTATCTAGTGGTGAGCATGTATTATCTGTTACGGGTACTGATTTAGTTGGAAATGCTACAACGGCTACAGTAAACTTTTCTAAAGCGCCTCCATACGAAGCTATATTTTCTGGTGAAGTGTTTTACATGCCTTTTGATGGGACTTATACTGAACTATTATCTATAACGGATGCTTCAGAAGTTGGTACACCTGAATATGCAGGTGCTGCTTTTGCAGGAACAAACGCATATAAAGCAAGCGATGATTCTTATTTAACATTTCCTATTGAAGGCATGTTTGGTAGCAATATGAGTGGTGCGTTTTGGTACAAAGTAAATGCTACACCAGATAGATCAGGCATTTTAACTATTGGAGATGATGCAGACGATCGCCTTCAAGGGCTTAGATTATTTAGAGAAGGTAATGGTACAGAGCAACGTATTAAATTAAATATTGGTACAGGTGATGGTGAAAGTTGGAATGATGGTGGTGTTATTGATGTTACCGCGGATGAATGGGTACATGTTGCCTTTACAGTTTCTCCTTCGCAGACCGTTATCTATTTAAATGGTTTGCCTGTAAATACAGCAACACCAAGCGGACCTATTGATTGGACAGGTTGTACGGATATTACAATCGGATCTGGTGGTGAAACCTTTAGTTATTGGGGACATGAGTCAGATAGCAGTATAATGGACGAGTTGCGTTTATTTGAAACGACGTTATCACAAAGTGAAATTCAGAATATGATTAACGTCACTAATCCTTATGAGCCAGCATACGACGGTGAAACATTCTACATGCCTTTTAATGGTATGTATACGGAATTTGTGAGTTTAAATGAACCAACAGTTGTAGGAGATACAGGATTTTATGGTGAAGGATATGAAGGTTCAGATGCTTTTATGGGAGCTGAAGACTCTTACCTTACATTTCCTATAGATGGTTTATTTGGTGCAGATGCATTTAGTGCTACATTTTGGTACAAAGTTGATGGAACACCAGACCGTTCGGGAATATTAGTTGTAGGGGATGATGCTGATGATCGTAATCAAGGATTTAGATTATTTAGAGAAGGTTCTGCGACTGAACAACGTATTAAGGTAAACGTTGGAGTTGGTGATGGTGAGAGCTGGAACGATGGAGGTGTAATTGACGTTACTGCAGGGGAATGGGTACACGTTGCATTAACAGTTTCGGCTACAGAAAGTAAAATCTACTTTAATGGAGTTGAACAATTGTCTTCAACTTTAGCGTCTAGTGTAGATTGGACTGGTTGTTCAGAAATAACTATTGGTGCTGGTGGAGAAACATTCAGTTACTGGAATCACTTATCTGATTTAAGTGGTATCGATGAATTAAGATTATTTAACAAAGCGCTTTCACAAGCAGAAATAGATAGTATGCAATAAACTGATAATTCAATTGAGTTAGTCTAATAATTTTTTAATTATCACTTATTTATTTTAGCGGCATTTTTAATTCCTGAAATGCCGCTAAATTTTACTTTAATTTTAAATGATGAATTTATATAAATCAATATTTTATGGCTGTTTGTTATGTCTTATTGTAGGGTGTAAATCAAACGATAAAACGGATTCTGTTGATATAGAAAACGTTAAAGATACTAGTACTAATTCAGATGCAGGATTAATCAATACGAGTTTGCTAGACACGATTCAAAAACAAACCATCAATTATTTTTGGGAAGGTGCTGAACCAAATTCAGGATTAGCTAGAGAGCGAATTCACATGGATGATGTGTATCCTACCTCTCCAAAAAATACAGTAACGACAGGTGGAAGCGGCTTTGGTCTTATGGCAATTTTAGTTGGCATCGAAAGAGGCTATATTGATAAGGGTGAAGCCTTAGATAGATACCTTAAAATTGTAAATTTCCTTGAAAAAGCAGATCGTTTTCATGGTGCGTGGTCTCATTGGATTGATGGTGAAACTGGTAAAGCATATCCATTTGGGAAGAAAGATGATGGTGGTGATTTAGTAGAAACAGCTTTTTTAATTCAAGGTTTACTAACCGTTGCAGAATATTTTGATGGCAATACAGAAAAAGAAAAACAATTAGTTTCTAAGATAGATCAACTTTGGAGAACTGTAGAATGGGATTGGTATACAAAAAACGGAGAAGACGTATTGTATTGGCATTGGTCTCCAAACTATGGTTGGGATATGAATTTCCCAGTAGGTGGCTATAACGAATGTTTAATAATGTATGTATTAGCAGCGGCATCTCCAACACATCCAATTAATAAATCTGTTTATGAAAAAGGTTGGGCAAAAGATGGTGCTATTGTTTCTAAAGAAAAGTTTTATGACGAAGATGTTGTATTAAACTATTTTGAACACGATGACTATTTAACCGGACCATTATTTTGGGCGCACTATTCCTATTTAGGTTTGAACCCAAAAGGCTTATCCGATCAATATGCTGATTACTGGAAATTAACTCAAAACCAAGCAAAGATTCATTATAAATATGCTGTAGATAATCCAAAGAACTTTAAAGGTTACGGAGATAGTTTATGGGGATTTACATCGAGTTATTCTGTTAATGGCTATATTGGTCATAGTCCAGAAAATGATGCTGGTGTCGTATCTCCAACAGCTGCCATATCATCATTTCCATATACTCCACAAGAAAGTATGAATGTATTAGAAAATATTTATAAAAATCACGATAGCTTAGTTGGTAAATATGGGCCTTATGATGCTGTTAGTTTTGAGCATAATTGGTATACCCCACGATATTTAGCTATCGATCAAGGACCAATTCCGGTAATGATAGAGAATTATAGAACAGGTTTGTTGTGGGATTTATTCATGAAAAATAAAGATGTAAAATCAGGTTTAGATAAACTTGGTTTTAAATATAATTAGTTTAAATAGTATGAGAGTTTTTAGCTTAATGTTAGTGATGTTAATGTGTTTTAGCTGCGGTTCAGATGATGGACCAGGTTATCAAGAACCTTATGATCCAAGTGATGACGATCCGGTAATACCGTTAACGGATACTGAATTAATGGATTTAACACAAGAAACAACCTTCAAGTATTTTTGGGATTTTGCCGATGCTAATTCTGGAGCTGCAAGAGAACGTTATCATCCAACAGATCCTTCAAATAGTCAAAATGTTGTAACAACGGGAGGAAGTGGTTTTGGACTCATGGCTATATTGGTTGGTATCGAACGTGGTTATATTTCAAGAACAGAAGGTTTTAATAGATTAAGTCAAATTGTAGACTTTTTTGAAACTGCTGATCGTTTTCATGGAGTTTGGCCACATTGGCTAAACGGAACTAACGGTAGTGTTATTCCATTTAGCGATCAAGATAATGGTGGTGATTTAGTTGAAACTGCATTTTTAGCACAAGGCCTAATTTGTGTGAAAGAATATTTTAAAAATGGTACTACAGATGAAGCAGCGCTAGCAATTCAAGCAGATGATTTATGGAAGGGTATTGAGTGGGATTGGTACACACAAAACCAAAATGAGTTGTATTGGCATTGGAGTCCCAACAATGGATTTTCAATAAATCTACAACTAAAAGGATATAACGAAACCTTAATCGCTTTCATTTTAGGTGCAGCGTCTCCAGATTATACTTTAGCTCCAGAAGTATATCACGAAGGTTGGGCTAGCAATGGGAACATAGTATCGGCTTCTAGTCAATATGGAATTCCATTGATATTGGATCATGCCGGTAATGGTACAGGCCCTCTATTTTGGGCGCACTATTCGTTCTTAGGATTAAATCCTACAAATCTTTCAGATCAGTATGCCAACTATTGGGATTTGAATGTAAATCATACAAACATCAATTACCAACATTGCGTTACCAATCCAAATAACTACAGAGATTATGGAGAGGATTGTTGGGGCTTAACCGCTAGTTATAGTCGAAATGCAGATGGCTCAACAGGGTATTCAGCGCATAGTCCAGAAAATGATTTAGGAGTTGTTTCTCCAACTGCAGCTATCAGCTCAATACCATATACGCCAGAAAAATCATTGGCAGCAATGCGTTATTTCTATGGTAAAAAGGACATTTTATTAGGACCTGCTGGTTTTTATGATGCGTTTAGTCCGCAATACAATGATTGGGTAACTGAACAATATTTAGCCATAGACCAAGGGCCAGAAATTATTATGATTGAAAATCATAGATCTGGCTTATTATGGAATCTGTTTATGCAAAATGAAGACATTCAAAATGGTTTAGATATGTTAGGATTTAATTATTAAATAAATGAAAATGAAAAATCTATTAATAATCTTAGTTTTTAGTGCAACGGTCTTAAGTTCATGTGCTGTAAAAGCACAGCAACAAACGGAACCTTCAAAAGATTCATTTTCTTTTGAACATCATATTGTAAGTGAAGACACCCTTAATTATAGAATGCTTTTACCTAAGAATTTTGATGAGTCAAAAACATATCCTGTTGTGCTAATGCTTCATGGGGCGGGAGAACGTGGCAATGACAATAAAAAACAATTGGCGCATGGGAGTCAATTATTTTTAAATGAGAAAAACAGAGACTCACTTCCTGCGATTGTGATTTTTCCACAATGTTCTAAAGGTGATTACTGGTCTAAGTTAGAAGCGGACCGCACAACAAAGCCAATCACATTTAATTATAAGTACAAGGATGCACCAACTACCGCAATGGCATTAGTGATGGATTTGATGGATGAGTTGGTTGCTCAATCTTACGTAAAAACAGATCAAGTGTACGCTATGGGATTATCCATGGGAGGCATGGGAACCTTTGAAATCATTTACCGTAAACCCGAAATGTTTGCTGCGGCAATTCCAATCTGTGGTGGTGGTGATCCAGAATCTGTAACGGCTTATGCTCAAACGATTCCATTATGGATTTTACACGGAGCAAAAGATGATGTAGTTGATCCTAAATTATCTTTAAACATGGCATCTGCAATAATCAGTGCAGGTGGCTTTCCTAAATTGACCTTATACGACTTTGCAAATCACAATAGCTGGGATCCAGCTTTTGCAGAACCAGAACTTTTAAATTGGCTTTTTTCAAAAACAAAATAATACAATGACTAAACGATTTTCCACTAAACTAATAGCACTTTTTTTAATCGCTTTCACTTTTTCAAGTTGTAATTCAAATTCGAATGCAATAAAGACAACTGCTGACACAAACAATCCATTTGAAGCTCAAGTAGATTCTATTTTGGGTCTTATGACTTTAGATGAAAAAATAGGCCAGCTTAATCTTCCCGTTTCAGGTGACATCACAACAGGTTTAGGTACAAGTTCTGATGTTGGTAAAAAAATCCAAGATGGTTTGGTTGGGGGTATGTTCAACATAAAATCTGTTGAAAAAATTAGAGCAGTCCAAAAGATTGCTGTGGAAGAAAGCCGATTAAAAATTCCTCTTCTTTTTGGAATGGATGTTATTCATGGTTACGAAACTACATTCCCAATTCCATTAGGTTTATCATCGACTTGGGATATGGATCTTATTGAAAAAACAGCACGTATGGCGGCAACCGAAGCTAGTGCAGATGGTATTAACTGGACGTTTTCTCCAATGGTAGACATTTCTCGCGATCCACGTTGGGGACGTGTTTCTGAAGGTAATGGTGAAGATCCGTATCTAGGAAGTCGTATTGCAGAAGCGATGGTAAAAGGTTATCAACAAGATGATTTAAGTAAAAATAACACGTTGATGGCATGCGTAAAACATTTTGCTTTATATGGAGCTCCAGAAGCTGGTCGTGATTATAACACGGTCGATATGAGTAAAATTAGAATGTATAATGAATACTTAGAGCCTTACAAAGCGGCTATTGATGCTGGAGTGGGTTCTGTAATGGCATCATTTAATGAGATTGATGGCGTACCAGCAACAGGAAACAAATGGTTACTTACGGATTTATTACGTGATGATTGGGGTTTTAATGGTTTCGTGGTAACGGATTATACTGGTATCTATGAAATGATGGCTCATGGAGTTGGTAATGAAGAAGAAGTTGTAGCGCAAGCTTTAAATGCAGGTATTGATATGGATATGGCAGGTGATTCTCCTTCTGTGACTGCTGCTTTTGTAAAATCGTTAAAAGGAGCTATAGATAAAGGCATGGTGAAAATTGAAGATATTGATATTGCTGTAAAACGTATGTTAACCGCCAAATATCAATTAGGCTTATTTGATGATGCTTATAAATATTTGGATAGTGATAGAGCTAAAAAGGAAGTGTTTACCGATGAAAACAGAGCGTTCGCTAGAAAAGTAGGAGCAGAGTCGACAGTCTTACTAAAAAATGAAAACAATTTATTGCCATTAAAAAAGGAAGGTACGATTGCTCTAATCGGACCTCTAGGAAATAATGCCGTAAATATGGCTGGAACTTGGAGTGTCGCAACGCAACAAGACAAATCAAATCCATTTTTTGAAGGTTTAAAAACCGTAGTTGGCGATAAAGCCAATGTGCTTTATGCGAAAGGAAGTAATGTAGACTATGATTTAGAACTCGAACAAAAGGCAACCATGTTTGGAAAAACCATTCCAAGAGATGGTAGAACAGATAAGCAATTATTAGATGAAGCTTTAAGTATCGCGAATAAAGCAGATGTCATTGTAGCTGCTATTGGAGAATCTGCAGAGTTTAGTGGAGAGAGTAGTAGCAGAACAGAAATAGGAATTCCTCAAGTTCAGAAAGATTTATTAAATGCGTTACTTAAAACAGGAAAACCTGTAGTGTTGGTTTTATTTACTGGAAGACCTTTAGAATTGGTTGAAGAAAATGAAAACGTACCAGCCATATTGAATGTTTGGTTTCCTGGAAGTGAAGCTGGTTTAGCCATTTCAGATGTGTTGTTTGGAGATGTAAATCCATCAGGAAAATTAACAGCAACATTTCCTAGAAGTGTTGGGCAAATTCCAATTTTTTACAATCATAAAAATACAGGACGACCTTTGATGAATGAAGAAGGCCGTTTTGAAAAATTCAAAAGTAATTATATCGATGAGCGTAACGAGCCATTATATCCTTTTGGTTACGGATTAAGTTATACAACCTTCGATTATTCAAATCTAAACTTGAATACAAATTCAATTAACATGGATGGCTCTGTTGAGGTTTCTGTTGAGGTAACCAATTCTGGTGATTATGACGGGAAGGAAGTGGTTCAACTCTACATTAGAGATGTTGTTGGTTCAGTTACTCGACCTTTAAAGGAGTTAAAAGGCTTTCAGAAGGTAGAGATTAATAAAGGAGACACTAAAACCGTGACCTTCAATATATCGGTTGACGACTTAAAATTCTATAATTCAGATTTAGATTTCGTAGCAGAACCAGGAAAATTCCACGTGTTTGTAGGTACAGATTCTACAACCAAGATGATGGCTGAATTTGAATTGAAAAAATAAAAGCATGATGAAGTTAAGATTTCTATACATAATTCTATGTGGTACGCTTGGTAGTGGTTTTTCTCAAAACTATGAAGCTAAAGTAGATTCTATAATGAATCTAATGACACTTCAAGAAAAGATAGGACAAACCGTTATGTATAGTGGTCATTGGGATCAAACCGGACCAATTGTTGGTTCAGATAATGGAAAGTACATTCGAGAAGGGAATATGGGAGCGATGTTAAATGCCATGTCTGTAAAAGGCACGCGCGACTTACAAACAATTGCTGTCGAAGAATCTCGTTTAGGTATTCCATTATTATTTGGTTACGATGTCATTCATGGTCATCGTACTATTTTTCCTATAAACTTAGGCTTATCGGCAAGTTGGGACTTAAAAATGGTTGAAGAAAGTTCGCGTATTGCAGCCGAAGAAGCGTCTGCGGAAGGTATTCACTGGACATTTGCACCTATGATTGATGTCTCTAGAGAACCACGTTGGGGACGAATTTCTGAAGGAGCTGGTGAAGATGTCTACCTGAATAATGAAATGGGTAAAGCTTACATTCATGGATTTCAAGGAGACGATTTATCACAACCCAACACCATTTTAGCATGCGCTAAACATTATGTGGCTTATGGTGCTGCACAAGCCGGACGCGATTATCACACAACTAATATGGGAGAAGGTGAGTTGCGAAATGTGTATTTACCACCTTTTAAAGCTGCTGTAGATGCTGGAGTAGAAACGTTTATGTCGGCTTTTAACGAACTCAATGGAGTGCCAACATCTGGTAATAAATTCACGCTAAGAGATATTCTTAGAGACGAATGGAAATTTGATGGCTTCGTGGTTTCAGATTATACCTCTATCAATGAAATGATTCAGCATGGCTTTGCTAAAGATAGTATTGATGCGGCTAGAATTGGGATGAATGCTGGAGTCGACATGGATATGGTAGGCCATGTTTATCGTTTACATCTTAAAACATTAGTTGAAGAGGGTAAAGTTTCTGAAGCCTATATTAATGAGGCTTGTAAAAGAATTTTACTAGCAAAATATAAGTTAGGATTGTTTGATGACCCTTATCGTTATATTGATGAAACGCGTGAGGCAAATACAGCATTGAAACCAGAATTTTTAGCGAAAGCAAGAGAAATTGCTGCAGCTTCGTCGGTTCTGTTGCAAAATAGAAACAATGCTTTGCCACTTTCTAAAAACACCAAAAAAATTGCCTTTATTGGGCCTTTGGTAAAAGATGAAGCCGATATTATTGGCAACTGGGCTGCAAAAGGAGACCGTGGAGGAAAAGCTGTAAGTGTGTTTGAAGGTATTTCAGAATATATAAATTCTAACCAAATTTTATATGCTAAAGGATGCGACATTTTAAAAGATGACGAATCAGGTTTTGAGGAAGCGATTTCTATATCTCAACAAGCTGATGAGATTATTTTAGTCATGGGTGAGGATCATCACATGAGTGGAGAGGCAGCATCACGAACAGACCTAAAAATTCCAGGAATTCAGCCGAAGCTGATTCAAAAAATACGGGAAGCGAATCCTAATAAGAAAATTACTTTGGTTGTAATGAATGGTCGTCCATTGAATCTCTCTGAAGAGGTGAATTTAGTAGATGCCATTTTAGAAGTTTGGTTTCCGGGAACCATGGGAGGAGCTGCAACTGCAGATATATTATTCGGAACCGTAAATCCTTCAGGGAAACTAACGGTAACATTTCCTAGAAATGTAGGTCAGGTGCCGATTTATTACAATATGAAAAACACAGGACGTCCAATTCCTGAGAGTAACCCTAAAGAAGATTATAAAAGTAATTATATCGATGTGCCAAATACGCCTTTATTTGCCTTTGGTCATGGTTTAAGTTATACGGAATTTAAATATTCAGATTTAAAATTGTCTTCAGAAAGCCTGACGTTTTCAAATACCATTGAAGCACGTGTGACAATTACAAACACAGGAGATGCGGATGGTTATGAAATTGCACAACTTTATATTCATGATAAAGTAGGAAGTGTTACACGACCAGTTAAAGAACTGAAAGGTTTTCAAAAAATATTCCTTAAAAAAGGGGAATCGAAAACGGTAACCTTTACGATTTCAGCAGAAGACCTAAAATTTTATAATAGTGACATGATTTACGGTGTGGAGACTGGTGAATTTGAAATTGCCATCGCACCAAGTTCTGATTTTAAATTTAAACACACTTTTAACCTAAACGATTAATAGCAAGTAGTATGCCGCGCCGAATAACATATAAAATTTTAGTATTTTACATCGTATTGGGTGTGGCTTTTTTATGCGAAACTAATGGTCAGTCAACTACTATAAATTCTGGTTGGCAATTTTCAGATGATAAAACGACTTGGCAAACGGTAAACATTCCACATACTTGGAATCAAGATGATGCTTTTGATGATGAACCGGGTTACCGAAGAGGTTTGGGGTATTATCAAAAAAAGTTCTTTGTAAGTTCAGAAGAAAAAGAAGATATCCATTATTTAAAGTTTAATGCCGTAAACCAAGAAGCAACGGTCTTCGTTAATGGACAAGAAATAGGAAATCATAAAGGGGGTTACACAGCGTTCAATTTCAATATATCTGAATTCATAAATCATGATGCTTATAATGTAATTGAGGTTACGGTTGATAATTCTCATAATGTGGATATTCCACCTTTAGATGCTGACTTCACCTTTTACGGAGGCATTTATCGTGATGTGGAATTAATAACCTTACCAAAACAACATTTTAGTTTAGAGGATTTTGCTTCAGATGGATTTTATATCAACTATCCAAAAGTCTCAGCAGACGAAGCGCGTTTAGAAGTCACTGCGCTTCTAAACAATGTAGCTTCAAGTAAAGTACAAACAGAATTAAAATTTACGCTTTTAGATGCTGAAGGTCATATTGTAAATTCACATATAGAAAAGATTAAACTTCAAGCTGAAAGGTCTGAAGAATTCAAAATACAACTACCTGAAGTTAAAAGTCCAAAATTATGGTCGCCTGAAAATCCTTATTTATATCAACTTAAACTAGTTCTTCACGATAAGGATGGAAAAATTTTAGATTCAAAATCGACGAATATCGGATTCCGTTGGGTGTCTGTCGATCCTGATAAAGGCTTTTATTTAAACGGAAAACCAATTAAACTAATTGGAGTTAACCGTCATCAAGATTATGAAGGTTATGGAAACGCAGTACCAATGGCACTTCAAAAAAAGGATATTGAATTGATAAAAGACATGGGTTCAAACGTTATTCGTTTTGCACATTATCCGCATGCTCGCGAGTTATATGATTTATGTGATCAACTCGGTATTTTGGTTTGGACGGAAATTCCGGTGATAAATATAGTTACTGATTCTGAAGCGTACTTCGAGACGAGTACAAACATGCAAAAAGAACATATTAAACAATATTATAATTTTCCTTCTGTTGTGATGTTTGGTTATATGAATGAGATTTTTATTCGATTAGTTTTTAATAATAAACTAACAGATCAAGAACGTCAAGATTTAAAAAAAGTATCTGTAAAACTAGCGACACAACTCGAAGATGTTACTAGAGAATTAGCACCAAACCATATTACGGTTATGGCAGGTCATCTTAATGATGTATATAACGAAACTGGGATTGCAGATTTACCAATGATTTTTGGATGGAACTTATACTTTGGTTGGTATGATAAGGATATTCCAGATTTGGGAATTTTTCTAGATGAGCAACACAAGCGCTATCCAAAGCGTTCTATGCTATTGTCTGAGTACGGCCCTGGAGCGGATGTTAGGATCTTTACAAAAACACCGAAGAAGTTCGATTTTTCAACGGATTACCAAGCTAAATTACATCAGTCGTATTATAAGCAAATTACCGAACGTCATTACATGACGGGAATGACGGCGTGGAATTATGCGGATTTCGGTTCGGAGTTTAGAGGAGATGCCATTCCTCATGTCAATCAAAAAGGTTTGGTGCAATACAACAGAACACCAAAGGATATTTATTATTGGTACAAATCAGTTTTAAACGATGAAGAACCATTTGTTCATGTTGCAACGGATTTTTTAAAGGGTTTAACGCTGTTTGAAAATGAATCGTATGCAATTCAAATAGTTTCAAATCAGGAAAAAGGAATTGTTTATTTAAATGGCAAAAAGCAAGACGATGTACAGTTTGAGAATGGGGTAGCTACTATCGAAATGCCTTTTAAAAATGGCATAAACCATATTAAACTCGTTTCAGAAACGATTTCAGAAGAGAAAACAGTTAAGGTTTTAAAACTAGATGCTTTAGATTTTAAAAATTTTAAGCGTTTCGGAATTAATATAGGTGCTCATTTTTATTTTAATGATGAAGAAAGGGATATCACTTTTGTACCAGATCAAGCGTATAAAAATGGCTGGTATGGTTATTTAGATGGCACGCCTTATGGAATGACCAAAGATAAAAATCAAGGTTTGCCTCATGATATTAAAAATTCGACTTCAGAACCCTTGTTTCAAACGTTATTAGAAGGTTGTTCGACTTATAAAGTGGATATTCCAGATGGAATTTATAAGGTGGATTTATTTTTTGTTGAACCACAAATCAAATCAATTGAAAACATTTATAATCTATCAAAGGTTAAAGAAGATTCAAACCAAAAAAAACGTGTTTTTGATGTTTTTATGAATGCAACTTTGATAGAGAAACAATTCAATATAGCCATTGCTTATCCACAAAAATATGGGGTAACTTTAACGTCGGAGGTTCAAATAAAAAATAATGAAGGTTTAACTATTTCGCTACAACCTATTGAAGGACAACCTGTAATTAGCGGAATTTTAATTGAAAAAATTAATTAAATGAAAAATATAGCAATTTTACTAGTTTTATTGATTACGTCTGGGCTTTCTGCTCAAAATATGGAAACCTATATCTATTCCATTAAAGGACAAGATACCTTGCGACTAGATGTGTTTACTCCAAAAAATATTAAGAAGTCTGATTCACTTCCCGTATTACTTTGGATGCATGGTGGTGGATTTTCGGGTAGTCATCGTGCCTATCCAGATGATCAGAATTTGGTAAAGTATGCAGCTAAAGAACAAAACTACATAGGTGTTTCCATTAGCTACCGTTTGTTACGAAAAAATACGGCTACAGGTTTTGGGTGTGATTGCACTAAAGACGATAAAATGGAAACCTTTAAACAAGCGGCAATCGATTATTTAGATGCAGCAAAATTTTTGGTAGAAAATGCCGAATCCTTGCATATTGATGCTTCTAAAATTATAGCTGGTGGTAGTAGCGCTGGAGCAGAGGGCATACTAAATGCAGTTTTTATGAAGGATTATTTTGTGGCTAATAAAGAGGCTTATAATAATGTGAAATTTGCAGGCCTATTTTCTTGTGCGGGTGCTGTGGTTGATGCAAGATATATTACTGAAGAAAATGCAATTCCAGCCGTTTTATATCATGGAACAGAAGATCAATTAGTGCCTTTTGCTAGTGCGTCACATCATTTTTGTGATCCAAAAAAAGACGGTTATATTATGCTGGACGGTTCTAAAATTATAAGCGAAAAGCTTCAGGAATTTGAGGCATCCTACTATTTCAATATTGTAAAAGGTGGTGGTCATGAAGTTGCTCGAATTCCTATTGAGGAAATGGACAAAATCTTTAACTTTTTTGAACGAACTGTGATCAATGATGAGGTGATTCAAACTAAAATTATAAAAACTACAGAAAAATGAGATATGTAGCTATGTTAGTATTGAGTCTTTTAATGTTGCAATCTTGTAAAGAAGACTCTAAAAAACTTGAGGATTTAAAGCCTGTAGAGCGACCAAATATCGTTTATATTATGGCAGATGACCATGCAGAACAGGCTATTAGCGCTTATGGTCATCCTATTAGTAAATTAGCACCAACACCAAATATTGATCGTATTGCCACAGAAGGTGCGCTGTTTAAAAATAACTTTTGTACCAATTCTATTTGCGGACCGAGTCGCGCTGTGGTTCTAACGGGTAAATTCAGTCATGTTAATGGGTTTAGAATGAATGGTAATAAGTTTGATGGCAGTCAGCAAACCTTTCCTAAACTATTGCAAAAAGCAGGTTATAATACAGCTGTTATTGGAAAATGGCATTTAGAAGGATTGCCAGAAGGGTTTGATTATTGGAATATTTTAACCGATCAAGGCAATTATTACAATCCTGATTTTATTGCTCTAAATGAAACTTCTAAAGTTGCAGATACAACAAGAGTACAAGGTTATGCCACGGATATTATTACACAAGATGGTATTGCGTATCTTAATTCGGTTAAGGATAGTGACCAACCGTTTATGTTAATGTTGCAGCATAAAGCACCACATAGAAATTGGATGCCAGCATTACGACACGCCAATAAATATGATGATGTGGAATTTCCTCTACCAGATACTTATTTTTCTAATCATGAAGGATCTTTAGCATCCCAAAAACAGCTTCAAACTATTTATAAAGATATGTATGAAGGTCACGATTTAAAACTGACGACATCTAAAGGTAGTTCAGAGTTAGCTTGGAACCCTTGGAAGTCGGATTTTGAACGTATGACTGCAGAACAGCGTAAAGCTTGGGATAGTGCCTATCAAGACAAAAATGATGCCTTCCATGATGCTAATTTATCGGGAAAAGATTTAGCAAAGTATAAAGGGCAGCGTTATTTGCAAGACTATCTAGCCACAATAGCCTCAATGGATGAAGGCATTGGTGAGGTTTTAGATTTTTTGGAAGCCAATGGATTAGCAGAAAACACCATTGTGGTGTATACCACGGATCAAGGTTTTTATTTGGGTGAAAAAGGTTGGTTTGATAAACGTTATATGTATGAAGAGTCGCTGGCGATGCCATTAGTTATCAAATATCCTGGCGTTATAAAACCAGGGACCGTTATTGAAGACTTAACTCAGAATCTCGATTTTGCAGAAACCTTTTTAGATTATGCGAATGCTGAAATTCCGGAAGATATGCAAGGCAAATCACTTCGTCCATTATTAGAAAAGACATTTAATGGTGATGATTTTAGAGATGCAGTTTATTATCATTATTACGATTATCCAGCGTTTCATATGGTGAAAAAACATTACGGAATTCGAACTAAACGCTATAAGTTAATCCATTTTTATGATGATATTGATACTTGGGAATTATACGATTTAGAGGAAGACCCTAAGGAAATTCATAATCAAATTGATAATCCAGATTATGATACCATTGAAGCAGAATTAAGATCACGACTTAAAGAACTTCAAGAAGAATACAAGGTTAAAGAAAATGAATTTAAGCAAGCACCAAAAGAAAGCGTAGAACATTCTTTCAAGCAGTTTGAAAGATTACGAGGTCAAACGGGAACATCGTACAATCCACAAACAGATAAAGACACTAAACTATAAATCATGAAAAAATTACTTTATCTCTTCACTATAGCATTTCTTTTTACTTGTAATACAGAGAAGAATCAGAATTCAGAAGAATCTTCAAATGCAAAGAACAAAGCAGAGATTAAAAAAGGCTATGATACCTATATTAATCCATTAGATATAGATTATACTTATATGGTTTACAATTCAAGCCAAAATAAGTCGTACCGTTCTGGTGCAGACCCTGCGGTTATTGAATTTAAAGGAGAATACTACATGTTTGTAACGCGTTCGTTTGGGTATTGGCATTCTACCGATTTAGTAGATTGGAATTTTATTAAGCCACAACAATGGTTTTTTGAAGGCAGTAATGCACCTACAGCTTTCAATTATAAGGATTCATTGGTTTACTTTGCTGGAGATCCTGCAGGTTACGGAAGTATTCTTTATACTGATGATCCTAAGAGCGGGAAATGGACACCAAGCGCATCCATATCTACCAACATTCAAGATTCAGAATTATTCATTGATGATGACGGCGAAACATATTTATATTGGGGTTCTTCTAATGTGTATCCGCTTCATGTAAAAATGCTAAATAAAGACGATCGTTTTCTAGAAACAGGTGTTAAAAAAGAACTGATTAATCTTGTTGAAGAAGAACACGGTTGGGAACGTTTTGGTGAAAATAACTTTCATCCCACTTTAAAGGAAGGCTATATGGAAGGGGCTTCTATGACCAAGCACAACGGAAAATATTATTTACAATATGCAGCGCCAGGCACACAATTTAATGTGTACGCAGATGGTGTTTATATTGGTGATTCACCACTTGGTCCTTTTGAGTATATGAAAAATAATCCGATGAGTTTTAAACCTGGTGGATTTACGAATGGAGCTGGTCATGGAATAACCGTGAAACAAACCAATGGGCAATATTGGCATGTAGCAACTATGGCGTTGGCGTCTAATGCGCAGTGGGAACGTCGTTTGTGTATGTTTCCAACTTATTTTGATGAGGAAGGTTTGATGTATACGAATACTGCCTATGGCGATTATCCGCGTTTTGGATCTAGTCACCCGACAAAAGCAGGACATCACAATGGTTGGATGTTGCTTTCTTATGAGGGTAATGTTAAAGTGTCGTCTTCGTTAATGCAGATTATGAAATTTACAACAGGTGATGATGCTGTTGAGGTTAAAGAGTTACCTGTGGAAATAGATTCAGATGGTCAAATTACATCAAAGGTGTTAACGGATGAAAATCCTAAAACATTTTGGGTTGCCGAAGCCAATGATAATAAGCAATGGATAACGATTGAAATGCAAAACGCTGGACATATTCAGGCGTTCCAACTTAATTTTCATGACCATGAATCTGCCATTTATACACGCGTTGAAGGTTTGAAACATCAATTTACAATTGAAGTATCAGACGATGGTGAAAACTGGCAAACTGTAGTCGATAGGAGTGAAAGTGAAACCGATACACCAAACGCTTACATTGTATTAGATGAAGCCGTAAAAGCCAAGTATGTACGTTATAACAATATAAAAGTACCAGGAGCCAACTTTGCAATGTCCGAGTTTAGAGTGTTTGGTTTAGGATTAGGTGAAAAGCCAGATAATGTTTCTGGATTTAAAGTGAATCGAGAAGAAGATCGCAGAGATGCCTCATTTTCTTGGGATGTTGTTGAAGGAGCTCAAGGTTATAACATACGTTGGGGAATTGCACAAGATAAGCTCTACCACTCTTGGCAAGTCTACGATACAACCGAGCATTTGATGCGTTGTTTAGATCGTGATACTCCTTATTATTTTACTATTGAAGCGTATAATGAAAACGGAATTTCTGAACCGAGTGACATTATTTATGTCGAATAAATTTTTAAATATGAAGTATTTATTTCTATTGTGTTTTGCTTTTTCGAGTCGTGCATTTGCTCAAGATTTTTCTATTATGAGCTATAACATTAAGCTAGATTATCCTAAGGAAGGAGAAAACAGCTGGACGAACAGAAAACCATTTTTCATTAACCAACTTAAGTTTTATGAACCCGATGTTTTAGGAGTTCAAGAAGCAATGCCAAATCAAATGAAAGACATGGATAGTCTTTTAGTAGATTATAGTTATGTTGGAGTTGGTCGTGATGACGGAAAAGATGCTGGTGAATATTCAGCACTATTTTACAAAACAGATAAATTCAATATTATAAAGTCGGGTACGTTTTGGCTATCTGATACACCTCAGGAGGTGTCCATGGGTTGGGATGCGGTTTGTAATAGAGTTTGTACTTATGCGTTATTTGAAGATAAAATTTCTGGTAAAACATTTTGGGTGTTTAATACCCATTTTGATCATATAGGAAAAGAAGCAAGAAAGAATAGTGCAGTAGTCATTATTGAAAAAATAAAAGAACTCAATACCAAGAATTATCCAGTTGTGTTAACTGGTGATTTTAATATGGAGCCCAATCACGACAGTATAAAATTTATAAAAACGACGTTGAAAGATTCCAAAAAGATTGCAAAACTCACTTTTGGGCCAGAAGGTACATTTAATGGTTTTCATTTTGATAAGCCTGTAACTAGGCGAATAGATTTTATTTTTGTTAGTGAAAATGTAGACGTTAGTAAATATGCTGTGTTAAGTGATAATTGGAATTTACATTATCCCTCTGACCATTTACCAATTTTAGTTACATTGCGATTGTAAACGATTAAATAAACTAAGACTCTAACAATAATTAAATAAATTAACAAATGAAAAAAAGTGCTTTCTTATTATTAATTGCAGCAGTTTCCGCTTTGGGAGGCCTGCTTTTTGGATATGATACAGGCGTTATCAATGGTGCGCAATTTTACCTTACAGAATATTTTGACTTAAGTGATGCCTTAAAAGGATGGGTTGTTGGTAGTGCGCTTTTAGGCTGTTTTGTTGGTGCAATAGTTGCTGGTCCACTGAGTATTAAGATTGGAAGAAAATGGTCGTTGATTATTTCGGCAATTTTCTTTACGGTTTCTGCTTACGGATCGGGTTTACCAGAATTGTTTCCACAAACGGTTAGTATGTTGGTTGTTTTTAGGATTATCGGTGGTTTAGGTATTGGTGTAGCATCAATGAATGCGCCCATGTATATTGCTGAAATCGCACCTTCAAATATTAGAGGTCGTATGGTAACTTATTATCAATTGGCTATTGTAATTGGTTTTTTTGTGGTGTTCCTAGCAACTTATTTTATTGGTAATGATTTAAGTATTGAAGAGAATATTGAATTTGGTTGGAGACGAATGTTTTGGTCAGAATTAATTCCTAGTCTACTATTTTTAATATTGTTGTTCATCGTTCCTAAAAGTCCTAGGTGGTTGGCTTTAAAAGGGAATGATGCTGATGCTTTAACTGTTTTGCAGAAAATTAATGGTGATGAAGCTGCTGAAAAGGAGATGTTAAATATTAAGGAGTCATTAAATGAAACTAATGACGGAGTTAAAGTGAGTTACTTTTCTAAAGCTATTTTAGCGATTATTGCGATTGGAACTGTTCTTTCTGTATTACAACAATTTACGGGAATAAATGCGGTATTATACTATGGCGCAGATATTTTTGAAAAAGCCCTTGGTTTTGGAAAAGAAGATGTTCTTGCACAACAAATACTATTAGCCTTTGTGAATTTGGTATTCACATTTGTAGCGATGTTTACGGTAGATAAATTTGGCAGAAAACCTTTGCTATATATTGGCTCTGTTGGTATGATTATAGGCTTCTTACTTTTAGGAGTTACACTGCAACAAGATAGTGTAGGAGTATTATCTTTAATCGGAGTATTGATTTTTATTGCTTCCTTTGCTTTATCAATGGGACCAGTAGTGTGGGTTTTATTATCCGAAATGTTTCCAAACAAAATACGAAGCGTTGCTATGTCTGTAGCTGTAGCAGCTCAATGGGCTGCGAATTACGTAGTGTCACAATCATTCCCTATTGTAATGGGAAGTGAAACAAATAATAGTGCACCTTGGAATGGATCATTGCCTTATTATATATTTATAGCTTTTATTTTAATCATTGTATATATAACCTATAAGTTTATCCCAGAAACTAAAGGTAAAACCCTTGAAGAGATTGAAGGATTTTGGAAGTAATCTCTCAATGTAAATTTATAAATCAAAAACCCGATTCATATGAATCGGGTTTTTTTTGGGATATAGCAGAATAAAAATCCTACTATTATAAAGAATAAAGTTTATTTAAATTCAGGAATTACCAAAAACGGAATTATAGTATGAAATCCTATTTTCTGAATTACAGGTTCTTTCAAGAAATTTTCAATAAAACTGTGTTCATAATTTATCATGGCTAAGATATTGATATCGTGCTCAGTAATAAACTCAGTGATGGTTTGTTCTTTTGTTCCAAAATTGGGCTTCCAATCAACACAACTAGGACAATCTTCAAGATAGGCCTTTAGCATTGCTAAATTATAATTTTGCTTTTCGGTTAAGTTGTCTTTTACATTAATATGAAGCACCCTTATTTTAGAATTATATAATTGCGTTAACTGCAATAATAGGTCTAATTCATCACCATAGAATCTATTAAAATCAGTAGGAAATGCAATTTGTTCTGGCTTTACAAAGTCATAACCATCTGGTATAATCAAAACAGGGCAGAGTCTTATTTTATTAATGATATTTACAGTGTTACTACCAAAAATAAATTCTTTGGCGCCAGTAGCACCTTTGGTCCCCATAACAACTAAGCTTATTTTGAATTCTTTAATGGTGTTTTCAATTGTGTTTAATAACGGTTCTGTACTATAAACAGTTTCAAATTTGTGTTCTGGATTTGTACTTTCTGTCTCTATTTTGTTTTTTAAGTCAATAAGATGCTGCTTGGCTTCTTCTTTTTTTAGATCTATAAAATTTGAAGTTATATATGTTCTAGAGGTTTTGTTTGTAAAAGACCACGCATGTAAAAAGTAAAATGTACAAGGCTCATTAGCATACAATTTTAATGTATATTGTATGGCAGTCATTGCGTTATCTGAGAAATCTGTTGGAAGTAATATGTGCTGTCTCATAATGTATGTGTTATGCTGTATGTGGCAAAATTAATTTAAGGCGTCTTTAATTGAAATGATTTATATCATTTTTGTGGTATAACTAAAAAAGGAATGTTAGGGTGAAACCCTAAGGTCTTTATTACAGGTTCTTTAATTATACTTTCAATAAAACTATGTTGGTAATTAACCATCACTAAAATATTAATATGGTTTTCTTCAGTAAAGTCTTGAATTGCTTTTGCTTTTCTATTATATTTTGGCATCCAATGATAACTAGGATTGTGATTTTCTAAAGCTAATTCTAGTGTGTCTAAATTTTCTTTTTGAGTTTCTGACAGGTTATCTTCAGTATTAATATGGACAACTCTAATATTAGAATTATTGAGTTCTGCTAATTGTTTTAAAGGTTGTAGTTCATCTCCATAAACACGATTAAAATCTGTTGGAAACGCTATTCGTTCTGGTTTTACAAAGTCATAATCATTCGGAACCACCAAAACCGGGCATTTTTTTACATGTGTAATCACGTTTACCGTATTATTTCCAAAAATGATATCATTCGCTTTAGTTTCCCCTCTTGATCCAATAACAATAAGGTCTATTTTAATTTTTTCAGTGATGGCTTCAATTGAATCTTGTAAATCATTAGTGCTCAATATAACTTCAAATGTATGATTCTCATTTGCATAATTTTCCTGAACTTTTGCTTTTAAATTGGCTAAATCCCGTCTTGCATTTTCAGCCAAAACCTCAATTAGCTTATTAGATATACTAGACATTCGTGAAATTTTCATTCGAGAAGAATGTAATAAATGAAATGTACATTGTTCTTTTTCGTATAATTTAATAGCATATATGGCAGCACTTAAGGCATTATCTGAAAAGTCGGTAGGTAAAAGAATATTTTTTGACATAATTACTTTTTTGTATTATGATTGATTACTGTGTTTTTTTGTGTGGAGTTATAATTATTTCCTAGTCGCATTCTGAAATGCTAAAAGTGGAATGTCTAAACCAAGACTCACTTTGTCTATCGTAGAAGGAAAAAGCATGTCTTCTAAAAATGAATGTTGCGTATTGATCATAGTTATCATTTCTATATTGTTTTCTTTGATATGGTTAGTGATGGCATCCGCAACTTTTTTACTGTTTATGATACTAAAATTCACATTGTTAGGTGATAAGGTTTCTCTTATAAAGGCTTGGTTATCTTCTTGTCTAATCGATAATTTTGGGCTTGTGCTAATATAAACAACATCAATATCACTTCGGTACGATTTAGCCAAAATAGACAGAAGTTTTAACTCGCGTCGTTTATAAGGAATGAGATAATTTGTTGGAAACAAAATATTCTTTGGTTGCGTATCGGAGTAGTTTTCTGGAATTGCTAAAACAGGGCATTCAACATATTTTAAAACTTGAAATGTCTGACTTCCAAATACAATATTACGAGCGTTAGATTTTCCTTTAGTACCCATAACAATTAAATCTATGTTATGCTCATCTGCTATAGCGTTGGCCTCTTCAACAAGGGTGCTATATGCAGAAACACTTTGATAAGTATATCTAGGGTTTGGCGCAATTTTTTGTAGCTCAGCTAATAGTTTGTCTAGATTATTTTGAGACTCCGTTTTTACTTTGTCTAAAACGGTCTCAAAAACGTCACGAGACACTAATTCGTCGTGGTCATAAAACTCATTTCTGTAGGCATGCATCACAATGAATTTTACCTTCTGATATTTGAAAAATTCTAAAGCATATTTTATGGCGTTTAAAGAATTTTTAGAGAAGTCGGTAGGTAAGAGTATGGATAACATAGCTTTAGCTTTTGTTTTGTGTTATAAAATTAGAGATTAATTATATTTTAAACTATGACAAAAATCAGTAGAAAGTTAATTGTAATACTTTACTGTTCTGTAAAATCAAGGAATATGCTACTGAAATGTATGGGTTTCAGAATGTTGATTGAAGGTGTATTACTTCATGTTAAAGCACTTAACGTATGAAAAATTACAAGTATAAGACACAGAAGATTATTAATTGTGGGTTTTATATCTATGTCAAATTGTAGAAATTATTCCAAATAAATTATAAAATGGGTTAAAAAAGTATAGATAATTCTATAAGCTATACTAAATTACCAATTTAGTGAACTATTTTACCAATAATAAGTTTTGATTTCTTAATTTACTAATTATCTAATAAATTTAAAGAAGCTATAAATTACTATAACAATGCGTTTTTTAAAAATACAATTTCTTATTACCATATTTCTATTAATCTCAGCGTTGTCACATGCGTTTCAGGTAGATAGTTTAGAACGACTTTTAGTTAATGGCAATAGTTTTGTAAATGATGATGGTGTAACGTTTGTCTTCAGAGGATTAAATGCAAGTGATCCAAATAAATTAGAACCCCAAGGGCATTGGAACAAAGCCTATTTTGAAGAAATAAAAAATTGGGGAGCTAACATTGTAAGGCTACCTGTGCACCCAACAGATTGGTCTGAAAGAGGAAAGGAATCGTACTTGAAACTTTTAGATGATGGTATACAATGGGCAACAGAATTGGGTTTATATGTTATCATCGATTGGCACAGTATCGGCAATTTGAAAACCGAAATGTATCAATCGGATAGGTATGATACCACTCTAAAACAAACCTATGATTTTTGGAGAACGATAGCTTCTAAATATGGAGAGCATACAACAGTAGCTTTTTATGAAATATTTAATGAGCCAACCACCTTCAACGGCACTTTAGGGTCCGTTACTTGGAAGGAATGGAAAACGATAAACAAAGAAATTATTGGAATTATTAGAGCTAATGGAGGTGAAGGTATTCCATTAGTTGCAGGGTTTAATTGGGCTTATGATTTAACTCCTGTTTTAGAAGATCCTTTAGATGTTGAAGGCATTGGGTATGTAAGCCATCCGTATCCTCAAAAAAGAGAGAAACCTTGGGAAGCACAATGGACAAAAGATTGGGGTTTTGTTAAAGAAAAATATCCTTTAATTCTTACGGAGATTGGTTTTTGCGGACCAGAAGATCCTGGTGCACATTCACCTGTAATTAGTGATGAATCTTATGGTGATGCTATTACAGAATACTGTGATAAAAAAGATATCTCTTATGTTATATGGGTGTTTGATGCCGAATGGGCTCCACGGTTATTTGAAGATTGGGATACTTATATGCCGTCAAGGCATGGTAAGTATTTCAAAAAGAAATTACAGAGTTATACGTATGATTAATTAAAACCAGATGTAAAATGTGCGAAAATATTAATAGAGAAATTACACAATTAAAATCAGACGATGTTTTTTTAATCATAGACCGAGTGAAACAGAAGTTTGATTTTCCTATCCACTTTCATCCAGAATATGAACTAAATTTTATTTTGAATGGAAAAGGGATACGACGTATAGTAGGTACATCGATGGAAGAAATTGAGGATATAGAATTAGTTTTAATGGGTCCTAATCTAGAACATGGTTGGGAGACCTATAATTGTAAAAGCAAAAATATTTATGAAATTACCATCCAGTTTCATGAAGATTTGTTCAATAGTAAATTACTATCATTAAAAAATTTCAAACCGATACAAGACTTATTTTCAAAGTCTAAGCATGGCGTTCTTTTCGATGGAAATACAGCGATGAAATTAATGCCAAGAATAAAAGAACTGTCTGCTACTGATGGAGTAACGGATTTTATTAAACTTTTAAAATTACTCGAAGAACTTGCAGATTCAAAAAGTCAAAGGTTATTATCATCCAATGTCGTAAGAGATAGTGAGTACGATAATAGTGATAGAATAAAAAAGGTTCAGGAATTTATAAAGCAAAACTATTCACGTAAAATCTCTCTGAAGGAAATCTCAACTTTAGTGAATATGAGTCAGAGTTCTTTCAATAGATTTATTAAAAAACGCACGGGAAAAACGTTTATAGAATATATGAACGATAAAAGAATTGGTCATGCTATAAAGCTACTCATTGAAACAGACATGTCTGTCGGTGAAATTGCTTATACCTGCGGATTTAATAGTATTGCCAATTTTAATAGATTTTTTAAAAAATCAAAAAATGTAACTCCGAGTAAGTTTAAATCCGAATATAAATCAGTTCAGCGGTTTAGCAAAATTTCCTAAAGTATTTACTGCTTTGTTATAGTAAATAGTATTACAATTTGAAAATTTATGCTTAGTATAAAAAAGATGATTACGCTATTTTTACAGTGTATACAATCTTATGTAAATGTTCAAAATTGGATTATCATTTATTATTTTAATTATGTTATTTTCTTGTGAAGAAGCAAAATTAGAGATGCTGAAATTTCAGACTTCAAACGACTTATTTAAGTATTCGGGAAGACATGAAATTGTAGCAGATGATGCCATAGGATTAATTGGGTCTGCAGCTTCCGTCGAATTTAATGTCAAAGGTGACTCTATAAATTTATACCTTCAAACAGAATCTACAAATCGTAATTATTACGTGATTACAGTAAACGATGTTTATAATAATCGTTATACAATTGAAGGAGATTCCATTCAACAAATAGCTTTAAAATTACCCAATCCGGAACAAAATAAAATAGGGATTTATAAAGCAACCGAAGCTTATATGGATAAGATTATATTTCATGGCATAGATGCTGAAGCTTTATTGCCAGTTGAAGAAAAATCATTTAAAATTGAGTTTATCGGAGATTCTATAACTTGTGGAGCATTGTGTGATGATTCGGGTATTCCTTGTAACGAAGGCGACTATCAAGATCAACATAACGCCTATTTAGCTTATGGTCCACAATTAGCTTTGCAATTAAATGCAAGGTTTTTAGTTAGTTCTGTTTCTGGAATAGGAATGTATCGCAATTGGAATGATGAAAACAGCGAAGAAGCCATAATGCCTGATGTTTATGGTAATTTGTATTTAAACAAAGATAATTCAAAGCCCTTTAATTTAAATTTTAAACCAGATGTTGTCAGTATTTGTTTAGGTACAAATGACCTGTCTGATGGAGATGGTGTTAAAGAACGTTTGCCTTTTAATGCTGAAACATACATTAATAATTATATAAAATTTGTTGAAACTATTTACAAACGTTATCCCGAAACTAAAGTTGCTTTATTAAGTAGTCCAATGTTCATCGGAGAGAAACAGCGCCTATTAGTGGCTTGTTTAAAACAAGTTCAAACACATTTTAAAACTCAAAGTGATAAAGATATAGCACTATTTCAGTTTGAGCATATATATTCAAACGGTTGTAATGCGCATCCAAGTGCAGAAGAGCAAAAGACCATGGCCAATGCGTTAGAGCCATTTTTTAAATCATTATTAACGATATAAAGCGTTTAAACGTATTACAAAAAAGCAATCCTAAAGCATAATGAAAAAAGCAATCTTATATATGCTGTTATTCGTGTCTAATGTTATGTTAGCCGATGTAATGCTTCCTGCTATATTCTCAGATCATATGGTCTTACAGCAAAATGAGGATGTTAAGTTTTGGGGTTGGGCGAGCCCTAATGAAGTTGTGAAAATAAGTCCTTCTTGGACAAATGAAGTATATGAAGTTACAACTTCAAGTCATGTAAAATGGGAACTGAATGTTAAAACACCAAAAGCAGGTTCTGGCTATACTATCACGATTTCTGGTAATAATAAAATTATAATAAATGATGTTTTAATAGGCGAAGTTTGGTTGTGCTCTGGGCAATCAAATATGGAAATGACTGCATCTTGGGGAATTGAGAATGGTGATGAGGAAGTAGCGAAAGCTAATCATAACACCATTCGATTTTTTAGGGTAGAGAAATCTACCTCAGATTCTCCACAAGATCATATTATAGGAAAATGGGAAATTTGTACTTCAGAAACAATGAAAAACAATAGTGCTGTAGCCTATTTTTTTGCAACACAACTACAAGAACATATTAAAAGTACACCTGTTGGCTTAATCATTTCGTCTTGGGGTGGCACACCTGCAGAAGTATGGATGCCAAAAACTAGTTTTGAAAACGATAAGATTATATCCGAAGCGGCAAGTAAACTTCAACCGCAAGATTGGGGACCTACAAAACCTGCAAAAGCATTTAATGCTATGATAGCGCCTCTTGTTGGATATAATTTAGCTGGTGCGCTTTGGTATCAAGGAGAGTCAAACGTAGGATCTTTAGTTTATGATAAAACATTGACTGCTTTAATTACCTCTTGGAGAGATTTATGGCAAGATAACTTTCCATTCTATGTAGTTCAAATAGCACCTTATGATGATGGCCACAAACATTTTGGTGGTGTTATAATTAGAGATGCGCAACGTAAGGTAGCCAATAGATTAGAGCATACAGAAATGGTTGTTATTTCTGATATTTCACCAATAGATGATATTCATCCAAAAAATAAAAAATCTGTAGGACAAAGATTGGCAAATATAGCAATGAAAAAGCATTATAAAGTAATCAGTAATCTTGTGGAATTTCCAGAACTAGAACAAGTCACGTTTAATAAGGAAGTTGCTGTCGTTTATTTTAAAAACGCAGATGGCCTTACTATAAAAGATAAAACGTCTTTATTTGAAATAGCAGGAGAAGATAACGTGTTTTATTTAGCTAATACACGATTAAAAGATAAGACAATAATAGTATATTCTACCAACGTGAAGCAACCTCGAAAAGTAAGATTTGCATGGGGAAATGCATTACAGTCTAATGTGTTTAATAGTGCCGGATTACCAGCATCTAGTTTTACTACTGAAAAATAAATTTAAAACCATGAACACTACAAGACACATTATAATTTTTGCTTTAACACTATTTGTATTCACAAATTGTAAAGCTCAAAACAATACGAAGATGACTAAAAATACAACTATAGAAAATAAAATAGATTCACTATTAAAAATCATGACTATCGAAGAAAAGGTAGGTCAAATGAATCAATATAATGGTTTTTGGGATGTTACTGGTCCTGCTCCAGAAGGTGGTAGTGCCGAACAAAAATATGCACATTTACGTAAAGGTTGGGTCGGATCCATGTTGTCCGTTAGAGGTGTAAAAGAAGTTAGAGCTGTACAAAAAATAGCTGTCGAAGAAACCCGATTGGGAATTCCATTGATTATTGGTTTTGATGTTATTCATGGTTATAAAACGTTGAGTCCAATTCCATTAGCTGAAGCGGCAAGTTGGGATTTGGAAGCTATAAAAAAATCTGCAAGTGTAGCAGCTGCAGAAGCTGCTGCATCTGGTATAAATTGGACATTTGGACCAATGGTAGATATTGGAAGAGATGCACGTTGGGGACGCGTTATGGAAGGAGCAGGAGAAGACCCATTTTTAGGCAGTAAAATAGCTGTGGCTAGGGTGCATGGATTTCAAGGAGATGATTTGTCTGCAACAAATACTATTGCAGCTTGTGCAAAACATTTTGCAGCATACGGATTTGCAGAAGCTGGTAAAGAATACAATACGGTAGATATTGGAACGTCAACACTTCACAATGTGGTTTTACCGCCTTTTAAAGCGGCTGTAGATGCAGGTGTAAGTACTTTGATGAATTCATTTAATGAATTAAATGGAGTACCAGTAACCGGAAGTTCCTATTTGCAACGCGATATTTTAAAAGGTAAATGGGGTTTTGAAGGCTTTGTAATATCAGATTGGGCTTCAATTTTTGAAATGATAAGTTGGGGACATGCTAAAGACAAGCGAGAAGCAGCTAAAATTGCAGCAATTGCGGGTTCTGATATGGATATGGAAGGTAATGTTTATGTCCAGGAATTAGCACAGCTTGTTAAAGATGGAGTCGTTGAAGAAGCTATAATTGATGATGCTGTCAGACGTATTTTACGGGTGAAGTTTGAGTTAGGTTTATTTGAAGATCCTTACAGATATTGTGATGAAGCAAGAGAGAAGGAAACTATAGGAAATCCAGCACATCACGAAGCTGTTTTGGATATGGCGAAGAAATCAATTGTGTTATTAAAGAACGACAATCAATTGTTACCATTAAAAAAGGAAGGTCAAAAAATTGCTTTAATGGGTGATTTAGCAAATGATAAGTCTAGTCCATTAGGAAGTTGGAGAATCGCTTCAGACGATGAAACCGGAGTGTCTGTGTTAGAAGGAATGCAGGCGTACACTGGCAACACATTAACTTATGTGAGAGGTGCTGAGGTGGCTACTGAAAAAACGACGTTTCTACAAGAAATTCAATTTAATACAACGGATACTAGTGGTTTTGCTGAGGCTATTGCGGTTGCAAAAACCGTGGATGTTGTGGTGATGGTTTTAGGTGAATATGGATTTCAAAGTGGAGAAGGACGAAGTCGTACAGATTTGCAATTACCAGGAGTTCAGCAAGAATTATTGGAAGCGGTATATGAAGTTAATCCAAACATCGTTTTGGTTTTAAATAACGGTCGTCCTTTAGCAATTTCTTGGGCAGACGAACATATTCCAACAATTGTGGAAGCATGGCAATTAGGAACGCAAACCGGAAACGCTGTGGCTCAAGTGTTATATGGTGACTATAATCCTAGCGGAAAATTACCAATGACCTTTCCTCGTAATGTTGGTCAGGTGCCAATTTATTATAATTTTAAAAACACAGGCCGTCCAGTAGATAAGGATGATAACGTGTTTTGGTCACACTATTCTGATGTTAAAAAAACTCCACTATATCCTTTTGGACATGGTTTAAGTTATACGAATTTTAGCTATTCGGATTTAGAACTTAACGGTAATACTTTCGCTTTAGAAGATGATGTGAAAGTGAGTGTTAATATCACTAATACTGGTGAATTAGATGGAAAAGAAGTCGTTCAATTATACATTAGAGATTTAGTTGGTAGTGTGACACGTCCTGTTAAAGAGCTCAAAGGATTTGAATTGGTTGAAATTAAAGCTGGTGAAACCAAAACGATTAGCTTCACATTAAATAAAGAAACGCTTGGATTCTATGACAATAATGGTGATTTTATTATTGAACCAGGAGATTTTAAAGTCTTTGTAGGTGGAAGTTCTATATCCGTATTAGAAACCGATTTTGTACTTGAATAAATTAATTTTTAATCAATTTAAACGTTTTGCTAGAATTCGTCAAACTTACTTTTACAAAGTAAATACCTGACGTTTTGATGCTTTTGCCAATAGAACAAGAGCTTTCAAAACGTCCTTTAGAAATGGAGCGTCCTGTTAAATCATAAATTTGATAGGACGCTGGTTCTTTCGTCGTGATTGTAAATTCATTTTTAAATGGATTAGGGTGTAAAGAGATGTTTGAATTATGAGCGACGTCATTAATCGAAAGAGGTTCTTGTAACCCAATAAATTTAGATAACAATCGAATGTAAGCCACCTGATAATTATTACTGTTTTCAGTGACTTCCCATGAATTCATTGGCCAAGTCGTATTAAAATCATCATAAGCTTTTTGTTTCGGTTGTCCATTGATTCTAGCTACTTGATTCGCATCACAAGTTTGACTTCCGCAACCCGAAGGGCAGCAACCATCCCAATCGTAAAATGGATTCGCACCACCAACAACATAACCAGGAGCTGGACCGTATACATCATTTTGAGCGTTGTCCCAATCCGTTCCGTCACTAAACCAAGTGTGGTAAAATTCATTAACACCATGGTCTCCTCCGTAATCATACATGTTTGATAAATAGCAGAAGTTTAAGGGATTTACACCATGGAGATAATGAATGTAGCGTTCTGCGGCTCTAAAAGCATCTATATTATTTGCGCTATTAATATCGTAATTAATGTAATCCATAAACATTAAACCTTTTCGAGATTTGGTGCCATTACTGCCCCAAACATAATCGGTAAGATGAGCGAGATAAGGATCTGTTTCATTGGTTAGTGCTCCAAAATTAGCTGCGGTGTTCATGGCATTTTCATAAGTGGAGTTAATTGCTGTTACAACTTCAGGTGTTGCCGAAGGAATTGATGTGTAATACAATAAGGTTTCTTGATCTGTCTGCTCAAAAGGATAGGCATAATTCCAAAGTATCAAATGTGAATTTTGATAATTATTATCAATGAAAGTTCTGTAGTTAGAATCTAATGTGATATCGTATAAATGTATAGCTGCTCTCATTTTAAAAGCAAAACGACCATCATCGTTTGTTTCTTGTTGTCCTGCGCCAATATCTAAAGAATTATAAGCAACACTATTGTTCTCCCAAATCACATTCGGATTTTCATATGCCCAATTCCATGCATCAATAGCACTTTGTTCTAATGTTGAAGCGTAATCGGATTCACCTAAAACATCAAAAACTTTAGATCCTAGAGCAAAAGCACCAGCTGATGCCAAAGTAGAAGATGTATTCACAGCACCATATAAACTTTGTCCAGTTGCTGAAGATGGAGGTGAGGCATGTGATAAATCTACAATACTGATCATAGAACCATCCGATTCTTGAAGACGCAATAGATGATCCATTCCCCATTTTATTTCATCAATAAGATCAGGAATACCATTTCCAGAATATGGTAAGTTATAATCATCTGTCCAAACATCCGGTTTTTCTATGTAGGCTTTTAATAAATCTACAATATAGTTCGCTGTCCATGTTGTGTACTTATTATAGTCTCCTGCATCATACCAGCCTCCGCTAAGGTCTTTTTCTGTAGAAGCATCGTTTGGTGAATCCCAACGTCTTGCTTGTGTATCTTGCAAAGGTCCTAAATGACTAGCTCCATCTGCCCAATTGCTTCCTGCATAAGTGGCCTCTTTGGCGTAACCTGCTCTTTGGTAATAAAACGTGCGAACAGCGTGTTTTAGAATGTCGTTATAAATGTCTTCGGCAATAACAAAGTCGTACGATTTTAAATTTTGATTAATATCTAGAATATAATAAGTGCCAGGAGTTTCAAATGCTGAAAAATCAAACCACCACACACGGTCTCCGGAAGAAGGATCTTCCATTCCAGAATTATAAGGAACTGTATGTCCTAAGTAAACTTGGGTATTTGTAGTGGCATCAACAATAGCATAAGCATAACTAGGAGCAAAAGATTCTGACGCATCAAAACCAGATATTGGATCTCTAAGAATCGCGATTTTTTCTGATGTTGGTCGATAACCAAATTGATCCACTACAATATATTTTGATTGTGTTTGCGAACTGATAAGAAAGGGAATGCAAAACAAAATGCTGAAAATAGTGGCTTTCATAAGTGAATCTTTTTGTTGAACTTTTAACGTGTTGGATATTTAGTTAATAGTAAATTAAATGTCTTAATTAATTCTAATGTTGAAATATCCGATGCAAAAACAGAATTTAAACCTTGTGGTTCTTGTGGAGGATCTGCTGTAAAATCATCACCATGTTTCCATTTTCCATTATTAGGATTCGTAATAGCATAACCAGCAAAACCCCAAAAATTTAATCCAGCTATTGGACTTTGATTTCGTTTGCTATTTTCAATTTCTTGAAAAATAGCTTTGTAAAATATATCTCTGTTTTCTATGGAAGCGTGAAGTGAGAGACTTTCTTTTTCTCGTGGAAAGCCAAATTCTGACATCACAATAGGTTTGTTTAATTTGTTAGCAATGACCACGTGTTCATTCATGTAATTTTTAGCATTGTTTATGGAAACTTGTGTAGATTCTTTTTCGTTATTAATATCATACCAACCCCAATTTTTTGGCCACATGTGCATGGTTAAATAATCGATATTCTTATTTTTATGTAGTCTTTGGTACATATCTATATCTTGTAAAAAACCATGTTTTCCTTCGGTTCCTGTAGATATTAATTGATTCGGAGCTAATTCTTTAATAATCCTTACGGTTTCATTTAACCAACCTGCAAAAGCGTCTTCATGGTCTGGAGTCATTAAAACTCTAGGCTCATTTGCCACTTGCCACGACATAATAGAAGGGTCGTCTGTGTATTTAATATTGGTATAAGAATTTGTACGACCAATAATGTGTTTAATATGTTTGTAAAAAGCATCTTTACAAGGCTCACAGCTATGAAATTGTTTCGTGTAATTCATGTAGTCATTCCAAGAATAGGCTTCTAGAAATGGGTTAGGAACATCACCGTAACCATTCCATTTTAAATATTCAGACATGCCACCAGACCAGATCCAATTGTTGTTTAAGTAGAGCACAGCATACATGTTTCGCTGTCGCATTTCGGCCAATAAAAAATCTAAACCATCTAACAAATCGTCATTGTAAACCCCTTGTTCTGGTTGTAAAGCCGGATACACTCTTGAATCTCCACCATCTCCTTCAGCTCCAACTAAAATCCGTAAGTTATCAATCCCAACAGATTTCATTAAGTCTAATTCTTTGATAAGGCGTTCACGATCTCCACTTTTTTTAGCCCCTATTAATGGACCATACCAATAATTAGCTCCAATAAAATAATAGGGTTGATCCCCTTTTTGAAATTGAGTGCCTTTTACAGTTATAAAATCTGATTTATCTGGAGTTTCTTCAAACACATATTTTTTACTTTTACAAGAAAATAGAACTGTGATGCAAAGGCTTGTTATTATGAGTTTGAAGTTTTTCATTATAAAATTTATTGAGGTAAAGTGTACATATTAGGCAATTCGTTCTGTAATACAGATCTCGGTTTGTTTACAAATTCTAAGAAGTCTGAAGTGCTAGGTTGTCCTGGGGGTGGTGTGCAGTAGGTATTTGACGTGTTTGTCCAAAACATCATATAACCGATTTCTACATTATTATCTGATAAAGCATTATACATGTGGTTAGCATAAAACCCTGAAATAGGATTGTTTATACTAGGAGTTACGATATAAGCCGATTCTGTTAATGCTGCAATTTTAACGCGGTCTTTTGCAAGCGCTGTGATGATTTGAAGTTTTTCATTGGCACTATCCAAAGCGGCTTGCCCTTGATTGTTGAAATCGGCGTAATTATCCATTCCAAGAATATCTACATAAGCATCACCAGGATATCTGCTGAGGTATTCGGCAGCTGAAAAAAAACTGCTATCTGGTGAAAAGGCAAATAGAATATTGTTGACCTGTAATGTATCTCTTAAATAAGTGACCGTAAACTGCCAAAGCGCTTTAAATTCTTGTGGAGAACAATAGGCTTTTCCCCACCAAAACCAGTCGCCATCAAACTCATGAAACGGTCTAAAAATAAACGGGACTAAGTTCCCATCGCTTCCAACCATGCTATGAGCAACTTCTGCTACTTTTTGAAGTTTTTGTTTATAATACTCATGATTTGCTCCTTCGGGTAAAATGCTAACAAGCGCATTGTCTCGTTGGAATTGAGTCATTTCACTTGCATAAAAATAATCACCGTCATAAGGTTCTCGCATATGCCATGAAAAGGTGTTTATCATACCTTTATTATAAGCTTCTATGGCGTCTGATTTTATATTCTGCTCTTGCTGATAATACCAGTTAGATGTGGCTCCATTATTATTGTCATCTGTAATAAACATAAAATCCAACCCTAATAAACCGGGATCGCTTCCTGTTGTTTTCATAATGTCAGATTCCCCTCCATTATCATTGTAGAAACTACTAAAAGCGGCTTGTTGACCAACAGCGAATTTGGTTTTAGAAATTAGTTTTAAATTGTAAAATAGCGCGATTGTTTCTGGTGTTGCATTTGGGTTTACCATATATAAATAAGCATCGTCTGGTGATAATAAAAACTCTTCTGGTAGCTCGGAAATAGTGACCGTTGCAACATCTGAGCTTCCTATAAGAACGTTGTTATCGGTTGCATCTAAGGTAATAATTACCGTTTCATCACCTTCTGTTGTCGTATCATCAATAACAATGATATTAATTGATTTGCTCAGCGTATTTGCAGGAATACTGATAGAATTTGTAATGGTTTGATAATCTGTTCCGTTTGTAGCTGTTCCACTAATCGTGTAATTAATGGTGGTGGCTGTACTCACTGTATTCGTTAATGTAAATGTGAATTCTCCGTTTGCCATTGGTTCTGATGCATAGCTAATAGTCGACTTGATATTTACATGAATATCATTTTCATTTTCGGGATCATCTTTAGAACAACTAAAAATAAATAGCCCAAAAAAGAAACTCATTAGTATTAGTTTTTTCATTTTTGGGTTTTGTTTAAAAGGATTAATGCGCGTGAGGTGTGGTATGGCGCTTTCCACATGCTTACTTTATCTTCTTCAGTATATGGTTTTCCATTTTTATCAACTCTAAAATGCCATTCTCCATTTTCGTAATCTATAATATGCTTTTTAGTAAACTCCCATATTTTTAAGGAGCTATCAATGTACTTTTTGTCTTTTTTGATGTCGTAAGCGTATTTTAAACCGACTAACGCTTCAACTTGTGGCCACCAATGTCTATCCGTATCGGTATGATTAGTATTAAGGTTTTTTTCATTTATAACAGCTCCTTTACTATCAAGAGCTTCTTCTAAAAAGGTGTTAGCGATTTGTACTGCTGTAGTTTTTACTTGTTGTAATAATTCATTATCATTTAATGCTTTTGCAGCTTCTATAACTAACCAAGCGGTTTCAATATCATGGCCATAAGACACTGTATTGCTCAGTAAATTCCAGTTTTTATCAAAAAATAAGTCGTAATGATTTTTGTTATTCAGGAATTTATTCTGAAAAATGTTTACTAATGTTTTTAAGGAATCTTTTAAACGTTCATCGTCATATATTTTAAGTAGCGATGTGTAAGCTTCTAAAATATGAAGATGTGTATTCATCGTTTTTTCAGCATTCATATCTTTATCACTTAATCGCATATCTTCAATGGGAGTCCAATTTTCATTAAAAGCTTCTAAATATCCGGAATCACCATCTTTAGCATGGATTTCTATAAGGTCGAACAGTTCAATAGCCCAATCTTTAGCGGCTTCATTTTTTGAAAGTATATAGTATTCTGATAAGGCATAAATTGCGAAAGCTTGCGCATAAACTTGTTTGCGTTTGTTGATAGGATTTCCTAAGTAATCCAATTCCCAATACACACCTTTTGAAGTCGAGTCGTTAAAATTTGTTTTGAGATAATTATAAGCTCTATCACAAATTTTTTTATAATCATCAGTTTGAAAATGGTTGGACACTGCCGAAAAACTCCAAAGAATCCGCGTGTTTAATATGATACCTTTTGAGGCCTTGGGAATAACAACATTGAAATGATTAATCTGACCTAAAAATCCACCATGCTTTAGGTCTAATGTGTTTTTAGACCAATAGTTTAGAATGTTATTTAGCTCAGTTTTACATTCCTCTTGAAGTTGTAGATAAGGTTCAGTCATTAATAAAATTCTTTGTTGTTATCAATTAAGTTGATGATCGTATCTACAGAACTTGCAGAAGTGTAGCTGTCTTTTGGTGAATTTGTAACATAATCAACCAATACATCGATAGATGATACTGCGACATGCATTCTTGTGTCAGAAGACGCGTAGTATATATAAACAGTGCCATCGTAGTCTTCTATCCATCCATTTGAAAATAAGACATTAGAGACATCTCCAATTCGCTCTTTATGTTGAGGTGCCATAAAATGACCTGCTGGTTGGTGTGTCACTTTGGAGATATCGTTAAGGTCGGTCATAAACATATACAAAGTATAGCGCAAACCAGCCGCTGTATTTCTTACACCATGTGCTAAATGTAACCAGCCTTTTTTTGTTTTTATTGGAGCAGGACCGAGTCCGTTTTTAAGCTCAAATACGGTATGATAGATTTTATTATTTATTATTTTTTCATTTTTAACTTCAGGATTCAGCATATTATCAATAAATCCTAAGCCTATTCCTCCTCCGTTACCGACACTAATAAATCCATCTTGCGGACGTGTATAAACGGCATATTTCCCATCAATAAATTCTGGATGTAAAACTACATTGCGTTGTTGCCCTGTGGTTGAAATTAAATCAGGAAGGCGTTCCCAATCAGTTAAATCTTTAGTTCTTACTATTCCTGCATTCGCAATCGCAGAACTTGTATCCTCTGCAGGAGCATTTGGATCTTTACGCTCTGTGCAAAAGATGCCATAAATCCAGCCGTCTTCATGTTGAATTAACCGCATATCGTACACATTGGTATCTGGTACTTCGGTTTGTGGAATAACACAAGGTTTATCCCAAAATTCAAATCCATCGATACCATTTGCACTTTCGGCAATTGCAAAAAATGATTTTCTGTCGTTACCCTCGACACGGACACAAACCACGTATTTGTCATTCCATTTTAAAGCTCCTGCATTAAAAGTGGCATTAAACCCAATACGTTCAATGGCATTTGGATTGGTTTCAGGGTTTAAATCATACCTCCAATGAATTGGTATATGACTTGCTGTAATTATTGGGTGTTTATATCTGGTATAAATACCATTAGAAAATGATAGCGGTTTATTTTTTCTAGTCACTGTTTTAGCATAATGTTTTTTTGCCTTATCAATAGTGTCGATGCTCATAACTATAGTATGTTTTTTATAAGGTTAATCTAGTTTTTGGTTTAAGTTGTTCCACCAGAATTTCTTTAATAGAATGGCACATATAATTAATACCCCTAAAGACATATAGACTGGTGTTTCTTGTCTGAAGATAAGATACATCGGTAATATGACTAATGCGGTTTGGGCAACTATACCTATCGCGACATTAAACATATCTCTTCCGAAATCCGTATTCTTTTTGAAGTTTGGATTTTCAGCAGCGAGTTGATCATGGACAGGTTTCCAAAATCCCCAAGGCCTTACATTTTTATAAAAATCTTTTAATACCGTTGCTTCCGTTGGAGGGGCTGAATAGGTGCCGATTACACTTCCAATTAATGAAACAATTAGTAATATTGGAAATAAGTATAAGGCATTTACATCTGGAAATAGTTGAGGTACTATTGCGGCAGCAAGTAATCCTGCTACCATTCCCCAGAAAAACCCTTCTCCATTAAATCTCCACCAATGCCATTTTAAAATATTGGCGCCAACATAACTTCCATAAAGTACAGACACAATAATGTTTAATATGGCATTTACATTTTCTGCGAAAAAACCAAGAACAATACTGATGATAACCACAATGATACCTGTGATGTAGTTCATGTTTTTTATCTGATTTCGAGACGCATCAGGCTTTGTATATTTTAAATAAATATCATTAACCAAATAGGCTTGTGCAGCGTTTAGTGTGCCAGCAAAAGTGGACATAAATGCAGCAATTAATCCGGCTAATAATAAACCTAATAATCCTACTGGTACAAATTCTTTAATAGCAGTTGGCAGAATGAGTTCAAAATCGATGTGTCCGGCAGCATTTAATAGATCTAACTTGTCGTAGTAGATTAAAGCTAAAGCAGCAAAACCGGCAATCATTAAGTACCGAATTGGCATTAAAATTACCGACACAAACCCACTCATTTTTGAGGCTTCTACGGGATTTTTAGTTGATAAAATTTTCTGCATATCATAAGTTGGTGCAGGACCAGCAACACTGACGAGTATGCCTTTAAATAACATCATAAATAAGAAGTAAGTGAAAATACCATAACCGTCACTTTTTATTTTATCTGTAACTTCAGGGATAATGCTACTCCAGTCTAAATCTAACCCTCCAACAAAAGGATTCATCCAATCTTTTGGTACATTAACTCCGAATTCTCCAACGGCTTGCCATCCTAAATAACCAATGACTAAAGCTGAGATTGTCATAATGCCAAATTGTACAACATCTGCCCAAACAATACCTGACATACCTCCTAATAGCGAATAGAAGACCGCAAATAAGGTGAAAATGGTCCCATAAAAATGAGGAACATATTCTAGTGGGATAGAGAAAGGGATGTAATTACTGACTAATTCCCATGGTACAAATATTTCGACAAATTTTCCTAGGCCAATAAAACCATAAGCTAAATAGCCTAAGCATACTACTAAGGCGAAGACAACAACAATAATGTGAGATAATTTTGCTCCTTTACCAAAACCGAAACGTGTCCCAATCCATTCGGCACCTGTTGTAGCGTTAGATCTACGTAGCCATTTGGATAAATACACCATTAAAAATATTTGGTTAAATACAGGCCATAACCATGGCACCCAAGCGCTTTTTATGCCATACACAAACATGAGTGTCACTAACCAAATTGTGCCAGAAATATCAAACATGCCAGAGGCATTAGAAAGTCCTAATAAATACCAAGGGATAGATTTTCCGCCCATTAAATAATCATCCTTACTTTGTTGTGCTTTTTTACGAAGCACCAAGCCAATGATAATAATTGTCACCAAGTATAAAGCGATAATCAGGATGTCAATTGTATGTAGTAATTGCATGTGAGTTATGGGTTAATAAGATTGATATCTTTTAAGAATAATGTTTTCGGGAATGTTTTGAATTTCTTAAAATCGAGTTCGTTAGTATGTCCTTTATAAGGCATGTAGTGGTGATTTTTATCATGATTTCTCCAAAATAAAATCCAACTGATTCCAGAATCTTTAATTGCTGGGTATAACACCTCAGTGAACCAGTTGTTTGTTGGGATTTTTTCTAATCCTGTTTCTGTAAAGGCAAAAAGTTTACCTTTTTCTGTTGCAATGGATTTAACAATGGCTAAATCATTTACCACTGAATTAACGTATTCTTCAGTATTGTTGAAATCGTAAATGTCAGAACCTAAAATATCCACGAAGTCATCACCAGGATAATAGGTCATATAATTATCATCGGGATTTAATTTATTCGGTGAATAGGTGTATAGTAGGTTGTTGACGTTGTGTTTGTCTCTAAGAAGTTCAACGGTTTGATGCCATAATTTTTTATAATCAGTAACACTGCAATTATCTTTTCCCCACCAAAACCAAGAACCATTCATTTCATGAAAAGGTCTAAATATAATTGGGACTTCAGTATCATTGTACTTTAGTGATTTAAAGAAGCTAGCGACTCTTCCGACCCAAAGTTCATATTTTTCTCTATGGATACCTCCTTCTAAAATATTAGCTACAGATGGTGTTGCGTCCCAGGAATTCCCTCCGGAAGTTGGATTATCTAAATGCCAACTCACTGTAATAATACCTCCTTTTCTGTGTGCATCGATCATTAGGTTTCGCATTAAATCAAATGGAACGCCATCTAAATTAACGTCAGATGCATGTTCAATCCAACCAATGTCAAATCCGTATACCGAAGGTTGATCTTCTATCATATCAAACACGTCGCTCTTTTCAACATCAAGATAGTCTGATTTTTTCCATCCCATACCATAAGATGTGCAATCTTGGTGACCAATAGCAAAACCTTCTTTTGATATAAGGAACAGTTTTTTTCTTAATAGTTTGGAGCTTTCTGATATTTTATTGTCAACCAAAGTGGGTTTTTTGTAGTCGCTCGTATAAATTGATTTGCAAGAAAACATCGTAAAAACTAATAGAATTGGAATAATCTTTTTAAACATAAGGAATAAGTGTTTACGGTATTCTTAAAAAAGAATAAGTGTATTTTAAATTTATTAATATTTTTACATCTTTAATTATGATAAACGTAAAATTTATATACTAATTTTAGATATTCCAAATTTAGGGAACACAATACAACATAGTTGATATTATTTTATCAATTTATTACATTATTATAAATCATTATTATGAATATTCTTAAAAACACGCATAGAGAAATCACTCCATTATCTCCAGAGGATAGTTTTTTAGTCTTTGATAGGGTTAAAGAGGATTTCGATTTTCCGATTCATTTTCATCCAGAATATGAGTTAAACTTTATACATAATGGTAAAGGTGTTAAACGGATTATTGGAGATAATATGGAAGAGATAGGTGATGTTGAATTGGTTTTGGTTGGTCCAAATTTACATCATGGTTGGGTGACACATAACTGCAAAAGTAAAGCCATTCATGAAATCACTATACAGTTTGATGAAAATTTATTTACGCAAGATTTTTTAAGAAGACGCATAATGAAACCTATAAGAGATATGTTTAATAGGTCTATTCATGGTATTTTGTTTTCTAAAAAAACGGCTTCAGAATTATATGATAGAATCTCACAAGTATCTCGTTTGGATGGTATGGATTATTTTTTAGAATTAATTTCAATACTGCACGATTTGGCTAACTCAAGAAACCAGAGGTTGTTATCTACTTATACCGTAAATAGAGAAAGTTTTGAAAATAGTGATAAGATAAAAGCAGTTTATGAATATGTGCAAGAGAATTTCAGTGATAAAATAACGCTATCGGAAGTTTCAGAAATTGTTAATATGAGTAATGTGTCATTTAACAGATTTATGAAAAAGAGAACTGGGAAAACATTTGTAGACTATGTTAATGATGTTCGTATTGGTTATGCTGCCATGTGGTTGCTGGAAAAAGATAATAGTATTTCTGAAATAGCTTTTAATTGTGGGTTTAATAATATTGCGAATTTCAACAGGGTTTTTAAGAAGCTTAAAAAATGCAC
This sequence comes from Winogradskyella helgolandensis, assembly GCF_013404085.1. Lineage (NCBI taxonomy): Bacteria > Pseudomonadati > Bacteroidota > Flavobacteriia > Flavobacteriales > Flavobacteriaceae > Winogradskyella > Winogradskyella helgolandensis. The sequence continues at coordinate 137,079 of NZ_JABFHO010000001.1, read as the reverse complement.
GCCAAGCCAATATAAAAATGAATTTTCAGGTATAAAAAGGATCTTGTAATTCTTATTTATTATTTGTCTTTAGCATGTTGTATTGTGTTTGGTATGTCTTCAAAAAGATGTTATCCGTTTTAATTGTAATCTGTACAATTATTCGAATTTCATGTATTATTTTATCTTCTCGAATATATTTTATTAGTAAATGACAAAATAATATTAACAGTAAGTTAACAATTCGCTTAATTTTGGAATCATCAATAATCACCCTTTAAAATTATTTATATAATAATTATTGGATGAAAAAATTCAGAATTAATAAACAACTTCTACTAACATCAATTAATATGCAAAAATTCGATTTTAAAAACATTTGTTGCAGCACTAAATATTGTTTCTCATTCTTACTACTTCTTTTTGTAGGACAGTTTGCCGTTGCACAAAACCAAGTAAAAGGAACCGTGTATGATTCTAATGGAGTAACACTACTTGGAGTGGCTGTTATAGAAAAAGGAACTACCAATGGTGTCGTAACGGATTTTGATGGTGATTATATCATTAATGTTAATGAAAATGCCACGTTAGTGTTTAGTTATATTGGATTTACTACCAAAGAGATTGTGGTTGATAATAAAGAACTTATTAATGTAACATTAGAAGAAAGTGTAGAAGGTTTAAGTGAGGTTGTTGTTATTGGTTACGGCTCACAACGAAAAGAACAATTGAGTGGGTCTGTATCTAGTGTAGATACGGAAGCCTTAGAGACCATACCACAAGTTGGAATTGATCAAATGATGCAAGGTAGAGCTGCAGGTGTGAGTATTACTCAGAATTCTGGTCAGCCTGGTAGTGCTGTTTCTGTAAGAATTAGGGGTGTGAATTCTATTACTGGTTCTAGTGAGCCTTTATATATTATAGATGGTGTGCCAGTTTCTGGGGATTCTAATAATACAGGTACCAGTGGGCGATCTATAGCAGATAATGGATTAGGTGAGAGTTCTGGGTCTACAGGTGTAAGTCCGTTATCGGCATTAAATCCTAATGATGTGGAATCTATAGATATACTGAAGGATGCTTCTGCTACGGCAATTTATGGGTCTCGAGGATCGAATGGTGTCGTGATTATTACAACTAAAAGAGGTAAAAATAACAAAGGAACACTGTCGTATAATACTTTTTTGGCCATTCAACGCCCTACCAATTTAATTGAAGTTTTAGATTTGCCAGGCTATGCTAGGTTACAGAATGAAATAGGTGAAATATACGGTCTTAATCCTCGCGTTTCTTTTTTAAATCCAGACTTATTAGGTCCAGGTACTAATTGGCAAAAAGAAATATTTAGTGATGCTGTTATGCAAAACCATCAAGTATCTTTTTCTGGTGGTAATGAAGGTATAAATTACTTTTTATCTTCAGGATTTGTAGATCAAGAAGGTACAGTAATAGGGTCGTCATTTGACCGTATTTCGTTACGAGCAAATGTGAATGCTAAATTAAATAAGTCCATTAATGTTGGGGCTAGTTTTACAATGAGTAGAACAAATGAAAGCCTAACCTTAAATAATTCAACTAATGGACTAATAGGGCTATCTTTATTAAATAATCCTGCAACTGCAGTTTATAATCCAGATGGTTCATTTGCTGGTCCTGTTACGACTGAAGAGATTGCTTTTGGAATAAGAAACCCAATAGCTGAAGCCTTGAGCGTTAAAAATAAACTAACAAGAAATAGAGTTTTAGGAAATATTTTTAGTGAGTTTAAAATATCAAATAGCTTTACCTATAGGTTAGAAGTAGGTGGTGATTTTGGTAATAATATTAGTAATAGATTTCAGCCAACATTTAGTTATGGAGCTATTGAAAGAGGAACAAATAGTCTAAGTATTAGAAATGAAAATACTGATTTTTGGATTGTTAAAAACTTATTCACTTTCAATAAAACCATAAACGATAAACACGATTTTACAGTTTTATTAGGGCACGAAGTGCAAGAGTCGAGATGGGAAGGTGTCATAGCCCAAGATGGAGATTTTGTAAGTAATGATGTTCCAATTTTAGGAACAGGTGATGCTAATGATTTTACAGATCAATATAAAGGAAGTGCCGCGTTAGAGTCGTATTTCGGAAGATTAATCTATTCTCTAGATAACAAGTATAATGTTACAGCGTCACTTAGAGCTGATGGTTCTTCAAAATTTGCTGAGGGTAATAAATGGGGTTATTTTCCTTCTGTTTCAGCAGCATGGAGGTTATCAAAAGAAAGTTTTATGGATGGCTTTACGGCTATAGAGAATATAAAACTATATGGAGGTTATGGTGAAGTAGGTAATCAGAACATTCCAAACTTTGCTTATGGAGCGCGATTAAATACAATTTCAACAGGAATGGGAACAGGATTCGAATATGCGAATTTTGCAAACGAAGACTTAACTTGGGAATCGTCTACACAAACCAATTTTGGTATAAACTTTACACTATTTGATTCACGATTAAACACAACTGTTGAGGTATACAAAAAAGTATCAAAAGATTTCCTTTACCAACTTGCGGTAACCGACTTTATTACTGGTGGTAGTTCTCCTGGCGCAATTACACCACCATGGGTAAATTTAGGTGAAATGCAAAATACAGGTGTAGATGTTACTTTAAGTTACAGAACAGATGCTAAAGATTTTAACTGGAGTTCATCATTAACAGTGTCACATTACAAAAATAGAGTGAATGAGCTTTTGGGAGATTTAACCATAAATGGTGATCTTTCTTTAGATAACTCAAATCAGAATATTACCTTAACTCAGGTAGGGCAACCAATTGGTTTATTTTACGGATATCAAGTAGAAGGTCTTTTTAGAACTTTAGATGATATTAATGGTGCGCCAATACAATTTGGAAGACCATTTGAGGATGCTTTGTTTGGTACAACGTGGTTAGGTGACGTGAAATATAAAGATATAAGTGGTCCAGATGGCGTGCCAGATGGTGTAATTGATGGAGATGATAGAACAGTAATAGGAAATCCACATCCAGAATTTACATTTGGTTTCCAAAACTCATTCTCTTATAAAAGCTTTGATTTATCAATATTTATGCAAGGGTCTTATGGAAATGACATTTTTAATGCTATCGGACGTTCATTAACCGCAGGAAATAGAACCTATACCAATCAATCTCCTTCAGTATTAGATTACTGGTCTATTGATAATCCTAACGCAGGTTCTCCGAGATTAGCAAGAAATGACACGCCAAATATTAATATATCAGATAGATATGTAGAAGATGGTTCTTATTTAAGAATACAGAATGTAACTTTAGGATATACATTGCCAAGTAAGTTTTCAAAAGATATTGGATTGAGTAAACTAAAAGTATATGGAAGTATTCAAAACCTGCACACATTTACTAATTACTCAGGTTATGATCCAGAGGTTGGCGCATATAACCAAAATGCACTGTTATTAGGTGTGGATAATGGACGTTATCCATCTCCAAGAACATTTACGTTAGGAATCAATGTTGAATTTTAAAAACCAAGATATAATGAATAATTTATTACGAACTAAGTTTTTACTGACATTGGCAGTGTTATTTCTTCTGCCATCATGTACTCACGAATTTTTAGATAGACCACCAGAAGATTCGTATAACGTAGTAGACTTTTATCAAACAGAAGAGCAGGTTAACTCTGGAACAAATCATTTATATTCTAAACCTTGGTTTAATTTCATCTCTAATGTTTCTTGGTGTGTAGGTGAATTAAGCTCTGGAAACGGACGTACTTGGGATCCAAGAAATGCCGATTTTAGTAATTATGCAATTACTGGTGAGCACGGTACATTAACACAAGCTTGGGAGTCTTTATACGCTGTAATTGCGCAAGCAAATTCAGTAATAAATACGTTACCAGAATTTGTTAATCCAGATATTCCTCAAGATGTCGTTAATAATGCTTTAGGTGAAGCACGGTTTATTCGTGCAACGGCATATTTTTATTTGGTACGAATTTTTGGTTCTATTCCAATTATTGCAGATAATGATGAATATATATTAGAGCCTGTTGTTCCTAGAAACCCAGAGTCTGATGTTTATGAGTTTATTAAAAGAGATTATCAATTCGCTGTAGATAACTGTTATGAAAAAATTAGAGGTGGTAGTTATGATTTAAATGCAAAAGTATCTAGTGGTTCAGCGAAATCAATGTTAGCAAAGATTTATTTATATGAGCAAAATTATACCCAAGCATTTCAATTATCCCAGGAGGTAATTAATTCTGGTGAATTTAAACTGTATGGTGGTGACGCATCAGACGGTGATGCATCAGGTAGTTATTATGATTTGTTTTTAACAGCTAATGATAATAATCCAGAATCAATTTTTGCTCTGCAATGGTCAACATCTGGTCAATATGCTGAAGGTAATGGCTTGCAATCTCTTTTTGCACCAGCTGGTGTCACTGGGTTCTCGGATGGATGGTCTGCAGTTGGACCGTCATTAGATTTACAAGAAGCTTATGAAGATAAAGAGCAAGATGTACGTTATTATACTACAATAATGGATCCTGGTTCTTATTACGGAGATTTAAATGGAGGTTATACAGTTTCAGCAACCATAAATCATCAAGGTACAAATGCTGGAATCAAAAAGTACGTAGTCGGAAATGCCGCAACTAATGGAGGCGGAGGTCAACAAAGTTACCCTAATAACACTTACATTCTTAGATATGGTGAGTTGTTACTAATAAATGCGGAAGCGGCACTTATGGGTGGAGGTTCAAGTTCATTTGGTGCAGAATCTCTTAATAAAGTACGAAGACGTGCGGGTTTAGAAAATATAGATAGTCCAACTGTTGATGATGTTTTTCAGGAAAGACGCATTGAGCTTGCCTTTGAATTTGAGTTTTGGTATGATGTTGTAAGACGTGGACCTGCTTTTGCGATGAGCTTTTTAGGTAATACAGAACGAGGAACTTTTAATAACGATACAACTCCTCCAACAATAAATTCTGAGATGTATACTCCTACAATGGATGATATGCTTTTTCCATATCCAACAAACGAAATTCAAAATAACCCAGCACTACAACAGCCTCCAGTGCCATATAATTTTGGAGAATAAAAATAAAAAAGAAGATTATGAAAAAAAATAATTCCACATTCAACAACATATCTGCTTTCTTTTTAATGTTGTTAGCCTTAATTCAGTTCACGTCTTGTGAAAACGAATTTCATAAGGATTCTGTACCAGAAGCGACCGCACCTCCAGTTATTAATACTGTGAGCGAAGCTAGAGAAGATGTACCTGTAACACAAGGTGTATTAGAAGGAACTTATATTATTAGAGGAGAGAATTTAGCGTCATTGTTTTCTATTGACTTTAATGGATATCCAGCCGGATTTAATCCTGCGCTTTTAACTGATAATATCGCTTTTGTAACAGTTCCATTAGCAGCGCCTTATGTAAATCAATCAAATATTTTGCGTTTAGAAAATTTAAAAGGGGTAACCGAATATGATTTTTCACTATTAACTATTGATGGATTTACCGAAGAAACAGTAGATGGAGTGAAAATAGTAAAGCTTCAAGGTGGTGACTTTACAGATACGTCTTCAGTAACCTTTGTATCCGGATCTGAAGAAAATGGAAACTTAGTTGAGGCACCAGCGACAATACTATCTGTTTCCCAAACCGAAGTTGCTGTAGAAGTGCCATCTGGTGTAGAACAAGCTTTTATTTATTTAGCTACGAGTAGAGGTGCTGTTGCGCAATCTGATTCATATGGATTTAGTTATTCTATTTATATAGATGCTTTACATCCAGATTGGACGACAAGTGAATGGGGTGGAACGCACGATTTAGCGTCTTCTGAAGTTGCTTTAGGAGAATACTCAATTAAAAGTGTTAGAGAAGCTTGGTCTGGACTTTCTTTCTTGATACCAAATATTCCATTTGATGAATATGAGGCACTTACGGTTTCTGTATACGGAACAGGTGCAGTAGGTGATAAAGTGCAAATTGCTTTAAATGATTTTGATGGGGCACAGACAGTACAGCCTATAGAGCTTATGCCAGGAGTATGGAATAAAGTGGTGATTCCTTTATCTGATTTTTATCCAAATGGTGGTGCGCCAGACACTCTATTTAGACTAGATTTTCAAGAGGCATCTAATACAGGATTAGCACAATACATTTTCTATATAGATGATTTTGGTTTCCTATAATAGATGTAAACCGGAAGAAGTTTTAAACTAATTATTAAAAATATTTATAATGAAAGTATCTAAAATTTTATATATCACTTTGCTTTTTGGACTTACGTGCTTTTTTTCTTGTAAGGATGATGATGATATGTTTCGATCATCAAGTAGCCCAAAAAACATATCAGAACTTATATTAGAGAGTCCTAATTTGTCTATACTTTCTGGTGCTTTGGCTCAAGTGGGTTTAGATTCCACTTTAAGCAGTACAACAACATATACAGTTTTTGCGCCAAACAATTCGGCTTTTGGTGATTCCGATATAACGTCCTTAACAGATGAAGTTTTGGAGAATGTATTATTAAATCATGTGTTAAGTACGGTTACTGCAGATTATACAGGAGCGATGGAAACAGGTTATTTAACCACTTTAGCAACTGGTCCAGATGATAATAATATTAGTTTTTTTACAAATGCAGAAAGTGATCTTGTATTTAATGGAGTAGCTTCATTGGTAGATAATGCCTTCGATTTAGGAGCGACCAATGGAATTATTCATACGGTTGACGCTGTTTTAATGCCTCCAACTGTAGTAGATCATGTTATGGCTAACCCTGATTATTCTAGTTTGGCTAGTGCTATAGAAATAGCTGGTCTGAGTGAAACACTATCAATATCAGATCCTGCAAACGAAAATTATCCTTATACGTTATTTGCCCCTAATAATACAGCATTTGAAGCCTTAATGGCTCAAGTAAATGGTGCTTTTGGATGGGCAAGTTTAACAGATATTCCAGTAGAGGTTTTACAACAGATTTTGTTATATCATGTAGTTTCAGGGGCAAATACACTTGCAGCAGATGCAGATGGTTCAACCCAAACGTCGATGCAAGGAGATTCATTTTCTATTAGTGGAACAGTTGTAGATGATGCGTCTTATAATAATGGCGAAATTGTGCTTGCAGATATTCAGGGCATAAATGGTGTTGTGCATGGTGTCAATAAAGTGTTATTACCTGAAGAAGTATTCCAAAGCATATTAAGTGCAACCTTAAATATTGTTGAAAGATCTAATGACAGAGGGTTTACAACTTTTTTAGAAGCTGTTGAAAAAGTGGGGCTTACAAATAATTTATCTACGGACGAGTTAACCGCTTTTGCACCTAATAATGATGCTTTCGTAGGACTTTTTGCTGCCATAAATAATTTTGAATCTTTAGCAGATTTTGATACACCTGAAGAGTTGTCTACATTAACCGATTTAATTAATTATCACCTACATGCAGGTAGCTTAATGGCGAGTCAATTAACGGATGGTGGAACAATATCTACACTATATGGTGATGATATAACAGCAGATTTATCTGGTGAAAACGCTAGATTATTACCTTCTTTTGGCGATGCAATCCCATCGACTATTTCAATGGCGAATATTGGTGCCAATAATGGTGTTATTCACGAAATTAACCGCGTTTTAATCCCAGAAGCATTACTAAGTGCTCTTGGAATTGAAACAGGAGAAGGAGGCTTGTGTCCTGTAGGAGATCCATCAATGGTATTCTTTGATTGGGATGCTAATGGACCTTGGTGGGGAAATGTCGTTACTGAAAATATGGCAGCATTAAGTATAGATGGAAGCTCATATGGTAGAGCGAATTTCCAAACAGGAGGTACAGGTTGGCAAGATTTATTTTGGAGAAACGATGCCGGAACTTTTAATGGTGCGGCAGCTGTAGGTAGTAATCTAAGTAATTACTCATTAAAGTTTGATTTAAATGTCATAGAGCCTATGACAGACGGTATGGTAAGAATTAGATTTAATGATGCCGATGGAGTAGATGCATTTTATGATTGGGCACCTTGGAATGATACAGGTGAACCATTTACAACTGACGGATGGGAGACCATTGAAATTCCACTTTCTGTATTAGGTGTTCCAGACTTTAGTTTAGTTGATGCGGAATTCGGTATGGCATTCGAAGGAGCCGATGTGCTTTTAAATTTTGCCATAGATAATGTGCGTTTTGATACACCAGGATGTGGAGGTCCAGATCCAATAGATGATACGTCTTTAGTGTTCTTTGATTGGGATGCAAATGGACCATGGTGGGGAAATGTTGTAGCAGAAAATGACGTCTCACTAAGTTTAGATGGTAGTGCTTACGGTAGAGCAAATTTCCAAACTGGAGGTGACGGATGGCAAGATTTGTTCTGGAGAAATGATGCCGGAACTTTTAATGGAGCGTCGACTGTAGGTTCAAATTTATCGGGTTATGTCTTAAAATTTGATATCAATACGTTAGAGCCATTAACAGCAGGTATGTTTAGAATTAGATTTAATGATTCTGATGGTGTCGATGCCTTTTATGATTGGGCTCCGTGGAATGACACAGGTGAGGCATTTGATACCGAAGGAGGTTGGACAACCGTTTCAATTCCTTGTTCAATACTAGGAGTGCCTGATTTTAGTCTCGTTGACGCAGAATTTGGGATGGCATTTGAAGGTGCAGATGTATTATTAAATTTTGCAATAGATAATGTGCGTTTTGAAGCTTTATAATAATTGATTTTTGAGCAAGTTGAAGTCCCTGTAAATGTATTTTTACAGGGATTTTTTTTATTAGAAGCTACTAACGCGGATATATCGAGCAATAATAGGGGTGTAAATCCACCTTCAATTTCTAATGCAACAATTGGTGCAGCTACTTCGCATGTTGCTTTATTTGTTCCTAAAAACTATTCGCCCCAGATGCGCTTTCAGTAACAAAAGGTGATTTAAAACTTCTTAAAGAAAAGCTTTTAGGAAGCTATCATTTAATCAAAAATTTACCGCAAAATATTAATAGAGAATTTCCTTATTTTGAAATTGAAAATCAAGAGGTTAAATATTTCAAATAAGCAAGTATGATTTTAGAATAGGATGTATTATAAAATAATCATGCTAAATGATAGAGAAGTTAATTGTTATATGTGTTCTTTTTTATAAACTCACTTGGTGTCATTCCGTATTGTTTTTTGAATGATGTAGTAAAATAGTTATGCGAATTAAATCCAACGGCATGACTAATTTCACTCATTCTATGATTTCCACTCTTTAAAAGTTTTACGGCATGCTTCAATCTTTCATATCTAATGAATTCTGTTGCTGATTGGTTTGTTAAAGACTTTAGTTTTCTGTGTAATGTGGTTCTGCTTAGACCTAATTCACTAGCTAATGTTTCTACTGAAAAATTTATATTAGAAATATTAGAGTCAATAATCTGCACAGCTTTTAGTATCAGTTTTTTATCAATATCCATTTGGTCAACTTTTGATTCCCAAACTTCGTTTATACTAATAAATGATTCCCTTAAATTTTTTCTAGATTCTAATAAGTTAATAATTTGAGTTATTAAAAGTTTGTCATCAAATGGTTTAGATATATACGCGTCTGCACCAGAAGAAAGTCCAGAAATCTTGTTTTTAACGCTTTCCAACGCCGTTAATAAAATAATTGGAATATGGCTAATTCTTATATCTTTTTTAATGGTTTCACAAAGTTCTATGCCGTCCATTTCAGGCATCATTATATCAGAAATAATAATATCTGGGAAAAGCGAATGAATTTGTTCTAAAGCTTCAATACCGTTTTTTGCTTTAGAAATTTTAAAATAATCACCTAATACATTACTTAGATAATTTAATAATTCAATATTGTCTTCAACTATTAGTATTAGTGAATCTTGATGTGAAGTTTCAGATCTTTCAACTTTTTCTTCAAATTCTATTAGATCTACTTTAGATAAGTTACTATCGTAAACTTCTAAATTATCTGTGCTTTTAGCACTTTCGGCTTGTTCACAGGGTAAAATAATACTAAAAACAGTACCTTTATTTTCAGCAGAAACTACTTTTAAGCCCGCATTATGCAAGTTAATATATTCTTTAGTTAAATCTAAGCCAATTCCTGAGCCGTGGCCTTCTTTGCTGTCCATATGATAAAATCTTTTAAAAATATTTGGAAGATTATCTTTAGAAATGCCAACTCCAGTATCACATATTGATATTTCAACAAAATTTTCAATGTTAGGGTCTCCAATTATATATTCATTGCCATTATCAAATTCAATATTATTTTTAGAATTGTATTTTATTTTTATTTCTACTGTAGAACCATCGGGACAATATTTAAATGCATTTGAAAGAATGTTAAAAATTATTTTATCTAGCTTTTTTAAATCAAAATCCATTTTAAGTGAACGAATATCAGATTTAAAATTGTAGATAAAACCTCTATATTTTGCATGTTCAGTAAAGCAATCAAAAATGCCTTTTGTGAAAGAGACGATATCTAGATTATTGACTTCTAATTTTAGTTTATCTGCTTCTAGCTTACGGAAATCTAGAATCTGATTTATTAATCTTAATAGGCGTTCAGAATTATTTTTTATGAGATTTATTTGATTAAAAGTTGGGTCGTTTTTATCATAATTAGCTATTAATCTTTTAACGGGTCCCATTATTAATGTTAATGGAGTTCTAAACTCATGAGTTATGTTTGTGAAAAATTGAAGTTTTAATTGGTGTAATCTTTCTTCACTTTCATTTTTTATTTTTTCTAATTGTATCTGATTTTTTAATTTTCGACGATTTAAAGCTTCTTTTTTTATGTACATTATTATTGCTAGGGAAAATAAACTATAAATAATAAAAGCATACCAGCGCGTCCAAAAAGGATTTGAAATCTTAATTTGTAATGTTGCTGGTGTTTCATTCCAAATGTCATCGTTATTAGAAGCCATAACTTCGAAAATATAGTCACCTGGGGGAACATTAGTATATATTGCAGGTCCATTTATATCTGTTTCTACCCAGTTTTCATCAAAGTTTAATAAACGGTATTTAAAGCTGTTTTTATCGGGATCTATATAGTTGTTTGCTGCAAGTCTAAAACTAAAAGAATTCTGATTATGTTTTAATTTAATTAATTTGGAATTATTAATATTTGATTTTAAAATTTTGTTTTCTTGTCCAGGCAAAATTTCTTTATTACTTACATAGAAATTTGTAATTATGGCATCTGGTTTAATCGTGTTTCGAATAAGTATATCGTTTGGTCGAAAATAAATAAAGCCGTTAGAGCCGCCAAAAAACATTAATCCGTTCTCGGAAAAAAGTCCTGCATTGGGTGTGAAGCTGTTATTATAAATACCTTCAATATGACCAAATGTTAATACCTTATTTTCATTAGGATAAAATTTACAAATACCATTGTCTGTTGCCAACCATATATTGTTATTGATGTCATCTAGTATAGTATAAACCTCATTTCCTGGTAAATTATTTTTAATTGTATAATGCTCAAATTTTAAATTTTCGACATTCAATTTGTCTAGTCCACTGCCATTTGTGCCTATCCAAAGATGACCTTCAAAATCTTCAAATATGGAATAAATATAATCAGCTGATAAACTATTTTCATCTTCCTCAGAATGTAAAAAATTAATAAATTTTTCAGTATTCGATTTTAATAAATTAAGTCCTTTTTCGGTTGCAAACCATAAGTCACCTTTTCTGTCTTTTATTATTTTTCTGATATGATTATTAGATATAGAATTGGCATCTAAAGGATTGTGTTTGTATTGTTTAAATGTGTGGTCTATAAAAGAATAATGAAATACACCTTGCTGATAATCACTAATCCAGATACCATCTTCTTCTGGAAGCATGGTTGTGATTTGAAGTCCAATATTAAAAGGGACGTTTAGCTTTGTGAATTTTTTTTCATTTTTCTTTCTATATAAAATACCATCATCACGCGTACCAACCCACATTTGTTTTTTACTATCAAATACAATGGATTTGATATTCTTTACTTTTTTGTCATCATATAAAACTTCTACCTCCTTCGTTTCGTTTTTGTGTTGGTTATATTTAATTAATTTTCCAGTTTCAGTTCCGATCCAAATATGTACTTTATCTGGGTCTGGTGCAAAAGCAGTAATGATGTTATTGCTTCTAGATCTATTTTTATTTGATTGTGTAATGTGTGTTACAGAGTTCTTAAATTCACTGTGATAACTTAAGCCACCTAACCAAGAACCTACCCAAATAATATTGTTAGAATCTTTATATAGGGACCAAATGGATTGATGTGTTAGGTTAGGATGGTTTTCGGAGTTAACTACTTTAACAATATCGAGGTTGTTTAATACAGCAATACCATTATATGTAGCGACCCATATGTTTCCATTATTTGATTTAATGATACTTCTTACCCGGTCACTTATAAAGTTATTTTGTTCATTATAATGGTTTAATAATGTCCCGTTGATATCAAAACACATTAGTCCTTTATTGTCATAACCGATCCATACCTTGTTATTATCGGCATAAACGGATCTAGGATATCCCGAGATACTTTGTGCAAAGAATTGAAAATGCTCTGAATCTTTGGTTTTATAATATACTTTTCCGTCTTGAAAAACGAGCCAGATATTATTAGAGTCATCCATATGTAACAACCGAGCGCGAGACGAATTATTATCAATGTTAATGTATTCAGCTTTATCTAAGTTCGTATTTAATTTTGCAACACCTCTCTCGTCTAAAAACCAATACTCCCCATTTGAAGTTTGTATTAATGCATCGATATTATTACCTATTGTGGAGTCTTGATTGGTTTTAATTTGCAGTCTAGTAAAATCATCAGAAACAGGATTGTATTTACAAATACCATTTTCTGTTGCTATTAGTAAATCACCATTGGTATTGCTTAATATTTGATTAATCCTATTTGTAGGTAAACTTTTAGGGTTTGATTGTGAGTAGCTATATCTTTTTATTTCATTGGAATCATATTTAAAAAGGCCATTATTAGTTCCAAACCAAATAAACCCTAAATGATCTTCATTTATGCACATTACAGATGTAATTGAGACACCTCCTTCAGGGCTGACGCTTGTTAAAGAAATAATAGGCTCGTTTTGTGCTCCGACAGATATCGATAAAAAGAAGATTAAACACGCAAGTTGGGGTATTCTCATTTTTGTCAGGGGTTTATTGCTAATATAAAAATTTCGTAAGTAATATTTTTTATATTTCATATTAATTATAACACATATGTTTCATTGTGAAACATCTTTTAAAATTTGGAATGATTTTGATAAAAAACGAAACATTTCGTGTAAATAAGTATCTCTAAGCCATTTATATTTGACTTTCTAAATAAAACTATATAATAATGAATCTCTACTTTATTTTATCGAAAAACAAATTATGTCTTATTGCTTTTATCTTTTTTTCTGCGCTGTCCTTTGGGCAAGATTTAAAAATAAAAGGAACAGTGTTTGATGCGAGTACCAGTTCGCCTTTACCCGGAGTTAATATAATAGTAAAAAATACGTCTACAGGAGGAACTACTGATTTTGATGGAAACTTCGTAATCCCTAATCGAAAAATCGGAGATGTATTAGTATTCTCATATCTTGGATTTATAAGTCAAGAGGTTGAGATTAAAGGGGATGATACTTTAAATATTCAGTTAAAAGAGGATGCTCAGTCATTGAGCGAGGTTGTAGTGGTTGGTTATGGCTCTCAAAAAAAGAGTGATATTACAGGTACTGTAGCGTCTTTAGATCAAGAAAGGTTAGAGATGGTTCCTAACGTGGATATTTCACAGGCTATTCAGGGTGCATTACCTGGGATTTCCGTAACGACATTATCTACAGGAGCTGCGCCTAGTAATGATGATACTTCAATCGTAATTAGAGGTAGAAATTCTATTTTAGCGAGCAACGGTCCTTTAATTGTTGTTGACGGTGTTCCATACCAAGGACAACTTAGAGATATAAGTCCTAACGATATTAAGTCTGTTGAAATTTTAAAAGATGCATCATCAGCGGCAATTTATGGTTCTCGTGGATCTAATGGTGTTATTTTAATAACCACAAAAGGTGGTGTTGAAGGAAAAACAGTTATTAGATACGACGGTTATAGCACTATTCAAAAATTATCAAACTTACCTCGATTAATGAATGGTGAAGAGTTTTATAATTTTAAATTAGAACGAGCAATAGCTACAGATGGTCTAACTGACCCTGATTTAACTACAATCTTTACTGAAACTGAACGAGAAGTTTATGCTAATAAAGCATGGGTTTCGTGGCCTGATATTGCTTTAAGAGATGGTTTTAGTCAAAATCACAATGTCTCTATATCTGGTGGTTCGGACAAAACAAAATATTATACAGCTTTTAATTTGTTAGATGTAGCTGGTATTGCGATAAACGATGATTATCAAAGGTTTTCTACAAGACTTAACTTAGATTATAAAATCACTGATTGGCTATCATTAGGAACAAGAACTACATTAACATATGGAGATCAAAGTGGTATTTCTGCTAATTTTGAAGATGTTTTTTGGATGAATCCATTAACTAAACCATATGATGAAAATGGTAATCTAAATATCTATCCATGGGATGAAGATAGATATTTTAGTAATCCTTTAGAGGGTATTTTTATGGAAAACACAAATACCTCAATGCAAATTGTAACTAATAATTTTTTAAATATTGAATTGCCTTTTGTAAAAGGTTTGCAATATAGATTAAATACAGGGTTTAGATATAGAACCACTAATTCTGGTACATATCGAGGCAGAAATACAACAGAAGGATTTGAAAAACAAGGATCTTCGGATGTTAGCCGTGGCCTTATTGAAAGTTATACTATTGAAAACATATTTACTTATAATAAAGACATCGGAAAGCATACTATAGGTTTAACCGGTGTGTATAGTACAGAACAAGATGAGAGAAGTACTAATAGTTTGAGTGCAGAGGGTTTTCCTAATGATATACAAGGTTGGTATGGAGCTTCTCAAGCCAATTTAATAGAGCCTTCTTATGAGTATAGAAAAACAAATCTTATTTCTCAAATGTTTAGAGCAAATTATGGTTTTGATGATAAGTATTTATTCACATTTACTGTTAGACGTGATGGGTTTTCTGGTTTTGGAGAGGGTAATAAATGGGGCACATTCCCTTCACTTGCTGTAGGATGGAATATTAGTAATGAAGAATTTTTTAAGAGTGATATAATAAATAATTTAAAACTGAGAGGGTCTTGGGGACAAAATGGAAACCAGGCACTAGGTGCATATGAAACTATTGCTAAATTTAGAACCTTTGACAATGTTACAGGATCTGGTACCACGGCACCAGGATATATACCATCTACTTTAGGGACTCCAACATTAAGTTGGGAAACTAGTGAGTCTTATAATATTGGACTTGATTTTGGCTTCCTAAATAATAGAATTACAGGAGACATAAACTATTATAATACAGATACATCAGATTTATTATTAAATAGATCAATATCTCCAATACATGGGTTAGATGAAATAACTCAGAATATAGGGAAAACTAATAATAGGGGTATTGAAATATCATTAGTCTCTAGGAACATTAAAACACCAAATTTTTCATGGACAACAAGAGGGAATATATCATTTACTAAAAATAAAATAGTATCGTTATATGGCATCCTTGATGAAAATGGAAATGAAACTGATGATTTGGATAATAGTTGGTTTATTGGTAAACCTATTCAAACCAATTACGGTTATCAATATGATGGTGTTTGGCAAGAAGATGAAGCAGGTTTGGCCGCAGCTTATGGTACTCAACCAGGTTATATAAAAATTAGAGATGTTAACGGTGACTTTGTTATAAATGCTGAGGATAGAGTATTTCAAGGTCAGAGGGATCCTAAGGCCATATGGGGAATCACCAATACGCTTAATTATAAGAATTTTGGATTAAACTTCTTTGTAACTGGAGTTAGTGGAGCTACAAAATCAAATAGTTTATGGAGTACGGATGTCTTTCAAGGTACAAGACGTAATACCGTATACCGTAATTGGTGGACACCAGATAATCCAACCAACACAATCTTTGCTAATAACGAGAATGCACACGAGCAAGGAGGGGTTTCAGCAACAAGATATGAAGACGCTAGTTTTATTAGGCTAAGGGATCTTACATTGTCTTATGATTTACCCAATGATGTATTAGAAAAATTAGGGTTAACTAAATTTAGATTATATGTTACTGGAAGAAATTTAGTGACCATAACAGATTACACAGGTTTAGATCCTGAATTAGGTTCTGGAGTAGCGGATGCTAATGGCGATGATGGTCAGCGTTCTACGCCACTCGTTAAAGAATATGTACTTGGACTAAATATTGGACTTTAAAATTATAATAACTAAAAATATGAAAACTTTAAAATATAACATAATAGTCATAGTCACATTACTATTGGTAGCTAGTGGCTGTTCAGAAGATATTCTTAACGAAAAAACTCCATCCATTGTAACTGCTAATTCATTGTTTTTAGATTTGGCCGGATTTGAGGCTGCGTTAAATGGTTTGTATGCCAATGTAAGAATGGAACGAGAAGGAAGATCAACTAGTAGTTCTGATAGAAGTTCAGATAGGTTAAGAGCAGAAATGTTTCTTAACGGAACAGACAACATGTGTACAAATCAACCTGATGGTTGGGGATATGTTGCAGACAGTTGGGGAGAATCAAATAATGCAACTAACTCTGAACTTCAAGGGAATTTTACATGGCTTTATAGTATAATTAACGCTGCAAATACTATTGCTGGCAGAGCAGAAAATCCAGATGTTGATTGGGAAGACGATGCTAACAAAAACCGTGTTATAGCTGAGGCTAGAGCAATTAGAGCATGGGCTTACAGACATTTAACATTTACATGGGGAGATGTTCCTTTAACTTTAGAAGAATCTAACGGGTCAGACATTAAAACAGATTGGGAAAGAACACCTGTGTCAGACGTGAGAGCACAAATAGAAGCAGATTTACTTTTTGCGGAACAATATGTTCCCGTATCTCCAGTTCCTGGAAGAATTAGTAGGGGAGCTGTGCAGCACTATCTTGCAGAATTATATTTAGTTTTAAACGAACCAGGACAGGCGATTATCTATGCTGACAAAGTAATTAATACACCAGAATACACACTTGTAACAGAGCGTTATGGTGTACAATCTAATGAGCCTGGAGTGCCTTTTATGGACATGTTCCTTGAGGGTAATAGTAATAGAGAACAAGGAAATACGGAAGCATTATGGGTTTGGCAATGGGAATTTGCAACTGCAGGTGGTGAAGGTAGTGACATGAGACGATATCATACTAGTAGGTATAATGAAATAAACATAGATGGTACCATACCTTTAGAACTTACTGTAGAAAGGGGAGGGCGACCAAGAGGTAGAATGTCTCTTACTAAATTTGCTTTAGATCTTTATGAAGATGGTGACGATAGGTTTTCCAATCATGTTATAAGAAAATATTTTGTATTAAAGGATGCGTCGCAAAATGATACTGGTGTTGCTGATGATTTACCACCAGGTTATAATTATGGAGATATTATAAACTTAGACTGGAGTGTACCTATAACTAATCCAGAAACAAATAGAAAAGACTGGCCTTTTAGTAGAAAGTTTGAATCAGCAATTGCTTCTGATATTCAGCAGTCTTACCAATATAATGATCAGGTATATTTAAGAATGGCAGATACTTATCTTTTAAAAGCTGAAGCTCAGTTTTTATCAGGTAACGTTACTGGTGCTGCAGCAACAATTAATATAATTAGAGAGAGAGCTAATGCTTCAACTATCACAGCTGCAGATGTTACTATGGATTTTATTTTAGATGAACGATCTCGTGAATTATTACTTGAGGAACACCGTAGATACACATTACTGAGAACGGGTAAATGGTTAGAAAGAACGCAATTACATAATTTTAAAGGAGGTGAAACTATTCAGGATAGAGATAGACTTTTACCAATTCCTCAAAGTGTAATAGATGCTAATTTAACTCTTGAATTTCCACAAAATCCTGGGTATAATTAAAATATAAAACCGACTTCTAAAATAATTAAAACAAGGTTTAGCCTTATCAATATATTTTAAAACTCATCCTGAATTTTTAATTCAGTAGGGCGCATCAATCCTAATAATATCTAAATATAGTAACGAATTTTTTTAAATTAAACATAAAATGATTAGAAACAGAAGCTTAAAATCATTGGTCCATATTTTCATTCTAGTAGCAATTATGTTCACATGGAAAGGGTTTGCCCAAGAGACTAATATAGCAAAATATAGAATTGTTACCCACTCTTCATCCATAGATGCTAATCAAGCAGGACATCTAGTTGTTGATGGTAATGAGGATACTTATTGGGAGGCGCATTACAAAGATAAAAGTCAATTTATTTTAATTGATTTAGATTCAGAACAAGCAATAAATACACTTAAAATAAAATGGGGTGTAAATTTTGCAATCAAATATAAAATCTCATTAATTTCTAATGGATCAATAGACGAAATATATACAACAGCAGAAGGTGTTGGCGGTGATCAAGTACTAGACATTAAAGGAAAAGAAGCTCAGTTCGTAAGAATCGATATTTCTGAAGTCAATGATATTATACGTGGTTGTTCTATTAATGAAATTGAAGTGCTAGGTAATAGTAATGATAGATTTAAACCATCAGAAGTAAGTGAGATTTCATTAAATAATCTGTCGTTAAATAATTCTAATTGGCGCGTACAATCTACCGCAATGGTTAATGATAATGAAGATCAAATTTCTGCTTCAGGTTATGATGATACAGAATGGATTCCTGCTAAAGTACCAGGAACTATTTTAGGCGATTATTACAATTTTGGTGCCGTTCAAGATCCATTATATGGAGACAATATGCATCAAATTTCTGATAAATTTTTCTCTGGTAATGACTTTTGGTACCGTACCGAAGTATCATTTTCACCCGAATTAGCAAATAAAAAAATCTATTTGAATTTCGCTGGTGTTAACTGGAAATCCGACATATATATTAATGGAAAACACCTAGGGAAAATTGAAGGTGGATTTCTTCGAGGTGAATATGAAGTTTCAGATTTTATAGACTTAGATAAACCTAATACCATCGCTGTTTTAGTGCATCATAATGAAAATTGGGTGTCAGGTACTTTTAAAATAATTAAAAAGACATTAGGAGCTAGAATATCAAATGGAGATATGTTGGGACTTGATGGACCTACATCATTGGCTTCAGCGGGTTGGAATTGGCTTCCAATTATAAGAGGTAGAAATAATGGTATTTGGAACAATGTTGAATTTAAAGTTGGTGGTGATGTAACCATACAAGATCCATGGGTTTCTACAAAATTACCTGACGATAATCTTAAAAAGGCAGATTTAACAATTAGTACAGAGCTTAAGAACTCGTCTTCTAAAGCGGTTTCAGGAAAATTAGTGGCAAAGTTAGAAGGGAAAATAACTTTAGAATTACCTGTCACAATTCTCGCTAATGAAACAAAAACTGTCACATTTGATAAATCAAAATTTTCAAAACTATCAATAAAGAATCCTAAACTTTGGTGGCCAAATGGCTATGGTGAACAACATCTTGAGGATTTAGATTTAGAATTTATAGTAGATGACAAAATTTCTGATGAAAAAAGTATTAAGTATGGTATCCGTGAACTAGAGTATATAGAAAAAGATAATGTTTTATTCATCTATTGCAATAACACTAGAATTTTACTTAGAGGTGGAAACTGGGGCTTACCAGAAGCCATGATGAGAATGGATGCAGAAGGTTATGATTTGCGAGTTAAACTACATAAAGAAGCTAACTTCAATATGATTCGTAATTGGATTGGTATGACTAATCATGAAGAGTTTTATGAGGCCTGTGATAAGTATGGTGTTTTAATTTTTGATGATTTCTGGTTAGCAAATCCAAAAAACGGTCCAAACCCAAAAGATGTAGATTTATTTATGCTAAATGCTCGCGATAAAATTAAATGGGTTCGTAAACATCCATCTTTAGCATTTTACTGTGGGCGTAATGAAGGTATCCCATTGTTAGAATACGATGTAGCTATGAGAAAGGAAACAGAACTATTGGATGGTACGCGCCATTATGTTTCTAATTCTGCAGATGCTCCTTTAAGTGGTTTTGGCCCTTACGAAGTAAAGTCACCAGAATGGTATTTTCAAAGAAGAGGTGAAACATTTCATAGTGAACTTGGAATTATTGCCATACCAGAAATAGAAAGCTTACGCAAAATGATGCCAGAAGAAGACTTGTGGCCAATTAGTGATATGTGGGCAGTTCATAATTACCAAGATTCACGTTCACATAAATATACCAATACAATTGAAAGCCGATATGGCACAGCAGTAAGTGCAGAAGACTATAGTAGTAAAGCTCAATTATTAAACTATGAAACGGGCAAAGCGATGTTTGAAACACTTCAATCAAAACAAGGTAGTGGTATGATTTTGTGGATGAGTCAATCGGCATGGCCATCTTTAATTTGCCAGTTATATGATCATTATTTAGAATATACTGCTTCTTACTTTGCAGTTAAGAAAGGGTCTTCAAATATTCATGCGTTTTGGGACATTGATAGAAACGAAATACGTGTAGCCAATAATACAAGAGAGGATATTAAAAAAGCAACTATTAAAGCAACCATATTTGATAATGAAGGACATGTTATTTGGAGTGAAGAAACACCCATTACAGTGGCTTCTACTTCTGTAAAAACATCATTTCCTTTAGTACATACTCCAGCTGATAAAGTGCTTTATTTAAAACTAGAACTGACACAAAAAGGAAAAGTAATAAGTGATAATTTTTATTGGTTAGAAAATAAAAATGAAAACTGTTTAGACTTAAATGATTTGCCTAAGGCAGATATAGATTTAAAAATAACAGAATCAGTTGAAGGTACCTTTTATACAGCACAAATTAAATTAACAAATAAGTCTAGCAAGATTTCTTTACTGAATAAAATCAAATTGAAAGATAAAAACTCAGGAGAAAGTATACTTCCAGTTCATTTTGATGATGATTATGTGTCTTTACTTCCTAACGAAGAAAAAACAATCAATATAAAAGTCGATAAAAAGTACTTAAAGAATAAGAATGTTGAAATGCATTTAGAAGGCTGGAATACAAAAACCATTGCTTTAGATATTAATAACTAGTTCTAATAATAAGAATATTATGAAACAAACCTTCCGAAGTAAGTTTTTAAAATGGTTAGCCTTATTTCTTCCAGGTATCTTTTTACTTGGTTTAAATATTGGTACAGGTAGTGTAACAACAATGGCAAAAGCAGGAGCCGATTACGGAATGTCACTCTTATGGACAATCGTTGCATCTTGTTTAACGACCTATTTTATGATTAATTTGTATGGTAAATATACGTTGGTCACAGGCGAAACAGCTTTACAAGCTTTTAGGAAACATATACATCCAGGGGTGGGTATATTTTTTATAGTGGCTTTAACAGTTGGGGTTTGTGGAAGTGTAATGGGCGTAATGGGTATTGTAGCTGATATTTGCTTCGAATGGTCTAAAACTGTTGTTGATGGAGGTATTTCTCCTATATATTTTGCAGCCACTTTTATTGCATTGGTGTATTTTATTTTTTGGAATGGTAAAACGCAGTTTTTTGAAAGAGCATTAGCCGTAATTGTAGCAATTATGTCAGCGAGTTTTCTTCTTAACTTTTTTATCATGATGCCCCCTCCAATAGATATTCTAAAAGGACTTATACCAAATATACCAGAAGGTTTAGATCCTGATAAAAGTCCATTTTTAATTATTGCATCTTTAGTAGGGACAACCGTTTTTTCTGGTTTATTTATTATTAGAACAACATTGGTTAAAGAAGCCGGTTGGAAAATAGCTGATTTAAAAAAACAAAGAAATGACGCTGTTGTATCAGTTACATTAATGTTTGTTATTAGTGCTTCTATAATGGCAGCAGCAGCAGGAACGCTCTATGTTGAGGGAATAGGATTAACCAATGCCTCTCAAATGATAGGATTGTTGGAGCCACTAGCCGGAAGTTTTGCAACATCAGTGTTCGCTATTGGAATCATTTCAGCAGGTGTTTCATCTCAGTTTCCAAATATTTTAATGTTGCCTTGGTTATTATGTGATTATAATAATTCTAAACGAGATATGACATTACCAAAATACCGAGTAATGGTGCTTTTAATTTCTTTATTAGGCTTAGTCGTGCCTGTGTTTAATGCACAACCTGTATTTGTAATGGTGGTTTCTCAAGTGTTCAATGCAGTGATTTTACCAGTAACTGTTTTGGGTATTTTGTATTTGAGTAATAGAGCTGATCTAATGGGAAGTCACAAAAACAAACCATTAGAAAATGTTTTTTTAACTCTGATATTATTGTTTTCAATATATACTTCTGTTGTAGGAGTTACTGGAGTTATTCAACTTATAAATTAAAATAATGGAAGATTTACAAAAGTTAGCATACATACCTTTAAAACAACAAAACAATAGAGTTTGGCGCACGTACGGTGGAGGTGCACTAATAGATAAATGGAAAAAAAGTCCTCGAGAGGTTGATGGAGACATGCCAGAAGAATGGATTATGTCTACAATTACTGCGAGAGGGAAAGGACGTCCTGAAGATGAAGGGCTTTCAATGTTGAATACGCATCTTGGTTTAAAATCACTTAAAGAATTAGTCGATTCGAACAAAGAACTTTTTTTAGGAGAGAAACTTGCTAAAAAACATGGAACAACAGGTGTTTTAATCAAGATGCTAGATTCAAATGAAAGGTTGACAATTCAAGTGCATCCAGATAAAGCATATGCGAAAAATATACTTAATTCAAATTTTGGTAAAACAGAATCTTGGTATGTATTGAATAAGCGTGAAATAGACGGAGAGAAAAGTGTTGTTTACATGGGCTTTAAAGAAGGTGTCACTCGCGAACAATGGAAAGGCTA
Source organism: Winogradskyella helgolandensis (assembly GCF_013404085.1). Taxonomy (NCBI): domain Bacteria; kingdom Pseudomonadati; phylum Bacteroidota; class Flavobacteriia; order Flavobacteriales; family Flavobacteriaceae; genus Winogradskyella; species Winogradskyella helgolandensis. The sequence continues at coordinate 114,033 of NZ_JABFHO010000001.1, read as the reverse complement.
TTTTTTAAGTCAAGATATTGAAGGTATGCTTAATTGCCTGCATAAAATAGAAGTGAATCCAGGTGATGCTTTTATGATTTATGGAGGCGTTCCTCATGCTATTGGAAGTGGTTGTTTTTTAATGGAAGTTCAAGAACCTACTGATTATACCATGCGCGTTGAAAAAGTAACACCTAAAGGTTTGAAAATTTCTGATGAATTAATACATCAAGGAGTTGGAGAAGAAACGATGTTAGATTGCTTTCATTACGACAATTATTCTTATGAAGAAGCTATGAAACGTTGGAAGGTTGAACCAAAAGTTATTGATAGTTCAGCGACTCACAATTTAAAATCAATTTTTAACGAAACGCATACAGAATGTTTTGGACTAAAAGAACTCGATTTAGATGGAGAATACACTATAAAAGGAAATGACGCTTTTTATGTGGCCGTTATATACTCTGGCGAAGGTTCTATGGAGTGTAATGGTCAAGAATTTAGTTTTAAACAAGGAGATGAAATATTCTTATCTGCCGCAATTAAAGAAGTCACTTTTAAATCGCATATAGAATCGAAGATATTATTGTGTTATCCACCAAGCTAATATGAGGAATATAATTTTTATAGCGTTCTTTTTTATGCATTATGTTAATGCACAAGATTTTGTGTCTAAAAATTTATCAGATGAGCAGATTCTAGAATTAATTGAAAAGCATAGACCATCAAAAGGTGGAGAAATTCCAGCTGATTTAAAATATAAATTAGGAGCAACTCATGTTAATGGACAATATCATTTAACGGACAAACCTTTCATTATTGAAGGTGCTGAAAAAATGCATGATTTAGGATATGGTATTTTAAAACTATGGTTTTATAAAGCAGACGGACAAGCACATGGCTATAAATACAATTCGGAATGGAATTTAACCAAAACCATGACCTTAAAAGAATTGGCTACTCACAAATACTATGATGAGGTTTTTAATATGCCTTTCAAAGTTTTCGCTTTAAATATAAAAGATGGTTATGCAGGAGCATCGACAGAAGATCAAACTGAAAACTTAAACCGTGTAGAAAAAGAATTTTACGATTTAACAGCGCATTTTCTTAATAAATATAAAGATAGAGATGTGTCTTTTATACTATCAAACTGGGAAGGAGATTGGATGTTACGAGGTGGTACAAGTGCTAAAAGTCAATGGAGAAAAGATTCCGTTTCACCAAATGCACCAGTAAGAGTTAAAAACATGATTGACTGGATTAAAGCACGTCAGAAAGGGGTAAGTCGCGCAAGAAAAGAATTTAGCAATTCAAAATGTAAAGTTTACAATGCTGTTGAGGTTAATAAAGTTTATGATGGTATTCTTTATAGCATGCCTTCAATTACAACCAGTGTGTTGCCTAATGTAGAAATAGACATGGTCGCATGGTCTGCTTACGACGGAAAATCTGCCGACGGTATTAAAATGTATAAAGGAATTGATTATTTAAGACATTATATGAATCCTACACCTTATATGAAAGGTGAGAAGTTTGTGTTTATTGGCGAAATAAATGAACACGAAAATAGAAACAACAGAACCAAAGCATATGTTCAGAATTTTACAGATGTGATTATGGGAGTGTATTTGGTACAAAACATACCCTACATATTTTATTGGGAGTTGTATTCTAATGATACAAAAACAGGATCAAAAAAACAAGATAGAGTACTTAAAGCAGAAGAGCTAGCTGGTAATTGGTTAATACGTCCAGATGGATCATATGGTTGGGCGCAAGAGTACTTTTATAATCTTTTAGAAAAATCTAAAACTAAGAACATTAAATCTAAAAATTAAACACTAAAAATGAAAAAGCATCTAATTTTAATTATAATAATATTTACATCATTTAATACATTTTCTCAAGATTATACTTGGACTGTAGATGCAAATGGTATGTACAGAGATGGTATGCCTTTCTTTTTAAACGGGCAATCTTGGGCTAAAGCAACACCATTTACAGATGGGACTCAAACTACTAATGAAATTTTAGTAAAAGAAAAGCTCTCTGAATTAAGTGCTATTGGAGTTAATACCTTGCGTATTTACGGGAGTCCGGATGAAAGTAGTTGGGGAAATCAATATTTTGATAATTATGCTAATTTAATCAAATGGATTGAGGAATGGAATGTAGCTAATCCTGATGGTGGTGACCCCAATAAAGCGATGCATTACATGGTGCAAATATCACCAGAAGATAATATATCAACGCTTTCGGATGATTTACCAACAAATGACGCAGCATCTTTTGCGAGAGCCATCAGTGATATTTCTCACCCAGGGAGTGTTGCAAGCTTAATTGCGACTATAAATGATGCAGCTGGCCCAAATGGAAGTCAGTATTTAATGGGGTATTTAATTTTTCACGAGTTTAATGTTTCTTCAAAATATGCGTCTTGGTATAATGAGGTAGGAGCTCAAGGGATTGAGGATTTTATGAATGCTGTTGCAGATGCTATTCATAACACATACGCGCCAGGTAAATTAGTGTCTCATACAGGAGATGCTAAAGATTCTGGTAATGGAATTTCTGTTAATATATATGAGGAACTTGAAGATTTAGACAACACAGATGGGAACGTGTTTGAAAATTTCGATTTGTTAGGGTTTAATCTATATATCTCAACAGATGCCATGTTAAAAGAAAATTCTTATTACAACAGAATTGTTAACAGAAGAGGCTATAGTGTAAATAGCAATCGTGGCTGGTACATTGGTGAAACAGGGGCTTCATATGATAGGGATGCAAACTCAAGTAGTGTTGCTGCAGCCAATTATGAGAACCATGAAGGTGGTGCCAATTTACAAATCATGTGGCAAAAATCTAAAGCATTAGGAAATCTTATAGGTTTTATGCTGTTTACAGTGCAAGATAATGATACCGACCTACCAATTAGTAGCGCTATAAAACAAAGAGGGCACTATGATTTTTATGGTGATAAGAAATTTTTATACTACATCTATAAGGATATATTAATTGATGAAATTTCAACAAACAATCGTTTTCATTCTACTGATGAACATGACATAGGGGTAACTATTGTTGAGACTCCAGTAGATTATACCATTACGTTTCAATTTAATAATAAAAGTGTTTTAGATAAAGAGTTCTTTTGGTCTATTCATGGAGATGCAGGTAATGGAAGTCAACGTTTTTCAAATCTTGAAGAAGAGAATTATTTAATATTAAATGCAGGCCAAGAAACCACTGTTGTAAGAACAGTAGTAAAACCAGGAAGCAATGATCTTTTTGCCGTATCTGCTTCCGTAATAAAAGAGAAAACCCCTAGTAATCAATATTTCTACGGAAGAGAACATGTGTTTAGCGATGGTATCAGTACGGTAGCAGGATTAAATTTAAATCTAAATAATCTTCCATTATCAGTTTCCGATCTAACGGCTAATAATTATCATAACTCAAAATCTGGTGTGGTTGTAATTACGGATAAAAATGGGTTTAAAACGCCTGAAGGCTCTTGGGAAATTACCCTTTACACATTAACAGGAGAAAAAATAGCGAGTAGAAAATTACATAATTCTGTGTTTTTAAAATGGGGAGAATTAATCTCAAATTTAAAGACTCAAACATTAATCTATAGGCTAGAAAAGATATAATCTCTATAAACTGAATAAACAACAAACTAAAATTATAAAACAATGAAAGCAATGAAAAATTTTTTTAGACTAAAAAAGGCAATGTTATTTAATAAAGTTTTAATGTCGCTTTTTTTTGTAATTGGAATATGTCTTGTAACGACATCTTGTGATAAAGATGATGCTACAGGGCCTGAAGCATCTTTTACATATACTACAGATGATAATAGAGTAGTCACAATTACGAATACATCAACAAACGCAGATCAATATTATTGGAATTTTGGAGAAGTAGGTGCACCTATCTCAGAAGAAGAAAATCCAATCTTTACTTATGGGTCAGACGGAACGTTTACAATCGCTTTAAGTGCTGTTGGACCAAATGGTGGTGTAGATCAAATCGTTCAGGATGTTACTGTTGAAGAAGTTATTCCACCAGGAATTCCAGTTCCATTATATAATCTAACTACAGATAATCTTGTTGCAAGTTTTGAAAACTTAACGAGCCTAAATGATGCTGATACATTTACTTGGGATTTTGGTGATGGAAACCAATCAAATGAAGCTAGTCCAACACATACTTATGCTGAAGCGGGTATGTATGTAGTAACATTAACAGCATCTGGGCCATTAGGATCAGGTGAATTAGTAGACGATGTTTTTGTTGCTACCGAACTTAAAATAAACAACGGCACTTGGGATGATGAGCCGAATAAAGATGATAATAGAACGGCATGGAGAAACACAACATTAGAAGCTGCAGCCGATGATTTCTATGGTGATTCAGATTATTTTGCAAAAGCGACTAGTAGTAATAATCATACGGTTGATGGTAGTTACTCAGCGAATTTAACAACAAATAATACGTCTACTAAGCCAAGACGCTGGTTGTACCAAGATATAGTTGTATCACCAAATGCAAGTTACACAATAACTTTTTGGATGAAGCATACTCCGGATACGGGTTCTCAGACTTATGTTAATATTTATGAAGATCATTTTGATTTACCTGAATTTATTGATGTTGAAGAAAAAATAATTGCCTCTCAAACTTATGATGATTCAACGGGAAGTTCAACAGGAGATTGGGTAGAGGGATCTATTACATTTGATACAGGTAGCAGTAGCCAAATTGTGTTTTTCATGACCAATAAAATTGAAGCTTCTGAGCAATCTTATTATGATGACTTTACTATTGTGAAAAATGATTAGAGAATGAAAAAATTCCACTTTTTAAATACTTTCTTAAAAAGTGGATATAGTAAATTAACTATTAATCCATTAAAACTTTTATTATGAAAACAAAATTATTTTTTACGTTATTACTAACGTCTTGCCTAACTTTTGGTCAAGAATTGTATCAATTGCCACTTTATGAGGGTTTTGATTATGTCGTTGCATATTCAGAAGATACACCACCTGAACCCTTAAATACCTTGTTGGACACCGATACTATGACAGGTCTCGGACCATGGACTGAAGACAATTATGGCAGTACTAAAAATCCTTTTTTAATCACTTCACCATTTACTAGCTATGCCGGATTGCCTGCATTTACTGGAAATGCCATTGAGATTAAAGGTGGAACAAATGATCCGTTATTATATTTTGAACCGGTAAATGAGAATGACGGAGTAAACTTGTATGCCTCTTGCATGGTTAAAGTAACAGATATGAGTTCTGTATCTGGAAGTTTAGATTATTTCTTTGGATTGGCTACATCTGGTTTTGGATATGGTGCGGCACTTTATTTTTCAAAAGTCGATGATACAACGTATAATCTAGGTATTAATGAAAGTAATACGTCTGGTGAAGCCATAGTTTATACAGGTGCAACTTTTACTGAAAATGTAGATGAAGTATTTGTAGTTATAAAGTATGAATTTAATTCTTCAGGAAACTCAGTGGCACATTTATTTGTTAATCCTGTTATAAGTGGAGCTACGGAACCAGCTTCTGATGAAGATACAAGTTCTTTATCTTTAGAGGATGAGGGAAATAGATCGACATTCACACTTTTAAAAATAAATGCAAATTCTAACGCTAGAACACCTGGTATCGCAATTGATGAAATTAGGATTGGAACTTCTTGGGAAGATGTCGTTTCTACTACCAACGAACCTTTAGATGTAGTTGACAATGAAATGGCTAATTTTAAAATTTACCCTAATCCAGCTAATGACTACATTGAAATTGAATCAGGAATAGAAAGTGTAACATCAATTACTGTGTTTAATATTTTGGGAGAGCAAGTATTATTGCAAGAAGTATTAAATGATAATCGCGTGGACATTTCTTCTTTAACTAAAGGAGTTTATTTTATGAAAATAAGAGGAGATCGTAATAGTAGCATGACAAAAAAGATCATTAAAAACTAATAGTATAGTTTTTAAAAAAATTTAAAAACCCTTCGTGAATTATACTTTTTAATTCATTGAGGGTTATATCATATAAAAGCACTAATCTATAACGGTATTTAATAATAAATAAAATAATAATGAGTAAAGTAGTAGTAATAACTGGAGCTGGTGGTGTATTATGTAGCACATTAGCCAAAGCGATGGCTAAGAAAGGTCATAAGATAGCTTTATTAGATTTAAAATTAGAAGCTGCAGAAGAAGTGGCTAACGAGATTAATGCTAATGGAGGAACGGCTATTGGAATTGTAGCAAATGTTTTGGAAAAAGAATCATTAGAAACAGCAAAGAATGAAGTAAATAAGAAACTAGGGCACTGTGATATTCTTATAAATGGAGCTGGAGGAAATCATCCTTTAGGAACAACATCTAATCCTCATTTAAAAGAAGATGATTTAAATAATACAGCGGAAGGTTTTAAAACTTTTTTTGATTTAGATCCTGAAGGCATAAAATTCGTTTTTAACTTAAACTTTATTGGTACATTATTGCCTACGCAAATTTTCGCAAAAGATATGGTAGGTAGAAAAGGGTGTAGTATTTTAAATATTTCATCTATGAATGCGTTCACACCTTTAACAAAAATACCTGCTTATAGTGGAGCAAAAGCGGCAGTTTCTAATTTTACGCAATGGTTGGCTGTTCATTTTTCAAAAGTTGGAATTAGAGTTAATGCTTTAGCACCAGGATTTTTCTTAACCGACCAAAACAGAACATTACTAACCGAAACCGACGGAAGCCTAACTCAAAGAGGACAACAAATCATAGATCAAACGCCAATGGGACGTTATGGCGAGCCTGACGATTTGGTTAGTACAACTTTATATTTATGTGATGATGCGTCATCTTTTGTAACAGGTGTTGTTATTCCTATTGATGGTGGTTTTTCAGCCTATAGCGGAGTATAATTCTGTATCCGTCAAAGAGGAAAAATAGTAGTATTAGTACAAATATTAAAATTCAAAAAAAATGGAACAAACATGGAGGTGGTATGGTCCTAATGACCCAGTTTCTTTATCAGATATAAAACAAGCAGGAGCTAGAGGAGTTGTTTCTGCACTACATCATATTCCGAACGGAACAGTATGGTCTGTTGATGAAATTTCTAAAAGAAAAGAAACGATAGAAGCATCAGGACTTAGTTGGAGTGTGGTAGAAAGTATTCCTGTTCACGAAAATATAAAAACGCGTTCTGGTAATTTTCAAGAATATATAGAGAATTACAAACAAAGCATTAAAAATTTAGCGAGTTGTGATGTAAAGGTCGTATGCTACAATTTTATGCCAGTTTTAGATTGGACTAGAACGGATTTGGCATTTGAGGTTGAAGACGGCTCAAAAGCACTTCGTTTTGACGTAATAGCTTTTGCTGCTTTTGAATTGTATTTATTACAGAGGCCAGAAGCTGTAAAAGATTACTCTGAAGAACAGAAAGCTGAAGCTAAATCTTATTTTGAAAAACTTTCAGACGATGATAAGCAAAAGCTTATTAATAATATCATTGCTGGCTTACCAGGAGCAGAAGAAGGGTATACATTAGAACAATTTCAATTGATTTTAAATACTTATGCAAACATTGATGCTCAAAAGCTACGAGAAAATTTAGTAGCTTTTTTGAAGGAAATTATACCTATAGCATCAAAAAATAATATGTTAATGTGTATTCATCCAGACGATCCTCCATATCCAATATTAGGATTGCCAAGGGTTGTAAGTACCGAGGAAGATTATGCACATCTGTTTTCAGAAGTTCCAGATAGAGCCAACGGAATTACTTTTTGTACAGGGTCATTAGGAGTAAGAGCAGATAATAATTTAGTTCAAATTTTTAAGCGATTTGCAGATAGAGTTCACTTTTTACATTTAAGAAGTACCAAACGTGATGACAAAGGTAATTTTTATGAAGCCAATCATTTAGAGGGAGATGTAAATATGTTTGATGTTGTTAAGGAAGTGGTTATCGAAGAACGGAGAAGAAAATCAGCAGGTATGAATGACGCATTAATACCCATGCGCCCAGATCACGGCCATCAAATGCTTGATGATTTGCACAAAAAAACCAATCCTGGATATTCCGGAATCGGACGATTAAGAGGTTTAGCGGAGTTGAGAGGATTGGAGTTGGGGATTAAAAAGTCATTATAAGAGCATTTTTTTTAATTACCATTTTATACTGTAAATACTGTTTATAAGGGACCAGTCAATATTGTTCTGGTATTGGAATTATACATGCTATTAAATCATAGTTTCTCGTTTTATTGTTAAAATAGACTCTGTTGAAATAAAAGACCAATATTGATAAGGAAAATATTATTTTCTTAAACGGAGGGCATTTAACGACTTGATTTTTTACATTTTTTGTACACCTATTCTTTAATAGGTGTATTTCGTATGGAAATATTCTTAGATTTAGAAGTCAATTACCGTTCTGATTATCGGTTTTATGTTAATTGTGAAGTATTTTCAGATGTTTAAATTGCGTAGTGTTTTGGGTTGAGAAAAGTTGTGAAATAAGCTTGCTTTCTGTTTAACTGTTCCTAACACTGTCCCTTTTAAAACCAAAAAACCTGCAACTTTCTAGTAAATAGACTGTTACAGGTTATGGTGGTGGTGCCTCCAGGAATCGAACCAGGGACACAAGGATTTTCAGTCCTTTGCTCTACCAACTGAGCTAAGGCACCAATTGCTTTGTTAAGCGGGTGCAAATATAAAAGCATTTTTATTATTAACAAAAAGAATTTGCTAAAATTTGATTTTATAAATTTGTAACTTAGAATTTACTTATGAATCTTATTGTAGATGTGGGGAATACGTATGTTAAGTTTGCTGTTTTTAATGACACAGATTTAATTTATAAATCGAGTTTTAAGCTTAAAGAGTTTAAAATACAGTATAAAACTTTAAAAAAAGAGTTTCCAAAGTTGGAAAAAGCCATTATTTCATCTGTGGGTCACTTGTCTGTAGAGCAGGTTCAACTCATTAAAAATGATTTAAATGTTATCGAATTAACTTCAGACTTAAACTTCCCGTTTAAAAATGATTATCAAACGCCAAAAACATTGGGTGTAGATCGTATAGCTTTAGTTTGTGCTTCGGTGAATCAGTTTCCGAATAAAAATGTATTGATTATTGATGCAGGTACTTGTATTACCTATGATTTTATTACAAAGGAAAATCATTATCGTGGAGGTGCGATTTCTCCAGGACTGCGATTGCGATATGTTTCCTTAAATAATTTAACAGCAAATCTTCCGTTATTAGAGACTAAACTACCTGATAGTGTAATTGGTGATACAACAGAGTCATCTATTCATTCTGGTGTGGTTTATGGTGCAATTAAAGAAATTGATGGAGTAATTGATCAATATAGAGAAGATAATTCAGATTTAACAGTTATTTTAACAGGAGGAGATACCAAATTTTTGTCAAACCAATTAAAAAATACCATATTTGCGAAATCAAATTTTCTTTTGGACGGTTTGAATTTCATTCTAGAATATAATTCAAAATAATGATAAAACGATTCATTGTAATATGTATTACAATTATAGGTTCTGCAGCTTTTGCACAACAAGGTACTAGCTCTCCATATTCATTCTATGGTATTGGAAGTCTAAAGTTTAAAGGTACTGTAGAGAACCAAAGTATGGGAGGAATAGGTGTTTACTTAGATAGTATCCATTTTAATTTAAAAAATCCAGCGTCTTACGCAGGTAATGCTTTAAATGGGCCATATTTTAACGGAGAAAGTAGACCAGTAAAGTTCACGGTAGCTGGTACAATGACTAATACCACTTTAAAAAGTAATTCTGGTGATGCCAAAGCCAATACGGCTATATTCGATTATTTAGCGGTATCTGTGCCTATTGGTAAATTTGGGGTTGGATTTGGGCTATTGCCATATACATCAGTAGGATATAGATTGGACGATATTAATGACGACAGTGTATTGCAAAATCGTTTCAGTGGTGAAGGAGGTCTTAACAGAGTTTTTGCTGGAATGGGATATCAAGTTACCGAAAAGCTAAGTGTTGGAGTAGACTTTAATTATAATTTCGGGAATATTCAAAATAATGCACTTGATGTAGAATATGCAGATGATGGCGATGTTGTACAGTATCAAACAGTTGAATATAATAGATCTGATTTAAGTGGTTTAAATTTAAATTTTGGTTTAAATTATAAAACCATGGTCACTGATAAATTAGAATTGTCGGCTACAGCAACGTATGCTCCTGGAAGTAAGCTTAATTCAGATAATGTAAGATCCTACTCAGCAGTAACAGTAGATGCGACTACGCTTGAAACTACAGCAACATCAAGTACTATTGATGCAGATCTAGAAGCTCAAAATCTTAAAAACACAAAATTAACTTTACCAGCAACATTGTCTTTTGGCGTAGGTATAGGAGATCCAAAATCATGGTTTATAGGTACAGAATATACGTACCAAAGTACAAGTGACTTTTCTAATCCTGTTTTTTCTAATGACATCTCTACCTATGAGAATTCATCAAAAATAGCAATTGGTGGTTTTTATATTCCTGATTATAATGCGTTCTCTGGGTACTATAAACGTGTGGTTTATAGAGCCGGACTTAACTTTGCAAATACAGGTTTAGTAATAAAAGATGAGTCAATTAAAGAGTTTGGCATATCTTTTGGTTTAGGTTTACCAGTTGGGAGACGTAGCTTCTTCTCTAATGCTAATTTAGGCTTAGAATTTGGAAAACGAGGTACAACTAATCAAAACTTAATACAAGAGAATTTTATAAACTTTAATCTTAGTTTATCTTTAAACTCTAGATGGTTTGAACAAAAGAAGTATAAATAAAAAAATTAACTAAAGATGAAGACGAGAATTACGATACTATTTTTAGCGCTGTTTATGAGTGTTAACCTAGGGTTTGCTCAAGAGGATAATCAAGAAGAATGCATGAATAATCTATCAATTTTTGATAGTTATGTGAAAAGCAAAAAATATGATGATGCTTATGGCCCTTGGAAAATTGTTAGAGAAAAGTGCCCTAAATTTAATAGAGCAATCTATGTACATGGTGAGAAAATCTTAAATCATAAAATAGAAAACTCTACAGGAGCAGAACAAGTAGCACATATTAATGATTTATTAGCGTTATATGATGAAAGTAGAGTGCATTTTGAGTCAAGATATCCTCTAGGTGAAATTTTAGAAGATAAAGCTAATTTAACGTATAAGTATAGAAAAGAATTAGGAAAGACAGATCAGCAAATTTATGATATGTTTGATGATGCCTATACGAAAGATGTTGAGAACTTTGATAGTGCAATTGGACTTTATACTTATTTTTCACTTGCTGTAGATATTTATGATGCAGGTGCTAAGACTCCAGAAGATGCACAGTATTTATTTGATAAGTATGATGATGTTAGTGAAATAATCGAAGGATTAATAGCAGGTTATACTATTAATTTAAATAAGTATGCAGAAAAAGAAGAAGCCGGTGGGACTTTAACTAAAAAAGAATTAAGTAGAAAGAGTAGCTATGAATCCAATATAGAGGTATTTGAAACTAAGATTATTGGAAGCATGGATACAAAGCTAGGTAAGAGAGCTAATTGTGAAGTCTTAGTGCCATTATATCAAAAAGATTTTGAAGAGAACAAGAACAATGGAGAGTGGTTGCAGCGTGCTATGAATAGAATGTATGCTAAAGAATGTAAAGAAGATCCGTTATTCTTGAAATTAGTTCAACAAAAGAATACTATTGAGCCAAATGCAGATACTGCTTATTACCTTTATATACTTACAGGTGAGCAAAAATATATGGATCAAACAATCGCTTTGTCAACAGATCCTTTAAAAAAGGCGAAGTTATACAAAGGTTTAGCTAATGAACTTAAAGGAAAAGGAAGCTATGGAAAAGCAAGACAATACTATATGGAAGCTTTAAAATTGAACCCTTCAGATGGTTCACCACATTTGTCTATTGCAGGGATGTATGCAAATAGTGCAAATAGTTGTGGAGACACTAACTTTAACAAAAGAGCGGTATTTTGGTTAGCAGCACTTGAAGCTGAAAAAGCAGGACGAGTAGATGGTCGTTTAAAACAAAGAGCGGCTCAATATGCAGCTAATTATAGAGCTAAAGCGCCTTCTAAAACAGAAATATTTAACTGTACTTGTGCAGGTGAAGTTATTCAAATTGGATGTTGGATAGGACGTTCAGTAACTGTACCAAAGAATTAATTGAAAATAAAAAATTCACATATCATAAAAAACCTAGTCACAGCAATCGTTGTGACTTTGTTTTTTTCCTGTAACAACGACTTCAGTGAAGTTCAAAAGATTGGTGTTCTACAGAATCAACCTATTGGAGAAGCTGAAAATATTGATTTAAAATATACCGAATTTAAAGAAGATACCGTCAGGTTAGTTGCTAATCTGATAAGTCCTAAAATGCTAGATTATTCTAATCGTAATTTTGCCTTTAATGAATTTCCTGACGGAGTGGTGCTTTATGTTTATGATGACAAAAAGAATAAAACAACCATAACGTCTAATTATGCTATTGTCTATTCAGAGACAGATATTATTGATTTGCGAGGTAATGTACAAATTGCAACACACGAAAAAGATACTTTATTTACGGAGCAATTGTACTACAATCAAAAGTTGGAATGGCTTTTTACTAACGAACCATGGCTATTTGGGTCGTTACACGGTATTGGTTTTGATTCGGATAAAGAATTCAAGAACTTTAAGATGTTAGAAATGGGAGGTGAATTTCAAATTGATAATTAACTATCTTTGCCCAATAATTATTTTATTTAACACATAATTTCAGTCTGAATAGTTACATTTTCAATAATGAATTTGTCTTACACAAACTGCATGTGTCAATTAAAAAAAAACAACAGAATTAAACACATGAAATTACAGAAGATTTTTCATTACGCTTACATTATTTTTGCCGTACTGTTTGTATATGATGCCATTACAAAATGGTCTGAGAATAGAAATGGAGCATACATGTCTTTAGTTTTTGCAGCCTTAGCGACATTTATGTTTTTCTTCAGAAAACGCTTCAGTAAAAAATTTGAAGATCATAACAACAAGTAATTTATGACTTCTGATATAGTCATTATTGTTAGTACACTTATACTTTCAGCTTTTTTCTCTGGTATGGAAATCGCTTATATATCTTCCAATAAAATTCATATTGAATTAGAGAAGAAACAAGGAGATTTTTTAGGGAAAATTTTGGGTAAGCTAACAGCTAAGCCTTCAAAATACATAGCGACCATGCTTATTGGAAACAATATTGCATTAGTTATCTATGGTTTTAAAATGGGAGAGGTTTTAGTGCGTTGGTTTCAAACCATGTTACCCTCAGATAGTGCTGCTTTAACCTATCTGTTTGTGGACTTGCAATTATTAACACAAACCGTAATTTCAACTTTGGTTATCTTAATTACGGCAGAATTTTTACCAAAAGTATTCTTTCAGATTTATGCCAATACCTTATTAAAGGTGTTAGCATTCCCAACCTATGTATTTTATGTATTATTTTCATGGGTTTCAGATTTTATCATATGGATTTCAGATGCCGTTTTAAAATATATATTTAGAGCTGAAGGTGAAGATGTAGTTTTAGCGATGACTAAAGTAGAACTTGGTAATTATATTACCGAACAAATGGAGTCGGTTGAAAATCATGATGAAGTAGATAGTGAAATTCAGATTTTTCAGAATGCTTTAGAATTTTCTGGAGTAAAAGCCAGAGAGGTTATGGTTCCTCGTACAGAAATTACAGCTGTAGATATATCTGAATCTTTAGATAATTTAAGACAACTTTTTATAGACTCAGGACGTACCAAAATTATTATTTACAAAGATAATATCGACGATATTTTAGGATATGTGCACTCTTTTGAATTGTTTAAAAAACCAAAAGATATCAATTCTATTATATTACCAGTTGGCTTTGTACCAGAAACCATTCTTGTTAACGATGTTCTAAATATTTTAATAAAAAAACGTCGTAGTATGGCGGTCGTAATAGATGAATACGGTGGAACGTCTGGAATTATGACCGTTGAAGATATCGTTGAAGAATTATTCGGTGAAATTGAAGATGAACATGATTTGGTTGAAATGGTAGAAGAGCAAATCGATGACAATACCTATAAATTTACAGCGCGATTAGAAGTCGACTATATAAATGAAACCTATAAATTGAATCTTCCTGAGAGCGAAAATTATGAAACCTTAGGTGGATTAATAGTTCATGCAACGGAAGGCATTCCGCAAGAGAATGATGACGTGCAAATCGAAAATTTTAAGTTTACCATTACAGAAGTCTCTTCAACAAAAATTGACGAAGTAATCCTAAAGGTTCTCGATGTAGATTAGCTGTTTTTTAAAATTTCAAAATTTAGAATTATATCACTATTTCTCAATATTATGATGAGCTTATTTATGCTACTTTTAATGAAATTTTGAATAAAACTTCCAACACCTATAAAAACTACACTTCTCCTTTTATTATTTGCTAGAATATACTATTTTCGCAGACTTATTTACACCAAATTAAAGACATTACAAAAAGACTATGGCAGTTTTAAATAAAATTAGACAGCGCTCACTAGTATTAATATTAGTAATTGCATTAGCGTTATTTTCATTCGTAATTGGAGATTTATTCAAGAATTCTGATGCCTTAACAGGTGCGTCACAAGACGTGATTGCTACTGTTAACGGTACAGATATCAACCGAATTGATTTTCAGCAAAAAGTAAAAAATTACCAAGATAGATCTGGTGGAGCACAAACCTCTACACAGTCTATGAATGCAATTTACAATCAAGAAGTTCGTAAAATAGTATTACAATCAGAATTTGAAGAATTAGGATTGTCTGTTGAAAAAGACGAAATGAGAGATTTATTGAAGACTAGTTTTTCTTCATATCCAGAATTTCAAGATGCAAACGGGAACTTTGACGTTAATCGTTTAAATGCATTTATCGCCAACTTGAAAGATTTAAATGGTGATACTGCTCCTTTAGGAAACTTCTTAGTAAACTATGAAAGCTGGACAAGCAATGAGCAGACTATTGCCGCAAACGCAATTCAGCAAACATATTATAATTTGGTTAAGGCTGGTATAGGAACAACGATTTCTGAAGCTGAACAAGATTATTTAGGTGATTCTAAAACAGTAGATATTAACTATGTTCAAGTGCCTTACACAACTATTTCAGATAGTTTAGTTGCTGTTTCTAAAAGCGAAATAACGGCTTATATGAAAAATCATGAGGATACATATAAGACAGATGCTACTAGAGAAGTTGTTTATGTAGAGTTTAAAGAAGAAGCTTCAAAAGCGGATGAAGATAAAATACAAGCGGATTTGTTAGCTTTAAAAGCGGATAGAACAGAATATAACGATAGTAGTAAAAATACAGAAACGATTTCAGGATTTGATTCTACTACTGACATTGAAGAGTTTGTGAATTCAAATTCAGCTATAAAATATAATGATGCTTTTTTAAGAGCAGCACAATTGCCTGCTGTGGCTAAAGACACGTTAATGAAATTAGGTGTTGATAGTTATTATGGACCTTATAAAGATGGCGGATTCTACAAATTATCTAAAATTGTTGCGACTAAGCAATTACCAGATTCAGTAAAAGTGCGTCATATATTAGTTCCTTATGTAGGTGGACAAAGAGCAGATGCGTCTGTAACTAAAACACCAGAAGAAGCAAAAGCAACTGCAGATAGTATTTTTGCACAAATTAAAGGAGGGACTAAATTTTTAGATTTACTTGACTTATCTTCTGATAAAGTAAGTAATGAGCAAGATGGTGAAATTGAGTTTGACTATTTAGCAGGGATGGCTCCAGAATTTAAAGCGTATGCTTTTGATAATAAAGAAGGTGATATCGATGTGGTTCAAACGTCTTTTGGATACCACATTATTGAAGTATTAGAGCAAAAGAGTTTTAACAAGGCAATAAAAGTAGCAACAGTTGCTACTAAAATTGAACCATCTGACCAAACACTTCAAGATGTGTTTAACGTAATGTCTAAGTTTGAAATTGCTGCTAAAGATGGTGATTTTAATGCATTAGCTAAAGAACGTGAATTGACTGTAAAACCAATTACATTTAAAGCATTAGATGAAAATATACCAGGACTTGGAAGTCAAAGAGAAGTGGTACGTTGGGCTTTTAATGATGATACAGAAGCTGGTGATTACAAAAACTTTGCAATATCTAACTTTGGTTTTATAGTTGCTAAAGTTGTTGAGGTAAGAGAAAAAGGATTAATGAGTACTGAAGATGCTTCAATTACAGCATTACCAGAAATTAGAAAAGAAAAGAAAGCAAAGTTAATTCGTGAAAAGATTACAGGAACGACTGTTGCTGATATCGCTAAGAATCAAGGTCAGAGTCCTAGAACAGCTGCCGCGCTTACAATTAAAAACACAACCTTATCTGGTGCAGGTGTTGAGCCTAAAGTTGTAGGAGCAGCTTTTGGATTAGCTGAAGGTGCAACTTCTAAGCCAATTGATGGTGAAAAAGGTGTGTACGTTGTACAAGTTACTAAAATTAACGAAGCAACTAAATTAGATAACTACGGTGCTATTGTAAATAGATTGAATGCTGAGCGTAGAAATACAGTTCAAACTAAAGTGTTTACAGCATTAGAAAAAGCTGCAGAAATAGAAGATAATAGAGCTAAAACGGTTTACTAAAACCAAATAGCAATTAGAATATAATTATAAATGGCTTTGCAGAAATGTGAAGCCATTTTTTTATGCTGAACTTGTTTCGGCATCTATAGAATTAAATAAGATTGGTAACAATTTTATTTTCTTGCAAGGTTTTTAAAACCGTGTAAGTATTATTTAAACTAAAACCATATCCACATAACGAATAACGGTATCAAACCCTTTTGCGTTAAAATAAGCAGCAGGATTTGTATTAGAAGCTACCAAAACGAAATCGCCTCCCCAAGCTCCAAGACTTTTTACCGCACCTTTAAAATCAGAGAACAGTCTCGTTTTAATAGGGTCTTGTTCTATGAGATTAGAAACGATTTTTTCATGAGCCTCAATTAAGTTTTCAAATTCTGGAAGTGAAGTACACGTAATCATTTCTTCAGTTATAGCATCGATTTTAGACGTAATTTTAGAATCAATTTTACCTAATGATTTATATGCTAAAATACCTTCTCTACTATTTTGTTTTTGATTGAGATAGATAAAATAGAGATGGTCTTTAAATAAGGGTTGAAAATTGACTGACGTTACCAGTGGGTTTTGATCTGCTTGTAATTGAAATGTAATTGAAGTATTATTTTGAGCACAGGCAATATCATAACCAGAACCACCAAATGTTTTTTTTAGTAATTGGTAAGCATCAACATTTGCCCAATTTGCAATATTATTAATTAAGGTAGACGATGTACCCAAACCCCAAAGTCTATTAAAATCTTGATGCGTTGTGATATCATAACCTTGATTTGAAACTAAAAACTCAGAATTCAAGCTTTGAGTCGCTTTTAAAATTTGTAATAAACGTTCTTTAACGTCATTGAGAGCTGGACTATTTAAGTCTGTCGTAGCAATCTCATTAAATGATATATGGCATTCAAACCAAATTGCTCCCAGTTCATTATAACTCTTCCAATTTATAATGTTAGAATCATTTGCCTTAACAAGTAAACTCTGTCCGTATTTAGTTGGTATCGCCAAAGCTTTTGCTTCATCCAAAACAGCATATTCAGCTGTTAGTAGGAGTTTTCCATTACTTCTATATGTTTTAGGCTTTGAATTCAAAAGTTTTTATTTTAGGATTACTTTATGGCCTTATATTTTTTATTGCCTCAACTACCGCACTATGAGTTACCACATTAGTCTTAAAATGTTCAACAAGCATCACTTTCTCATTCTCTGTTGCTTCAAACTGATTCAAAATATTCATGAGATGCATTTTCATATGTCCTTCTTGAATTCCGGTAGTGGTTAACGATTTTACAGCACCGAAATTTTGTGCTAATCCAGCAACTGCAACAATTTTCATTAAGTCTTTTGCTGTCGGTTTTTGGAGCATTTCCAACGAAAATTTTACTAAAGGATGTAAATTAGTTAAGCCGCCAACGGTTCCTAATGCTAACGGAATTTCAATCCAAAATTTAAAAATTCCATCATCAATGGAGCAATGTGTTAAGCTAGAATATGAACCATCCTTTGCTGCATAAGCATGTACGCCTGCTTCAACCGCCCTAAAATCATTTCCGGTGGCTAAAACAACAGCATCAATACCGTTCATAATACCTTTATTGTGTGTTACTGCTCTATAAGGTTCTATTTCTGCAATTGTTACGGCTTGTTTAAATTTTTGAGCAAATTCTTCCGGATTAAGAATGTCTTTACTTTTTAAGTCTTCAATTGGACAAGATACTTCTGCACGCACCAAACATTGTGGTACGTAGTTAGAAAGAATACTCATTACAACTGTGATATGCCTTTCTTCGTCATTAAATCCTTCAAATTGTAAAGCTTCATTTTTAAACGTCGTTGCAAATTGTTCTAAACACGTATTGATGAAGTTGGCTCCCATCGCATCCAAGGTTTCAAACGTGGCGTGAAGCTGATAATAATTTGGTAAATCTTCAGATTTATTTCGTAATTCAATATCTAAAATTCCACCTCCTCTGCGTTCCATACTTTTAGTCATGGACGCTGTATCACTGATAAGTTTAGGTTTTATATGGTTGAAAAATTCTTCAAGTTTATTGAAATTTCCTTTAAATATAAAATGCACCTGACCAATTTTTTCGGTAGATAAGACTTCAGCTTTAAAACCTCCACGATCTAACCAAAATTTAGCAGCTTTACTTGCCGCTGCCACAACCGAACTTTCTTCAATAGCCATTGGAATGGCATAAGTGGTCTCATTAATTAAAAAATTTGGAGCAACACCTAATGGTAAATAGTAATTAGTAATGGTGTTTTCTATAAACTCATCATGTAACTTTTGAAGTTTGTCATCTGAATTCCAATACTGCTGAACAAGTGTTCTCGCGCTATTTTTATCTGTGAAATACGTGTTTAAAAGCCATTCAATCTTTTCGGATTTTGAAAGCTTAGAAAAGCCAGAAATTGTATTTGGCATATTAGTTTTTATTTTTAAAAAAACAAAGATACTAGGATTGCCATAAAATGTGTGCATTAATAGATTGTAAATCCCGATTTCGTGTTAATAATAGCGGTTTTTTGCATAATTTTTAGTAAACTTGGCATTGCTTTATTGAAACACGAAACGAGCATGGCAAAAGTTTTAGCCCTGACAAGAAATGACCAAATGCTAACGGCAAGTGACCATTAAAAAGCGATAAGCGTAAACACATGAAATTTATGAACTTGAGACACTTTGTGGCTGTATTTGCCTTTTTAATGACCTCTTTAGTTTTTTGTCAAGAAAAACAAATCACACTTAAAGAAATTTGGAGTGGGACTTTTAGAACGGAAGGGATGCAGGCGTTACATTCAATGGAGAATGGCAATCAATATTCAGTTTTAAATTTCGATAGACAAACTAGAGCGTCTACCATAGATATTTATGATTATAAAACTTTAAAAAAAGTAAAAACCTTAATCTCTTCTGCAGACATTGCTGAGATTCAAGGTTTTTTTGATTATTCGTTTAGTGCGGATGAGTCTAAAATAATCCTAACTACAAAATCTGAACCTATTTTTAGACGTTCTACCTTAGGTGAGTTTTATATTTATGATATCGCTTCAAAAAAAGTAACTAAAGTATCTGATGATTTAGTGCAAGAACCAACATTATCACCAGACGGCACTAAGGTGGCTTACGGATTTGAAAATAATTTATTCGTAAAGGATTTAAAATCTGGAAACGTAGAACAGTTAACTACAGACGGCGAAAAGAATAAGATTATTAACGGTATTACGGATTGGGTTTACGAAGAGGAATTTAGCTTTGTAAGAGCTTTTGATTGGAATGCAGATAGCAACCAAATTGCATTTATAAGATTTGATGAATCTGAGGTTCCTGAATTTTCAATGGATGTTTATGGATCAGATTTATACCAAACACAACATGTTTTTAAATATCCGAAAGCAGGAGAAGCGAACTCTAAAGTATCTTTGCATTTATATAATTTAAATTCTAAAAAGGGTTCTGAGTTAAGTGTTACTAAAGATTATGAAGATTTCTATATTCCAAGATTAGAATGGACTAACGATGCTAATGTGTTGAGTGTTCAGTTTATGAATCGTCATCAAAATGAATTAGATCTTTGGATGATTGATACCAAAGCGAACTCTTCAAAAGTAGTTTTAGCAGAAAAAGATAAAGCCTATATCGATGTCACTTTCAACTTAACCTTTCTAAAAGATAATAGTTTTATTTGGACGAGTGAGTTAGATGGTTTTAATCATGTCTATCATTATTCAAGAGACGGTAAACTCATTAACCAAGTTACTAAAGGCAATTGGGAAGTGACCGACTACTATGGTTTTAATGAAAAAGCCAATACTATTTATTACCAATCTACAGAAAATGGTTCTATAAATAGAGATGTATACTCTATACAGTTAAACGGAAAAAACAAAAAACGTTTGACGGAAAAAGTAGGAACAAACAGCGCGTCATTTAGTGCTGACTTCACCTATTTTATTAATACGTTCTCAAGTGCAGCGACACCTCAAGAGTACACGTTGTATAGTTCTAAGTCAGGTAAAGTTGTTAAACAAATTCAAGATAATGATAGATTAGCAAAGAAGTTAGAGGGCTATGTGATGTCTGAAAAAGAATTTAGTACGATTTCTGTAAATGGGAATGATTTAAATATGTGGACGATTAAGCCTAAGGATTTTGATGCGAATAAAGCTTACCCTTTATTTATGTATCAATATTCAGGTCCAGGTTCACAGCAAGTGGCTAACCGCTGGAATAGTACAAATGATTACTGGTATCAGATGCTAGCACAACAAGGTTATATTGTAGTTTGTATTGATGGAAGAGGAACAGGTTTTAAAGGAGCCGATTTTAAGAAAGTGACTCAAAATGAATTAGGAAAATTTGAAGTTGAAGACCAAATAGAAGCTGCAAAACAATTGGGGGCTTTAGATTATATAGACGCTTCAAGAATAGGTATTTGGGGCTGGAGCTATGGAGGTTTTATGAGTAGTAACGCACTACTTAAAGGCAATGATGTTTTTAAAATGGCAATTGCAGTCGCTCCTGTAACAAGTTGGAGGTTCTACGATACGATTTACACAGAACGTTATATGACCACACCTCAAGAAAATCCAACGGGTTATGATGAGAACTCACCAATAAATCATGTAGAGAAACTAAAGGGAGATTACTTGTTAATTCACGGAACAGGTGATGATAATGTGCATGTTCAAAATACGATGTTAATGGTTGAAGCATTAATCCAAGCTGATAAACAGTTTGAATGGATGATTTATCCAGATAAAAATCATGGTATTTATGGAGGGAACACAAGAATGCATTTGTATAAAAAAATGACTGATTTTATTCATCGTACATTGGGTGATAAAAGAAATTAAATAATAGCGCATCTGTGAATGCATAATGGTACGGATTCATTTTCTTACCAAAGGGCATTTTATTGAGTGAATAAAGATTTTGACTAATAAACTATATATAAAGACTAACTAACATAAAAACTAAACTTATGAGCCAAGAAAATGATCCAGCTTTAATCAAGCATCTACATAAACAAGGTATTGATGACTCCATGGTAATGGGACATCCTGCAGGATTGTTCGTGTTATTTTTTACAGAAATGTGGGAGCGCTTCAGTTATTATGGAATGAGAGCACTATTAACAGTGTTTTTAATAACAGAAATCGGTAAAGGAGGCTGGGAATGGACAAATGCTGATGCGATGCAACTATATGCTTGGTATACAGGTTTGGTTTATTTAACACCGTTATTAGGTGGAATACTAGCGGATAAATTTACAGGGTTTAGAAAAGCTATTTTATTAGGTGCGTTAATAATGACTTTGGGGCATGCTTCTATGGCTTTTGAAGGCATTAGCCCTAATTTTTTCTATGCAGGACTTGTAATGATGATTTTAGGAAATGGTTTATTTAAGCCGAATATTTCATCAATGGTAGGAAATCTATATCCAGATTCTAGTTCTAAAAAAGATGCAGGATATACTATTTTTTATATGGGTATTAATGCAGGTGCTTTCTTAGGAATGTTATTATGTGGGTACATAGGAGAAAAAATAGGATGGCACTTTGGGTTTGGATTGGCCGGTGTATTTATGCTTTTCGGTATGTTACAATTCTATTTTGGACGTAAGATATTTGGGGTGATAGGAGAAACACCTAAAAAACAATTTGAAGCTGAGTTAGAAAAAATTGCTGATGATGAAGATGAAATTGAAACTCCTGCTCATATTGTAAGAGATCGATTAGTTGTTGTTGGTGTTTTAATGGTTGCCAGTATATTCTTTTTCTTTGCTTTTGAGCAAGCTGGTGGATCTATGACGGTTTTTGCTAAAGATTACACACAGAGAGTTTTAGAGGGTAATTCAGGAGTTATTTTTAAATGGATAGATGCTATTTTAACTATTTTTCCAATTATTATCGTGACTTGGGTACTATATAGTTTAGGTAAGAAAATTTATAAGACCTATCCTTTAACTATTATTTTTACAGGAATATCTTTTTTAATCATTTGGTTTTTAGGAGGCTGGAAAGTATATAGAGAGTTTAGTCTTGAGCAAACAGAAGTAACGGTTTCTTGGTTTCAAATTTTGAATTCCTTTTTTATTATCACATTAGCTTCTTCATTTAGTAAAATGTGGGAAAAAGTATGGAACCCTTCAGGACCTGTTAAATTTGCAATGGGCTTAGCTTTAGTAGGAATTGGGTTTGTGGTTTTATCTATAGGTTCTAATAGTATTCCTCAAGGTGCAACTAGTGCATCTGTCAGTATGGTCTGGTTAATAATGGCTTACTTTTTTCATACAACTGGTGAATTATGCTTGTCTCCTGTAGGATTATCTTATGTGTCTAAATTATCGCCTAAACGTTTAGCAGGATTGCTGTTTGGACTTTGGTTTACAGCTTCAGCAATAGCTAACTTTATTGCAGGAATGACAGGATCATATATAGACCAAATCTCACAAAAGTATTCGATGTCTACCTTTTTCTTAATTATAGCAGCCATACCGATGTTCGCTGCGGTAATCTTATTGATTTTAAATCCGAAGTTAAAGAAAATGATGCACGGAATTAATTAATTTTTAGTTATTACTAACTTATTTACACCCTTTGAGTAATGAAGACTGATATTGAAAATCTATTTAAAGACACGGTTCTTGGGCATCCCGTAGGATTGTTTATTCTGTTTTTTACAGAAATGTGGGAGCGCTTTTCATTCTACGGGATGCGTATCCTTCTCATATTGTTTTTAACAGCTCCAATGATGAGTGATAATCCAGGATGGGATTGGCCACGTGAGCATGCGCTTTCATTAATTGGTACCTATGCTTCACTTTTATATTTGACACCAATTTTAGGAGGTTGGATTGCCGATAAATGGACAGGATATCGTATTGCTGTAGTAATTGGTTGTGTTATCATGACCCTTGGTCACGCTGCAATGGCACTAGAAACAACGGCTTCATTTTACTTAGGTTTAGCATTGTTAGTTATTGGAACAGGTTTTTTTAAGCCAAATATTACATCTATAATTTCAGAGATGTACAAAACGAGAGAGTCTAAAAAAGACGGAGCTTACACTATTTTTTATATGGGTGTAAACGCAGGTGCTTTTTTCGGAATGATGCTTTGTGGTTATTTAGCTGAAAATTATGGTTGGTCATACGGATTTGGACTTGCTGGCATATTTATGTTCCTAGGAATGCTTCAGTTTTTATTAGCTCATAAAATATTTGGTAAAGTTGGGGCAGCACCTTCAAAGCAGATTGATGTTGTATTACATGATGGTGAAGATACTTCTGATCCAGAAGTGATTAAAGAAGAAGTTGAAGCCGCTTCAAAGTTGAACCCATTTACAACCTTAGATAAAATACTAATTGTACTTTCTTCTGTAGGTGGACTGATTTACCTTTTTAATGATCCATTAGAGAAAATTGGAGGCACTACAATGTTACCATTTGAAGTTATGGGAATGAGTGGTTCAAATTTTGTAGTTCTTGCGGCTTTAGTGCTTTTCTTAGTATTGTTAATTGGACGTATATCACGTTATATCCCTATTGTTAGAGATCGTTTAGTTGCGGTTTCTATTTTTGCGCTTTTTACGGTATTCTTTTTTGCATTCTTTGAGCAGTCTTTAGGTTCTATGACATTATTTGCTAGTGATTATACCAATAGAGATTTAGTTGGGAATACAGCGACTATTTTTAAAATCGTTGATGGCTTATTAACAACGATTCCGTTAATAATCATAACCTATGTCATCTTCTTAATATTTAAAAAGACATTTACTAAAATTGGAGCATCAAACATTATGTTAGCCATTGCCTTTGTTGGTGTTTGGATATTAGTGGTTTACCGTATTTATGACAAATCATTTTCTGAAGATTTAAAAGTTGATGCAACTTGGTTCGGAATCTTAAATTCGTTTTTTATTATAACGCTAGCTCCATTGTTTTCAAAATGGTGGGAGAGTAAATACAACCCGAGTGCAGCGATGAAGTATGCTATAGGATTAGTGCTGCTAGGTTTAGGATTCGCAATCTTGGCTTATGGTGCATCAGATATTCCATCTGGCGCAAAAACAGCATCTGTAAGTATGATATTCTTAATATTGGCATACTTATTTCATACTATGGGTGAACTATGTTTATCTCCTTTAGGATTGTCCTATTTGAGTAAATTAGTACCCGCTCGAATGATTGGTTTTATGTTTGGTGTATGGTATTTGGCAATTGCTGTCGGACAGAAAGTAGCAAACACTATGGGTGGGATGATTGATAAAATTTCAGAAGAATATTCCTTAGGAGTTTTCTTCCTAATCTTTGCAGTGATTCCGATTGCTGTAGGTTTAGTTTCCGTAGTTCTAAACCCATTATTGAAAAAATTAATGCACGGAGTGCGCTAAGCAAATCGTTAAAAATATCTAAAATGCTCCTGTTTAGGAGCATTTTTTGTAAGTTCGGCTTATTATTTGCAACAAATCGAATATGATGATAAAAAAAATAACCTTAGGATTAATAGCTGTTTTTGCATTTACAATAACAGCAGTAGCACAAGAGATTAATTGGGTAACCATGGAGCAGGCTTTAGAGCTTCAGAAAAAGGAACCTAAAAAAATATTCATGGACGTTTATACCAATTGGTGTGGTCCTTGCAAAATGTTAGATAAGAACACTTTTGCTAATGCAGATGTCGCAGCTTATGTTAATGAGCATTATTATGCTGTGAAATTTAATGCTGAAGGTAATGATGAAGTGACTTACAAAGATCAGACATTTAAAAACCCTAATTACGATGCTACTAAAGCAAATAGAAGGAATAGTTCACACGAGTTTTCGGGGTATTTACAAGTTAGAGCATATCCAACCATGGTGTTTTTTGATGAAGAAGGAAACCTTATTTCTCCAATCACTGGATATTTAAAACCACAGCAATTAGAGTTGTATTTAAAGATATTTCATACTGATAAGTATAAGGAAATGACAACGCAAGAACAGTTTAATGAATATTTCAAATCATTTGAGCCATCGTTTAAAGAATCATAAATCTTATTATTTTATTATAAAAGCTCCCTTTTCATTCGTTTGATGGAAAGGGATTTTTTTGTGCCTACATGTTTCCTTCCATCGTTTTAAGTACGATTTGTAGTTGCTTGCATCTGCAATGATAAATTGAGGTTTTAAGCTATCGATAGCGCGATTGAGATTTAGTCTAGGAGAATTTCGTAATAAAATATAGTTGAGTTGAAATGTTATTCCTTTATAAACAGCTAAACTATCAACAACTAAAAGCGTTTTGCTTTTGTACTTATAAATGGAATGAAGACTGTCGCTATTATGGATTGTAATGGCTTCTCCAATTTTGTAATTATTGATGGCATAATCAGATTTCAATTTCGCAGAATCCAAATTGTGTGATATCGTTAATTGTTGATTTTCTTTGAGTCCAATCATTGTATATCTGCTTTTATTGAATATAATAAATTGGTGATTTTGAGATTGATGTTTATTATAAAAGGTAACACCTTGAAGGCTAATTACAGCCATTAAGCTCATTACTGTCCATCTAAAATTTCGAAATTTATAAGTCTGTACTAATGTAATTATTATCCAATAAGAAGTAATAACTTGAAGTAAGGTAAACGGAATATCTCTAAGTAGGAAACTTTCAAATTGAGCGACCCAAGCAATAAACCCATTTAAACTATCAATAATGAAGCTATAGATTACTACTAAGAAATCGGGCAATTGATTCAATAATGCTAAAGCAATAACTAACATCCCAAAACCTAGAATCAATCCTAAAAATGGAATTACGACAAGATTCGAAATAAAAAACAATCCAGGAAACTGATGAAAATAAAATAAACTAATCGGAACAATTCCAGCTTGAGCAGCCAACGTAACTGTGAAAATTTGCCAAGGTTGATCTATAATCCAATACTTGGGTTTCCATAGTTTGTAAATAATAGGTTGAATACTTACAATCCCCAAAACAGCCAAATAACTCATCTGAAATCCAACAGCAAATAAAAAGGTAGGCTTAATTAATAATATCAAAAAAGCAGAAATCACTAAAGTATTATAAATATTGGTGCGTCGTTTAAGATGCATTGCAATAGTAATAACACTAAACATGGTCACAGCTCGTGTTACAGAAGGTGATAAACCTGCAATAACTGCAAAACTCCACAATATACAAACTAAAATAAACGGTTTAATAAAATGACCATATTTAAGATAGAGTAAAGGTTTAAAAATAAAATTAAGAATTATTAGAATAATACCAACATGCAATCCTGAAACTGCTAATATGTGAATAGTCCCGGAGTTAACATAGTTACTGTAAACAGTTTTATCAATCGTTTGTCGTTGGCCAAGCAATAGTGCATTCATAATGCTCAACGCATCGTTTTTAAAACCTGCTTCAATAAGTTTTCTGTTAATTTGAGTTCTTAATGCATCGGCATAGCCATAAATAGTAGATTTAGAATCTGAAAGTTGTAAGATGTTCGCAGAATTTAAGTAAACCTGATGATATACCTGATCTAATTCTAAATATTTACTATAATCAAACTGATAAGGGTTTAATGGTTTTTGAATCACTTTTAGTTCCGATGACGTGACTAATAAATCGTCAACATTAAAACGTTTCGAAATACTATCACGTTTAACATTAATCAGTAGATTTCCAATAGCTTCTTCGTTATTAAATGATTTTATAACTGCAATATACTTGTCATTATAAGTGTCTGGTTTGAGTCGTTCTTCAATTTGAAAAACTATTGAGTTATTACTATCTGAAGGTTTTAGATGTGTATAATGATGTGATCTTAATTTTTCATTTTGAATAGTGTAAGAAGTAATACCAACTCCTACCATGCATAGATAAGCTAAGGCTCCGAAAAAAGGAGACCGATTAATTCTAGATTTTATTATGAAATAATAAATGCCGAGTAAAATAACTAGACCAATAGTGACAAATAAAACAACATGAAAATCTAGCTTTAGGTAATGAGCCAAAAGAATACCAATAACCAAAAAAATGGTCAGTTTTATAATGGTGAAATTTAGTAACTTCATGATTGTGAGTTACTAAGATAAGTAAAATGTAATTATAACACGCGTCGAGCTTGTACAAAAGAAAAGTACCAATACTTTTCTGCAATAGAAGAAATCATAACACCTTTGCTACTTGAGGCGTGTAAAAACTCAACATTACCAGTCCTTACATTGGTGACAATACCAACATGATTGACGTTTCGGCTGTTTTTGTTTGTGGCAAAAAATACCAAATCACCAACGTTAACTTCTTTTAAATCCACCCATTCTCCAGTACCTTTAAGTCCAGATGTGGTTCTAGGTAAATCGACATCATATTTTTTATAACTCGTGTATATTAAGCCAGAACAGTCCATGCCGCTTTTAGTGGTGCCGCCATACTTATAGCGTGTACCGTCAAAAGTTTTCGCATATTTTACGATGTTTTCCGCTTCGGGAGTAGGTTTTGCAGTCGTATTTACTTTTACAGTATGTGTCTGTCTGCTTTTGTTAGATGCTGTTTTTTTTGATTTGCAGCTAATAATAAATAAGGTCAATAATAAGAAGGGGAGTAAACGTTTCATTTTAATTTTTAGTCGAAGTAGTTACTTTAAAGTCGAAAATAATAAAAAAAGATGATGAATTTTTATAAATTTATAGAATCATGAAAATTATAACACTTTATTCGGATGTTGATGACTTTATTATAACGTGTATTGTTGGACTAACAGCTTTAATGTTTATCGTAAATTGAGTTTATCCCAAAATAAAAGAGCAAAGGAAGAAAGCGCTGATGCATTTTTCAAATTTACAAGGTGATCAAAGCATTAATGTAAATGAGTATGCTTTAAATTTCAATCTTGATATAAAAGCAGATAAACCAGTTGGGGGAATCTCCAAAATGATTTTAGTTGTTTTCTCGATAGCAATAATTGTAATGCCTCTACATGAATTTGTAGTGACTTTAAGACCAATTGGGTTTTTTCAAGGTTGGACTTGTTTTCCTTTTTAAGAATTGCTTTATGAAATTCGACTTTTATTTAAGTCTTTTTGATTGCATTAACAATCAACTTAGCCGTATTCTCACTAGCTCCACGACCACCTAATATTTTCTCTAATTCATAATAATCTAAAAAGAGTTGCTCTCGCTTTTTGGTGTCTAAAATGGCTGTTAATTCGTTTTTAAGTCGCTTTTTATTTAAATCTCCTTGAATCAGTTCCGTAACAACTTCGCGATCCATAATTAAATTCACTAACGAAATATATTTCAAAGTTATAATACGCTTAGCAATTTGATAAGAAATAGCATTAGCTTTATAGCAAACGACTTGTGGGACTTTAAATAACGCCGTTTCTAAAGTAGCAGTACCTGAGGTGACTAATGCAGCAGTAGAAATACTCAACAAATCATAAGTTTTATTGGAAATAAATTTGATATTTTTCTTTTTAATAAACGGTTTGTAAAATTCAAATTCTTGACTCGGAGCTCCAGCGATAACGAACTGGTAGTCTTTAAAATCATCAACCAAACTTAGCATTACTCCAAGCATTTTGGTTATTTCCTGCTTTCTACTTCCAGGTAATAAAGCGATAATAGGTTGCTCACTAAGTTGATGTTCGTTTCTAAAAATAGTACCGTCAACTTGAGGTCTATTCGCAATAGCATCAATTAGTGGATGTCCAACAAAATTAACATCGTAATCGTATTTTTTATAGAACGCTTTTTCAAACGGAAGGATGCAATACATGGCATCAACATCTTGCTTTATTTTTTCAACTCTACTAGCTCGCGATGCCCAAACTTGTGGTGAAATATAATAGTGTGTTTTATAATTGAGTGCTTTTGCCCATTTGGCAATTCTTAGATTGAAACCAGAATTATCAATAAAAATAATAACATCTGGCTGAAATTTTTCAATATCCGATTTACAGAACTTTATTTGGCCTAAAACTTTCCTGAGGTTAAGGATAACTTCAGCAAAACCCATGAATTGACGTTCCTTATAATGCATTACCAATTCTCCACCAACACTCTGCATAAGGTCGCCTCCCCAAAATCTAATGTTGGCCTGTTCGTCTTGTTTAAACAGTGCTTTCATGAGATTGGAACCATGCAAATCGCCTGAGGCTTCACCAGCAATGATATAGTATTTCATTTTAATTCATAAATTTAATAACCAAAGTTGTAATGAGTATGAGAATTGTAGAAATTAAAACGCCTTTCGCTCTGTGGTCTTTGTTTTTTTTTAGGAAAAGGAAAAACGCTCCTAAGTTTAAAAGTGCACCGATACTCATCAATTTTGTAAAGAAACCATCGGCAATGGCTTGGTTAATCACAACTCCCCAGTCATCGGATTTTCCAAAAATCTGAAGTGCAAAAATAAATCCAAAAATTGCAGATACAATGCCTACTGTAAAACCTATTAAAATTTCTTTTTTCATATACTGTTGTTTCTGAGTGTTGTAGTTGTTTAGTTGTTTAATTTCCAAGTGTTCAAATTCTGTATGGCATGGTGTGCCGTTAAATCAAAATGCACAGGTACTACAGAAACATAGCCGTGTTCTAAAGCCCATTCATCAGTATCTTCACCATTATCCATGTTTACAAATTTACCACTCAACCAATAATAGTCGCGTCCCATTGGATTGGTGCGCTTGTCAAATTCTTCTTTCCAATTGGCTCGGGCTTGTCGGCAAACTTTAATACCTTTTATAGCCTTTTTTTCAAGGTTTGGAATATTCACATTTAGAACAACACCATCGGGTAATCCATTCGCTAGCACTTGTCTCGTAATGGTTTCAACGAAAGATTTACAATGTTCAAAATTAGCATTCCAATTATAATCTAATAACGAAAACCCAATAGCAGGAATACTTTCAATACCAGCCTCTAAGGCTGCACTCATAGTGCCTGAATAAATAACATTTATAGATGAGTTGGACCCATGATTAATACCTGAAACACAAATATCTGGTCGTCTGCCTAAAATTTCATTAACGGCTAGTTTTACACAATCAGCAGGAGTTCCAGAACAACTATATTCAGGTTGTTTGCCATCTATAGTTACCTTCTCCATATGTAAAGTAGAATTGATGGTAATAGCATGTCCCATGGCACTTTGTGGACTATCTGGCGCTACTACCACCACATCTCCAATGAGGTTCATTACAGAGATTAAAGTTCTTAACCCAGGAGCTGTGATGCCATCATCATTAGTCACTAAAATTAAAGGGCGTTCAGACATTTTGTATAAAAGTTTAATGAGTTGTAAAAATACTAAAAAAGGTTTCGATTTATAAGTAAACGACGCTTTAACAAAAAAATAGGCTATCTATTTTTTATGGCACGGTTTTTTCTTCTATTTTAGTGAAAAATTGAGAACCTACTTAATCATTTAATAAAGAAAAAAGATAAAAGAAAAATGAACCGAGCCATAGACGACCCTTCAGTTGAAGAATCAGTTTGAATGGCGAACACATTTTTACCAAATTAAAACATTAAAAAAAGAAAAATGAACCGAGCCATAGACGACCCTTCAGTTGAAGAATTAGTTTGAATGGCGAACACATTTTTACCAAATTAAAACAATAAAAAAAGAAAAATGAAAGGGAAATATAAATTTTTGCTACTCGCCTTATTGATAGCATTCGCCTCATGCAGTTTTACAACTAAAAAATTTGAAGATCCAGATAAGGATAAATTGCTCATTCAATTGATTACGTATCTTTTAGATCAAGGTCATTTTGAGCCAAAGGATATTAATGATGATTTTTCTGCACAAGTATTTGAAGACTATTTGAATAATGTTGATCAGTTTAAAAGATTTTTTTACGAATCAGATATCAAAGAGTTTGAAGCTTATAAAGATAAAATAGATGATCAAATTAAGGCCTACGATGTCGCATTCTTCAATCTTACACACCAACGTTTATTACAACGTATTGCTGAAGCAAAGGTCATATATACTGATATTTTAGAAAAGCCTTTCGATTTCACAGAACAAGAAGACTATGTTGCGGATTACGAAAATCTAACTTATGTAAAGAATAAGCGTGAAATGAAAGAGCGTTGGAGACAACAACTTAAGTTTTCTACCATTGCTAATTATGATGAAATAATCACGCAGCAAGATTCGGATACAGATAAATTAATATCTGAAAAACACAAATCAAATAAGGAAATTGAAGCTGAAGCACGATTAGCAACAAAAGAATCCATTGATGTACTTTATGATTATATTGATGACAGAACTCGTAATGATTGGTTTTCTGTTTATATAAATGCGATTGTAGAAGGATTTGATCCGCATACATTCTATTTTGCTCCGGAAGATAAGGAGCGTTTTGATAGAGATATTTCAGGAAAGTTCGAAGGTATTGGTGCGCGTTTACAGAAAAAAGTGGACGGTATCATGGTTGATGAAGTTATTAGTGGTGGACCAGCTTGGAGAGCAGACGAGTTAGAAGTTGGTGATCAGATACTTAAAGTGAGACAGCAAGATGAAAAAGAATCAATCAATGTTGTTGGTATGCGCTTAGCTGATGCTATTAAATTTATAAAAGGTCCAAAAGGAACTGTGGTGACACTAACCTTGAAAAAAGTAGATGGAACTATTCAAGATATCTCTATTACAAGAGATGTTGTTGAGTTAGAGGAAACTTACGCAAAATCGTCAATTGTTGAGAAGGATGGAAAAACTTTTGGAATTATTAACTTACCTAAGTTCTATATCAGTTTTGAAGATTATAATGAACGTAATGCAGCTTCAGATATCAAACAAGAAATTTTAAGATTGAAAGAAGAAGGTGTTGAAGGTTTGGTAATGGATTTAAGAAATAATGGAGGTGGTTCTTTACAAACTGTGGTAGATATTGCAGGTTTATTTATTGAAGATGGACCAGTAGTACAAGTGAAAACAACAGGTGAAGCTAAAGAGGTGCTTTCGGATAAAGACAAAGCTATTGTTTGGGACGGCCCTTTAGTAATATTGGTAAATGAATTATCTGCTTCAGCGTCTGAAATTTTAGCGGCTGCGATGCAAGATTATAAGCGAGGTATCGTTATCGGTAGTAAGCAGACTTACGGTAAAGGAACAGTGCAAACGGTTATGGATTTAAACCGAATGATTAAAAATAATACTAACGGCGATATGGGAGCTTTAAAGTTTACCACTCAGAAGTTTTATAGAATTAATGGAGGTTCAACACAATTAGAAGGTGTAAAGAGTGATGTT
The DNA here is from genome assembly GCF_013404085.1 of Winogradskyella helgolandensis. Lineage (NCBI taxonomy): Bacteria > Pseudomonadati > Bacteroidota > Flavobacteriia > Flavobacteriales > Flavobacteriaceae > Winogradskyella > Winogradskyella helgolandensis. The sequence continues at coordinate 80,990 of NZ_JABFHO010000001.1, read as the reverse complement.
GTTGTTCCGGACCGTTACAGCTATATTGATATTGGAGAAAAAAATCTTGAAAACCCATTAGCATGGGATAAAATTGACGCCGCTGATTATGAAGTTTGGGGTAATTATTTCGATTATGATACCACAATAAGTAAAAGTAAAGCAAGAATGGCTGGTAACGAGCAGTTAAAACTTATTGAAGCCAATGCACAATGGGTGAAGACCATAAGAGACCGTGAATCATATTCATTAAACTATGATACCTATAAAAAGGAAATGCAGGTAAACGAGGAAGAAGCAAAGCGTTTTGCTAAGCTGTCTGAATATCAAACGGATTTAACATTTACATCGTTGCCTTATGAGATGAAACTAATGGATCAGGATTCTGTTTTAATGGAAAAACGTAATCGCTGGCATGAGGCTTTAGCCAAAGATGTTTATGTAGAAGAAGCTATTAATGTGCTTCATGATTTAAAGATGACGTATGCTATAAAAAATAAAGTTGCAGAGTCTGTGAAGAATTAAGCGAGTAAATCGTAAATGGTTTAATGCCTTTGTATCAGTCCTAAAATGTTTTAATTATATGGATTGTCCCCTTGAGGGGACTTTAGGGGTGTTTTACCTACTTAAACATATAATAATGGTACAATACTAAAGCTCAATATGTCTAAAGAAAATAATTCATTATCAAGCTTAGCGCTTCAAAAGTTTAAAAAAAACTTTTGGGGCGTTTTTAGTATGGGCATCATTACCTGTATTGGCTTAATGTCTATTTTTGCTTATGTGTTTGCGCCAGATGCTTCAAAAAACGCGAATCAGATGCATTTATCTATTCATTCAAAATCGCCTGGTTTTGAAGTTTTAATGCTAACGATTCCATCTGGGATTGTATCGGAAGAAAATTTCTTTTCAAAATTATTCTTCGGAAAAAATAATACAGATACTGAGATTCCCATTCAATCTTATGATGTAAATAATGGAATTTTAACCTATGTAGAATACGCTTCAGATGGCTTGCAAGGCCAAGAAAAGCAAATTGTTGTATCTCGATTTCCAAACTCAAATTATGAACGTTATATAGAGAGTAGAGGATTTGTTTTTGGTACAGATAAGTACGGTAGAGATTATTTAAGCCGCATTTTAATTGGTTCAAGGATTTCCTTCTTTATTGGTTTTGTTGCCGTTTTTATTTCATTAATTGTCGGGCTTTTAATGGGAAGCTTAGCTGGGTATTATGGAGGGAAAATAGATGCCTTTATCATGTGGATTATAAATATCACATGGTCCATTCCAACCTTATTATTAGTTATTGCTATTACACTGGCTTTAGGAAAAGGCTTCTGGCAAGTGTTTATTGCGGTCGGTTTAACCATGTGGGTAGAAGTAGCAAGAGTGGTGAGAGGGCAGATCATCAGTGCTAAAGAAATGCAGTACGTTACAGCTGCAAGAGCTTTGGGTTATAATGATTATAGAATCATCACAAAACATATATTACCCAATATTTTTGGACCTTTAATCGTCATTTCTGCAGCAAATTTTGCAGCTGCTATTTTAATAGAAAGCGGACTGAGTTTTCTGGGTATTGGCGCCCAACCACCAATGGCAAGTTGGGGAGCGATGATAAAAGATCATTATAACTATATTATTTTAGGAAAACCATATTTAGCCTTAATACCAGGATTTTGTATTATGCTATTGGTAATGGCGTTTATGTTAGTTGGTAACGCCTTACGGGATGCTTTGGATGTGAAGACATAGGTTTTTTTAATACATATTTAATAAGATGAAATATTATTTTTTCTTTTTAGTACTGACCTTATCCCTTTCTCTAAATGCGCAAATTACCTAAGGCAATTGGTTGGTTGGTGGTAGTGGTGAGTACACAAACCAAACTTATCATTTTAATGATGGTACCAGTTTTAAAAGAGAATTTATAACAATTAAGCCAAATGTTGGCGATTTTTTGAAAGATATGTTTGCGTTGGGTGCAGCATTGAGATTTGAAAAATTAGACGATTTTTATATATATGGTATTGGTATATTCTCTAGATATTATTTTTTGGAAACAGATAAATTTAAAGCTGTAATTGGCTTCCAAATTCATTTAGAAAAATGATGTTTTTTAAAGGTTATATGTCTAATTATTTGTAGCTCAATTTTAGTTGCTGTTTCTTAGCTGCTCAATCTCTTCATTGGTTGCTCCAATAAAGTTAAGTACGTCATCTTTTCCAATACTCTTTGACGATGAGGTTACAAAATGAGGTGGTAGTTCTTCCCAGAATTTAAGTAATTCTTGGCAGTATTCATTTACGTGGCGCTCAATAGCCTGAGGTTTTAATTTGTCTGCCTTTGTGAATATGATGCCAAACGGAATTTCCCCTTCACCTAAATACTGCATAAACTCTAAATCAACAGGTTGAGGTTTGTGTCTAATGTCTATGAGGACAAATGCTGAAACAAGCTGTTGTCGTTGTTCAAAATAATTAGTAATAAACTTTTGAAATTTTTGCTTAGACGATTTTGAAACACGTGCGTAGCCATAGCCAGGTAAATCTACCAAATACCAATTATCATTAATTATAAAATGATTAATTAACTGCGTTTTTCCTGGTCGTCCAGAAGTTTTTGCAAGACTTTTACGATCGGTAAGCATGTTGATTAATGACGACTTCCCTACATTACTTCTTCCAATAAAGGCGTATTCTGGTATGGCGTTCTTAGGGCATTTTGCCACATCGGAATTACTCACTACAAATTCAGCTGATTTTATTTTCATCTTCAGTTCCCGTAAAAACGGCAATCTTATTTAATTAAACTTATATTTTTGTGAAGTAAAAAAGAGGGTTTTTTTAAAAAGACAAATGCTAATAATATTCTTTAAAGTATATATTTTGTGTCTCTGCGCCTTGGCGTGATATTTTTACTTCCTGCTTTAACTTTTCAGTCTCTAAGCTTTTTCACCTAAAACCCACGCTTCTCAAGCCATCCCATCAAAATAGTATTAAATTCTTCAGGATGTTCCATCATGGCTGCATGGCCACATTTATCAATCCAATACAACTCAGAATCTGGTAATAATTCATGAAACTCTTCAGCAACTTCTGGTGGAGTAACATTATCATTTTTTCCCCAAATAATACATATTGGAGTGGTCATGTTAGGTAAATCTTTTGCCATGTTGTGTCTAATGGCACTTTTGGCAATCGCTAACGTTTTTATAAGTTTATTACGGTCATTAACCGTTTCATAGACTTCATCAACAATTTCTTTCGTTGCTACCGCAGGATCGTAAAACACTTCTTGTGCCTTCTTTTTCATCACTTCGTAATCACTGCGTTTGGTGTAACCACCTCCCATGGCGCTTTCGTAAAGTCCTGAGCTTCCTGTGATTATAAGCGCTTTTATTTTTTTAGGATATAATTTTGTGTGGTATAATCCTATATGTCCACCAAGAGAATTTCCTAGTAAAATAACATCTTCTAAACCTTTAAACTCAATAAAGTCTCTAAGGTAATTCGCAAAGCTCTTGACGTTAGTTTTAAGTAACGACATACTGTAAATAGGAAGTTCTGGAATAATAACCTTATAGCCTTTAGAGCTAAAATATTTAGTGACTCCGTCAAAGTTACTGAGGCCACCCATTAAACCATGCAACACAATAATTGGTGTGCCTTCGCCTACTTCAATATATCTATAATCCTTTTCTTTTTTTAAAAGGTGTGCCATGTGCAAGTTCGTGCTTATGTGTTAGAAACAAATATAACTAAATCCTTTAGAATATAAATAATATGCAATAAATATCGATTTTTTTTATTTGAAGGATCTTGCATAAGTTGATGTTAATAATTCCCACTTAGAAAATCGTAGGTGAAAAGTGGAATTCATTGGTGTTGTAAAAAATTGAAGTGATTTCAAACTAAAACTTATCAACAAATGTGGTAGAATGTGGTAAAAAGTGGTTAAATTTTCAATATCTTTGATTCTTAATCGTTAAAGTGGTAAACGAAACCTTTTGAATTCATTTATAGGAACATACGAATGTAAAGCTGATGCCAAAGGAAGGCTAATGATACCTGCTGTGCTTAAAAAGCAGTTGTCATCAGCTTTGCAAGAGGGGTTTGTTTTGAAGCGCGCTGTATTTCAGCCGTGTTTAGAATTGTATCCAATGTCCGAATGGAACAAAATGATGGAGAAAATAAACAAGCTTAACCGCTTTAAGAAAAAGAATAATGATTTTATAAGACGTTTTACAGCTGGAGTTAAAATTGTGGAGGTGGATAGTGCTGGTCGCTTATTGATCCCGAAGGATTTAATCAGTTTTTCTGGTATAACTAAAGAAGTGGTTTTGGCGTCTGCTGTTAATATTCTTGAAATTTGGGATAAAGATAAATACGAACAAGCTATTGATGATGCGGCTTCAGATTTTGCTGATTTGGCCGAAGAGGTAATGGGACAAGACGATGACAACGATGGATTATCATAATGCAGTATTACTTAAAGAAACCGTAGATGGTTTAGCAATTAAACCAGATGGTGTCTATGTAGATGTCACTTTTGGTGGAGGAGGTCATAGCCGTGAAATTTTATCAAGATTAGGGCCTAACGGAAAACTATATGCTTTTGATCAAGATAAAGATGCTTTAGCAAATACTATTGATGATGATCGCTTTGTGTTAATCAATGAAAATTTCCGATTCGTAAAACGCTTCTTGAGATTTTATGGAGCCAAAGAAGTTGATGGTGTTTTAGCGGACTTTGGAGTATCGTCACATCAATTTGATGTTGCAGAACGCGGTTTTTCTACCCGTTTTGAAGCGGATTTAGATATGCGAATGAATCAAGATAGTAAATTGTCTGCTTTTGAAGTTGTCAATAGTTATAGTGAAGAGCAATTAAGAGCTGTTTTGTTTCAGTATGGTGAATTGCGAAATGCGCCTGCAATGGCAAGGGTGATTGTTGAAGAACGAAAAAATGCAGAAATTAAAACTAGCGAACAATTAAAGGCGGTTTTAAAGCAGTTTTTGAATCATCAAAAAGAAAATAAAGTGTTGGCTCAAATTTATCAAGCCATCCGAATTGAGGTCAATCAGGAAATAGAAGTTTTAAAAGAATTACTGCTTCAAATGCCGGAAGTTTTAAAACAAGACGGTCGATTGAGTTTTATATCCTATCATTCTTTAGAAGATAGGTTAGTGAAACGTTTTATTAGAAATGGATTGTTTGAAGGTGAACCAGAACGCGATATGTTCGGAAATTTTGAAGTGCCATTAAAAAAAGTAGGAGGATTAATTATTCCTTCGAAAGAAGAAATAAAAGTAAATAATAGAGCGAGAAGTGCAAAACTTCGAGTTGCTAAAAAGTTATAATTAAAACTGGTCGCTGAGCATTAGTCATTGAGCGAAGTAGAAGTTAATCGGTGGCTGATCTTAGTAGGGGTCATATTCAGCAAAAAAATATAGATTTCTGCTTTCGCAGGAATGAAGGATGAAAAAAAACATATATCACATATTAAGAGGTAAGTTTCTAATCAGTGATGATTCGTTTAAAAATTGGCGCATCATCATTTTTATTTCGTTTCTGGCAATTATAATGATTGCAAGTTCACATAGTGCAGATCAAAAAGTCTATCAAATTGCAAAGTTGACCAATGAAGTAAAAGAGTTTCGTTCAGCATTTGTAGATAAAAGAGGGAAGCTGATGCAGCTAAAAAAAGAATCTTTTGTGGAGGCTGAGATGGAAGAAAAAGGAATTGGGATTTCCTTAAACCCACCAACAAAAATAATAGTAAAATCACAACGACAACAACAGTAAGCTTTGGCAATAACAGAAAAAAACATATTACACAGATTGTACTTCGTAGCAGGCTGCATGTTTGTATTCGCCTTGGCTGTGGTGTTCAAGTTGGTGAGTATTCAGTTTGTTCAAGGTGATGAGTATAGGGCGCTTGCGGAAAAGAGTACGACTAAAGATTTTCCAATTCCTGCAAACCGTGGTAATGTGTATTCTGCTGATGGAAGTTTGTTAGCAACTTCAATTCCTAAGTATGATATTAGAATTGATGCTATACAAGCAAAAGAAGCTACATTCGAAAAATATATTAATGACTTAGCAGATTCGCTTCATGTTTATAAGGGAAAGCCAGCATCTTATTATAAGAATGTCATCCGAAAAGCTAGACAACATAAAAATAGATATTTCCTTTTAGCTCGGAATATTAGTTATTCGGATTATATCCGCATGCGTAATTTTCCTTTGTTAAATCTAGGAGCTATTAAAGGTGGTTTAATTGTAGAGCAAACGACTAGACGTGAGCATCCAATGGGTGGAATTGCAGAGCGTTTTATTGGCTACGAACGTCAAGATAAAGACAGTAATTATACTAGAGCAGGTATTGATGGTGCTTTTGGTGTAAAATATTTACAGGGTAAAAACGGGAAACGTTTAAAGCAAAAAATAGGAAATGGGCAATGGAAGCCCATAGCGGATTTCGACCAAGTTGAACCTCAGGATGGTTACGATGTTTATACGACTATTGATGTCAATATTCAAGATATAGCGCATCATTCCTTACTTAAGCAGTTAGAGATTTACGATGCAGATCATGGTTGTGTGGTGGTGATGGATGTGAAAACAGGTGAGATAAAAGCAATTTCTAACCTTGGAAAAAACAGAAATGGGAAGTATTATGAACGCTTAAATTATGCGGTTGGAGAAAGTCATGAGCCAGGTTCTACATTTAAAGTGATGGCCATGATGGCGGCTTTAGAGGATAAAGTTATTGATACGTCAACAGTTGTAGATACTAAAAAGGGGAGGAAGTCTCTTTATGGTCGTGTAATTACGGATTCTGGTCCTGGTTATGGTGAAATTTCTGCGGCAAGAGCATTAGAGGTATCTTCTAATATAGGCATGGCTACTATTATTGATGAACATTACTCAAAACAGCCAGAGAAATTTTTAAATAGATTGAGTTCTTGGGGGCTCGATAAGCCTCTCGGTTTCAATATTAAAGGAGAAGGGGTGCCAGATATTCCAAAGCCTGGAGCATCTAACTGGAGTAGAAATGCGTTGCCTTCTATGGCTTATGGCTATAATCTTGAAATGACTCCATTGCAAACACTAGCGTTTTATAATGCTATTGCCAATGATGGGGAATTAATTAAGCCGCGTTTTTTAAAATCGGTTAAGTCGTTTGATAAGGATATTGAGGTGTTTAAAAAAGAAGTTCTTGTTGAAAAAATTTGCTCAGATAAAACCTTAAATGAAATTCGAGATATATTAAAGAACGTTGTCATACGTGGTACAGGGCAGCGTATGTATTCAGAAACATTTTCAATGGCTGGTAAGACAGGTACAGCTAGAACGGATTATGCTAATACTGAAAAATGGAATAAAGACAAAAAATATATCTCTTCATTCGCTGGTTATTTTCCAGCGGATAATCCAAAATATTCGTGCATTGTGGTTATTCATAAGCCTAGTACAAAAGTGGGTATTTATGGCTCTGATGTGGCTGGTCCGGTATTCAAAAGAGTTGCTCAAAAAATCTATACAGACACTCCAATTATAGATGAGGTTGAAACATTGAACTTCAATGATAATTTAGTTAACGAGGATTTTGAAAGTTACTATGAAAACGCTCGAAAATATAAAGAGTTAATGCCAAGTGTTGTTGGAATGCCAGCTATGGATGCTATTGCATTGTTGGAAAATTTACAGATTGATGTTAGAGTGAAATTAAACGGAAATGGTACTATAAAAAAACAGTCTGTAGAAAAACATCAAAAATTACAAACGAATCAAACCATTATTTTAGAAGCATCATGATGGTATTAAAAGACATATTATATAAGGTTACTATAAATGCAGTCGTTGGCAGTACTAGTATTACGGTGAGTAAAATCGAATTTGACTCACGTCAAATAAAAGTTAATGATGTTTTTGTGGCTATTTCGGGTACAATTACTGATGGTCATAATTATATTGAAAAAGCAATTAAAGATGGTGCTACTGCTATAATTTGTGAGGCGCTTCCAGAAAATCTCGAAGACGGAATCACTTATGTAGAAGTTGCTAATTCTAATCAGGCCATGGCTTATATGGCAGCTAATTTCTACGGTCACCCTTCCGAGAATCTAAAGCTTGTTGGTGTTACAGGTACTAATGGGAAAACCACAGTGTCTAGTTTGTTGTATCAGTTGTTTAAAAAGGCAGGTTATAAAGTTGGGTTGTTGTCTACCGTGAAAATTATGGTGGATAATACAACATATAAAGCGACTCATACTACGCCAGATTCATTAACGATCAATAGGTATTTGCAATTAATGAATGATGAAGGTGTAGAGTTTTGCTTTATGGAAGTGAGCTCTCATGGTATTCATCAAAGCAGAACAGAAGGCTTAAGGTTTGAAGGCGGAATTTTCACAAATCTATCGCACGACCATTTAGATTATCACGACACGTTTGCTGAATATAGAGATGTTAAGAAGCGGTTTTTTGATCAATTGCCAAAAGACGCCTTTGCGTTAACCAATATAGATGACAAAAATGGCTTGGTGATGTTTCAAAATACAGCAGCCAAAAAATATACGTATGCATTAAAGAATTATGCGGATTATAGATCTCAAATTTTAGAAAATGAATTCAGCGGATTATTATTAAAGTTGAATGAAAGTGAGTTGTGGACGCGATTAATAGGAAGTTTTAACGCTTATAATATTCTTGCTATATATGGAGCCGCTGAATTATTAGGTTTGGGTAAAGTTGAAATTTTAAGGCTTATAAGTGAGCTCGAAAATGTATCTGGGCGCTTTCAATATTTTATTTCACAAGGCAAAATTACAGCTATTATAGATTATGCGCATACGCCAGACGCCTTAAAGAATGTGCTGGAAACCATAAACAATATTAGAACCAAAAATGAAGAACTCATAACGGTTGTAGGTTGTGGTGGAAATAGAGATAAAACCAAGCGACCAAAAATGGCGCATATCGCTTCAGCTTTAAGTACTAAAGTGATTTTGACAAGTGATAACCCGAGAAATGAAGTTCCCGAAACCATTATTGAAGAGATGGAAAAGGGGGTTGAGCCTCAAAATTTTAAAAAAACGTTGTCTATAACCGATAGAAAACAAGCTATTAAAACAGCTTGTCAAATGGCAGGAGAAAATGATATTATTCTTATTGCCGGTAAAGGACATGAAACATATCAAGAGATTAAAGGTGAACGCTTTGATTTTGATGATTATAAAATCGTTCAAGAGTATTTAAAACAATTACAGAAATAAACAACCACCAAGAATGCTGTATTACTTATTCGAATATTTAGAAAAACAGTTCCAGTTTCCAGGAGCGTCACTTTTTGGGTTTATCACCTTTAGAGCGGCTGTGGCTATTATATTGTCATTGTTAATTTCTACAATTTTTGGTAAACGCATTATTCGTTTTCTACAAAAACAACAAGTTGGTGAAACGATTCGTGATTTAGGATTAGAAGGTCAAGTTGAAAAAGCAGGAACACCAACAATGGGTGGGATTATCATAATTCTCGCAACACTTATTCCTGTTTTATTATTGGCGAAGCTTGAAAATATTTACATCATCCTGTTAATTGTGACCACACTTTGGATGGGAACTATTGGGTTTATTGATGATTATATCAAAAAATTCAAAAATGATAAAGACGGTTTAAAAGGGAGATTTAAAGTTCTTGGTCAAGTTGGATTAGGAATTATAGTTGGTGCAACATTGTTTTTTCATAATGATGTAACGATCAAAGAAAAATTACCAATTGCACAGCAAAATGAATTACGTATTGAAAATCCAGATGTGCAAGCAGCAAAATTGTTTAAAGCAGAAGAGAAGTCAACAAAAACGACAATTCCTTTTTTAAAAGATAACGAGTTTGATTATTCCGATTTAATCACATGGATTAGTCCAGGGTTAGAGAAATACACTTGGCTCGTATTTATACTAGTCAGCATTATTATAATTACAGCCGTATCAAATGGTGCAAATCTCACAGATGGCATCGATGGTCTTGCGGCAGGAACATCTGCTATAATTGTATTGACGCTGGGGATTTTTGCATGGGTGTCTAGTAATATTGTGTTTTCAGGGTACTTAGATATTATGTACATCCCAAGAGCGGAAGAAATCACAATTTACATTGCGGCATTTGTTGGAGCATTAATTGGGTTTTTATGGTATAACACCTATCCTGCTCAGGTATTTATGGGAGACACAGGGAGTTTAACTATTGGAGGAATCATTGCGGTGATTGCCATAGCGGTTAGAAAAGAATGGTTGATTCCTATACTCTGTGGTATATTTTTAGCAGAGAATTTATCAGTTATTTTACAAGTTAGTTATTTCAAATACACAAGAAAAAAGTTTGGCGAAGGTCGACGCATATTTAAAATGTCGCCCTTACATCATCATTATCAAAAATCAGGATATCATGAGAGTAAGATAGTTACGCGTTTTTGGATTGTAGGAATCTTACTTGCTATTATAACGATAGTAACCTTGAAAATTAGATAAAATAATTTGTCATTCCTGCGAAAGCAGGAATCCACAATAAGAGTAGTAATAAAGTAGATTCCTGCCTGCGCAGGAATGACAAAAAGGATTAATGAAATGAAAAGACTTGTAATTCTTGGAGGTGGTGAAAGTGGAGTGGGAACAGCGCTTTTAGGAAAAGCAAAAGGATGCGAGGTTTTTGTATCAGACAAAGGAAAGATTAAAGAAAAATATAAAGACGTTCTTTTAAATAATGAAATTGAATTTGAAGATGAACAGCATACAGAATCAAAAATTCTAAATGCAGACATCATCATGAAGAGTCCTGGGATTCCAGATAAAGTAGCTTTGGTGAAACAAATTCGCGATGTGGGAATCAAAATGGTTTCTGAGATTGAATTTGCTTCTAAATTTACGGATGCGACTTTGGTGGCTATTACAGGAAGTAATGGTAAAACCACAACGGCAACGTTGACGCATCATATTTTAAAGCAGGAATTAGATGTTGGGTTAGCGGGAAATATTGGAGATAGTTTCGCAAAGCAAATTTTAGAGAAAAATCATGATAATTATGTATTGGAGATTAGCAGTTTTCAATTAGATGATATTATAGATTTTAAACCAAAAATTGCGGTGTTAACCAATATCACTCCAGACCATTTAGATCGTTACGATTATAAGTTTGAAAACTATATCGCGTCAAAATTTAGAGTGGTAGAAAACCAAACAGAAGATGACTATTTCATATATGATGCCGATGATGAGGTCATTTTAGAGTACATGAAAACGCATCAAATTCAATCAAAAAAATTGCCTTTTTCATTAACAAGAGTTATTGAGCAAGGCGCATATTTAGACAACAATAATATAATAATAACAATAGATAACAATCAAATCATTATGCCAACAAATAATTTAGCATTAGAAGGGAAACACAACGTCAAAAACGCAATGGCGGCTTCTACTGTTGCGCATTTACTCAAAATTAGAAAACAAACGATACGTGAAAGTCTCGAAAATTTTCAAGGTGTTGAGCATCGTTTAGAACATGTCTTAAAAATTAATAAGGTGCAGTATATCAACGACTCAAAAGCAACTAATGTAAATGCAACGTATTTCGCTTTAGAAAGTATGGACGCGCCTACGGTTTGGATTGTTGGTGGAGTCGACAAAGGCAATGAATACAGGGAGTTATTTCCGTTTGTGAACGAAAAAGTTAAGGCTATTATTTGCTTAGGTGTAGATAACGCGAAGCTAATGGAGTCTTTTGGTAATATGGTCGATGTAATTATTGAAACACAATACATGAGTGAAGCTGTAAAGATTGCTTATAAATTAGCTAACGCTGGAGACAATGTGTTGTTGTCACCTGCTTGTGCTAGTTTCGATTTGTTCGAAAATTATGAAGATAGAGGGCGTCAATTTAAAAATGCTGTAAGGAATTTATAGAGTGTTGTCATTCTTGCGAAAGCAAGAATCTACAATAAGATAAACAATTAGACTCCTGCTTTCGCAGGAATGACAAAGCGGAAAATGCAAAACATATTTAAACAAATAAAAGGGGATAAAGCCATTTGGGCAATAGTCGCGCTATTGGCTATATTCTCGTTTATGCCTGTTTATAGTGCTGCAAGTAATCTAGCAAATAGTGGGAATACCAATACGTTTTCTTTTTTTATAAAACATTTTATGCATCTGCTTTTGGGCTTTGTAATTATGTTTGGTGTTCATAAATTGCCTTACAAATATTTTCGTGGCTTGTCTATGATTATGATTCCTATTGTGTTTGTTTTGTTGTTGGTTACAATGCTTCAAGGAACTACAATTGCTGGAGCTAATGCAAGTCGTTGGATTCAGATTCCGATTGTAAATATGTCTTTTCAAACATCAACATTAGCAGCTGTGGTGTTAATGGTTTATGTGGCACGTTACTTATCAAAAATTAAAGATGAAGAGGTTAGTTTTAAAGAGTCGTTATTGCCGCTTTGGATACCAGTTTTTCTAATTTTAATCCTCATATTACCTGCTAATTTTTCTACCACAGCCATCATATTTACAATGATAATGATGTTGGCATTTATTGGTGGTTATCCAATAAAGTATCTTTTAATTATAATCGGAACAGGTTTGTTGGCGCTCACAATGTTTGTTTTGGTGGCAAAAGCATTTCCAGATGCGATGCCAAATAGGGTAGATACTTGGATGAATCGAATTGAGAATTTCTCCAATGGTGAAGATACGGAAGCAGATTATCAAATTGAGAAAGCAAAAATTGCGATTGCGACAGGGATTTCACCTTTAGGTCCGGGAAAAAGTGTTCAAAAGAATTTTTTGCCACAATCGTCATCCGATTTTATTTTTGCGATAATTATTGAAGAATACGGTTTGTATGGAGGTATATTTTTGTTGGTTTTATACATGTGGTTGTTATTTAGAATCATAGTTGTAAGTCATAAGTCAGATACGATATTCGGAAAATTATTGGTGTTAGGTGTTGGATTGCCAATAGTGTTTCAAGCGTTGCTGAATATGGGAGTTGCAGTAGAATTATTTCCTGTTACAGGTCAAACCTTACCTTTAATTAGTAGTGGTGGAACCTCAATTTGGATGACTTGTTTGTCTATAGGAATAATATTAAGTGTAAGTGCAAAACGTGAAGAATTAAAAGAACAAGAAGACGCAGAAGACAATCCGTTAGCTATTTTAAGCGAAGCGATTTAAAAAATATAAAAAGAGATCAGTTTAAAGTGGTTTGAATTGAGTGATCGTCCCCTTGATGGGACTTTAAGGGTGTTAGTAACTAGAATTAAAATATTTGAATTTTAAAGTTTGAAAAATAATAAGCCATATCGATTTATCCTTTCAGGAGGAGGAACAGGAGGACATATTTATCCTGCTGTTGCGATTGCAGACGAATTAAAGTCTCGCCATCCTGATGCTGAATTCTTATTTGTTGGAGCTTCGGATCGCATGGAGATGGATAAAGTGCCACAAGCTGGTTACGAAATTGAAGGTTTATGGATTTCTGGGATTCAACGTAAGTTGACATTAAGAAATTTAGCATTTCCATTGAAGTTAATAAGTAGCTTATTGCGTTCGCGAAAAATTGTAAATACGTTTAAGCCAAATGTAGTGATTGGGACAGGTGGTTTTGCAAGTGGCCCTTTATTGCATGTGGCTTCGTCAAAAGGGGTGCCGAGTTTAATACAGGAGCAGAATTCGTTTCCCGGTATTACAAATAAGTTACTAGCGAAAAAAGTAAACACGATATGTGTGGCTTATGAAGGTTTAGATAAATTCTTTCCGAAAGAAAAAATTAAATTAACAGGAAACCCAATTCGAAAGGATTTATTACAAGTAAAAGATAAACATATTGAAGGTAAAGATGCCTTTGAATTAAAACATAATAAACAAACACTGTTAGTTTTAGGTGGTAGTTTAGGAGCAAGACGTATCAATCAGCTTATAAAAGATAATATTGGGTTTTTTGAAGAGCGAGATGTTCAAGTGGTTTGGCAATGTGGAAAGTTGTATTACGATCAGTATAAGCAATATAATGAATTGAAAAATATTCAAGTTCATGCGTTTTTAAACCATATGGACCTAGCTTATGCAGCAGCAGATGTAATAATCTCTAGGGCAGGAGCTATATCTGTTTCTGAATTGTGTATTGTAGGTAAGCCAGTGATTTTTATTCCGTCGCCAAATGTTGCAGAAGATCATCAAACTAAAAACGCACAGTCAGTTGCAGATAAAAACGCAGCGATTTTAATAAGAGAAAAGGATTTGGATGTTGATTTTCAAACTAAATTTTCAGATCTAATATCTAACGACGAAAAACGAAACGAATTAAGTAAACATATTCTATCCTTGGCATTGGTTAATGCAACTAATGCTATTGTTGATGAAGTTGAAAACTTATTAAATAATAAATGAATTTCAATAACCTAAATAACGTTTATTTTATTGGCATCGGAGGCATCGGAATGAGTGCGATTGCACGCTATTTTGTAGCCAATGGTATGCATGTGGCTGGTTATGATAAAACGCCAACGGACATCACAAATTCGCTTGAAGATTTGGGAGTAGAAATTCATTTTGAAGATAATATTGAAAAAGTTTCTAGCTTATTTTTAAATCCTGAAAATACACTTGTCGTTTATACACCTGCGATTCCAAAGGGACATTCGGAATTCGATTATTTTAAAGCTAATAATTTCAATGTTTTAAAGCGTTCCTCAGTTTTAGGTGAAATCACAAAGCAAACCATTTGTTTGGCGGTTGCTGGAACACATGGTAAAACAACCACAACAAGTATTTTGGGACACTTGTTGAATGAATGCAATGCGCCTGTCACGGCCTTTTTAGGGGGAATTAGTGAAAACTATAATTCCAATTTAATTATAAATGGAACCGATGTGACGGTTGTGGAAGCCGATGAATTTGACCGTTCGTTTTTAACCTTGTCACCAGATTTAGCTTGTATTACTTCGATGGATGCTGATCATTTAGATATTTACGGCAATGCTGAAGAGTTAGTTAAAACCTTCAAGGATTTTTCTGAATGTATTAAACCAAACGGAAAACTATTCGTTAAAAATGGTTTGCCTTTAAAAGGTATTACCTACGGAATTGAAGACGATTCGGATTACTGTGCGCAAAATATTTCAATAGAAAATGGTTGTTATCGTTTTGATGTAAAAACACCAACCGGAATTCAAAAGGATTTCAAATTTAGTCTACCAGGAAGACATAATCTTTCTAATGCAATTATCGCTGTGGCAATGGCTGCGGAATATGGTTGTTCTTACAATGAATTGTCTAAAGCTTTAGAATCGTATAAAGGCGTAAAAAGGCGATTTACATATCAAATTAAAACCGAGGATTTGGTGTTTATCGATGATTATGCACATCATCCTGAGGAAATTAATGCAGTACATCAAGCGGTTAGAGAAATGTATCCTGATAAAAAAGTATTAGCGATTTTTCAACCACATTTATTTAGTAGAACAAAAGATTTTGTAGATGGCTTTGCAGAAAGTCTTTCGAAATTCGATGAAATATTACTTTTAGATATCTATCCTGCAAGAGAATTACCGATGGAAGGAGTAACGTCTAAATGGCTTTTAGAAAAGATTGTAAATTCCAGAAAAAAATTAATTCAAAAATCAGAAATAATCAATGAAATTCAAAAATCCGATGCTCAAATCGTGTTAACAATTGGAGCAGGAGATATTGGAGCTGAAGTTAAACATATAAAAGAAGCATTTTATGTCAAAGATTAATTTCAACTATATAAAAATCATAGGGTTAATGGTTTTGGTGGGCTTTTTGTTTGCGTTTTCAAATCAAAGAAATAAGACACGAAAAGTAAGTGAGCCAAACATCACATTTTTGGGTGAAAACAAATTATTTATTACAGATGTGAATGTTAGTAAATTGTTAATAGTAAATCAAGAACCTGTTTCGCAACAACCCAAAGAAATTATAGATTTGAATAAATTAGAATCTGCCCTGAAATCTAATCCAATGATCAAGCAAGCAGAAGTGTTTATGTCAGTAGACGGTGCACTTTCGGCTGAAATTGAACAAAAAAAACCTATTGCAAGAGTGAACACAAAAGTGTCGTATTATATCGATGACGAAGGTGGATTTATGCCTTTGTCTCATAATTACGCAGCAAGAGTGCCGCTTGTTACTGGAAATATCGATAAAAATAACCTCAAAACAGTCTTTGAATTTGCAAAAGCTGTGGATGAAGATGATTTTTTAAAGAAACATGTCATTGAGATTCGTCAGAACAACGATAACACCATTGATTTTAAAATTAGAAAAAGTAATTTTACGGTTCATTTAGGAACTTTAAAACAACTCGATAAAAAGATAAACAATTTTAAGGCGTTTTACCAAAAGGCTTTTAAAGACCAAATTTTAGATAGCTATGCGTTAGTGAATTTAAAATTTGACAAACAAGTTATTTGCACCAAAAAGTAAGCTATGGACAAACAAAACATTTCGGTAGGTCTAGATATAGGAACCACAAAAATTGTGGCCATGATTGGTCGTAAAAACGAGTACGATAAAGTTGAAATTCTAGGCTTAGGTAAAGCCAAAAGTATGGGAGTGCATCGTGGTGTGGTTAATAATATTACACAGACCATTCAGTCTATTCAACAAGCTGTACAAGAAGCTGAAGCAGCATCTGGCGAAAAAATTGTGGATGTTACTGTAGGTATTGCAGGTCAGCATATACGTAGTTTACAACATAGCGATTACATTACACGTCCAAATTCGGATATGGTAATCGATGAAGAAGATATTGATCGTTTAATCAATCAGGTTCATAAATTAGTAATGCTTCCTGGTGAAGAGATTATTCATGTGTTGCCACAAGAATTTAAAATTGATGGTCAGGCGGAAATTACTGAGCCAATAGGAATGTACGGTGGACGTTTGGAAGCTAATTTTCATGTTGTTGTTGGTCAGGTATCTTCGATTAGAAATGTTGGTCGTTGTATAAAAAGTGCAGGTTTAAACTTAGAGGGTATCACTTTAGAACCTTTAGCGTCTGCTAATGCGGTGTTGAGTAGAGAAGAGAAAGAGGCTGGTGTGGCATTGATTGATATAGGTGGTGGAACAACAGATTTAGCTGTTTTTAAAGATGGAATCATTCGTCATACTGCTGTAATTCCTTTTGGTGGAGGTGTCATTACCGAAGACATAAAAGAAGGCTGTTCAATTATTGAAAAGCAAGCTGAACTTTTAAAAGTAAAGTTTGGATCTGCTTGGCCAGGTGAAAATAAGGATAACGAAATTGTATCTATTCCTGGATTAAGAGGAAGAGAGCCAAAAGAAATCACGTTAAAGAATTTGTCTAAAATTATTCACGCAAGAGTGGTGGAAATTATAGAACAAGTTTATGTTGAAATAAAAAACTACGGTCACGAAGAGCAAAAGAAAAAGTTGATTGGAGGCATCGTTTTAACAGGTGGTGGAGCGCAATTAAAACATTTAAAACAATTAGTTGAATATATCACCGGAATGGATACCAGAATTGGCTATCCAAATGAGCATTTAGCAGGAGATAGTGATGAGGATATTGCAAGTCCGTTGTATGCTACAGCAGTTGGATTGGTGATGGATGGCTTAAAACGTCAAGAACGTAAAAAAGTTGAGCTAGTTGAAGAAGAATTGGTTATAGAAAATGAAGTTGAAGAAGAGCAAGAGCCAGAAGTAGTAGTGCCAGAACCTGTAAAAGAGCGTCGTTCGTTTTTAGATAAATTAACGGAGCGTGTAAAGGATTTTTTGGATAATGCGGAATAAATGCGAATCGCAATTCATCTAAAATTTTGCCTTTATAAATAAATTTAATAAAATAGAATAATAGTTAATCCATAATATAATGAGTAACAGCAACGAATTTGGAAACATTTCATTTGATTTGCCAAAGCATCAATCAAACGTCATCAAAGTAATTGGTGTCGGTGGAGGTGGTAGTAATGCCATTAACCACATGTTTCAACAAGGTATAAAAGGAGTCGATTTTGTAATCTGTAATACAGATTCTCAAGCCCTTCATAGCAGTGGAGTTCCAAACAAAATACAATTAGGTGTTGCCCTAACTGAAGGTTTAGGTGCAGGAGCTAATCCAGACGTAGGGGAAGAAGCAGCAATAGAAAGTTTAGAAGACATTCGTAGAATGTTAGATACCAATACAAAAATGGTGTTTATCACTGCAGGAATGGGTGGTGGTACAGGTACAGGTGCCGCACCAGTTATTGCTAAAATGGCTAAAGAACTAGATATTCTTACGGTTGGAATCGTTACTATGCCTTTTCAATTTGAAGGTAAAATGCGTAACGCACAAGCCCAACGTGGTATTGAAAAATTACGTTCCCATGTGGATTCATTAGTTGTAATTAACAATAATAAACTTCGAGAAGTTTATGGAAACCTTGGGTTTAAAGCAGGTTTCTCTAAAGCAGATGAGGTCTTAGCTACAGCGTCTCGCGGTATAGCAGAAGTAATTACACATCACTATACTCAGAATATTGATTTACGTGATGCTAAAACAGTATTAAGTAATAGTGGAACAGCGATTATGGGATCTGCTACTGCTTCGGGTCAAACCAGAGCACAAGAAGCTATTATGAATGCTTTAGACTCACCATTACTTAACGATAATAAAATTACTGGTGCTAAAAACGTATTGTTGCTAATCGTTTCTGGTTCACAAGAAATTACTATTGATGAGATTGGTGAAATTAACGATCATATTCAATCTGAAGCAGGTCATGGAGCCAATATTATTATGGGTGTTGGTGAAGATGAAGAGTTACAAGAATCTATTTCTGTAACGATTATTGCTACAGGATTTGACGTCGATCAGCAAAATGAAATTTCAAATACTGAAACTAAAAAAGTGATTCATGCATTAGGTGAAACTAATGAAACTATTGCTAAAGAAAAAGAGCCAGCAATTATTACACCAGATATCGTTTTAGAAGCGGAAAAAGTGGCACCAGTTGTTCGTCATACATTACTTGAAGAAGAGGTTGAAGATGAGCCAAAAGCGAAAGATATTAAGGGAACCAACTTAATTCCAACTACAGACTTCTTAAAAAGCATAAATGTTGTTTATGATGAAGTTTTAGATACAAAACCACAAGCCACAACTGAACCAGTAGCTGTTAGTGAGCCTGAACCTACAATTGAGCCAGAAGATTTTGTTATTACACCAATCGTAAATAAAGCAGAATCAATTGAAGAGGTACACGAAGAGCAAATAACGTTCTCTTTCGATTTACCATTAGCCAATAAAAATCCAAAGGAAGAAGAAGAGCCGAAAGCTAAAGAAGAAAAAATGTTCTTTAGTTTAGACGAGGACGCCAAGGATATTGATGTTAATGAGCCAGTTGAAATTATCGCTGTAACTGAAGTTAATGAGCAAGGAGAAAAGCGATATGCTTTAGATGATTTTGAAACAATTCATTCCTCTATAAATACTAAAAGAGAGAAAGCAGAAGTAAAAGAAGAGATTGTTTTTGAAAAGAAAACAATTCCTGCAGAGGAGCCTAAAGTGGCTTCTGAAGAAGAGATAGACCCAATGAATAGTCCAATCTCTGAAATGCTTATTGCTCGGGCAGATGAGCGTAGAAGAAGAATGAAAGATTTCAATTATAAGTTTAATGATGCTAAAATAAACGAAATCGAAAAAGTACCGGCTTACAGAAGACAAGGTATTAATTTAGAAGATGCTCAGCACTCATCAGAGACAAAGGCGTCTAGAATGTCTGTAGGAACTGATGAAAATGATGATATTCAATTAAGAAGTAACAATTCATTTTTACATGATAATGTAGATTAATAGCAAGTTTAGTTTATTGTGTTAAATTACTAAGATCTAGCCCAAAAAGTACAGTTAACTTTTTGGGCTTTTTGTTTCCAAAATATTTTAATAGGTATCTGTTATTCTTCTGTCCGCTAAGAGGAACTTTTTACTATCTTCGCAGTCTTATTAAAGTAACAAGATTATGAGTTTACAAGTAGAGATAATGACTGCTATGAAAGTAGCAATGAAAGAAAAGAATCAAACAGCTTTAGCTGCTTTACGAGCTGTAAAATCAGAAATATTATTAGCACAAACGGCTACCGGATCTAAAGAAGATATTTCTGAAGATGAAGAAATAAAAATCTTATCTAAAATGGTAAAACAGCGTAAGGATAGTGCTGCCATCTTTTTAGAACAAGATCGTAAGGATTTAGCTGAGCCAGAAATAGCTCAGGCTGAAATAATTAGTCAGTTTTTACCTGCTCAGCTTTCAGAGGCAGAAATTACAGAAGCAGTAATGAGTGCTATTGCAGCAACAGGTGCAGCAGGAATGAAAGATATGGGAAGGGTTATGGGAATTGTAAGTGGAAAATTAGCTGGTAAAGCTGATGGTAAAACAATTTCTAACATTGTTAAGGCTAAGTTGTCTTAGATATAAATATGAATAAGACACCTGTTTTTAGAGGTGTTTATGGCTGCGTAGTTCAACTGGATAGAATATCAGATTTCGGCTCTGAGGGTTGGGGGTTCGAATCCCTTCGCGGTCACGAATAAATAGTTTCATAAGAAAAAAACGCCAAGCTTGCTTGAGCGTTTTTTCGTTGAAACTATTTTCAAAGCGGAGCTTTAAGGGATGCGTAGCAATCCTTTAAAGCTTCGTTTTATTATGAACATTAGTTATTATAAGCTAGCTTGAGCGTTTTTTCGTTGAAACTATTTTCAAAGCGGATCTTTAAGGGATGCGTAGCAATCCTTTAAAGCTTCGTTTTGTTATGAACATTAGTTATTATAAGCTTGCTTGAGCGTTTTTTTCGTTGAAACTATTTTCAAAGCGGAGCTTTAAGGGATGCGTAGCAATCCTTTAAAACTTCATTTTGTTATGAACATTAGCTATTTCATTTAGAATTAGATTACACAGATTGTAATTCAAAATTATTTAACATTCATTTTGTAGTGGATTACCTAATTATAGATTTAATTTGTATAATATTCTAGAATGGAAAATGTTTAAAACGCTTTTTAATATAATTTTAATTGTTGTTGGCTTTGCAGCATCTGTGCATGCTAATGACTTTCAGTTATTGAATAGCGATACTGAGCAGTCTATTATAGAATTTTCTGGAGAAATCTACTCTTACTCACCAATTCATCATCAATTTTTTGACGTACAAAAAGAACAGCTTAGTGTTGTTTCTAACGTTAATGTAGAGCCGTCACCATCAGAAGAAATTTCTGTAAATAATGATGGTCTTTTAAGTCGCAGTAATCATCTTTATGCACTACAGCATGTTCAATTTGTTAGAGCAGAGCATCATAGTGTAATTCACATCCATTTAAGGGAAATCCTTTTTCCATTTCATTCTTTTTGGTAAACAGGTGTAAAACCATTTTTAGTTTTAAATAATTTCTAACAAGAAATGGTCTAAAACATCATTATAAATGATGTCTGTTATGGCAGCAAATGCCGTATCAATTTTTTACACTTTTTAATATTTTATCAAAAAAAATCAAATATCATGGGATCAGGATTATTTATTATCGATGCGATTATAATCGCAATCGTCATTTTACCTTTTGTTTTATTTATAAACGGAAGCAAAAAAAGAAAACGAAAATTACGTAATGCACTTCGATATGAAGCTGCACAAAATAACTGTGAGTTAAGCGAAATAGAAGTACATAGTAATTTTGCTATTGGTTTGAATACCACTGGAGAAAAGTTGTTTTTTTATAAAGAAACAGAAGTCTCAGCTTATGCACAGGTTATAGATTTAAAATCTATTGTCTCTTGTAAATTTATAAAAGAAAGCAAACGCATTAAGGATAAAACGAAGCATTACGATGTTATTGATACCATACAATTGTCTTTTATACATCAAAATCTAAAAGATGTGACAAATCTAGTGCTTTATAACAATGATGATGAAATGGCTCTAAATAATGAACTTGCTATAGGACAAAAATGGCAAGACAAAATAAGTGAACTTTTGAGAGTCAAGGTCAATACTAATACTGTGTCATCAGAAAGTGATAAGCAAGTAGTGCTAGCTTAAATTATCGACATGAGAATAAAACACCTTCTTTCAAAACTGAATTTTGAAAGAAGGTGTTTTTATATATCAAAATTTTAGTTGCTTAAAATAGATTAAGGAAATATCAATCTATTTTAAATTTAGCGGTCAATTTTAACATCTTTTCGCTTAGGCTAAACAGCCAATATAATTGTTCCCAAATTAAATGTGCTTCTTTATGTAAACGCTCACTATCGGATTGTGAAATTGCATCATTGGTAATACGATTAACAGGGAAATTGAATGGTTCAGGTTCAAAAACGGACTCGTTAGTTTTAGATTCATCAAATTTTATGTGTTTTAATTGCGAGCAGACTTTATCGAGATTATCATTAATTTTTTCTGTAATTAATACAAAATCTTCTGACGCTTCCGTTGTTGCATAATTTTGAATATAAGAACTCAATGATGCTAACGACGATAAAAAACTATGGTTAATTACCACAAGTTCATAAATATCGTCTATGTGGTTTTGTTTAGATTCTGGTTCTTGTGCCATACGCTGAAACGCAGAACTTAAATTAGACGTTTGTAAAAATGCTTCTTTGCGATTTACTTTTAGGCTCGTTGGTACATTACCTTTTTTCTGGTAATAGGTGCTAATGGACTTAAAAAATGCTGTATTTGCTTTTAGGCTATCTTTAATGTTATCTCCAATTTCCATAAAGGACCAAGCAGGCCAAAGCCAGCGCATTGTTGTATACGAAAGTGCAGCACCAATTAGCGTATCAATGACTCTAAATTGAATAACCTTTAAAATATCGGGTTGTAAAATGGCATAAATAAAGATAACACTCAGCGTAATAAAGGTTGCAGAGGCTTTGTAGTTTTTCTGCACCATAGAAAATGCAATCACTAATGATAATACTCCTAACGCTCCATAAATGTAGGGGTCATTGATCACAAATACTAAGCCTGTAGCTAAAACAGCTCCTATTAGTGTACCAATCATTCGGTCTCGTGAGCGCGTTTTTGTAAGTCCGTAACTTGGGCGCATTATTACAATTACAGTAAGTATAATCCAATATGGATTCTGAAAATCGAAAAACAACCCAATACCATAACCTAACATTACGGCAACTGCTAATCGTAAAGAGTGTTTAAAAATAGTGGATCTAAAGCTGAGGTTTCTAAGTATTAATTTAGGATTGTAATCTTGCGAATCTATAAATCGCTTTAGCTTATCGTTTTTAATATAATCATCTGATGTCAATTCTGGATTACCCAATAGCCATTTTATCTTTTTTATTTTTTCAAATTGTTTTTTTTGATAATCTAATAAGTTCTGAAGCATTAAGTAACGTTCGTAATCTTCAATATGATCTTCATTTTTGAATTTTAAAATGTCATTTTCAAGTGTTTTAATAGCTTCAGCAAGGTTCTTGTTGGAGGGGAATAATTTCGACTTATTAATATTCTGAGCAATAGAACGCAATTGATGCGAGAATTCAGATATTAACTTCTGAAAATCTATTTTAAACTCTGGATGTTCTTTAAAAAGCACATCAATTTTATCATAATTTACAGGATTTGCAACTGCTGTTTCTAGTATTTCTATTAATTGGATAAATACTAATAAACGTCTGCTTTGATAGTTGGATTTACCTGAGCTTTTTCGTGATAGAATTAATATTTCACGCAAGGTTTGGTGATGTTCGTTTAGCTCACTTTGTAAGGTCATGAGTTGCGTTTGCAAATCTTCTCTGTTTGGTTGTTCGCCTATAAGTTGTCTTCTTGTGTCTAAGAAATCGGCTGTAAGTATAAAGGTTTGATTTAACGTCTCTTCGGTTTGAGCTTTTGGGTTAATTTTATACCACAATGTAGAAAGAAACAAATACCATATGCCACCAACACCAATTAATAATGCATATTGATAAACTTCCAAGTTTTCGGATTTGTGTGCAAAACTCAAAACCAAAGCCAATAATCCCGAAAAACTAATTAACGAAGCTCTAAAACCATAGATGGAAATAAAAGCAATACAAAATGTCAAAAACCCTAAAATTGGGAAAAGTAAGTAGTTTGAAATGTTGAGGTAGCCACCAATAAAACTAATAACCACAACTAAAATAGCCGAAAACAGAATTCCAACTTGCTTATGTTTTAAGCGACCGCTAACATCACTTGGCGAACACCAAAACGCACCAAAGCAAAGCGCAAGACCAATTTCAAATTTATTGGTTGTGATACCCAAAATTATAGGTACAGTAACAGCAACACCAATTAAAATGGCTTTAGAAAAGCTAGTGCTTTTAAAGAATTCTAGTAATTCTTTAGCGTGTTTTGAGATTAAAGTTAAAATAAGATTAGTGATTTTATAATTGGAGACAAAGATACGATTTGAATAGGAAGGGTGTTTTTTTTAAGTCTAACAATTAAAAGAAACTTGCAGAAAAATAAAAGCTGTTAATTTTCAGTGTATTGAAAATTAACAGCTTAAAAAATTAAAGTAAGTCTTTAATGTTACTTCATAATACGTGTCAGTTGAAAAAATTTCTGGTAGTCTTTAGGTATCGTATCAATATTTAACAAAGAACCTTCTTCAATTGGTGGGTAAATATCATGATACGTTTTTACGTCGTAAAGTCCAACCCTTTTACTAATATGATCGCGTGTTAATTCAGCCGGACTATTAAGTCCTGCAGCAGCAACAAGCTCTAGGAAACTATGGATAGTCGCTTCTTGATAGCGTTGAGCTCTTGGTGCTTTATCTTCAACAACTAATCCTTTTACTAAAGAAGGGTTTTGAGTAGCCACTCCCACAGGGCACGTATTTGTATTGCACTGTAGTGCTTGTATACAGCCAATAGAAAGCATCATGGCACGTGCACTATTACAACCATCAGCACCTAAAGCTAAGGCTCTTGCCATGTGAAATCCAGTGATAATTTTACCCGCAACAATAACTTTAATATCTTTTCTTAAGTTAAAACCAACCAAGGTGTCATGCACAAAAATTAATCCTTCACGTAAAGGCATTCCCATGGAATTAGAAAATTCTACAGGAGCAGCTCCGGTACCACCTTCACCACCATCTACAGTTATAAAGTCGGGTAGAATTCCTGTATAAATCATGGCTTCACAAAAATCCATAAATTCTTGTTTTCTACCTAGACATAACTTGAATCCAACCGGTTTTCCATCCGAAAGATCTCTAAGCTTTTTTATAAAATGCATAAACTGAATAGGATCAGAAAATGCAGAATGTGAAGGAGGAGAGTGTACTGCAATTCCCGGTTTTACGTGTCTGATTCGTGCAATTTCTTCGGTGTTTTTTGAAGCTGGTAAAATTCCTCCATGACCAGGTTTTGCACCTTGCGATAATTTAATTTCAATCATCTTAACTTCGGGTCTCAAAGCATTTTCTCTAAACGTAATATCATTAAACGTACCGTCATCATTTCTACACCCAAAATAACCGGTTCCTATTTGCCAAATTAAATCGCCACCATGCTCTAAATGATAATCACTAATAGCTCCTTCTCCAGTGTTATGAGCAAAATTTCCCATTTTAGCACCTTTGTTTAATGCCAAAACAGCATTCTTACTTAGAGATCCAAAACTCATTGCAGAAATATTCAATAAACTTGAAGAATATGGTTGCTTACAGTCCTTGCCGCCAATTATTAAACGTTGAAATTTACCAATATTTTTTGGGTTAGTTTTGGCATACATAGAATGCTCTAACCACTCGTAACCAGAATGGTAAAGGTCCATTTGTGTTCCAAATGGTTCTGTGTCGTTTAAGCCTTTTGCTCGTCTGTAAATTAAAGATCTTAAAATTCGGTTAAGAGGTCTACCTTCCGTGTCTGTCTCAACAAAATATTGCATTATTTCTGGTCTGATAGATTCTAAAACATATCTAAAACGGCCTAATAACGGAAAGTTACGTCGTATGGTGTGTGATTTTTGAAGAATGTCAAAAATCCCCATTAGCACCAATGGACCTACAAGCAGGAATGCCCATAAAATAGGTTGCCATAAAAATGCTATCCCAACAATAGCTAAAACGACTACTGTAGAAATTAGAATAAAATACTCACGAACTTTCATAGTGATAACTTTAAAATGAATTAATTGGCAAAGATAGGATTACCCAATCAAATAATAAATTATAATTACAGAGTTTGTTGTTTTTTACTTATGATTTTTTGAAATCTATAAATATTATCTGTAATAATCTGAATTTGTCAATATTGAAAATAATATTCCTATTACAAAGACCTAAGTAACAGGATTGTTTTTAGTTATTATTCGGATAATTGAAACAGAAATATCCTGAACCAATTATCTGCGTTTTTGTTTTTGTTTCGCTTCAAGCTTCATTAATATTTTTTCTTTTTTTTAATGTCGAAGATTTGACATATGTGTTGAGTAGAAGAGGAGAATGAAATCGGGTTATGCTTTTAATTTAAACAAGAATCTGTTTTCTTTGTTGAATATCAGAAAATAGAACAAAAAATGAAAACAAGTAAATACACGAATAGTGCTTATAGCGATATTGGACTATTAATTTTAAGAGTATTTTTAGGGTTAAGCATGTGTTTTGGCCACGGTTTAGGAAAATGGAATAATCTGTTTAGTGGAGAAGAGATTCAATTTGCAGATCCTTTTGGAATTGGAGCTTTGCCATCGCTAGCCATGGCTGTTTTTGCAGAAGTTATTTGCAGTATTCTTTTAGCTTTAGGTTTATTAACTCGATGGATCTTAATACCCTTAATAGTTACGATGTTAGTAGCTGTATTTATTGTTCATGTTTCAGATGGTTTTGGTGTAATGGAAAAAGCGTTGCTTTATGGTATCGGTTATATGACCATTTTATTTACAGGGCCAGGTAGATTTTCTATTGATGCTTTTTTGAAAAGTAAAAACAAATAATGTAACTATACCAGATGAAGGTGTTTTTATGTTAATTCTATTAATTTATAGTGTTGCATACTTAAATAGTAAAGCTGAAATAATAGGGGTTTTAATAGAAAAAACTGTTTATTTTTAAATCATATTGAAGGTTTAAGCATAAAGAGTTATTATGATGCCTAGTGAGGTTGAGTAATTATAAAAATGAAAGTGACTATGAAGCTATCTTATATTGAAAAAAACCAACTTACATAATTAAAAATAAGTTCTCTCACCATTTAAAAAATTAATGGAATTGAAAGTTTTAGTGGTATTTTACTCATGTATGCCACAGTAGTAACTTTGGTTTAGTCAAATTTGCCTTTTAAAGACCTGTATAGGGCAATGAGGTGTCGGCATTGTAAACCCAGCCAAGCATTTGAATTTCGCTCTATTTCCTGCTAAACTTTATTTGTTAATGTTATCTTCACTATTAGAGCTGTCATTAGTGTCTTCACTAGATAATTCATGGGTTCTTTTTTTGTATTTTCCTTTAAGATCGTCCATAATTGATTTATCCCATAATTTAATTCCAATAAAATAAGAAGCTCTACCTATAAGATGGGCAGCAATAGGAGCAGTAAGTACAATAAATAATATAATGGCGAGCACTCTTGAAGTAATAGATAAGTCATTAAAATAAACGGCAGCGGCAATCAATATCAGCCCTATTCCCAAGGTTGCAGCTTTTGTGGTTACTGAAATCCGCAAATAGGTGTCTGGCATACGTATTAAGCCTACTGCGGCTAGAAGTACAAACACGGTCCCAAAAGTTGCTAAAATTCCTACTAATATATCACTCATTTTTGTTTCTTTTTTCCAAATAGTAAGAGAACGCCACCGTTCCTAAAAATGCAATCAATGCTAAAATCATTGCAATATCTAAAAATGTGGGCTGATCATATACAATACTATATACCGTTATAATTCCTACACTTGTAGTGATCAATAAATCTAATGCAATTACCCTATCGACAATGCTTGGGCCAATCATAAACCTAATAAAAAGCAATAATATCGATATTGCTAGTATAGGCAAAAGTAAATAATATAAATAGTTGTATAGTGTCATCTCAATATTTCTAATAATCGTGCTTCAAACCCTTTTTTAATGCTCTTTATAAATTTTTCTTTATCTGAAATATACATAGAATGTACATACAGTACTTTTTTGTCATCAGAAACATCTAAACTTAAAGTGCCGGGTGTCAGCGAAATTAAATTTGCCAAAAGGGTTATTCCTATATCCGTTTTAACATCGAGAGGTACTTTTACAATTCCAGGTGTCATATAAAATTTTGGGGTAATGACATCATATGCTACTTGAATATTTGCTTTAATGAGTTCGTATGAAAAGAAGAAAAAGAATGCAATTATCTTAGGTACAATCTTAAAGTATTTTGTGTCTTCTCTCTTTATGTTTATAACCCATAAAATGACAAAAGCGATTGCAAAACCAAACAAAAAGTTCAGAAAAGCGAAGCTTCCTGTTAAGGCAACCCAGACAAAGGTTAAAAGAATATTGCTTAAAAATTGACCTTTCATTATTGGTTTATATTTTTCTTAATTTGTGGTATTGAATCCCAATACCGCCTGAATATATTGTTGATTATCCATTAACTCATTGGCAACCCTTGTTGCAAGGCGCTGGATATATTCTGCCCCAAAACCTATATATAAGGATATTAGTGTAAGAAAAACTATAGGACCTACGATAAGTATTTTCTTTTGAAGCTTCAATTTCTCAAAATACCTAAAATTTTGCAATTTAGGCAGTGGTTTGCTTTCTTTCCAAAAAACCTCGGACCATATTCTTGCTATCACAAACAAGGTAATAAATGTAGCAAATATAATGGCTGCAATAAGCCAGTAATTTCCGGCTTTAAAACTTTCTGATATCAATGTTAATTTTGCCCAGAACCCAGAAAGAGGAGGGACTCCAACCAAAGAGAAAAAAGGAATGATAATTAGTAATGATATAAGCGGGTATTTAGCATACAAACCTCCTGAATCTCGCATACTATAAGTCCCTGTAATTCGGTATATTAATCCGCCAATCATAAAGAGGTTGGTTTTAGCAATAATATCGTGTATAAGGTAAAAAACCACTCCTGTGATGGCAATTTCAGTGTACAAACCTAAACCTAGAATCATGTATCCTATATGGCATATAATAAGATATGAAAAAACTTTTGAAAAATTATTTTGGGTCAATGCACCTAAAGCACCACTAAATAAAGTTAAAAATGCTAATACTAAAATAATATTTTCCAAAAAAGCATCTCCTACAAAAATTAAGGTAAACACTCTAATAAGGGCATAAACACCGACTTTGGTTAACAAGCCTCCAAAAATAGCGGAAACTGCTGGAGGAGGAGTGTGATAAGAAGCAGGCAACCAAAAATAAAGTGGAAATAAGGCGGATTTTATCCCAAAGCCTATTAAAAATAAAATAGCAGTAACCTCTACTAATGCTCTATTTTGGATCTCTGGAACTTTTAATGCAAGATCCGCCATATTTAATGAACCCGTTAAACCATACAAAACGGCAATGGCAGTCAAAAAAATAACAGAGGCAAAAATATTGAGTGTAAAATATTTAATGGCACCTTCAATTTGTGTTTTTTCACCACCAAGGGTTATTAAAACAAAAGAGCTTATTAGGATGATTTCAAACCAAACATACAAGTTAAAAATATCTCCAGTAAGAAAAGCCCCATTTAATCCCAATAACAAAAAGTGAAAAATGGGCAGGAATCCAAATTTTAATCGGGCTGGCATTATGGTTCCTACTGAAAAAAAAGAAACAGCCATACCACTTATTGCTGTAAGGAGCACTAAAGTAGCAGCAAAGGTGTCGGATACAAAACTAATACCGAAAGGAGCTTGCCAGTTTCCTGCTTGTACGGTAAGTGTACCTTCTGTCCAGGTTGTTGAAAATAACCAAATAGCTATGCCTAAGCTTAAAACGCTACCGACGTTACTTATAATTTTTTGCCATTTTATCCATTTCCAGCTAAAAAGAAGACTAATTGCCAAAAGCAACTGTACAATAATTGGGTAGAAAACTATTTGTGCCATCATTATTATCGGTCTGTTGAATTCATTTGATCTAAATCGTCTGTTTTCACTACTTTATAGGCTCTTTTAACGAGTATTATTGCAAAAGACTGCAAACCAAAACTAATTACGATTGCGGTTAATATTAGTGCTTGCGGTACAGGATCTGCATAAGCAGATGTAAATACGCTAGATTCTTCTGGTATAATGGGAGGAAGTCCCTTTGTAATTCTTCCCAATAAAAAGATCAACAAATTTGCACCATTTCCTAATAGTATTAAGCCAATAATGAGCTTTACCAAACTTCTGCGCAGCATCATATATAATCCTGCGGCATAAAGTAGACCAATAAGTATAGCTAATAATAACTCCATAGTTTATTTGGATTCTGTTATAGTAAAAATTATAGTTAACGATATTCCTATGACCACCAAATAGACACCAATATCAAAAAACAAGGCGGACCCAATCATACCTACAACACTTATAGGTTCGGGAAACCAAATACCTGTCATAAAGGGCAATCCGCTAAGAAACATAGGGGATATCCCTGCTAAAAATGCCACTGATAGCCCTATAGGCATTAAAAATCCAGGGTGAATACGTAATAAATGTTTGGTAGTTTGTAGTCCATTTGCGAATGCATGTAAAACAAATGCTATGGATGCTATAAGACCACCTACAAAACCACCTCCGGGCAAATAATGACCTCTTAACAATATAAATAAGGAAAACAGCAACAAAAGTGGCAGTAGGTAATTAGATGCGGTCTTTAAAATTATTGATTTCAAGGTATTATGAGTTTATATTTTATTTTTATCTTTTACAATTGCTCTATCTTTTGTGGTCAATCTTAACTTTAGAAGCCCGAACACTCCAATGGCGGCAATGGTTAAAACAGAAATTTCCATAAAAGTGTCAATTCCTCTGAAGTCCACCAAAATAACATTTACAACATTTTTTCCTTTTGCAAGAAGATAAGCGTTATCTGCATAAAATTCAGAAATCTCTGAGTTTTGAGGCTCGTTCAATACTTCTAAGGCAAGAATTGTAATTAATGTCCCAAAAGTAATGGATAAAATACCATCTTTAATTCTTGATTTATAATTGGATAATTTTAAATATTTTGGAAGCCTGTACAGTACCAGTACAAATAAAATAACCGTAAGTGTATCAATAGAAAACTGTGTCATAGCAAGGTCTGGCGCACTGTAATATACAAATATCAAACTGATGGTTAAACCCACAACTCCCATTGCCGCAACAGCAGCCAAACGGGATTTTGAGAATACCGTATATAAAATACCTCCAATCATTATAATCACAGTAATTACTTCATATATGGTTAGTTGAGTCAAAGAGCTAAAATTCAATACATAATTTGTATTATTTAGCAAGGTATATCCCATAACCAGTACCAAAAATAGAATAATGGTGGAAACATAGTGCCTTAAGAAACCGTTTTGAAAAAAAGTGGTCCAGATTTTTGAGAAATGCCCGAAAGCAATCCCGAATCCTTCTATCATAGTTTTTGGGGATAGATATTCAAGTTTTTTTATGGCAGCTTCAATTTTTACAGAAGGTTTTATAAAAAAATATAATAGCAAACCAATGCCAATAGTTGTGGCACTTAAGGCTAGAATAGTATTGAAACCATGCCATAATTTTAATTCTACCGCACTACCGGTTTCTCCTAAGGCGTTAACAGCAGGTTGAATTAAGCTACCTTGAATTATGGATGGAAAAACCCCAATTAAAATTCCTAAAATTGCAAGAATCAATGGAGGTGTCCACATTAAAAAACTGGGTAAATGTACTTTAGAAAACGTATCTGGAAGTTTTCCTGTGAAGGGTTTTATTCCAGCTAAAAAGCCGGCATATAATAATAAAATATTGGTGATAATGGCTAAAACGGTCAATAAAATAGCAGAATTGCCAAAATGCAAAGTGGCTTCATAAATTAAATCTTTTCCTAAAAAACCAAAACTTGGAGGAATACCAGCATTGGAAATTGCAGCTAAAAAGCCAGCAATCGCAACTGGAAAAAGTACTTTTCTTAGACCAGAAAGTACAGTGACATCCCTAGTTCCGGTTTCATGATCAATAATTCCGGTGATTAGGAACAATGTGGCTTTATATAAGGCATGAACTAGAATAAAGACACAAGCTGCTAAAAGTGCCGCTTCTGTGCCTAGCCCGATTAGAAAGACTAAAATACCAAGAGCTGAAATGGTAGAATAAGCTAAAATCCCTTTTAAATCAGTTCTAAAAAGTGTATGAATTGCCGCATAAAGCATTGTAATACTTCCCACAATAATTAAAGTAGAATTCCAAAATTCCGTACTGCCCAAAATAGGGGTAAAACGCATTAATAAGTACACACCTGCTTTTACCATGGTTGCAGAATGCAGATATGTAGAAACTGGTGTAGGTGCTTTCATTGCGCCCGGAAGCCAAAAATGAAAAGGAAATTGTGCAGATTTCGTAAATGCTGCACCAAAAATTAAAGCAACAATTAAGATGTATTGTGGGCTATTGGCAATGAATTCCTTGGAACTCAACATTTCCGAAATACTGTAAGTACCTACAACATTACCTAAAATTACAACTCCTGCAAATAATAACAATCCACCAATACCAGTGATTGCCAGAGCCAAAACTGCAGATTTTCTCGAAGCCTCCTCATTGTTGTTAAAGCCGATTAAGAAAAAAGAACTAATACTTGTAAGCTCCCAAAATGTAAATAAAGAAATAACATTATCTGAGAGTACTACGCCTAGCATTGCTGCCATAAAAATTCCTAAATAACCATAAAAACGATCTAAGTAATGATGGCCTTTGAGATAAGCTGCAGTGTAGGCAAAGACTAGGAAGCCTATACCGGTTATCATTAAACAGAAAATGAGCGAAAGTCCATCTAGAGTTAATCCAAAATCAACACCAAGCGAAGGTACCCACGCATAGGTTTGACTTATGATTTCACCATTTGAAATACGCCCTGCAAACTGCAAAAAATATAGAAAAAGACCCAAAGGAATCAAGGCAGATAATAAGGCTAATTTGCCTTTCATATATTTGCCGACAAACACCATAAAAAAAGAAAATAAAAAACCTGAGAGTATAGCTATGAGCATATAGTTTTGACTAAAAAACAAATATACTAGGAATTCTATAGGTATTAAAATATTTAGATAAAGTTTAGTAGGATAAACGAGTTAAAAATATTACGACATAATATTCTTGAATTTTTTATAAATCTATAGATTTTTATAGCGTGCAATTCTGTGTCTCCTAAAGGTTATAAACTTTATTACTCAAATATCGCATCATGAAAACGTTGAGATTTTAGGAAAAAAAAGAAAAAACAGTATACAAACCTTATCAAAGTCTTGGTTTTAGATGTTTTAAAAATGGAAACAAGAAAATACAAATAGTCTAAAATCCACGAAGTGAAAATGTTCTTTTTTTTACTATTTCATGACAAATTAATTTTTTTCATAAAAGACCTTGAAACTTTTCTTGTTATTCAAACAGAGAATCCAAAGTAAATTTCAAAAAATGATTGTATAATTTTATGCTTTTGAGTTAGCTATAAGTTTTTTAAGTGACATTTTTTATGCATTAATTTATCTTAACCATGATTATAAAACAATAGAAGCACTACAATTAATGACTAGACAGGTGGTATATTAGTTTTCAAAAACACTTGTTGATCAACAGTCTAGTAAGCCGCTCAGCTTTGCATTAAAATTTTATAAAATAGAAGAGGTCTAAAATTAATAACACCACTTATATACGATGCTGCAAACTGAGGACTAAAAAATTGAATTAGAACTAAGTTCTAATGACCTTGTATCAATCGGTGTTTTCATTATAGTGCTTTTTGTTTTGTATTGATTGGTTAGAATCTTTCTTTTTTATGTAGTGGACGATAAAGATTTTTGCACAAAGAATATTTGTTTGAAATCTACTTTAGTTATTTAATAATATAATCCCTTTATATTATTGAAAGTGTTATTTTTGCTGTGTAAAAATAAATTATTCAAAAAAATAATGCATATAAATGGGAAATTCAAAAAATAACTTAAAAACAAAGGTTAAAAAAGTGCCTTTAAAAGGTATGATGGATAATGTGATGGAGCAGTTTAACAGTGCGGCCAATCATATTAACTTACACCCTAATATTAAGAAAATACTAAGTATCACTAACAATGAAATCTTAGTCAACTTTCCTGTAAAAATGGACAATGGAGATGTTGAAGTTTTTACTGGTTATCGTGTGCAGCACAACGGTGCATTAGGACCTTATAAAGGAGGCTTACGTTACCATGCAACTGTAGATTTAGATGCGGCAAGGGCATTAGCCATGTGGATGACATGGAAAACGTCTCTAGCAGGTTTGCCTTATGGAGGTGCAAAAGGCGGTATAAAGATTGATCCAGCGTTATATTCGGAATCTGAATTAGAACGTATTACTAGACGTTTTACTTATGCTTTAGCTGATAACATTGGTCCTGAACACGATATTCCTGCTCCAGATGTTAATACCAATAGTCAAACTATGGCTTGGATTGCTGATACCTATATGAGTTCTAGGCCACCAGCACAGCGCTCCGCAAATCAACATGTTGTTACCGGAAAGCCAGATGGCAGTGGAGGACTAGAAGGTAGAGATAGAGCTACAGGGTTTGGTGTTTATTTAACTATTAAATTTTGGGCAGATAACAATGATATGGATTTAAACGGTAAAAAGTTTATTGTTCAAGGTTTTGGTAATGTTGGATATTGGGCTTCACATTTTTTAGAAAAAGATGGTGCTAAATTAGTGGGAGTTCAGGATGCTCAGGGAGGTATTGAAAATCAAGACGGCTTAGATGTTGAAGCACTTTTTAAGTATAACCATGAAAATAAAGGTACGATTATCAATTATCCAGATTCTACGCCTGTTGAAAAAAGTGAATTCTTTGCCATAGATTGTGATATTTGTATTCCTGCAGCATTAGGAAATCAAATAACAAAAAAGAATGCGTCAAAAATAAAAGCAAAACTAATTGCAGAAGGCGCTAATGGTCCTACAAATGTTGAGGGTGAGAATATCTTACTTGAAAGAGGTATCGTCATTATACCAGATATTTTATGTAATTCGGGTGGTGTAATTGGAAGTTATTACGAATGGTTGCAAAATAGAAGTGGTGAGATTTGGCATCTAGAAGAAGTTTTAGATAAGTTACGTAAAAAGCTAAAAGTCTCTTTTGATAAAGTTCATGACTATTCTGAAAGTGAAGGTGTAGATATGAGAACGGCAGCCTTTTGTATTGCAATAAAACGCATAGAAAAAGCCTACATTCAACGTGGGATCTTTCCATAGACTTTATAAGTCATGTAGAAAATTACAATTAGAAAAGTAAGTATGCGTTTAGGTAACCATGCTTACTTTTTTTTTGGAGTAATAAAAGAGCTTATTATTTGATGAGTTGCAAATTCTAAATGTAGTAAAAATTGAATTATACGATACTATATGTTTGTCGTTGTTTTAGTCTTTTTGCGACTCTAAAAATTAATATTCACAAATATCAATTCTATTGTTTTTAAAATAAAATGGGTTCTTAATATCTTGAATAGATATGTTCTGTTATATTTAACAATGATTTACATTTTAATAACTGGAGTCCGTGTTTTGAAGCGAAATTTTGAGTTCACAAGTAATAGATGTTTTTATTAATTGTATCAAAAACAGAACAAGAAATCTTTGAAATGGAGTTAATTTCAAATTATGTAATTCCTATTGGCATTGTTATAATAGTATTTTTTATAATATATCGGCTAATAAAGATTTTTCAATTTTATTACGCTTCAATATTTAACAAACCATTGTTTATATATCGTTTATTTAAGCTTAACAATTTATCTCCGAGACAAAGAGAAATTTTAAAAAATGGGCATACTTTTTTCCGAAGACTGCCCTATAAGCATCAACGTCAATTTGAACATAGGGTTTCTGAATTTATTGATACAAATGAATTTATAGGGAGAGAGAATCTCGAAGTGACCGAGCAGATGAAAGTTATGATTGCAGCTACTGCAACTATGCTATGTTTTGGATTTAAAACTTATCAGTTAGATATTGTAGAAACGGTTATCATTTACCCCAATGCTTATTATTCTCAAATAAATAACATGTATCATAAAGGTGAGGTAAACCCACGGCTAAAGACTATTGTATTTTCTTGGGAACATTTTTTACAAGGATATGAAATAGGGGATGATAACCTTAATTTAGGCATTCACGAATTTGGTCATGCCATACATTTAAATGCGTCTCGTAAAAATGATTTGAGTAGTTTAATTTTTAACCGAGGTTTTAAAAACTTAACCGCGTATTTACAGGAAAATGAATCTGTACGACAAGATTTAATTGCATCAAAATACTTTAGGGAGTATGCTTATACCAATCACTATGAGTTTTTCGCTGTATTGTTAGAAAATTTTATAGAAACACCATTAGAATTTAAATCTCAATTTCCGGAATTATATAGGTGTTTAAAACAGATGCTTAATTTTAAGTTTACGGGGTATTAAGTGCTGTTAAATAAAAATATATCTTATTTTTGACTCATAAAAATACTAATTTATGAAAAGAATTTTGGTGACAGGTGGAGCGGGCTTTGTCGGCTCGCACTTATGTGAACGTCTATTAAACGAGGGCAATGAAATTATTTGTTTAGATAATTACTTTACTGGCTCTAAACGAAACATTGAACATTTAATGGATCATCATTATTTTGAACTAGTTAGACATGATATCACTAATCCTTATATGGTAGAAGTGGATGAGATATTTAACCTAGCTTGTCCGGCCTCACCTGTTCATTATCAGCATAATCCTATAAAGACAGTAAAAACTTCTGTTATGGGTGCTATCAATATGCTAGGGTTAGCGAAGCGTGTGGGTGCAAAAATATTACAAGCATCTACTAGCGAAGTTTATGGGGACCCATCCGTACATCCACAACCTGAAAGTTATTGGGGAAATGTAAATCCAATAGGATTGCGTTCTTGTTACGATGAAGGTAAGCGTTGTGCAGAAACGTTGTTTATGGATTATCATAACCAAAATGCTGTAGATGTTAAAATCATTCGTATTTTTAATACATATGGTCCAAAAATGCACCCTCAAGATGGTCGTGTGGTTTCAAATTTTATTGTACAAGCTTTAAATGGAGATGATATTACCATTTTTGGTGATGGAACACAAACTAGAAGTTTTCAGTATGTTGATGATTTAGTTGAAGGCATGCATAGAATGATGAATAGTAGAGATGGTTTTGTTGGACCTGTAAATATTGGAAATCCTGTAGAATTTACCATGTTAGAATTGGCTAAAGAAATCATTGATTTAACAGATTCTAAATCTAA
The DNA here is from genome assembly GCF_013404085.1 of Winogradskyella helgolandensis. NCBI lineage: Bacteria > Pseudomonadati > Bacteroidota > Flavobacteriia > Flavobacteriales > Flavobacteriaceae > Winogradskyella > Winogradskyella helgolandensis. The sequence continues at coordinate 43,496 of NZ_JABFHO010000001.1, read as the reverse complement.
AATCACGTTTCTTCCGTTACCACAAGATGATCCTTTACAACGTCAACCAAACATTAGTTTAGCAAAGAAAGAATTAGATGGTTGGGAACCAAAAGTGCATTTGAAAGAAGGATTAGGACATACAATTAAATATTTCGATAAATTATTGAAAGAGATTTAACTGTATTCCTCTATAAAAAAAGCCATCTTAAAATTATTAGTTTTTTAAGATGGCTTTTTTTATGTCAACTAATTATAAAAATAAAGGCTCACAATTGTGAGCCTTTATTTTTATATGATTTGTACTTCGCTTACTATAATTTAAATACAACTTGTAAGTGATGTTGGAAATGGTTGTTGTCAAAGCCACTCTCAGGATGGTTGAATGCAAATTTACCTGTAGTTTGAAGCCTTAACCCAAAAGTTCTATTAGCGTTTAACCAGAATAAAACACCACCACCAAGGTTGGCAGAAATATTAGTTTCATCGATATGAAAGAAACCAACACCAGCATTGGCGTGAATTTCAAGCCAATCTAGATTAGGGAAAATAAATTGTCCAAAATAGTATTTAACATTGGTGTCAAAGGAAATATATGTGTAATCTTTCGATAGTTCAGTTCCGTCAATTTCAGTATCTTCTGTAAATCCATTAAAGGTTACGGATTGTTCTATGGCGAAGGTGTCACTCCAATTGTATTCTGCAGCCGCTGAAATAGGTAAATCAAAAGCCCAATCACTTGGACTGTTAAATGGAGAGCGAGTTCCTAAGCTATTGATAGCATTAACACCAATACTTAAATACCAATCGTCATTTGCTCTACTATTACGTTGTGCGAAAGATGATATGCTAAAAGAAACTAGAAGTGCAATTAAAATAAATTTTTTCATTCCAAATTATTTTTTTTCAAAGTTAAACTTTATCAATTATAAAACAAATAATAGTTATAAAGTTCTTAATTATTATTAAAATAAATTTAAATTTTACGTAAAATTGACGTAAATAGATTAATTACTCTCCTTTTATCTTGAATTATTGCTTTTCGGTAAGCTCTATTTGATACAAAAAACCAGAATCGTTTTAATAAAATAGGTGCGTAATATCCTAATCTTAAGAGTTTATTCCAAAATTTATGAACTTTACTATGTTTTAATTTAAACATATAAAAAGAGGTGTAAAGATCTGGTTTTACTTTAGTGACGGTTCTTATTTCATTAAAAAATAAACTAGAATACTTAAAATACCGTTTAAATATATTGCGATTATTGAATGTGCTAGTTTCGGAAAATTCTTGTAACAGTAAAAGGGTATCGTATATAGATCTAAAACTTATATTATTATAATGGGCTCCATCATCATTTATTTGATGATTAAGAATATTGTGCATTAAAAGATGCTTTGGAGATGGTATAAATATAGATTTTTTTTGCCTTTGATTATGGAAAATTGAATTAGGTACTAACTCGGGGTGTCTGTATGAATCGAATAATTTCCTGTGAATTTCAACAGCTGCAATGCGCGTATTTGTGACTTTAGTTTCTAGTCTTGGTAAATGTTTGTGTTCAAAAAAACCTTTACCAAAAGTCATTGCTTTATATTTATATTCAGAATTGGTTAACAAGTCAAAAGCTTTGGACAAGTGCTCATTTTTAACTAAAATATCAATATCTCCGAGCATACGCTCTGCAATATCCTTGTAGAATCCTGATGCTAAAAGGGCTGCTCCTTTTAAGTACAAATGGTCTATGCTGTGTAAATTAAATAAGTTGGTTAATTCTTCTATTTGTGCTAGAATAACAATATTTCTTTTCCTGTTTTCATCTGTTATATATTTCAGGTAGCTAATTAAATCTTCGGGTAATAAGTGTAAAAGTTGTTTTGATTTTAATCTACAATAAATAGTAGGAAGCACTAAATGTTGACTGCCTATAATTACTATAGGATCCCAGTTAAAAGAGGGGCCACTTAGCGTTTGTTCTAATTTTACATTAGGAAATTCGAAACTTAAAATAGCTCCGATATGTTTATATGTAGTAGCTAAATTATTCATAGTTTTTAATATCGCAGTCTATACAACAATTACGCGTTGTATAGCTCTTCAAAAAGTGACTTGACTTTTACAGATACACTCAATGTATCACTATAGGTTAATTCATATAGCTCCATGTGATTTAGCCAATTTAAAAATTGTGAAGCGTGCAATGAATGTGGTGATAGCCATGAGTCTTCTATAAAGGTTTCTAGAATTAGTTTCACGGAAACTCGCTCTAATGTCGTTGGTGCTTCTGGTTCGTAATTCACCAGAATAATAGCGCGACATGGGTAATGTTTCTTATCTGGATTAGGGCAGGGGAGGTATTTTAAATTTCCTTTTGATGTATTTAAATTAACCGTTGCTAAATCTTCAAAATTAGGAACTAGAGGTTTTAGTACTTTAAAAGCGCCTGTTTTAATGGATATGGCAGACGGATTGTAGTATATGTGTTGATCTTCAGATAGTAAAGGCGATACATCATCTGCTAATAGGTCAAATCCGTTTTGTGCTAATAACGCACACAATGTACTTTTTCCCTTACCAGATTTACCAACAAATAAAATAGAAGAATTTCCATCTGTGATTGTTGAACCATGTAAAGTTCCTATCCAATCCTCTTCTTCTTTATCATGTAAAGCACAAAGGAGTAACATTATAAATTTACCTTGTGTTTTATGATACTCCTGCATTGGAACGCAAGAGATTAATTCTTCATCTTTAAATAAGTATAAAAACTCATCCTTTAAGTGAATATCAAAGGTGACATCTACAGCATTACTTGTCGTATTATAATATTGAGCAAGTGCTGGATGAATAATTTTTGAAACCGATCCGGAACTAAAATAAACCTGAATCGTTTTATCCTTAAACCTATATTTTTTTAGAACACGTCTTTTAGTTAGCTCTAAAATAGTCGGTTTTTGAATTGGTAAGGTGCTTACAATATTACATTGCTGTAAATAATCAGATATACGCTGATGGAGTTTATCAATATCAGTATCATGAAAATCGGAGCTTAGTGTATCAAAAAACTCAGATTTAGTTTTAGCATTAAAATAAGCTTCTAAAACGAATTTGAATTCTTTAGTAACAACACTATAGCTATTAGAAAGGTCATACCATAATACCCAATAATCACCAAATAGCCTAGAGTGGGTTGGTAGTAAATTTGTATTCACAATTAATTAGTTTCCCTAGTCTAATCCTGGGAAAACTGGCCCTCCTGGATCTGGTGGTGACTGAGCTTGAGATTTAAGTGGATTTAGAATCACGAATGTCCCTACTGCAGTTATTGCAGCATATTTACCCATTTTAGAAATAGCTTCTTTACGAGTGATTTTGTCTGAGTTGTTTTCTTTCTTCATGGCTCTTGCCCTAAATTTGTGTTCAAAAATAATAAAATTATCTATTTAAAAAAGTAATATTACGAAAAGGTTTACATTTAATTCAAATATACTCTATGAAACAATAGTGTTCTCGGTCAAATGACATTGATTTAATTTTAAAAAGTACACCGTGTCATTTCTGCTATATTTTATATGAACGGATATCGGTTGTGTTCTTATAGTAATAAAGCTTGCGTCTTATATATTATACTCTTAAATATGCTGTTAATATACACTATAAAGTTAGAAATTACACGAGTTTTATGGTGTAATTTCTAACCTAATAGCAAATATATTTATTTTAATGGATAATCACTTTTTGAGTTTTGTTTTGTGATCCATTAATGAGTTGTACTACATAAACACCTGCATTTAATTTGCTCACGTTAATTGATTGTGTTCTGCTCGTGTTCTCTAAAAGTGATGTCATTACAACACGGCCTTGAATATCGTAAATCTTAGCTGTTGTTTCTTCCGTTAACTGACCTGAGATAACAATTGTTTTATCACTCTTATTGCTATAAATACTTAATTGATCTAAGGTGTTATCTAATGTAGATAATGTGCTATTTGAGAAGCGTAGATAGAAACGACCAGTCCCACTTAAGTCAGTGTTAGGTGTTAATACATAATCGTTACTGTTTAATAGAGTAGACGTATTGGTTACGTTATCTTCTAAATATAGGTTGACACTACTTGTGAGCGTAGATTCTGCAATAGTAAACGTTAGCTGTTGGCCTTGGGTTGCATTTACTCCTAACGGAATAATGACTTCAGAGCCAAGGTTTGTATTATTTATAGTCTGAATTCCCATATTGGTACCAGTATTGTTTTCTACTAAGTGAGAGTAAAGAGCAAACTCACCTGCAGAACCATAAATACCCGAATCATATCCTGGATCAAGCCCTAAAGTTGCGGAATCGTTAAAGTAGAAATCCGTATGATAAGCCTTATTGCTATTCGTTGCTTTTAACCTTAGGTGAGAAATATTATTATTATTATTATTACTTCTGCCAACGATGAAATCATCAGTTGTACCTGTAGAACGCATAGTGTTTGTAAAGTTAAGAGTTCCTGTTGCATTTTTTGAGGATACAAAGAAACCTTGACCCGGAGTAATTAGTGCATTATCATTCGCATCAGAATAGGCTTGGTTCCAAATTTCCCATCCATCGGAAGCATTACCATCATACCCGTAAACACCACTAGTTGAATCTGAAAATAAACTGTTATTCTCAGCTAAGAAATCTGCTAAGGTTATATAAGATGGGTAAGGATTTCCAACGAGGTTCCAATCTGCAAATGAAGCTCCACTACTTTCTATAGTAACAGGTACAGTGCCAGAGTTTGCAACTCCAGTAAATGTAAATGTATCGTTGTCATTTGAAGCCGCTCTATATCCAACACCAGCATTTAGTGTAGATGATTCTGTACCAGCCCAGGTTACATAGGTATTGGTGGCTTTTTCAAAAGGGCCAAATGCATATAAGGTCCCATTATTATAAATATTAGAGTTTCCAGTAACAAAAGTATTAAATGCCTGACCAGTTAAAGGTGCAGATATTAAATCATTATCCCCTGTGCTTCCTGAAGCATTACTATTTACATGACGTTTGTAATTTATAGTACCACTTACTGTTCCATCAAGTATTAAACTTGAGTAGCTAGTTGATGAAGACTCTAAGGTCATAGCAACAGCTGTGGTAACCGTAGCGCCTGTAGGAATTGTTACTCCAGCTCCTGGTAATACCGTAAACGAGTTACAATCAGTATCACCTGTCATGACAGCATCACCAGCGAAAATTACGATATCGTTAAGTGTTGTGGTTCCTGTAGGATCACTCGGAGTCCAGGTACCGCCATCGTAGACAAATGATTCAGTGCCTGTACATGTAACATCCATTTGGAATATACCAGTATCACTAAGGTTATATCCCTCTGCTGAAATCCAATACTGAACACCAGCTTCAGCTGTAAATGTAACTTCCGCAAGATAATCTGGACTGCCTGATTCATCGAAACCAGAAGCTACGAAATTCAAGTTGCCAGATGAACCAGTAAAAACTAAAATTTCAGTATCAAAATCGCTTACACCATTAATAGTACTCAATGTTATATCTTGACCAGTACCATAAAAAGAATACCAAAGATTTGGTGAGTCAGTATCAGCATTAAATCCAGACGGGTCTGGTGCATCATCTTCATCTAGAGTTGCTTCCGCTGTGTTACCAAACACAGTATCACCACAACTGATGGCAATGGCATTAGCAAAATTATCGTTTGCTGGCGGACAGTTATCTGTAAAGTCACCTGTAATTGTAAAGTCACAAGTTCCTTCAGCGTGTATAACCTCTAAGTTTACAATCGTACCAATAGTATATGGTCCAGCGATTACACTAGTTCCAGAAATAGTAAATGTATCTGTTCCATCTGTTATACCTGTTGCATCACCTACAGTTGTAAAATTTATATCAATAGTAAAGGTGCCTGCTCCGCAATCTTCATTTACTGTTGGTACACCGTCTATAACTGCTTGAGTACAAGTCCAAGGTGTTCTCACAGTAAAATTATCTATAAAAATATCAAGATCTCTTCCACTTGTATTGGTTGTGTCGTCATCTGTGAAAATTGCAAATTGAACCGTACTTGACGTAATTCCTGTAAGATCCACTGTAATAGTTTCTCCAGCCGCAGCGGGCGTATTTGTAATTAAATCATACAACACAAGCCAGTTTGTACCGTCTGTTGAATATACCAATTGTATAACATCACCAGTATTAAAAGTTTCAGTTAAGGTTGTTCCATTCCAATCTACAATAGAACTGTCAAATATTAATTCATATCCATCAGCCGATAAGTCGAAAGTCGGTGATAACAGCCAGTCGACATCAGGGCCTGCCCCATAGTAATTTATCCTAGCAGCTCCAGTTGATCCACTATTAGCAAACCCATCTGCAGTCCAAGAACCAGTATCCAATGTCGATGGTCCAGTAGTTAAATCTCCGCCAGTAGCTTGGTCCCAGCACGCATCTAAGAATGTAGTAAAATCTTCTGTATAGTCAGGTGTATAAGTTGCACATGCTGTCGTAAAATCAATAGGGCCTACCCATTCACTATACCCATTACTGGCATCACTACAATCTGCTCTGACATAGACTTCGTAAGCTGTATTTCCAGTTAAGCCGCTTTCGGTATAAGGATTAGTTGCTGTTGCAGTTCCAGATGTAGGCGACCCTGTGCCGTCTGCTTGAACTAAAACTTCCCAGTCGTCTTCAGTTCCTCCATTAGTCCAGCTAACAGTTACGGAATCAGCAGTAAAACTATCAATGGTTATATCAGACACATCAGGACATAAGGCCGTAGTTGTAAAATCTATAGGGCCAACCCAAGTGCTATATCCACTTCCTCCGCAATCAGCTCTTACATACACTTCGTAGGCGGTTAGTTCAGTTAAGCTTGTTGCGCTATAGGGATTGCTGGTTGTTGCAGCTGGAGTTCCCAATTCAGGTGAGCCTGTGCCATCTGCTTGAACTAAAACTTCCCAATCGGTTTCAGAACCACCAGCGGTCCAGCTAATCTCAGCGGTTTCAGCGGTAAAATTGTCTATTGTTAATCCTGTAATATCACGACAAGCAGGGTCATAAATACTTACGGTATCAAAAGCAGCACCTTCATCAGAACTAGAACCATCTGAGCCAAAGGCTACTCGCAAAATGACACTACTTTGGCCACCAAGTCCTGTTAAGTCATTTCGTGCAGTTAACCATCCGCTAGAGCTACCTGTCCAACCTATTTGTTGTCCTCCAGTATTTCCACCGATAGTACCATCATTAAACCAGTTGTTAGGGTCGCCTAGTGCTCCAGCATTTTGCCATGTGCTACCTCCATCTATTGACGACTGTAAAACCATACCATCCCAACTAAATTCTGATTCGTACCAAATACTTAATTCAATAACAGGTGCAGTTAAACCTGAAAAATCAAAAGGCGGGCTCATTACAGCAGAGTCAACATTATTAGTATAATCCCCTGTTAAGTTAGTTACCCATGCATCAGTACCAGAATCGGCGGTGTTAATAGTTGTAGCAGCAGGTGCTCCTAATTCCCAAAGGCCATTATCTACAGACCAACCACCTGCACCAGAATCAAAGTTTTCTGCGTAAGGGAAACTTGTGATAGGAGTAGCTTCAGTTGTAAAATCAACAGGGCCAACCCATTCACTATAGCCGTTACTGGCATCATTACAATCAGCTCTGACATAGACTTCGTAAGCCGTTAGTTCAGTTAAGCCGCTTTCAGTATATGGATTGGTTGCTGTTGCGGTTCCAGATACAGGAGACCCTGTGCCATCTGCTTGAACTAAAACTTCCCAATCATCTTCAGTTCCGCCATTAGTCCAGCTAACAGTTACCGAATCCGCAGTGAAACTATCAATAGTTATATCAGATACATCAGGACATAAGGCTGAAGTTGTAAAATCAACAGGACCTAACCATGCACCATATGTGCCACCACAATCAGCTCTTACATAAACTTCATAAGCGGTTAGCTCGGTTAATCCTGTTGCACTATACGGGTTGCTAGATGTAGTAGCAGGAGTTCCTAATTCGGGTGAACCAGTACCATCGGCTTGAACTAAAACTTCCCAGTCGGTTTCAGAACCACCAGAGGTCCAGCTAATCTCAGCGGTTTCAGCAGCAAAACTATCTATTGTTAAACCGGTAAGGTCTGGACATGTAGGAATTGCTCTTACTAGCACTTCATCTAAATAAATATAGGCATCACCAGATCCCCAGTTACTAGTACCTTTAAATTTTATTAATATATCATTAGAAATATATGAAGATATATCATAAGTTGCTTCAGTCCATTCCACTTGTTCAGTTAAACCTGTGCTGATAGAAGTGTAAGTTGTACCTCCATTTGTAGATACTAAGATTTCAAAATTACCACCAGTTGGGTTTTTGTATTGAAATTTTAATTGAAGTGTAGTCAATGCAGAAGCATCAAATGTCGGCGTGATTAATTCTGAAGTTGTTCCGGAACTGTTATAATAAGAATCAAATCTCATGCCTCTTCCAGAATAACCTGTGGCGTAGCTCGAAAAATGATAAGATGGATTTGTGGTTGTTCCTTCTATAGACCAGCACTCCGGTTGACCACTTGTAATACCTTCAAAAGACTCTAAATATGGAAAAGTAGTTACAGCTTCGCACGCAGTCGTAAAATCGACAGGTCCTACCCATTCGCTAAAACCATTACTAGCATCTGTACAATTTGCTCTGACATACACTTCGTAGTCGGTATTTCCTGTTAAGCCGCTTTCTGTATATGGATTAGTTGTTGTTGCAGTTCCAGATGCAGGAGATTCTGTACCATCTGCTTGCACTAAAACTTCCCAATCGTCTTCAGTTCCGCCATTAGTCCAGCTAACGGTTACCGAATCAGCAGTGAAACTGTCAATGGTTATATCAGATACATCAGGACATAAGGCTGAAGTTGTAAAATCTACAGGGCCAACCCAGTCACCATAATCTCCACCACCACAATCTGCTCTTACGTAGACTTCGTATGCCGTGAGTTCAGTTAAGCCGCTTTCTGTGTATGGATTAGTTGCTGATGCAGTTCCAGATGTAGGTGACCCTGTGCCATCGGCTTGAACTAAAACTTCCCAATTACTCTCGCCAGAAGAACTCGCCGTCCAACTCACTTGTACTTCTTCGGCTGTAAAACTGTCTATTGTTAGTCCGGTTACTGGTAAGCAAGTTGCACCTTTAGTTACAGAGAGGTCGTAGGTTGTGTCTTGTGGAGTTGCCCACGTAGATACTACGATGTAGTATGTTGTCCCATTTAAAACAGGGAAGTTAGAAATATTTAAATCTAAAGTGCCATCATAATAGCCGTTGTAATCTCCTGTTGCACAAGTCGTACCGATGTCAGTACAATCACTGTAGATAAATACGCCTGTGTAAGTATCTGTGATATTAGTCAAATCAACATCAATTGAGCCATCTTCATCCGAGGTATATGAATAAACAATATCATCCCCATTTAAATAAGCACTAGTCGTTGTACAACCAGTACCACCTGGTGATCCTGAATAATCATCACCAAAACCAGCAGTCGTTTGAGCGATAGCTGTATACGGAAGAGTGCCTACATCTAACGGGTTAGCACAATTTGTACCCGCAGGTGGTGCGTCTTCAACTAAAAATGATTGTTCAGTACAGCCGGTAGCATCACCATTGGCATTGTAAGGTGTAATCGTTGTATAATACGTAGTGCTATATGCTAAACCTGTTGGTGTGTAGGATATTGTAGTACCTAAATCTACATTGTTGGCTATGTCAGTTCCTCCCGTAGTAGAACCCATCGTAATTTTATAACCTGTAGGGATTCCGGTTGCAGCAGACCATGTTAATGTTCCGTCGATAGGAAAATCAGTAGTGCCTGATGTAATGTTAGAATCGCAATTAGGTGGAACTAAACTAACTTGAGTGGCTACAAAATTATCAATGTAAAAGTAATAATCTCCAGCAAGCCAGGTGTTTAATATTCTGAATTTTAAATCCGAACCTGTTGGGACTGAGGCACCAAGGATTGTTCCTCCAAATGTTGTGCATACGATAGAGTTACTATCATTAGAGTCATTAAGAGTTACTACTGTAATCCAGGTTGTTCCATTGTCAGTAGAATATTGCAAGTCTGCACTTCCCCATCCATCAGCTGTTGCTGAAGTTGTAGCATAATAATCTACAACTTTATAATCTATAGAATATGTTATGTCTGTACCGTTAGATATTCCAGCATAATTACTAGTAGTCATATTGCCGCCTGACGTGCTCCAAATATTATCTCTAAACGATGTACCGGCACATGATTGTAATGTTGTACTGTCATAGGTGTCTGTCCATCCAGTGGGAAGACCTCCAGTGAAGTCTTCGGTAATTGAAACTTGCCCATATGAGCACACGACCATTAAGGATAATAGCAAAAACGTAATTTTTTTCATAAATAATGTATCAGTTGATGATTAATACCATTATTAACAAAATAGAAATAAAATAAAAAAGTAGAATTTGGAGCTTAGATAAACAGGAAATAGAAGGGTTTCTTGGATAACTTAATAACAAATATATAAAAATATTGAACTTTCAATTAAAATTATGTTAAAAAGTTGAAATATCTCCAAAAACATATTTTGATGGTTTCAACTTTGACTTGCGAGATTACTAAAAAGCAGATTTAAAAGTTTGATTAGAATGTAAAATTCACATTTAGAGTGGTCTAAATGTAGGAATTGTCAATAATTTAGCGTTTTTAGTCTAGTTCAAAAAAAAGAGGCTTGCGTATTAAGCAAGCCTCTTTTGATTTATAAATTAAAGCGTATTATCTAATAATCACTTTTTGAGTTTTATTTTGAGCTGCATTATGCAGTTTTACCACATACACACCATCATTTAATTGACTGACATCTATTGTTTGAGTTCTGTTTGCAGTTTCTAATAGCGTTGAAACGACTAAACGTCCTTGAACATCATAAACAGATGCTGTTGTAGACTCTACTAACTGACCAGCAATAACAATAGTTTTATCTGCCTTATTGGTGTATATATTTAAGTGATCAAAGTTATTATCTATAGAAGACAATGTCGTTTGTGTCGTTCTAAGATAAAATCTTCCTGTTCCAGATAAATCTGTATTAGGCGTTAATACATAATCTCCAGTATTTAATAAGGTTGATGTATTTAATACGTTATCATCTAAATAAACATGAACATCACTTCCTAATGTAGAATCTGCGATGCTAAAGGTTAATTGCTCACCTTGGTTAGCATGAACTCCTAAAGGAATTGATACGTCATTTAAATCCGTAGTGTTTAAAGACTGTAAAGCCATTGGTAATCCGGTATTGTCTTCAACTAAATGAGAATATAGTGCAAACGCTGGTGCAGTACCTCCCCAGATTTTAGCATCATAACCTAAATCTAAACCTAAGCTAGAATTATTATTAAAATAAAAATCAGTGTTATAACTATTATTAGTTGTACTGGCCTTTAGTTTTAAATAGGTTAAAGGATTGGCATTTCGACCAGCAATAAAGTCATCAGAAGTACCTGATGTTCTCATTTCTGTTGTAAAGTATAAATCAGAACTAGCATCTCGAGAGGATACGAAGAAACCTTGTCCTGGAGCAATTAATACTCCAGAGGCATTGGCAAGCGTAAAGGTTGCCCAACCATTGCTAGTGCCATTGTAACCATAAAGCCCAGTGGCAGTGCCTATAAGATCAATGTTGCTTTGCTCTGGGATATTTTCATATTCTAAAAAGGCCTCCATATCTACATATGACGGATATGGATTTCCAATAAGATTCCATGAGGCATAACTAGAGCCTGAAGTCTCAATACCTATAGTGACGGTATCGTCTGCTGCAGAACCTGTAAATGTTAAATTTGCTCCAGAATCTGTAGCCACTCTATAGCCTAGACCACTATTTAAAGTAGCAGACGTAGCATCAGTATAGTTAACGTAAGCACTTGCCGATTTTTCAAAAGGTGCAAAAGCATAAGTGGTAGGAGATGTTAGTCCGTTGTCTAATAAATCCGTACTGTTAGAGCCTGTGGTTAAAAAGTCTGACCAAGATTGCCCTGAAAGCGGTGGGGTAATAAGGTCGTTGCCTCCAGCAGTATTGTTATAGGCATTAGCAAAACGTTCGTAAGTAATGGTACCTATAATTGTACCATTTAATATTAAACTAGAGAAACTAGAAGACGTTGATTCTAATATTAAACCATTGGTAGGCGTAAGTGTCGCAATGTCATCTACTGTGATCGCGGCTCCTGGGTTAACGGTCACGGAATTTGCAGTTGTATTTGCTGTAATCGTTGCGTTACCAGAAGTGATTATGATGTCATCACTAGCAGTAGCTGTGCCATTTGGATCGCTTGGAGACCATGAACCATTAAATGTGTAGTTAATAGGTGCTCCACACATAGCAGTATGAGACCCTAAATCATCAATATAATTTTGTGTGTAACCCGTCCATTCAGTTCCTAGTGTAGGGAATATGCAACTCGCTGGATTTACAGTAACACCTCCACAGATATCTGAGTTTCTTATAAGTGTGCGATCTGAAGTGTCATTTGATCCTTCAGTCCATTCACTTCCCGGATCACATCCTATACTACCAATGATATCTATAATAACTCCATCTTTTTTCAGAACCAAAGCATCATCACCATTAAAATTACATACAGAGCTACTATATACCGTTCCAACATAAATTGAGGCAGAAGAGTTCTCTAGTACAATAACTTCTCCACTTGCTAATGTTGTAGGGAATCCAGATCCAAAATTTTCAGTATTGCTAGCTGATGTAGCGCCATTAGAATATAATTCAACTGAATAATCGGCAAGTGTTACTGTAGCTCCTGTGCCATTGTAGATTTCAAGATATTTATTGTTGCTTGATCCTTCAATATATTCTGAGAAGAACAAATCTATAGCTCCAACCATGGGAGCTGTAATGTCAAAAGTTGTGCTAACTAAAGGTGATAATAATCCATCATCAGCAGTTAATTCTAAGCCTGTTGCAACTGCTGTGTGAGTTAATGTAGAAAATGTTGCAATACCACTAACGGCAGTTTCTGTTACAGGGGTTCCTGTAAGTGTACCTGTAGAGGTGATTGCTATATCTAAATTATAATCTGTATCTAAATTACCATTGGCATCAACTCCAGAAACCGTTACACTTGGAGCTATTGTAGCATTAGTTTCTGTATCAGAGGGTTGTTGAGAGAAAATAAGTTCCGTAGCATCAACATCTACAATAATATTATTACCAATAACGTCACCAGAAAAAGGATCCGCAAAACCAGAACCACTAGTATTGGCGGCAAAGCCATTTGAAGCAGAATCAATTTGAAACTGAATGACACTACGATCTACAATGTTTGTTGTATTTAAGTAAAACCCTAAAGTAAACTCCAAAATAGAATCATCAGCAATGACAATAGGTGTGCTGAACTCTAAAATGATTTCAGTATCGTTTATTGTCGTTGTTGTAGGAGTGTATGTTGCTGCATTTTCATCAACTAAAGTGATACCTTGGATATGATCTGACCAGTCTGTTGTATTGTTAGCACCTGGAACAAAACTCATCATTGTTATATTTGTAGGTAAACCATCTGTAGAACCAAAGTCATAGATGCTAAAAGCAAAAGCATCGAGAGATGTAATACTTGTTGTTGCGTCGGCAGCAATAATTGTTGTGGTAGCAATTTGTGTATTAGGGTCGGTTGCTTCCGTATCTGCATCTAAAGCAATATCCTCATAGATGTCAATGTTTTGCACTCTCCAATCTTCCGCACCATTACCAAAATTCATATCATATTTAAAAGCTAAATACGCCGTACCTGTTATGCTTGATGCATCTACAGTAGTTACAGAAGCTAAGGATAGTCCAAACCCAGTTGATGTATTATTTGGGTCAAAGGTAAGTGCGGTCCAAGTGGCTGTTGTTGGATCTCCACCTGTATAATCTGTTGAGTACAATAGATCAAATTCACCTGGAGTGTTTGTTGTGTCTCCAAACTGCTCTTGAGTTGTTATATCAATGTTTACTGATGCATAAGCACTAAAATCAATTGTGAAATCTGAGATTAACCAATCAGTGTCATCTGTGCTAGAGAACCCATTAATAGCGTATTCCCCAGATGAGCAAATCCATTCGTCATTACCAGCTTCATCATACGGAGTCCACTCTGCAGTACCACAATCTGAAAAATCTTCACTATAAGGTAATGCAATTGGAGGCGCTACATCATTATTTGTTAGTGTTAGTGTAAAGGAATTGTTTGTTCCTGCAACCGCACTACTGCCACCAGTTACACTTTGTATTTCAAAAGTTAAAGTTTCATTAGCTTCAAGAAGAGCGTCATCAGTAACAGTTAAGGTAACAACTTGATTTACTGCAGATCCTCCAGGGAATGTTACAGTTTGAGTCGTGTAACCATTAATATCAGCAGCATCTCCATCACCACCAGTAAGAACGACTTCAAAACTAGTAGCTGTAGCATCTTCATTAGCAATCGTAAATTCCAAATCATAAGTGCCAACACCTTCTGAAACAGATGCAGAGCTTGATATGAATTCTACAGTTGTTGGAAAATCATTATTTGTAATCGTTAAATCAAAAATGTTGTTTGTTCCCGTAGCAGCACTATTTCCTCCAGCGACATTTTGAATTTCAAATGTAAACACTTCATCAGTTTCAATAATAGCATCATCAGTTACTGTAATAGTAACCGTTATATCTGTAGTAGAACTTCCTGGGAACGTTTCAGATTGCGTCGTATAAGAGTCAATATCAGAAGCATCTCCAGAAGTTAACACCACATCAAACGTTGTTGCTGCAACATCTTCATTAGCAATCTCTATAACTAAATCATATGTGCCTGCACTTTCAGCTACAGAAGCGGATGTCGAACTAAATTGTACTTTAGTAATATCTGCTGTTGTAAAACTACCAGTTAAGGCAGGTGTTAAATAACAGGTGTCAGTAGTATTATATTCATAAACAGCAACATGATAAGTAGTTGCTTCAGATAAACCAGTAATGCTTACTGAGCTAGTTGCAGAACCAGATTGTACCACATAATTCCCCGTGCCTAGATCATCTCCAGTTCCAAAAACACTATCACCTGTGTAATCAGTTGCACTTGTAGGATCTTCATCAACAGCTGAGCCTTCTTTTACTAGAACTAATACTTCGTCACCATTTCCATCGGTCCAGTTTAATGTAGCAGAAGTTGTTCCTAGAGCAGTTGTGTTATATAATGATGCTTGAGTCGTTGGTGCTTCACACGCTGGGGTACCAGCTGTCCAAGTAATGTCATCGACTGCAACTCTGTCTGCACCACCACTACTTGATCCACCTATATTGTTATCTATTCTAATTACGATATCACCAGGTACATTTATACCTGAAATTGTTGTGCTTTGTACAGCTCCACTATAAGGTACTGTTCCAACGCTTGTGCCGTTAATTAATACATCTAAAGTTCCACTACCACCAGAAAATTTCAATTGTGTAGTAATAGTAATGTCCCCAACTCCTCCAGAAATTGTGCCAGATTGAATATAAGTGTTAGCTTTATCATCATTCATTGTCATGGCTTCATTAACAATAGTTTGATCAGTTCTAGAGTTTGTAGCTGTCCATGTTGAACCATCATTTCCTGTCCATGACCTGGTGCCATAACTAGTATTGGAAGGAGAACAAGAACTGGTACAAATGTTTTGAAAGGTTTCAATCCCTTGAGAATAACCTAAACTCCCAATAAATAGAGTAATTAAAAATAAGTAAATGTGTTTCATGTGTTAATTTGTTTTTAATTTTTAGGGTGAAATGTAAGTTGTAACTATAAGTTTTTAAGGAAAAAACCTACAAATTAAAACTGTACAACTATATAAAATGTTGTTAAAAGTTAAAATGCCAAAATAAGCCATAAGTACTGTAGATATAGGGGGTTGCAAATATAGTGAAAGATTTTTTTAACTATAAAATTCAAGTATTACGAAACGATTAACCTTACATTAAGGATTTGGGTGAAATTGCGCTAAGTGTTTTTTGGTCAGGGACTTAAGCGGCGGTGATTTGCTTAACTTTTTTTTTGTGAATTTTTAAGAGCAAGATTAATATTTCTATGTTTAAAATGCTTAATTAAATGATTTACTAATAATTCTAAGTTGAAAAACATATCGAATTCTGCTTTAAGATTTAATTTTTCTAGGTCGGTTTTTAATAATCTTTGTTAAGGAGTACTGAAGCTGAATTCGGATGGACTTATTTAAGGGGTCTAATTTTTAAGTGATTTTGTGTTTATCCGTTTTACTTTTAGTTTTTAAAAGGCTTTAAATGATCATTTTTTTTAATTCTTAAATACTTAATTGTGTTCAATAGCAGCTAATAAATCTAATTAAGTTAAGATAGTCTTAGATTTTATTTTAGATTTGCAAATTATAATGAAATACTCTGCCTAAGTAATAGAGTAATGGGTTAAAAGATGTAAATTAAAATTTAATTGCAATTCGGGTCTAATGAAATTTAGTAAACGACATATTGCCAAAACGATAACTTGGCGTATCATTGGGACTTTAGATACGCTGTTGTTGTCATGGTTTATTTCTGGTGACTTTTCCATAGGGGTTCAAATGGGTGCTTATGAAATGGTTACTAAGATGGTGTTGTATTATGTACACGAGCGCGTATGGTTTAAGTCGACTATAAAATCGTCGAATAAGCGTCATATATTAAAAACGTTTTCATGGCGTGGAGTAGGGACTTTAGATACCATTTTTCTAGGTTGGATAGTGACTGGAAATCCATTAACTGGTCTTAAAATAGGAGGAGCAGAAGTAATAACAAAAATGTTGTTGTATTTTGGTCATGAAAAATTATGGTATCGAATCAATTACGGTTTAGATAAAAGAAATGAAAGAAAGCGATTAAATAAACTAAATGAAAGAAAGCGATTAAATAAACTAAATGAATTATGAGCTTAAATACGGTTAGGCACGATTATAAGGTTACAAAAACAGATCGCGAGACACTACATGAGCACCGCTCTTTTTTGTTGTGGTTTACCGGTTTGTCTGGTTCAGGGAAGTCTACTTTAGCAAATTTGGTAGAAATAGAACTGCATAAGAAAGGGATTTCAACCTTTAGTTTAGATGGTGATAATATTAGACAAGGTATTAATAAGGACCTTAGTTTTGAGCCAGAAGATCGTACAGAAAACATTAGACGCATTGCAGAAATAAGCAATTTGATGGTGGATGCTGGTGTCGTAACTTTGGCAGCCTTTGTGTCTCCTTACATAGAAGATAGAGAAAATATTAAACACATCGTTGGAGTCGATAATTTTATTGAAATCTATGTCAATACGTCTCTTGAGGAATGTGAACGTAGAGATGTGAAAGGCTTATATAAAAAGGCAAGAGCTGGTGAGATTAAAAATATGACAGGGATTTCTGCACCATATGAAGCACCGATGGATCCAGATTTAGAAATTGTCACAGATCATCAAGATATAGAAACCTCAGTTCAAAGCATTTTAGACTTTATTATTCAAAAATTAAAATAAAAAACATGAGTAATTACGTAATTAATCATTTAAAAGAATTAGAATCAGAAGCTATTTTCGTGATTAGAGAGATTGCAGCGCAATTCGAAAATCCAGTATTATTATTTTCTGGAGGTAAGGATTCTATCTTACTAACGCACTTGGCTAAAAAAGCATTTTTTCCTGCAAAAATTCCTTTTCCTTTAATTCACATTGATACAGGTCATAATTTTCCAGAAACAATTGCCTTTCGTGATGCTTTGGTTGAGAAATTAGGTGTGAAACTTATTGTTGGTTCGGTACAAGAAGCGATTGATAATGGTAGAGCTAAAGAAGAAACCGGAGCAGATGCGTCTCGTAATTCACTTCAAATCGTTTCACTTTTAGATACACTCGAAGACTATAAAGTAGATGCAGCAATGGGAGGAGCAAGACGCGATGAAGAAAAGGCACGTGCTAAAGAACGTTTCTTTTCACATAGAGATGAATTTGGGCAATGGGATCCAAAAAATCAACGACCAGAACTTTGGAACCTATTTAATGGTCGTAAAAATTACGGAGAGCATTTTAGAGTGTTTCCAATTTCTAACTGGACAGAAATGGATGTTTGGGAATATATTAAGTTAGAAAATATTGATTTACCATCACTTTATTTTTCGCACCAACGCGATTGTGTGGTTAGAGATGGTGTGATATTGGCAAATTCAGAATTTATTAAGTTAAAGGAAAACGAAGAAGTCGTAAATATGACCGTTCGTTATCGTACTTGTGGTGATATGCCAATTACTGGAGCAGTGGAATCTGAAGCTGATACTTTAGATAAAATCATTGAAGAAATTGCAACAACCAGAACGACAGAACGTGGTGGACGTGCAGATGATAAACGTGCAGAAACAGCCATGGAAGATCGTAAAAAACAAGGGTATTTTTAAAACAAAAAAAAATAGAAGTTAGAGCCTAAAATATAGACTTTTTTGAGTGCTATTCCAAGGTTGGTTTTAATTAAGAGCCTGTTTAGCGGCGAAACAATTTGAATGGGAGCTTATATCGTTTTAAAATGAGCTTCAAATTTTACCAAAGGCCAAACCAACCTAACAATTATTTTACGTAAAAAATGATTTGAAGCGAAGGGGTAAACAAAAATATCAGGAAACAGATTACAATAATGAAAACGTATTATAAATATAAATTGAAGTGATTTTAAGAAAACGGCAGACCATTTTTGTGCCGTAGCGAAAGAAATTTTTAGGAAAATAATTTTCAGTTATGATTTTTTTGTTTCGTTTTTTGATCAAGCAAAAAATGAAAAAGAGATAATAAAGAACAATATGAATTTATGAGTAACCTCATGAATATACGACCTACTAAAACACATCAGACAACAGAAAACACAAAACACCATGAAATACCAAGACATAGAATTACTAAGATTCACAACAGCAGGAAGTGTAGATGATGGAAAAAGTACATTAATCGGACGTTTATTATATGATAGTAAATCAATTTTTCAAGATCAATTAGACGCTGTAGAGGAGTCTAGTAAATCTAAAGGTTTTGATTATGTGGATTTATCATTACTTACAGATGGTTTGAAATCTGAACGCGAACAAGGTATTACCATTGATGTAGCTTATCGTTATTTCGCAACTCCAAAACGTAAATTTATTATTGCAGACACACCAGGTCACATACAGTACACACGTAATATGGTAACTGGTGCTTCAACGGCTAACTTAGCCATTATACTTATTGATGCAAGAAAAGGAATGCTGGAACAAACACATCGTCATGCATTTATCGCTTCTTTATTGCGTATTCCACATGCTATTGTATGCGTTAATAAAATGGACTTGGTAGATTATAGTGAAGAAACGTATAATAATATTGTTTCAGATTTTAAAGCGTTTTCGTCTAAGTTAGGGATCAATGATATTCAATTTATTCCAATTTCAGCCTTAAATGGAGATAATGTGGTTAACCGTTCTGAAAATATGGACTGGTACGACGGGAGTACGTTAATGTATCATTTAGAAACCGTGCATATTTCTAGCGATCATAATTTGGTAGATTGTCGTTTTCCTATTCAGTCGGTTATTCGGCCACATACCTTAGATAATCAAGATTATAGAGGGTTTGCAGGTCGTATTGATGGTGGTGTTTTTAAGCCAGGAGACAAAGTGAAATCATTGCCTTCAGGTTTTGTCTCTACTATAAAAACTATTGAGCTTAATGGTGAGCAAATTTCAGAAGCTTTTGCACCGATGTCTGTAACCATGACTTTAGAAGATGAAATAGATAACAGTCGTGGTGATATGATTGTGCGTGAAAACAATGTGCCTGAGGTAAGTCAAGACATAGAAGTTCTTGTAACTTGGATGAGCACAACTCCTATTCAAGCACGTACTAAAGTGGTGATTAAACATACAACTAACGAGTCTGTTGGAATGGTGAAAGCGCTAAAATATAAAGTGGACATTAATACGTTACATCGTATAGAAGACATTGATAAAGTAGAGATGAATGATATTGCTCGTCTTTCTATCAGAACTGCGAAACCTTTATTCTATGACGCTTACAAGAAAAACCGCCAAACAGGTAGTATCATTATTATAGATGAACAAACCAATGAGACTATTGGGGCTGGGATGATTATATAGTGGTGATGCAGTGAAATGGTGATGCGGTGATGTGGTGAGTTCTTAGAGTAGAAATTTTAATAATGACTCATAAAGATTTAGAAGTTTATAAATTAAGTTTAAATCGAGTAGAGGATATTTATAAACTCACGAAGGATTTTCCGGCATCTGAAAATTTTGGATTAACCTTTCAACTTAGAAGGGCAGCTGTTTCGTTGCCTTCAAATAAAGCTGAGGGTTCGAGTAGGGGGTCTACAAAAGATTTTATTCAATTTTTAAATATGGCATCGGCATCATTAGCCGAAATAGAAACACAGTTAGTAATAGCAGAGCGAATAGGGTATATAACGTTTGATGATGCATTACAAAACAACATCATTACAATTAGAAAAATGTTATACCGTTTAAAACAAGCTTTAAACAAAAAACTAAGTAAGTAAAATGAATAATAAAAGCCTCGCCGCCTCACCGCCTCACTACCTCACTGAATTACTGCATCACAGTATCACCGCAGCCCTCGAAGCAGGTAAAGCAATTTTAAAGATCTATCATTCCGATGATTTTGAGGTTGAGTTGAAAGGTGATGATTCTCCTTTAACTAAAGCCGATATCGCTTCACACAATGTGATTATGTCGCATTTAAAAGCAACAGATATTCCGGTGTTATCTGAAGAAGGTAAAGCTATACCTTACGACGATCGCAAGGATTGGAATCAGTTATGGATCGTAGATCCAATTGATGGCACCAAAGAGTTTATTAAACGCAATGGTGAGTTTACCGTCAATATCGCATTAATAGAGAATCAAAAAACGGTTATTGGGGTTATTTACGTGCCTGTATTAGGGGATCTTTATTTTTCTACTGTTGATGATGGGGCATTTAAAGTAAGTGTAAATCTAGATCACTATGATGTAGAAGCGCTAGTGCAACAAGGGGCTCAATTACCGTTGGGAAGAGAAGTTAAAAC
The DNA here is from genome assembly GCF_013404085.1 of Winogradskyella helgolandensis. Taxonomy (NCBI): domain Bacteria; kingdom Pseudomonadati; phylum Bacteroidota; class Flavobacteriia; order Flavobacteriales; family Flavobacteriaceae; genus Winogradskyella; species Winogradskyella helgolandensis. The sequence continues at coordinate 22,364 of NZ_JABFHO010000001.1, read as the reverse complement.
CTTTACTGTTGTCGCAAGTCGTTCGCACATGTCACCAGAAACGGAAGCCTATGTTTCGGAGATGCGAACAAAACATGGTGATGTTAATTTAATTTCTAAAGGGAGCTCATTAAAGTTATGTATGGTCGCCGAAGGTCAAGCGGATTGTTATCCGAGGTTTGCGCCCACTATGGAATGGGATACGGCTGCTGGCCAGGCCATTTGCGAACATGCAGGGTTTCAAGTTATCGATTGGGAGACTAAAGCGCCGATGTTGTATAATAGAGAAGAACTCTTAAATCATTGGTTTCTAGTGAAAAAATAGGTTTTTTATTTAAAAAAAACATTACGCAGAAATCTTATTAAATCTTAAAAGCTAAGTACAGCGTGTTCTAATGCAGAGCGTAAAGGGGCTAGTGTGACGTTGTCATGGTCTTTACTGGATCGGTGGCATTCTAACTTTGATACGCTAAGGCTACCGAGTATATAGTCGTCTTGGAACAATAGGGGCATTGTGTTTCTTACAAAGTTGCACTAGCATTGTATGTTTTTATTATTGAAAATAGCTTTAATACCTATAATGTAATGTTTTACAGTATAAATTTCTTTTAGTATAAGTTTATATAAAACTCGAATCGAGTAAGATAGTCTTAGATTTTTTTTTAGATTTGCAGATTGGAATAATAGTTTATTTCAATAACTGTATTTTTTTTGGCAATGTTACAATTGTATAGGGAGTTACAGTGGAATATAGGCTGATTAAAACGCATTTGTTTTAAGGAAAAATTATAAAGTCCATGAGTAAAATGGGCGTTTTTCTTTATGGAATTCTTAAAGAATTGATCATTTGTATCCATATCCAAGTTAAATGAGTATTGATTTCTGTAAAGGAGAACAATACAGATAAATAAAACACTTTATCGTAAGCATGCGATTCGTTTGTTGTGCTTTAGATGTTTGCGGAGTTTTTTTTTGTTTATAACAATGGCCTAGGCCTTAAAATAATAAATAATGTATTAGCATATTATCGTTTTGGAAAAGTAATATTTTTCAACTTGATTAAGAGTTAAAGAAATAATAAAATTAAGTATTTGATAGTTATTGATTTGAAAAATGAGTTGACACTGGTAAGCGGGAAGCTGTGCCGTCACTTTATATGTTTTCAAAGTTGTACTTCAAATATGTTTTTTGCCTCATGTTATTAAATAATTAAAATAAGCGTATACTATGAAAGGAATTGTACTAGCAGGTGGATCAGGAACACGGTTGTATCCTATCACAAAAGGGGTTTCAAAACAATTACTACCGGTTTATGATAAGCCTATGATATATTACCCAATTTCGGTATTAATGTTATCAGGAATCAAGGAAATACTTATCATTTCAACACCAGATGATTTGCCTAATTTTAAAAAATTATTAGGTGATGGATCTAACTTAGGAGTTTCGTTTTCGTATGTAGAACAACCAAGTCCAGACGGACTGGCACAAGCCTTTATTTTAGGAGAAGACTTTATAGGTGATGATGATGTGTGCTTAATTCTTGGAGATAATATTTTTCATGGTCACGGATTAACAAAGTTGATTGCTTCTGCCAAACACAACGTAGAACAAGACAAAACAGCGACCGTATTTGGCTATTATGTCAATGATCCGGAACGCTATGGTGTTGCCGAATTTAATGATTCTGGAGAGATTATTTCAATTGAAGAAAAACCAAGCACACCAAAATCCAATTATGCGGTAGTCGGGCTGTACTATTATACAAATGATGTGATTGATATTGCCAAAAACATAAAGCCGTCTCATCGTGGTGAATTAGAAATAACGTCGGTTAATGAGGCTTATTTAGAACGTAAAAATTTAAAAGTAGAATTGATGGGGCGTGGTTATGCTTGGTTAGATACAGGTACGCACGATTCTTTAATGGAAGCTTCTAATTTTGTACAAACTATAGAAAATAGACAAGGTCTTAAAGTCGCCTGCTTAGAAGAAATAGCCTATGAGCAAGGTTTTATAAGTAAGGAACAAGCTTTGAAATTAGCAGAAGAATTAAGTAAAACAGGCTACGGTCAATATTTAAAAAAACGTATCAAATAGTGGAAATCATACAGACAGGAATTAAGGATTTAGTGATACTTCAACCCAAAGTATTTAAAGATGATAGAGGTTATTTTATGGAAGCTTACAAGGAAGCTTGGTTTAAAGAGCAGTTTCCAGATATTCACTTCGTTCAAGATAACGAGTCTAAATCTGAATATGGAGTATTAAGAGGCTTGCATTTTCAAAATCCACCGTATTCACAAACAAAACTTGTACGTGTTATACAAGGTGAAGTCTTAGATGTGGCGGTAGATTTACGTAAAGATTCTCCAACCTATGGTCAGCATGAATCTATTGTTTTAAGTGCTGAAAACAAAACACAATTTTTAGTACCACAAGGCTTTGCACACGGTTTTATAGTGTTAAGTGAAACGGCTATTTTCTCATACAAGGTCGATAATCCGTACTCCCCAAAACATGATGCAGGGTTGTTATGGAATGACACTGACCTAGCTATTGATTGGAAAGTACCAACAAGCGATATAAAGCTTTCGGATAAGGATGGAAAACAACCCGTTTTTAAAACGTTTAAATCTGAATTCTAATGACTATACTTGTAACAGGAAAATCAGGTCAATTGGGATCCGAAATTCAGAGCCTAGCCTCTAAATTTGAAGCGTATCAGTTTATTTTCACAGGGTCTGCAGATTTAGATATTTCTAAGAAAACAGACGTATTACATTTTTTTGAGAATAATGCCATTGATGTGGTTATTAACTGTGCGGCGTATACGGCTGTAGATAAAGCTGAAAGCGATATAGAACATGCCAATGCCGTAAATCATTTAGGTGTTGTCCATTTAATTGAGGCTTGTAAAAAGCACGATGCTAAATTCATACACGTTTCTACAGACTATGTCTATGACGGTATGAATTGTCAACCATACGTTGAAACGGATCCAACGCAACCTAAAAGCGTGTATGGAGAAACAAAATTAGAGGGTGAAAACGCCCTTATAGCAAGTCAATTAAAAGATGCTATTATTATTAGAACCTCATGGGTTTACTCTAGTTTTGGGAATAACTTTGTAAAAACCATGCTGCGCTTGGCTCAAGATAGGGATGAATTGGGTGTTGTAGGTGATCAAATTGGAACACCAACTTACGCCAAAGATTTAGCAGAAGCCATACTACATATTGTGCCACAACTGAACACGGAAAAGGTTGAAATTTATCATTATTCAAATGAAGGAGTGTGCAGTTGGTTCGATTTTGCACACGCCATTTTTGAAATAAAAAATAAAGTTATAAAACTTAATGCTATAGGTACGGACCAATATCCGACACCTGCAAATAGACCGTCGTATAGTGTCTTAAGTAAGCAAAAAATAAAAAATGAGTTTCAATTAGAGATTCCGTATTGGAGGGATGCTTTAAAAACCTGTTTAGAGAAATTATAATACGTTACCATCATGAAGAATAGAAATATATTAGTTACCGGTGGCGCCGGATTTATCGGTTCCCATTTAGTGCGATTATTAGTAAATAAATATCCAGACTATCATATTGTAAATATGGATGTGTTGACTTACGCTGGTAATTTGGCCAATTTAAAAGATATTGAAGCTAAAGACAACTACACCTTTGTAAAATGTGATATTTGCGATTTTGAACAGGTAAAAGCCGTCTTCGCAACGCATAACATAGATAGTGTTATTCATTTAGCGGCAGAATCGCATGTAGATCGTTCTATAAAAGATCCGTTTTCATTTGCACAGACTAATATTATGGGGACGCTAAGCTTATTGCAAGCGGCTAAATTTGCATGGGATGGTGATTTTAAAGATAAGTTATTTTACCATGTGTCTACGGACGAAGTCTATGGGTCTTTAGGAGATGAAGGTTTCTTTTTAGAAACGACGGCTTATGATCCGCATTCTCCGTATTCAGCATCTAAAGCCTCTTCAGACCATTTTGTAAGAGCATTTCACGATACCTATGGTTTGCCAACAGTAATTTCTAACTGCTCTAACAATTATGGGTCGTATCAGTTTCCAGAAAAACTAATACCATTATTTATCAATAATATATGTAACAACAAACCTTTACCGGTCTATGGAAAAGGAGAGAATGTACGCGATTGGTTATTTGTAAATGACCATGCTAGTGCTATTGATGTTATCTTTCATAAAGGCAAGTTAGGAGACACCTACAATATAGGTGGTTTTAACGAGTGGAAAAATATCGACTTAATAAAAGTATTAATCGAAACGACCGACCGCTTATTAGGTCGCGAAAAAGGAGCTTCAGACCAATTAATAACTTATGTTACGGATCGTGCAGGCCACGATATGCGTTACGCTATTGATGCTACCAAATTAAAAGATGAACTCGGTTGGGAACCATCGCTTCAGTTTGAAGAAGGTATAGAAAAAACCGTACAATGGTATTTAGATAATAAGCAGTGGATGGAACATATTACCTCAGGAGCTTATGAAGATTATTATAACGAGATGTATAAAAATTAAATCATCTTTTGATAATTATAAGGTAGACTACAATAATGCTATACCTCTATGACAGTTGTTTTTTAAATTAGTTTATCAATATTAAAGTTCAAAAGAGATGATTTACAAATGCGCGAATTAACTTTGTGATTGGTTTCTAGTTAATTAAATCTATAATTATTTTCTATCTATTGAAAAAAAATATCTTAAATAAGTTAAATAAACTAGATGTTCATACGCTAGAGGTTGTAAAAAAATCGGCAGGTTCAATGCTTGTGAAAGTTACAGGAATGTGCTGTGCTGTAGCCGTCAGTATTTTTTTAGGACACACATTAGGTGCAGATGGCTTGGGAGTTATTAACTTATCTAGTAAGATAGTATCGATATTATTAACGTTTGGCTTATTTGGATTTTCGCACGTAATTATTAAAGAGATAGCTATTGCCTTAGATACTAAAGCTTACAGTTATGTTAGCAATGTTATGCATACGGCTTACTGGTTTAATTGTATATTATCTTTAACTATTGCTGTAATTTTTATATTAATAGCCCCTTGGTTGGCAAATACAGTTTTTGATGAACCCAGATTAACATATCCATTAATTCTAGGTCTGGTTATAATGACGCCTCAGGTCTTATCACGTATTTTTTCTTCTGGTTTAATAGGCTATAGAAAAATATGGCAAAGTAATTTAGTAGATCAGGCATTAAGTATTGTTATAACAGGTGTCATATTATTAGGCCTTTATTTCAGTAAGACAGAAGTTACAATAAATAGGGTGGCAATTGCATACGCAATTGGCAGTTTAGTAGTCACAATAAGTGTGGGACTATATTGGAGATCTATACACAAATCCCAAGGGGATAGAACTTTAGTGACAAAAAAGCTTTTAAAAGTAGGGACACCACTTTTTGTAGCAAGTTTAACGGTTCTAGTAATTAATAGTTTAGATATTATTATTTTAGGTTGGTTTACGGATACCAAACAAATAGGAATTTATACCGTAGCTTCACGAGTTGCACTATTGACTAGTTTTGTTTTGCAAATATTAAATTCTACTTTGTCTCCAAAGATCGCAGCTTTATATGCGTCGGAGAAAAAAGAAGAATTAAACAAACTTATTCAAGGAGTTACAAAAGGTTTGATGTTTTTTGGAATTGTGATTCTCCTTATTTTTGTAGTATTTGGAAAATGGATTTTGGGGATTTGGGGTGAGGAATTTAAAGTTGGTTATACCATATTAATTATTCTTGGAGTAGGACAATTTGTTAATTTGGCAACTGGTTCGGTTGGCATTATCCTTATAATGACTGGGTTTGAAAAAATACAGGCAAAAATCTCGATAATAGCAATGATTGTTTTTGTAGTATTAAACTTTGTTTTGGTACCACTTTATGGTGCTTTGGGTGCGGCGATTGCTTCTGTCATAACCATTTCAGGAATTAATTTCGCTAAGTTTTATTTTGTCCAGAAAGTTACCGGTGTAAAATTGTATAATTATAAATAAAATGACAGATCAGTTAGTATTTCATGTGGGTTTTCATAAAACAGGTTCAACTTGGTTGCAGAAAAGAATTTTTCAAGAAAACATGCAATTTAATTTATTAAATAATTTTGTAAAACCTTGGACTGATGACATCATAATTTATCTTGTTAAAACCAATATTCTAGAATTCGATATAGATTTTTTCAGGGAATTAGTGAATAAGAAATATGTAAAAGATAAGATTAATATTGTTTCTGCTGAGCGCCTATCAGGCCATCCTTATTCAGGAGGGTTTGATGCAGAAGTAATTGCACGAAAAATTCAAATGGCTTTTCCTGATAGCAAAATCTTGATTGTTTCAAGAGAAGCAGAGGCATTTAAAAAATCATGCTATAAACAAATTGTAAAAGAAGGTTATCTTGGTAGATTTAGTGATTTTGATAGAGATAAAAGCTGGAAATCCTCAGGCCCGAATAATACTTATTTCCAACAAGATTTAACAATTAATTTATACACGTCACTTTTTAAGAGTGTTTTATTATTAGACTTTGAGGTTTTTATTAAAAACAAAGTCGTTTTTATGAATCGTTTATTTGATTTTTGTAATCTAGAAAATACAATTGATTCTACGTTTTACGAAGAGAAAATCAATAAAACTGTTTCAAATAGACGGATACGTGCATTGAGAGTTTTAAATCGATGGTATAAGTCGGAATACAACATGTTTCCTTTAGTATCATTGAATTATAATATAATAATTAAATTGGCTTATATTAACTCTATTTTTTTCTCAAATAAAGGTTTTAAATAACAATGAATTCACCCGATATAAATTTCTATTGTGTAGGAGCCCAAAAAGCAGGTACAACCACATTACATGATATTCTAATACAGCATCCTGATATTTATTTACCAGAAACTAAAGAAGCGCACTTTTTTGATGAAGATGAAAAATATGAATTGGGTTTTAACTGGTATCGTGATGCCTTTTTTCCTAATTACAACAATCAGAAAATAACAGGATCGTGCAACCCGGAGTACATGTATTTTGAAGATGTCCCGGAACGCATATTTAAAACCTTAGGTAAAGACGTAAAATTGGTGTTTATCTTTAGAAATCCAGCCGATAGAGCTTTTTCACATTATCTAATGAGCAAAAGACGTTGCATTGAAGAAGCCACTTTTTCTGAAGGCGTTGCTTTAGAAGCTGAAAGAATACAGAAAGATTACTTTAATAAAACACATTTTAGTTATACTTCAAGAGGGTTTTATGCCAAGCAAGTAGAGCGCTATTTAAAGTTTTTCCCTATTGAGAATATGTTCTTCATAAGATTTGAAGACGATTTTATAAAAAATAGAAAAGAAACGGTAGATGCCTTATTAAAATTTTTAGAGATTGAACACATTGATTTAGACGTCAATCTCAAGAGTAACGTAGCAAGGTCCTCTAAGTTTAAATTTATCCAAAGCTTTATCTATAAGGATAATATTATAAAGTCCTTTTTCTCATTTTTTGTCACCCAAAAATTAAAAAACAGTATAAGAAAGTCAATTTATAATGTGTTTATGAAGCCTGAGAAAAAATCTAGTCTCGATGCTGAAACACGAAAAGCACTTTTAGATACGTATGAAAAGGATATAGTAAGGTTAGAGAAATTAATAGGTAAAAGCTTAGCAAGTTGGAGAGTTTAACAAATAACATAGGTATTGTAATCTTAAATTACAACTCTTACCAAGATACCATAAATCTTGTAAATGCATTGCAGCAACAAACTGTTGCGGAATCCTTACACATTATTGTAGTTGATAATGCTTCGCCCAATGCGTCGTATGATTATTTAAAACCGTTGGAGGGTCAATATAAAAATCTTGTCGTTTTGCAGACAGGAGAGAATTTAGGGTATGCAAAAGGGAATAACGTGGGTCTACATTATCTAGACGAGCACATCCACCCAGAGTATGTGGCCATAATGAACAATGATATCATTTTACCAGAAACTTGTTTAGAACACTTGGTAGGCAAATACCAACAATTAGATGACCCAGCTATCATTGCACCAAAACAATTGGACATTGACGAAAAGGAAGTACCGATTTACAGCATAAACACCTATTTGGATGATTGCCTTAATCTTTTCTATATTTTTAAACTATTTCATAAGCGTAAAATAAAGCGTTTTAAAGATACCACCGGAAACAATGCTATGCAAGTAGACTTAGTCCCTGGAAGTTTTATGTTTTCGTCTTTTGACCGGTTTAAGACGTTAGGCTTTTTCTACCCCAATACCTTTCTTTTTGCAGAGGAACGTTTTATCACGGTCGCAGCACAAAAACAGGGATGGCACAATTATGTTGTATTAGACCAAACGTATATACATGCCCATTCTAAAACGATTAATACGGTTTATGGCTCAGTTGCAAAGTTCAAATTGTTATACACTGGTTGGATTGAATTTACGAGAGTATGTAGACCCTATGGTAAATTGAAAGCTAATATATTGAAACCACTAATGTGGCTTTCAATTCAAGAAATGAGATTTGTCTTGCATTTAAAAAAACTAATAAACAATTGAGCCGTAAAAAGATTACTATCTTTCTAATATATACCATTATAATAGTGCTTGCAATAGCGCCCGCGTTTGTATTGGGTGATGGTAATAGAAACTTATTGCTTATTGGAGTTATGGGGGCTTCTCCTATTTTAATATTAGCCTATAGAGCATTTTTTAAGTTCGATGTATGGTTAATTTTACTTATGGTGAGTTTAGCCTTAGCGCCGCTGCTTAACCATCCTGAAAGTATGCGCTGGAGTACCGTGCTCTATTCTTGGATGTTCTGTTTTGCCTTTATGGCCTATAATAGGCTGCTTCATAAAAATGCTTTTACCGTAAACCAATTTTCAAAATTATTAAAGTACTTATTAATGGCGTATTTCATCACGCTTGTCGTTCAACAAGTTTGTGTCTTGGTAGGGCTCCCTATTTTTAATATTAGTAATTATGATCCTGCAGAGCCTTGGAAGCTCAATAGCTTATCTGCAGAACCGTCACATTCTGCGCGTATAGTCGCCTTATTATTTTATTGTTTTTTAAGTTCTAAAGAAATTGTGTTAAATAGAAGCTACAGTTTAAAACTAGATGCTAAAAAAGACCAATGGGTTTGGATTGCTTTTTTATGGACCATGTTAACTATGGGAAGTGCCACAGCATTTTTGTTTTTAGTAATTGTAGGTTTAAAATTTATAGAACGTAAAAATATCATCCCTTTGCTAGGGATGTTTCTTATTGCTGTTTTAATTATAGCTAATACTGAAATTACGGCTATAGAGCGAGCTATAGATACCGCTACGGCGGTATTAACTCTAGATCCTAAGGCCGTTATAGCGGCAGATCATAGTGCTTCTTCTAGGATTGTACCGATGATGGTACTCGTTTCAATGGTAGAAATCTTTTCTTTAAACGGTTTATTAGGGCATGGTATTGATTCTGTTAGTGGATTTTTACATATGTATCTTCCTGGAACCCGTGATGATTTTACTGGAGGTGGGTTCTTTTTTATTTGGTATGAATATGGATTTATATCTTTTATTTTGTTCTTGGTTTTTACATTAAAAAGTTCACTAACTAAAGGGAATTATCTAAATTTATTATTTTGGTTTCTTTTAGTTTTTATGTATGGTATTAATAGTCAAATGGTTTGGTTATGCATAATAGTTCTATTCACATTTAGTTACTATAAAAAACAACAATCAAATATTTTACACCATTCTAATTAAATAAAAAAAATATTATGAAAATATGTCATATCACTCATGGAAGAGTTAATCCTGATGGCGAAAATGGTATTACAAGAACTGTTTATAGTCTTAACAAATACTTAAATCAAAAAGGTGTTAAATCAGAGATTTTCAGTTTTAATGACAATCAAGAATTTGTAGAGGATTTTATAAGGGATGAATTTACTACTGTTAAACTTTTTCCACGAGCGAGAAATTATAAGAGCAAGGAATTTACCGATTATATTTTATCAGAAAATTTTGATTTTGATGTTGTACATTTCCATTTAATGTGGATGCTCGATAAAAATACAATTCTATCTGCTTTAGATAAGAAAGGAATACCTTATATTATTACTACACATGCAGCTTATACACCTGATAGAATTGATTCCTTAAAGAAGAAAATTTCTATGAGAACAATAGAAAAACAATATCTTTTCAAAGCAGCATCAATTCATGCACTCTGTTATGAAGAGAAAGGCTTTTTGAGAGACTTGGGCATTATAAACCCTATATTTGTAATTCCTAATGGAATAAGTCATAACGAGGTAGACAAAATTAATAATTCAAAAGAATTACTTAACCCTTATGATACAAACTACATTAACCTTGTTTGGGTTGGTCGAATTAGAGAAGACAAAAACGTGTTAGGAATCGTTAATAGTTTAATGCATTTGGAAGATGATATTAAGAAAAGAATTAAAATTCATATCGTAGGAAACGGAATTGAGAACTATATAGAAAAAGTAGAAAACCTTGTATCAGAAAAGAATCTTGAAAAATTTGTAATTTTTCATGGACCTAAATTTAAAGAAGAGAAATATCAATATATTTTGAATTCGGATGTTTACATACAGCCTTCATTTAGCGAAGGCATTTCATTCTCAATATTAGATGCTATGGCTTGCGGAAAGCCTATGATTTTATCACGTCAAACTAATATGACATATTATTATAATAAGAATTTTTATATTATGACAGAACCTTATCCTGAGGATATAGCCAGTTCTATTACCAATTTGGTGTCTAATGTGGAATTAAGAAAAGAGTTAAGTCTAAATGCCAAAAACATGATTAAAACAGTGTTTAATTGGGAGAATTTGATTGACGACTACATAGAAATGTATAAAAATATATTAAATGATTAAGACTGAAATAAATTGCTTAAAATCATTTTTCACGGAAATTGATAAAAGATTCAAATATGTAGTTACTCGAAATGGAGACGAGTTGCCTTTAGTAAATAAAAGCAATGATATTGACATTATGATATCAAAAAAAGACTATAAGGAATTTGACTCTGTAATGAAAACCGTTTTTAAATCTTTTGGATTTAATAGGTTAGAAAGGACTTCATATCATGGTATAGAATGTTACACATTTTATAATATTAACGAAGAGATTCCTTTTTCAATTAAAATTGACTTATTTTTTAATTATGAAGGTGGAGGTGTAATATATTATACATATAAAGATTTAATTAAGTACAGAAAAAAGAACGTTAATGGTGTTTATATTTTTGAAAATAAAGTTGAAAGCTATTTAACCGTTTATAAAACATTTGCTGCGGGTGGTAAATTAAAAGAAAGGTATTTAGATAATTTTATAAAAAATATAAAAGATACTGATTTTATTCTTCTAAAAAGTTCACCATCAAAAAACATCATAGAATTAATTAAATATGTAATTACCAATAAAAAAAATCCTAAAATAATTAATAGGAATAAAATAGTTAGACAAACATTTCTTAAGAACCTAATAAAGAGTCCTTTACAAGCGGTAAGTAGAGTTTTTTATCACTTCTCTTTGGAGATTAAACGTGCTTTTAATAAACAATATTTTTTTGTGTTTGTAGGGCCAGATGGCTCTGGGAAAACAACTTTGATAAACAAGTTAAAATCTGATTCTAAAAGTATATTTAAATCTGACAATGAACGCTTTGAAATATGTCATCATCGACCACATTTACTACCTAATATAAAAAACTTGTTCAAAAAGGAACTAAATACTAAAGAAATCCATGATTTAAATTTCAATCCTCATTCGGCCAAACAATCTTCTAGTGCAGTTTCATTTATTAAACTATTGTACTATATTACAGATTACCTTCTAGGCTATTTCCTTAAAATTATCAAATTACAGAGAAATAATCGATTTATCATATTTGATAGATACTACTTCGATTTTATAGTAGATCAGAAACGTTCGGCAATAAATATTAATAAAAGCATAGCTATTGCCATGTACAAACTATTTATACCAAAACCTAATCAAGTTTTTTTTATCAAGGTAGATGCTCAAGAAGCATACGATAGAAAAAAAGAACTGCCTGTACAATCTATAGAAGAGATAAATCAGAACTACGAAAATCTTTCTACTACATTAAAGCATTTTGACATTATTAATAATGATAATCTTGAAGAAGCTTATGGGAATGTAAGAATTAGTTTTATAAATAAAATAACAAAGAAAATTTAGTTTTAATACAAATATTTTATTTAGAAAATAAATGTTTATTTATAAATGAGAACAATATTAGTTAGCGCTTATGCCTGCGAGCCCTTAAAAGGCTCAGAACAAGGAGTAGGATGGAATTGGGTTTTACAAATGGCAAAAAAAAATTACTTACATGTAATTACAAGAGCCAATAACCAAGAGTTAATTGAAGCGCACGTCCCTCAAGATCTTCTTGAGAACATAACATTCCACTATTATGATACCAATCATTTTATTAAGCGATTCAAAAATAAAGCAAAAGGATTATATTTTTATTATTTCTTTTGGCAATTAGGAATTTTACCATTGGTCTCAAGCATAATTAAAGCAAACAAAATTGACTATTCAATGCACCTTTCAATGGGTAGTATTTGGATGCCCACATTTTTACCTGTATTTAAAACTTCTTTTATTTGGGGTCCTGTAGGTGGAGGCGAAGGTGAGCCTAATTCGTTTAGAAAAGTTTTACCTATAAAGCAAAGGCTATTGCAAAACTTACGATTACTAATGAATAAACTTGCTTTTCTAAGTCCTTTGTTTCTAATTACTAGTTTAAAAGCAAAAGCAATATTGGTTAGAACAAGAAACACAGAAAAGGTAATCCCTAAAGTATTTAAGAAGAAAACCAAAATTATTTTAGAAACAGCAATGGAGTCGGATGTGTTTCAATATCATCGTGAAAAGAACCAAAACATAACTGATAAAGAGTTTCATTTAATATCTACAGGAAGATTAACTCCATCTAAAAATATTTTGACGGCAATAAAAGCACTTAGTTTAATCCCTTCAGAATATAAAATAAGGTATACAATTATAGGTTCTGGAAGTGAAAAATTAAAAATAGAAAATGAGATTTTAAAAACCAAACAAGAGCAAAAGATTGAAATTATATCGGAAGTTTCTCGGAAAGAGATTTTAGAAAAATTAACAAAATGTGATGCTTATCTTTTTCCAAGTCTTAGAGAAGGTGGAAGTTGGGCTTTAATGGAAGCTATGGCAATAGGTCTTCCCGTGATCTGTTTAAAATGGACTGGGATGGAAATTATAACAGACTATAAAAGTGCTATTCAATTACCTGTGTCTAACCCAGAACAAATGCCTAAAGACATGGCAGATGCCATTATCAAATTGATTACAACTCCAAATTTAATTAATGAAATGGGGGAAGCTGGTAGAGAAAGAATTAAAAGTGAATTTAATTGGGACTCCAAAGGTGTATTTATGGAAGAACTGTTCATTGAATTAGACAATATGTAGGCCATGAGTAAACTATTTTTCATCCTCAATGGTAATAATGGAGCTACCTATATTTTGAATGCCAAAAGTTGGAGTACCATTTCTCATTCTTTAAAGTTTTATAAACCACATGCCTTAAAATCTGAACTGTTAAAACAAGGGCTTAGATTGTATGTCTGGTTATTGGGGAAAGTAGGGAGATTTAAATTACAGGATAAGGCGGCCATTACGACTATGATTGGTCAAAAGGTGAATTACCCGTTGGATTTTGATTTAGATGACAACTGTTCCGTTTTAATTTCACCAACAAAGGACAAGGTCATAGTAAATAATCACAAACACTATTTTCAAAAATTTGCGTTTGGTAAAAGCTATGCTAATGTAAAGCAAGAGTCTGACATTTATAAGCGCTTGCCGCTAAAATCGAAGGCCTTTCAAATTTCAGAAATTAAAGACGTTCAGGTTGTAATGGGTGAGTTTTGCTCCTTTAAACTATGTAATAGTAATACGCTTATTTCAAAACCAACAGATATAAAACCTGTGTTAGTACCTGTATTGACTGAGTTTTTTCAGTACAGCCAATCTAAAGAAACCACATGCTCTAATTATTTAGAAAATTTATTTGCGGCTCTAGATCATGCTGGATTACCAGATTTTAGGTTGTGTTGGTCGGCTGAAATGGAAACAAATTATGGTGCTATATCATGGCCCTTGGGTTTGGTACATCGCGATTTTAAACCATGGAACGTACTATCGTATCAAAAACCTTTAATCTACGATTTTGAAGAGACGGTGTTAGATGGCCCACCATTAGAAGATTTGTTTAATTATCATATTGATCCCATTATAAGATATAATAGTCCAGAAGACGTTACGGCTATCATTTTCGCTGAATGCCAAATAAATTGCTATAAGGAGTATTTAAGCCACTTAAATATTCATATGACCTATAAACCTTTTTTAATAATCTATTTACTGGAGCGAATTCTTTTTTATAATGTATCGGAAGAAGTTGAAACTTCGATAAAATATACAGAGTTGTTTAAGTATTTAATCTTAACAGAAAATCTAAAATATGGAGAATAAAATTTTTGTAGATGCACATGCTTTTGATGGTGAATATCAGGGTACGTTAACTTACTTAAAAGAGCTATATCTAAAAATAATTCAAATTAACCCTGCTATTAAAATTTATTTTGGTGCTAACAATGTTAAGAATGTAAAAAAACATTTCGGTAAATTTAATAATGTAGAGTTCATTCAATATAATTCTAAACATAGCTTGAAAAGAATTTTTATTGAAATACCTAAGATAATAGATGCGTTAGAGTGCACACATGCTCATTTTCAATATGTAATACCTTTTATAAAAAATAAAAAATGTAAATATATTGTAACAATTCATGATATTCTTTTCAATGATTTTTCCAATGAATTTTCATTTTTATATAGGATAAAAAGAAATTTTTTATTTAGGTTAACAGCAAAACGATGTGACTTTTTATTAACGGTGTCAAATTATTCAAAACAAAAGATTTCAGAACAATATAAAATAGATACAGACAATATTATGGTCACTCCAAATGCCATTTCAGAGGACTATTTTGAATTTAATCATACTAAAGTTGAGTCAAGAAATTATATAAATAGTAAGTATGGCATAAGTAATTATATTTTATATGTAAGTAGAATTGAACCAAGGAAAAATCAAGTTTTACTTTTAAATACTTTTTTAAATGAGAAACTTTGGTTAAAAGGTTACCAACTTGCCTTAATAGGAAGTAATACTTTAAAAAGTGGTCTTTTAGAGTCAATAGATAAATTGGAAATGGAGGTCAGAAAATCTATCCATTGGATTGAACAAGTTGATGATTCGGATTTGAAACAGTTTTTAAATGGAGCAGAAATTTTTGTCTATCCTTCAAAAGCTGAAGGTTTTGGTATACCTCCACTTGAAGCGGGTGCGTTATTTACACCTGTTCTTTGTTCAAATGTTACAGCAATGGTTGATTTTGATTTTTTTAAGCCATATTTTTTTAATCCAGATAATAAAATTGAATTTGACAAATTGTTTTTAGAAATTATTGAGAATAAAGAGAAAATTAATCTAGAGGAGATTCATGATATTATAAAAGTAAGGTATAGTTGGGAACAATCAGCAAGAGTTTTACTTGAAAAAGTATTAAAAGCATAATGAATAAAAAAGTAGCCATTATAGGCACCGTTGGAATTCCTGCCAAATATGGAGGGTTTGAAACCTTAATAGAATATATCACTAAAGAACTGCATAGTAAGTTTGATTTTACGGTGTATTGTTCGGCAAAAGCGTACCCAGAACAAAAGGAAACGCACAATAATTGTAAGCTTGAATACATCAATTTAGAAGCCAATGGTATGCAAAGTGTCATCTATGATACAAAATCTATTTTTCATGCTTTAAAATATGCCGATGTACTTTTGATTCTTGGAGTATCAGGTTGCCTAATTTTGCCGTTTATAAAATTAATATCTAAAAATAAAATCATTGTAAATATCGACGGTTTAGAATGGAAGCGCCAAAAATGGAACAAATATGCCAAGGCCTTTTTAAAATTTTCGGAAAAATGCGCCGTAAACTATGCAGACATAACTATTGCAGATAATAAAGTGATTAAAGACCATGTGTATGACACCTACGGTAAAGAAGCGCGTCTTATTGCGTATGGTGGTAATCATACCGAGTCAGAATCTATTTCAGATCAAACATTACTAGAATATCCGTTTCTAAAATCAAACTATGCTTTTAAAGTTTGCCGTATAGAACCTGAAAATAATATTGAAATCATTTTAAAGGCATTTAGTACATGTCCTGAACTAACATTGGTCATTGTTGGTAACTGGGACAATAGTACATTTGGTAAAACATTAAGAGATACGTACCGTAAATTTCAAAATTTACACCTGTTAGATCCTATTTATAATCAAAAAATTCTTAATGAATTAAGAAGTAATTGCTACCTCTATGTGCACGGTCATTCAGCTGGAGGGACAAATCCGTCTTTAGTAGAAGCTATGAGCTTAGGCTTGCCTATTGTAGCCTATGGTATTCATTACAATAGGGAGACCACACAGAATAAAGCACTATATTTTAAGACGTCAGAGGAATTGGCAGCCTTATTAAAACAAATAGATACGGTTGATTTAGATAAATTGGCGCAAGAAATGCAACATGTTGCAAACCAGGAATACACTTGGGAAAAAATTGCTGATGCGTATCAAAAACTAATGCAGTAATAAGGTCAAATAATTAGGGGAGTAGAGTGTCGCTAGATATCCATAAAGCATCACATTTATTTTTTTTAAAGAAACGTTATCCAAAGTGATGGGCTTCGGAGCGTTAAGTTCTTTAGGGTTTTACTGTTTACTTGAATAAGATACGTTGTTATTATAGACTCAGACGGTAGTATCGAAACAGTCCGTGTAATGAGGGTTTTAGAGTTAAAAACAGGTGAATGCTGAACGGTAAACAACGATAAATTTGGTTACAAATGATTTCGTTATATTAATTCTAAATTTAAAGTCATATATCGTGATCTTATTCTCTACAAATTTGGAAAAGGACATATCATTCTACGATGGGATGATTATACAATTAAAGGTGTTTTAACATGCTTGTAGACATATGATTACTAAATGTTGCGCTGCTTTAACTTTTTTTTAACTTATTTGTTTTGAGATTTAACGTCTTGTTAATAAAATTGTATCTTGCGCTTAACTTTCGAGAACTTTTAAAACCACATCATCCTACTTATGATAAAAATACTATTTGAACATTTTGATCCAAGCGAATTCGCTATCCTTTGGTTAATTGCAGCCTTTATATTGGCTTTTTTCATGGCGTATCGTACGTTTCCTGTTATTCTGATTGTCGCTGAGGAAAAGCATCTTATGGATGAACCAGACAGCCGAAGTATGCATTCCAATAGAACTCCAACCTTAGGTGGTATTGGTATTTTTTTAGGAGTTATCGTAGTAATGACTATTGTAGGTGCCTTTTTAAATACAAAGACCTTACTATTAGTCATGGGTGGATTAACGATTTTATTTTTTTTAGGTTTAAAAGATGACCTAACGGTATTGTCTCCTGGGAAGAAATTCATAGGACAACTCTTTGCGGCAGCGCTTCTGATTGTTTTTACGGATACTCGTATTATAGGTTTTTCAAGTATTTTAGATGTTCACACACTACCATATTGGGTATCTGTTGGATTTACACTTTTCGTTTATCTATTAATAATTAATGCATACAACCTTATAGATGGTGTTGACGGATTGGCAGGAACTATTGCTTTAAGCGTAAGTATCATTTTCATGTATCTTTTTGTTCAAGCAGGTGATTTAAGTTTAGCCACTATCGCCATGGCACTTTCTGGTTCACTTTTAGCTTTTCTGAGGTTTAATTTTTCAAGAAGCAAAAAAATATTTATGGGAGATACCGGCTCAATGATTGTTGGGTTCTTACTAGCTTTTTTTACCATTAGTTTTATTAATTTAGCACAAGTTGATGAAACTTCAGATTATTATCATGCCGCGCCAGCATTAGCTTGTGCCTTATTGTTTTATCCTTTCATAGATACCTTACGTATCTTTTTTATTAGAATTGTAATCCATAAAACAAGTCCATTTAAAGCCGATAAGAATCATATTCATCATTGGTTTATAAAAATAGGCTATAGTCATTTAATGACCACTATTTTAATTTGCGGTATTAATTTTGTCATTGTCTGCATAGCGTTTAGCCTATTGCAATTTCAACTCAATATACAAATAATTTGTTTGTTACTTTATGGGGTATTTTTCTATACGCTACCCTTTATCGTGCACAGATTTAAAAATAAGGCAACAATTAAAGAGAATAAGATGAGCTAATTACAATAGCAGCTTTGCTAATACTGTAATTGCAGTTATATTTGCCATCTATTAAAATAAGATATTTCATGAAATTTAAAATTTTAGGCTTATTAAGTCTTTTTGTTTTAGCGTCTTGCGCTTCAAAAAAAGATGTGCTTTATTTACAAGATATTGATTCTAAAGGCACAAGTTCTATTCCATATCAAAATGTAAATATTCAACCAAATGATATTTTAAAAATTACTATAGGGAGCCTCGAGTCTATGGCTGCGCTACCATATAACAAAGCTTTGACTCAAGGAGCTCTAAATCAAAGCCTTGAAATCATGCATTTAGAAGGTTATGTGGTCTCAATTAATCAAACAATTAATTTACCAATTTTAGGTGATATTTCTACTCAGAATAAAACCACACAACAACTTGAAGCTTTTATAAGTGATAAATTAATATCCGAAGGTCATTTGTCTGATGCCAAAGTTGATGTACGTTTAATTAATGCGAAAGTGACGGTGTTAGGCGAGGTAAATCATCCAGGAACGTTCAATTACACAGACCAAAACCTGACACTTTTACAAGCTCTAGGTTATGCGGGCGATTTAACTATTAACGGAACACGAGATGATATTTTAATGACTAGAGAGGTGGATGGCGTCCGTAAGGTAACACACATAGACCTTACTTCTGCTGAGTTTATGAATAGTGAGTTTTATTTTATAAAACCCAACGATTTAATAGTCGTTAATCAAAATAACCCTAGAGTGAAAACCGCTGGTTTTGTTAAGGATATTGGTACTGTATTGACTATTGCCTCTTTAGCTCTTAGTATAACTATTTTATTGTCTCGATAATTATATGGATAATTCTTTCAACAATATTTCTTTCAACGAAGAAGATAACATAGATATAAAGCAAGAGTTAAGACGTTATTTAAGGTATTGGCCTTGGTTCGTTTTAACTTTATTTGTGATGCTTACAAGTGCTTACTTGTACTTAAGATACGCTCCGCGTATTTTTGAGACCTATTCTAAAGTTAAGATTTTAGATGAGTCGGATGGTTTGGAACTGCCAACTTCTGCATTTATATTTAAAAGAAGCAATATTAATTTAGAGAATGAAATCGAGATTTTAACCTCTTATTTAATAATGAATCGAGTGGTAAGAGAGTTAAATCTAAATACTAGTTTTTATGAAGAAGGGACTATTCAAACCTCGCAAATAGAAGCTTTGCCTTTTGATTTTAAGCAAGTAATACATCCGGATAGTATTGTAGGGAATTTATCTTATCAGATTAGAATTAAGGGTAATGGACTCGAAATTAATGATTTAGTTACGGGAAAAATGTTTTCGATTGCTGATTCTACTACTCAATACTTGGAGTATGATTTACCTTTTGAGGTCAGTTTTAATGCCACTGACTTAGAAACACTTCCTAAAGGTAAAACTTATATTATTAACTTTAATCCGATTAAAAATGCGGCATTGGGGTTAAAGGCGAAAATTAGTGTTGAAGCGATTGGTGAACAGAGCGATCTTCTAAAATTAAGTATTAAGGGAGAGAGTAAAGTGCTTTCAGAGAAAATATTAAACACCTTAATGGATGTGTTTGATAGAGACGGGATTTATGATCGACAATTAATTTCAAAACGAACTTTAGATTTTATAGATGAGCGCTTTGTGTTTTTAGCGGAAGAGCTAGATTCTATAGAGGTAGATCGACAAGATTTTAAAGAACGAAATAATATTATTGATATTGCTGTAGATGCCGAATTGGGAATAGAACAACGTGCGCAATCGGATGAGGAAGTTTTTCAGATTAACAATCAATTAGCCCTGACTAAATTGTTAGACGAATCCTTACAAGGTAATTCTAATTCAGATTTATTACCTTCTAATATCGGTATAGAAAACTCTAGTATCAATGTGCTCATATCTGATTATAATAGTGCTGTAATTAATAGAGATAAGTTTTTAAATAGTGGAGGAACGAATAATCCAATGGTTCAACAAGCCGTAGAACAAGTAGAAAGTTTAAGAGCTAATATTAATAAATCTATCGAAACTTATACTAGTCAGCTTAATGTTTCTCTTGAACAATTGAGTTTAAGAAAACGCAGGTTTAGTGGTACAGTAGCACAAATCCCTGAAAAGGAAAAATTGTTACGAGCGATTGATCGTCAACAAAAAATAAAAGAGAGTTTATATTTGTTATTATTACAAAAACGGGAGGAAGCAGCAATTAATTTAGCGATAACTGAGCCTTCAATTAAAGTTGTAGAATATGCTTTATCTGGCTCATATCCGATTTCTCCAAGATCGAACATTATATATGCTGGTGCTTTACTTGGCGGTATATTGATTCCATTTGGAATTTTGTATTTAATATTTCTATTAGATACTAAGTTACACGGTAAAGAAGATATCACTAAAATAAATTCAAAAACACCAATCATAGGTGAAATCCCTGTTGTAAAAACGAAAGAAGAAGACATCTTTGATGACCCTAATGCAAGAACAGCTTTAGCTGAATCTTTTAGAATTTTAAGTTCTAATGTAGATTTTATTTTACCGGTTAGAGACGATGGAAAAGCAAAGGTGATTTACTGTACATCAACGATTAAAGGAGAAGGGAAAACATTTATAAGTCTTAATTTATCTTTAGCCTTGTCTAGTATTAACAAAAAAGTACTTTTAATCGGTGCCGATTTAAGAAACCCACAGATTCATAATCGTATCAATGAAGATAAGCACAAGCCAGGATTATCTAATTATCTTCATGATGGTAATTTTGACTGGAGAGACTCTTTAATCAAAGGTTTTGTAAAGCATCCTAATCATAGTATTATGTTATCTGGAAGCATTCCTCCTAATCCAGCACAACTGCTTACCAATGGTCGTTTCACAAAGCTTATTAAAGAAGCTAAAGAAGAATTTGACTATATTATTGTTGATACAGCTCCAACAATTTTAGTAACCGATACCATGTTAATTTCTCAGCTAGCAGATGCTACTGTATATTTAGCTAGGGCCAACTATACAGACAAAAATCTTTTAAAATACTCTAAGGATCTTGCAGAATCTGGTAGATTAAAGAATATGGCTTACGTCATTAATAGTGTTGGTGCAAGTAAGTCTTATGGCTACGGTTACAATTATGGCTATAACTATGGTTATGGTAATAAGGAATAGAATGTAATCATTTTTATGTCTTTATAACGTGATTTTTGTCATGTTCTTTTACAGCTTTATAAAGTACTTTTAAGAGTGAATTATAAAACTTAGAAGTCATGAGAAATATAGAGCCAGTGTCTACAATAATGTCTACAAATATCATTACGCTCAAAAAAGGAGATGAGCTTGAGACCGCAGAACTTTTATTTAAGAGACATAAAATCAGGCATATTCCGGTGGTTAATAAAGACACTATTATTGGTATGCTAAGTTATACGGATTTGCTTCGAATTAGCTTTGCGGATGCTGTAGACGAAAGCGAAACCGAAATTGAAACCTTAGTCTATAATATGTTTACAATAGATCAGGTAATGGCTAAAAATGTAATCACGGTGAATTCTGATGCATCTATAAAAGATGTCGCTATGATTTTAGCTCAAAAGGAATTTCATGCATTGCCAGTAGTAGATAATGGAAGCTTAGTTGGAATTGTTACGACCACAGATTTAATTAACTATTTATTGAAACAATTATAAGTTGTTGTTGTTAATTCCGAGAAAGGAATAGTGCATTTAAACGTGCAGAATAAAACGTATTGATTTTCAGTGGTGGGAACAAAGTGACGTTGCAGATATTATTTTATAAGTCGAAGTATAAGTTTTTAATGGAAAGCTATTTCATAAAAATGCTTTGATATTGTTCCGTAGATACTCCATAGATACTCCATAGATACTCCATAGATACTCCATAGATACTCCATAGATACTCCATAGATACTCCA